>JAQUWD010000063.1 GCA_028693055.1 Eubacteriales bacterium | reverse complement strand
GATTTCCCGAATCCACTTTCACAAATACCTTGTACGGCTCTTGTACTATGCTTTGCATAATGCTCCTCCTTATAGATCAGCCGACGCTGTCACAGCGTCAACGTCAAATACATCTCCGGGCGACAAGAGTAGATTCGGTGCGCCGCAGCATATGGGCGATACAATTAACGGGCTGCCAGTGTTAGGCGCGCCGTCCGATACGTCGTATTTCATAGTGACGGTAGGCGTTGCCCGCATCCGGCACGGAAAAAAGAGCGGCGGCACAACTTCATACGCGTTTTCAGCGGCGCTCAAATGGTTTGCCCAGCGATACACATCGACATAAAGCCCAAAGAAATATCTCTGACATTCCAAAAGCTCCGCTCCGTACCCCTTCGGTACATACTCCGGCAAAGTGTCGGCGGTATACTCGCCCTCATAAAGCGCCACCCAAGCCAGCGTACCCCCGGCTCCCATTACAATGATTTGCCACTTTTTGGGTAGATCGGTATTCCCAACACAAGCCATATATAGGTTTTTACCCGCTGTTCCGGCTTTGACGGCAAAAGGCGTCCACGTCTCTGAGGCCAACAAGTTTCCACTCGCCACCAATACTTCTCCATCGGAAAATTTGCACGCGACCGTAACCGGCTTCCCTATTAGGTATTCTAATCCTACCAAAAGCTGTTCAATACTTTCTGGCACTGTCAGCCCGGACGTACCGAGCGTTGGCGCTGTGGTGGTGTTTCCGGTATAGTATTTCCATCGATCTAAGAAGTAGCTGCTATCTGCTACCGCCGTTCCACTTACCCATCCACGCTGATTGACTGGCTGTCTAAAGTCGCTGTTATCCAGCAGGTTGCGCGGCTGTCCCTGTAGCCTTGTGGTATCCCCGTTTGCGCCCAGCGTCAGCAGCGTCCCGCCGCCAGACCCGTCCGTCACCACCGCCAGCCGCGCCCCCGCCTCATACAGCGCCGCCCGCTGCGCGGTGGTCTCCGCTGCCCATTCCGCGCTGTTATATGTGGGGGTCAGCTTGCCGGTGGTCATGCCGTCAAGCGCGACCTTATCCGCCGCGCTCATCAATCCGGGCGCGGCAGCCGTAGCGGCGCGATAACCGCCGTTCGTAGCCGCCGTCCTCGGGCTTCCTCGCAGCATCCGGGTCAGCGTCACGGGCGCATCCCCGAAGGTTGCCTTTAATTTGACTTTCCCCCCTTCATGGGTTTCCTCCATGGCGATCAGCCTGGCATTCATTTGCCATTCGTCCGCTTGCACCGTCACAATGTCTCCAACGTCGTAGTCTCGAAGATACCGGCATAATCCGCTTTCTCTCACCTCTACCCCTAACGTCAGCTTGCGTTCCACCAGCTTGCGCCTCGCCCCCTCTCGGAGCATATCCGCATCCTCGGCGCCGCTTATGTCTGTCCATCCCTCTCGGCGTTCCGCTCCCACTGCGTCGCCGCCAACGTTTAGAATCAGCCGATTTTCATCCTCACCGCTGCCCCCCGCATATACGGTGGTTACCGCCGTATTCCCGTCGTCCGTTAGCGTGGTTCCATCTACGTTTCCCAGCTTCCGGCTCAATACCGCGCGTCTGGGAATTTCACCGCTCATCACCGTGTCGCCGGTTCGGTCTACCCCCGCCCAAGCACCGAAAACATACTGTTTATTTTCAAAATCCGGGCGCACGTCCCATCCCAGCCCCGTGGCTTCTCCGATGTCCGCAAACAGCTCATGGAGCTTGTCAAACCGCGCCTGCCACGGCAGGCTTTCCCCACGATGGCTGTTTGAGGCAAGCGTCATTCTCGGCAGCTTTCGTTTGTTTTCCTCAGGCGCCGTTAGGTTGTTCGCTGCATAATGCAGATAAGCGCTTTCAGCGTCTCCGGTGAAGCGGTCCCAGCCAAAGGCCAAATACTCGTCGCTCTGTGCCGTCACGCTGGGCGGCACGCAAATTCTGCGCTTACAAAGCCCCTTAAGCGGCAGACCGTCCGCCACCACCTGTTGCTCCGTCACCGTTACCTTTTCGATTAGCAGCATCAGGTCAGGCCGGTCGGAGAAGTAGAGCAATCGCTCTCGCTGCACCTCTCCCCAGCCCGGCATGCCCCGCTTCATTGTCAGCTTAAAGCTGCCTATCTCCCAAAAGGAGCGCGTTACCGTCAGCCCCACATATTGAGGGAGCTCGCATACCAGCTCAAAGTCAAAATTCATCATCATTAAGGAACGAGTCGTTTTCATTTCCTCCCTTCCTTCTCAAGGACGGCAATTGCCTACACGCCCTCATACAGATCGTACCAGCTCACGCGGATAACGCTGCCGGCGCTCTCGCCGTCCGGCACATAACGAAGCTCGTTATCCCCCGGCCTTAGCCCAAACGCCGCTATGGAGCTGCCCGCGTCCAGCAGCCCAAAGCCGTTTTCCTCGCTGCCGTTAGCGTGTCGCACCAATACGCTCAATGCTGATGGGTCGGTGTTAAGCACCAGCGTATCCCCATCCGGCAATGGCGAGATAAGCTTCACGCTTTCCCCGGTGGATTCGTTTCGAAGCTCCGGCTGCTCCCCTTTTCCCTCGATGGTTACTAGCACCGGCGCGTCTGCTTGCCCGTCGTTGCGAGCTGTTATTCCAAAAACCTTACTGCCCAGTTTCAATGGCAGCTTCATTGGCGTTTTAAACCCAGGGGCTCTAGCTCTAAAATCGATTTCGTTCTTTCGAATCCCAAACCAATAGGGGCATTCGCAGCGGAAGCTCAGCGTCACCGACGGCTGCACATCTCTCTTGCGGTCGCCCCAGTCCAGCCCGCTTTCCGGCACGGCCCAGGTCCAGCGCCGCCCGTAGTCGTTTTCATAGATCAGCTTGGCTCGGTTCACCCCGTCAAAGGCAAGGCTTGGGCTGAGAATGCCTAGCAGCTCCCTCCTTAGCCGATACATTTCTTTTCGCGAGGAAGCCATTACGTGCAGCGTCAGCTTCACCTTTCGCCCCTCCCGCCTAAGAGCCGTCACGCTTTCCCCCTGCTGATATGCCCCCGATACCGCCGTCACGTCCACATCGCTCATGCCCACGCCCCGCACCTTGCACAGAATGTACGGCTCATGAAAAAACACGGCCTGCTGGCCGCGTATGTTTTGGTAGATCAATTTTTGCAAGGATTATCCTCCTTCCGTTTTGACACGCAAAAGCCGCCCTGCTATTGCTTGGCGGCTTCGGAGCGTTTGACAATCCCATGTTATTATGCTATTCTTAACGCGACAGAGGGTTGACAGTTAACCTCTGTCCTGATTAGCGGTCACGATCTTCTACATCGTGGCCGTTTTCATTTGCCCAAAGGAAAAGAACCATCAAAGCCGCGTAGAACGCAACCGCAATACTTCCAACCATGAACAAAATCATCATTAGCACAGGCCCCACCTCCTTCCTTCGGTTATACACCATTGGTTTCAGTGTGACCCTCTGCCGCGGCATTCCAGCTTTCGCTATCCTGCGGACATATCATAGCATGTTTCCAAGTTTATCGTCAATCTTCTTCGGCCACCCCACCTTCGGTGTCGTGGCTACGCGCTTCATAGCCTTCGGCTATTTCTGGCGCTAGTCGGCTTTCTGCCTTCCTCTTTTTCGGCCACCCCGCTTCGCGTCGTGGCTACGCGCTTCATAGCCTTCGGCTATTTCTGGCGCTAGTCGGCTTTCAGCCTTTCTCTTTTTCGATCACCCTTATCCCAGCATCAGCCCCAGCGCGTCGTTCACATCCTCCATCCTCCGCGCCACCTGACTGGGGCTTTCCACCGGCTCATAAAATTGCACCGTCTGGTTCACCGTCACCCCGGCAGCGGCTGTGCCGCCTCCGTTCGCTCTCTCAGCCGCCCCCTGATAGAAGCTGTCTGCCGCCGCATTAGAGATTGCCGCCATCTGCTCCTGCATCTGTACAATCCCGGCATTGAAGCTCTCAAACCAATCGACGATGCCGCCCACCTTGCTCTGGAAACCTTCCAGTAGCTTTTCGCCCATGCTCTTGCCCAGCGCGTCGTATTCCGGCACATATTCGTTCAGCAAGTCCATGATCTCATTCTGATTTTGGGTGAGAATCAGCTTTTCAGCCTCGGCGTTCAGCGCAGCCTGCTTCAAGCGTTCCTCGTAGGCGGCCTCAATGCCCTCCTGCTCCTTATCCAGCGCGGAAATCTGCTCGTCTGCCTTGTCGTTGATTCGGTCGATCTCTTCCCGAAGCGCGTCCTTTTGGTCGCTAAGCGCCAATTTTCGCAGCCGTTCCTCCCGGCTGTCTAAGGCGCTTTGTAGCTGCTGCTCCAGCTTCATGCGGTTGTAATCGTCCTGCTCATACTCGATTTCACGGCGCAGCTTTTCAATCTTGCGCAGCTCCTCCGCGTCCTTTTTCTCCCGATCCTCGGTATCGCTGAGCTTTTCCAGTGCGGTAATTTGATCCTCGATGGCCTGAACGCTATCGTCCCGCCACTGCTCCCACGCCTCCCGGCTTGAATCCAGCCGTTGAAGCTCCGCATCCCGCATGGCCTCGTAGCGGTTTTCCAGCGCCGTAACCACACCGTCTGCTAGGGTGTCGATGCTCTCTGCATCCCGCTCCCGAATCTCCTGTTTGAGATCATATACCTTTTCCTCCCATTCCATGATCTCCTCGGCGTTGAGCTGATGGGCGCGGCGTATCTTCTCAATTAGCGCTAGCTCTTCCTCCAGCGTAATTTCGTTCATATGCCGCTTATGCTCAATCTGGTCATAGTCCCGCTGGATAGCCTCCTTCCGTGCCTCCTCGGCGGCTCTGGCGGCTTCCTCGGCAGCCTTGGCCGCGTCGTCCTTCTTGCCGCCGCCACCGCCGCCGCCTCGACCGCCGCTAGGCGTATCAATTGCTCCCGGCCCAATGCCGACCAAGGCAAGAACGGACAGCAATCCGTTGACTGTATTGATTGCATCGTCAATCGCGGTAATCAACGGATCGGTATTCACATTGATGCTTCCTCCGCTTGCATCAATGATTCCCTGTCGCATGCTTTCCAACGAATACTTCGCGCCTGTAAGTTGTGTCACAATCGCTTCTGCCGATGCGCCGACGCCAGTTTTCGCGCTTTCAATTTTCTTGTCCATATTGGCGGCATTGTAGCTGGCCTTGTCAAAAGCGATACCAGCCGCTTTGCATGCAGACGGCATTTGTTCGATCGCCTCTGTATACTTTTTGCTGTTGGGTGTGGCCGTTTTAAGCGTATCGTTAAACTTTTTTACAGTGTTAATAGCCTCTGTTTGCGACTTTAGCCGATGAACCGCCGTAGCCATATCGTCTATGGAACCATTAAATTGATCAATATAGCTTCGTGCCGTTGAGTATGTCGCCGCCGTGTTCGCTCCAATATCCTGCACCGTCTCGGCAGTGGCATTTAGCGTCTCTCTTGCACTGTCCGCATTTTCTGCTAAGCCGTCGAATCCAAGAGCAAACGCTAGTGTTTCACGCGCCGTTTCTGCCGATACATCCTTTATTTTCAGTAACGACTGCACTAGCTGGCTGTCCTCGCCGAATACATCGTTCCACGTCTCGGCAAAAGCTTCCTTATCGTCATCCTCCAGCATCATACCGCTTTTAGCAGCCATCATATAGCCTTTAAGGGTTTCTACGGCTTCCTGATTCTCTGGATTTTCCAAAGCGGAGCGCATGCCCTCCAAAGCTGTGCGTACGTTTGCTTCCAGCTCGTCAAAGCTTTCATACTGGGACAGATTGAAGCTCTCCTGTAACGCGTTCAATAGTCCAGCCGCCAATTCCTGTGGCACTTCAATTCCGTCTATTGCCATCTGCGTTAAATGTTGATTAAAGTGCTTCGTCAACCAGTCGGAAAGCTCTGGCGTTAGATTACTCACCTCCCTCATAGCCTCGTCTGCCGCCTGTTTCATCAATTCAACGTAGTTTTTTTGTATGCCGTTCATTTCGTTCTGTTCAAAAAGTTTTGACAGCATGTCTGTCAATGACTTTTCATTTCCGCTACTCCCCAATTCATCCTTATTCTGGAACAAATCAGAGGTACGGTTTACAGCGATATCCACAAAGTCCAGAGCCTCTTCCGCATTCCCTCCAAAGCTAGCGAATGCCAGCTCATAAGCTGTTTGAAAATCCTTCGCTTTTTGAACCGCAGTGTCAAAAGCGCTGTTCATTGTTTCTATGCTTTCAAAGGTAGCCATGTTCTGCTTGGTATGCAAAACCAGTAGGTCTTGCTGGCGTGTCTCCGCAATTTTTAGATTATATACCTCTAGTGCTTCCGCTGTGGATAAGATACCCTTCGCCTCAATGCTATAGTCTTTTGCCAGTTCACGTTGAATGGAGACCATTTCAGTGCTTTCATCCAGCGTTCTTACTCTCTTGGTTGCCAGCTCGTTGTAGCGCTTTTCCAAGCTGTTCAGCCGCGCTAGGCTGTCCTCTTCGAGCCTAATGCTTTCCTGCAAAGCTCTTTGGCGTTCCTTCTCCGCTAACGCGGCTTGCTCCTGCGCAGTAAACAGCTGCGAAATGACCCACCCGATTCCATCCACAGCCAATTCTACTATGCCGTTCATTGCGATCGATTTCCATCCTTTTTTGATCGCTTGGAGCATATCTAGGAATCCCGCGCCTTGGTCTGTGGCTTTTCCTAGTTCGTCGCAAAGATCATTAGCTATGCTGCTGCTTCGATCCTTGATTGCATCTTCTAAATGCTCTGCTGATTTTTCCAGAAATTCCATATTCTTTTGGGCCTTATCGGTATCAACCTTCACCTCCATCTTTTTTTCAAGGGTCTCTGTCACTGTCTGTATGCGCTGACTCAATCCCTCTAAGGCCTCAATAGCCCCGTCTGCCGCTATGCTGATCTTCACGCTCATTTCATCAACTGTCAAATATGTCCTCCCCTTTCTTGTCTTTCCATTTTTTTATGTTATACTGTAATCAACATTTTGAGCGGAGGTTTCGTCATGAAAAAGTTACTCGTTCTTCTCATATGCCTCTCCACTTTTGTTTCTCTGCTCCCCCTCGCCTCTTCCATTGCGGAAGGGGCTGATACGGAAATCTGGTATACAGATACCTTCTGGGATATCCCGTGGGAAATCCCTCATAATGAGTTTTTAGCAATCGTCAAGCGCGCAAAAAACCTGGACTTCGTTTCAATACCGACTCCGAACGATGTTTTGCGGTATACCCTGCAAAATCCCGAAAAATTCTTTTTTCTGAACGAACCCGTGCGCCGCTTTGACGTTTTTTTTGACCTTGTTTTTTATTTTGATACAACAGCGGACGATCCGATTTCTCATTATGATAAAAAATCCAATGTCGATGCGTTCAAGGAACTGTATATTGAATTTCTTCCCACAGTAACCACCCCCTCCATTGATGATTATCTTGACCAATTTTCCCGCTTAATCAAGGAGCTTTATACTCAATATGGCGATCCTGAGCACACCGTCATGTCGGTTTCTTATTGCGACCTTAACGACCCGTTGAACCAAATTCAGAAATCCCGTGTCGGTCTTTTTTCTGTTCCCGTCATTTTCGGCGTTTTACAGCCGGAAACCTTTCTGAAAGCCATCAGTGATCCATACGACTTCGTTGTATTGCGAACCATTTTTCACAATCGCACCCTTACGCTTAGCTACTGTCCTTTTGAAGGTGTGGAAACCTGCAACATCAGATTACAAGTGAAAAACATGATGGTAACTAGGTCTTCCTATTATTTTGACGGTGTATACTATACCGATTTCATTCCACGCCCCGAAAAAAAATAGAGTTAGCTTTTTCTCCGTTTCACGCCAATCAGCATACGCTAGCTCTCATGCTTTACGCTATGGCAAGGTAATTGTCATGGGTCAATGGAATAACCGCATTCTCACGCTGTGCTATGACCCCGCTGTCGATCCAGATACATGCATGGTTGAATTGGTTGTCGATGGCAGCGAATTTACTCTTATCCTGCCTACACAGAAGGATTTCCCGCCACTCACAGACTTTCTTCCCGCCCCATCTGCCAGCAACTAATTCTGCACATCTGCGATAACCACCATTACTTGAATGGAGGCTAAACCCTATGAAACGCCTTATCGCCGCTCTTCTTTGCATCGTTCTCCTTCTTCCCCTAACCTCTTCCATTGCGGAAGGCGCGGATACAGAAATCTGGTATACAGATACCTTTTGGGATATCCCGTGGGAAATCCCTCATAATGAGTTTTTAGCAATCATCAAGCGCGCAAAAAACCTAGACTTCGTTTCAATACCGACTCCAGATGACGTATTGCGCTATACCCTACAAAATACGGAGAAATTTTTCTTTCTGAACGAACCCGTGCGCCGCTTCGACGTTTTTTTTGACCGTATTCTTTATTTTGATACAACAGCAGACGATCCAATTTATCCTTACACTGCAAAATCCGATAGCGATGCGTTTAAGGATCTGTATATTGAATTTCTTCCCACAGTAATCAATCCCTCCATTGATGATTATCTCGACCAATTTTCCCGTTTAATCAAGGAGCTTTATACTCAGTATGGCGATCCCGAGCACACCTTCATGTCAGTTTCTTATTGCGATCTTTACGACCCGTTGAACCAAGTTCAAAAATCTCAAGTCGGATGCTTCTCTGTTCCCGTTATTTCCGGCGTTTTACAGCCAGAAACCTTTCTGAAAGCCATCAGTGATCCATACGACTTCGTTGTAATGCAAATCTTTTTTCACAATCGCACCCTTACGCTCAGCTACTGTCCTTTTGAAGGTGTGGAAACCTGCAACATCAGATTACACGTGCAAAATAGGCTTCTTACTAGGTCTTCCTATTATTTTGACGGTGTATACTATACCGATTTCATTCCACGCCCCGAAAAAAAATAGAGTTAGCTTTTTCTCCGTTTCACGCCAATCAGCATACGCTAGCTCTCATGCTTTACGCTATGGTAAGGTAATCGTCATGGGTCAATGGAATAACCGTATTCTCACGCTGTGCTATGACCCCGCTGTCGATCCAGATACATGCATGGTTGAATTAGTTGTCGATGGCAGACCGTTTCTGGAGGTTCCATCCTACGTCAACGATTTCCCGCCCCTCACAGACTTTCTTCCCGCCCCACCCGCCAGCAACTAATTCTGCACATCTGCGATAACCACCATTACTTGAATGGAGGCTAAACCCTATGAAACGCCTTATCGCCGCTCTTCTTGGCATCGTTCTCTTTCTTCCCCTTTCCGCCTTGGCCGAGCGTTATGAAACCACAGACACCTTTTGGGATATCCCATGGTCTATTTCTTCCGAGAAATTTATCTCCGAAGTCTATCAAAAGCACAACCTTACCTTTATTCCAACCGACGACGAATATCTATTCACATTAGAAAACCCGGAACAGATCACTGTGTTTGACCAACCTGTCGAAAGCGTCACGGCGGGTCTCTCTTGTGCAGACCTTTATGCTCTATGGAAAGGAGAATTTTTACTTGATGATTGGTTCCTTGATCTCAAAGCCTACAATTGCCTAAGAATTTTCTTTTCTCCACCCAAAAATTGGAGCCTTTTTTCTAATCTCAATAACGAAAACACAATTGATGAAAGTATTCAGCAATATGCCTATCTTGCCGACCAGCTCTATCAGCAATATGGTCAACCGTTGCTAAGATGGACTTTGCTTTGGGATGCGCCTTGGGACGATCAAGGCGGCAATCGTAGCGACTATGCCTATCCATGGAAGGATAACAAAATTGATCAAGCTCAAATTGAACAGGCCATCTCCCTGCGCTATGGCAAGGTAATCGTCATGGGTCAATGGAATAACCGTATTCTCACACTGTGCTATGACCCCGCTGTCGATCCAGATACATGCATGGTTGAATTAGTTGTCGATGGCAGACCGTTTCTGGAGGTTCCATCCTACGTCAACGATTTCCCGCCCCTCACAGACTTCCTTCCCGCCCCACCCTCCAGCAACTAATTCTGCATATCGTGGGATAAGCACTCTCTTGAGCAACCTACCTATCTTATCGTCAAAACGCCGCGCCGTAAAAAAACGGCGCGGCATTCCTATCAATCAATCCATTCTCCGCCATCCCCAAGAAAATCCCGCGCATCCATTTGCGTTGTCTCTTCCTCCTGTGGGCGGTGCAATCGATTCCACTCGCTAAATATCTCGGTGATTTCATCCAGATAGTAATCCTCCATCAGCTCCCGCTTGCTGATGCCCATCATCAACCCGCCTGCGATTAGCCTTTGGAGCCACTTTTCTCCGTCGTCTGCGCGCGCATCTTGTCCGCCAGCTTCCGCGCGCTTGCCATAAAATTTTCGATGCCGTTGACCTCCGCCCAGCAAAGCATCATCTCCGCCAACCCATCAAGGCCGATCGTCGCATCGCCAAGCAGCTCGTTTTCGCCAATTCCCGAAAGCTGGGCAAACAGTGCAATCACCTTCTCCGGCAGCACAGTCAACGCTCGCAATAGTAGCTCCTGCATACCGTTCTTATCGATTCCCTTTAGCTGCGCGAGCATGCCGTCCACTCCCTCGCCGGGGAATAGCGCCTTGCTCAGCTCCATGGGAATATCGTTCAGCGCCTGCACAGCCTTCAGGAATACCCCGACGGGCATTTTTTTTATTTCATATCCGCATACCGTTTTGCTTTGGGGCAGGGAAAGCTCGATGCTATTTTTCATAATAGCCTCCTTATTCGTTGATGGTCATCCTCTGTACCATTTTGAAAAAAAGGAGCGGGGCGCAGCCTTGTCCCGCGCGCCCCGCCTTGCTTTTTAAATATTCCTTAAACCGTAGGCTTCGTCTCCGCTGCCGTTAAAAACGCAGTGCAAGCCGCTTGGTTCGTCTTGTCCTCCTTAAGCTGCATCACAGCCCAAGGCGCTACCCCATTCAGGGAGGGCCGTTTGAATACGCCAGTGATGATCACCTCACACACGGTCACGCTGTCCTTCTTGGTGGTGAAATTGTCGAACTTAATTCCCGTCATTTCAAACACCCGGTAGTTGAAGTAGTATGGTAGTCCGCTGACGGTGTCCACCACAAAGCGGAGAGCGTACTCCTTGCCGCTGATGTTGAAATCCGCCTCTAACGTTTCGGTCTCTTCATCGTAGGTGCCTAGCCCCAGCGCCGCCATTTTGGATAGCGGCACCTCCGCCACGCGAATCTCCACATCCTCGCCCATCACATCCTTGATTTGAGCGTACAGATCGTCGTCATAGTACAAATCCGTGGTGCTCTCCTTGGCGGTTCGGCTCATGCTGCCCGCATAGGGCAGCGCCTCTCCCGCGCTGGCCTTGTAGCTCGTCAGGGTGTTCTCCGTAATCGGCGCAAGCGCCATGCCTTTAAAACCGGTTGCCGCTCTTTTCTGACTCATCTGTTTGTTTTCCTCTCTTTCCTTCATAGCACAATGGTATATCGTTCTGTTCTTAGGATTCCCTTTTCATCCGCGCTTTCCCAAGCAAAAACACGCAGATAGCCGAGGCTTTCCATACACGCCCGTATTTCTCGTCCCACCGCATCCGTCTCCCCGGCAGTTCTGGTAAAGCAGCGCACATAGTATTCGAGTTCCGTCAGATATTCGCTGTCGTCTCGGAATTCCGCGCCGCGTTCCCCTGCCAACGTCACAGCCACACATGGCAACGCCGCGTCCTGCTTAGGCCACCCTCGGGTTACTGTTTTGATGCTTGGAATGGAAGCCAGCGCCTGTGTCACTCGTTCTGTTTCATTCAATTCTTCCATTTCCCTCCGTCAAGCGTCTCGCAGCCGTCTTGCTAGCTCGCTCATCATTCGCCCCTTCGCTTGAGAAAAGGCGGGCTGCAAGAACGGCTGCGCCGCTTGCTGTAAAGTACCCAGCTCTACCACGCTTGCATACTCCGCTCCCACGGTTACCGTTCCCCTGCTTCCCTCCGTCTGTACCGCGATACTGTTTCGCAGCGTACCGGTTTTCACAGGGCATAGCGCCTGCGCCATGTCTTTTGTTTCGGCGCAGGCTGTTGCAACAGTCTCTTCCGCTGCCGCTTCAAGCACAGCAGCCAGCCTCTCTAACTTCATCTTGCTCCATCCTTACAGCTCGACGCTTTTCAATATGGCTCTCTGATAGCTTCCCCAGCGCGCTACAGGCGCGGCGATCACATAATCGCATTTGCCATCCTGTCGCTCCACACATACGCCCATGCCCTTTTCCAGCTGAATACGCCCCGTCGTCAATAGTAAACGCATAGCGGCGCTTTCCTCTCCGTACCAAGTCGCTTCAACGGTTCCGTTCATGGGCTGTATCGTTGCTCGTATGCCTTCTCCCTCTTGCTCGAAAAGCGGCCCGACTTGATCCACATACCCTACGGAGAGAACTGCCTTTTTCACCGTCACCCTTTGGGAGCCTACTCGCCTCAGCGCCATGCTCACACCACCCTTGCGATACGGTATCGGTCGAGCACCTTCCGCAGCGCGTCGGGTAAGCTGTCCGCACTGACGGCAACGCCGCCCTCGCTGTGGGCGCTTTCCCCCTGCATGCCCAAGCGATTGTAGCCGATAGCGGCCAGCTCCAGCACAACGCCGTTTAGTCGTTCAGGCACCGTGCTTCGCCCGGTATAGCCCAGCACGTAGTTTTCTGCGTCGCATAAAAGGTCCACAAAAAGCTCGTCCCCGGCTTCATCGTCCGTCCCCAGCCTTCGTTTCAGCGTTGTCAGGTTTGTCACTGGCTGCCTCCTTCTCCTTGGGCGGCTCGGCCTTTGGAGCGCGCCTGCCGCCCTTCTTGATGGGCTCCTCTATCACCAGTCCAATAATCTTGCTCATGCTTTTCCCCTTCTCAGCTATGCCTTACGCCTTGTGATGGACGTAAATACCGGCCGTTTTGTTTTCATACACATCCGTTACGCCCACTTGACGATAGCCGAACTTCCACGCATCCGCGTCTTGGTTTTGCTCCGGGCTTACTACCTTAGGCGCGATATGCTTCGGGAACTGAATAACCGCGCCGCGATGCACCACCATAAAATTGATGTCCTTACCGCCGCTGGCCTTGGTATATCCGCCCGCCGTTTCGTCGGTGGTGGTGGCGCTGCTTCCTTCGCCGGTGGTAATCAGCTTGCCGGATTTCTGGTCAATGGCGGTATAGAAGCGGGTCTGCGGCACAGTCACAATCTCGCTGAACCGGCTGAGAACCTCCCGGCTCTTGGTGGTGTCCAAATCCTGCACCGTGCCCAGCAACGTAGGCGTGATGAACAGCACCCGATCCTCCATGGGCACCTCTTCTTCATCCATTTTATTCGTCGCCGTGCGCAAAGCCGTCACCACGGCAGCGCCGGTTTCCAGCGTGCCGCTGGCGGTGCTAACGCCCGTAACGCCCGCATAGCTAGCAAAGCGGAAAGCGTCCAGCTCCGGCGCCACCTTTGTACGGATGAACTCCCCTGCCAATAAGCCAAAGGCAACGCCAGCGCTTTCCATATTGTCCATATGGTCTACGGTAAACATGCGGCCTCGGTCAAAGTTACAGGTTACCGTTTCATTCGTCAGCGTCACATCGCCGCCCACATAACCGCTGTTGCGGCTGTAATCTGCCAAGCCGTCCATAGACATCTTGGGAATAATCAGCTCGTTGGCATTGGCTCCCGCTCGCATTAGCTCCGGGTTGCCATCCAGCACCGCCGTCTTGCTTACCTCCTTGTACACCTCGTCCAGCAGAGGTACATACTGCTCAAATAAAGTAATCGAATTTGCCATTATTGATCATCCTTTCTTTTATTTCAGTCCTAGCGCCGCCCGCATTTGATTCGTATAAGTAGCGCCGCCTCCGGCCTTTGGCGGCGCGCCCTTGAGTCGTTCGCTTACCGTTTTGCTTACAGCCGCTTGAAAAGCGTTTTCCATGGTGCTCAGGCTCGCCGTAAGCCGTTCCTCATCCCTATAGTCAAGGCACTCTGCCAGCTCTGCAGGCAAGCCTCTTTGCCCAAGGGTCGTCACGGCTCCCGCCTTGCGTTCCCGCATAACGATGGCCTGCTCCCGCTCGTTCAAAGCCCGTTCCTGCTCCTCCGTTGTCTGTTGCCCACGGGCCAAGCTCTGCTGGGTCTGCTCCCGTTCCCAATTTGCCCGCGCTGTATTCAGCGCCTTGCTGATGGCCCGGTCGTATTGACTTTGCAGCGCCACGTTGCTCATGAGCAGCTCGTTCAGGTTTGCTTCCCCGTTTTCCTCCGATGCAGCCATTACCGTTTCCATTGTTTCCATTCAATCCTTCCCTTCCGCGCCCAAGCCGTTCTTGCCGTCCTGTTCGCAGCTTCTTCTATTAAAAAACACCGTTCGCTTTCGCGCCCGGCGTTTTTTCCTTGGTTTCCCGTATCATTTCCTCCATAGCGGTCTCTGCGTTCTCCACAAAAGGCACTTGGCTCAGCAATAACCGCTTTGGCACCATACCTTCATATTGACGCAGGGTCTGCGCCACCTCCAGCTTGTTTACGGGTAAACTTCTGGAAAACACGATATCGATATCCTCTGCCTCCGGCGTACGGTAGCCCCTTACCTGCAAGAAATGGAGCATGCATCGCAAGCGGTTGTACAACCCCTCCCGAAACCATCGTTCCTTTCCCCGGGTCAGCTGTTCCAGACCAAATAGCTTATATTCCATCGCTACGCCGCTCACATTGCCCGCAAAGGCTTCGTCCGTTAAATCCGGCGCAAAGCTAAGCTTGTGAATATCTGCCTTTAGGCTGTTCTTTAATACCTCCGTATCGCTTTCGGACAAGGTTTTCGTCAGGTACTCCACCCGCGCGTCGGAAGCGGGCATTTCTAACGTTTTCGTCTCTCTCAGCCGCTGCTGTAGGCTGCGCCCCTCCTCGTCCTCCTCCACCGTCGCGCCATAGATCACCATCAGCGCGTCGGTAAACTGCTGCTTGTCGTTAATGCGGTTGCTCTGCAACGCGTCATACGCGTCAATCAGGTTCATTACGCCCTCAAAATCGCCTCGCTCCCGCTCGTTGTTCCAAAATTCCGTCATAGGCACGCGTCCAAAAAAATGCCGTTCTCTGCTGGTTTCATGGGGCATTTCCTCTCCGACCCGTTCATACAGCACCACCCATTCATCGGTCATAACGGAAATGCGCTGTCCAATCTTTTGAAACTGCCCATTCAGCTTATCGGTGATCAGCACGCCGTAAACTGGCTCATGCTCAATGGTATTGTCATAAACCACAAATGCGTTTCTCGCATCTGCCTGGCATAATCTTGGTGCCGCGTGGTCGTCCGCATAGTACAGCTCCACCCCACGGCCATAGACAGCCGCGTCCACAGCCAGCTCGCTGTCTACATTGGCGGATACGCTTTTCTTTAGAGCCGCGCGAAGTGGCTCTAATTCCTCCTTCTGCTCTGCCGCATATTGCACCGGCTCCCCCAGCAGATATCCGCTGGTCAACGCCACAATATATCCCGGCAAGTCATGCCAAAGGCGATGGTTGGGCGCGCCCTTTGCCCTCCATCGCTCTTGAACGGCATGTTCCCCATCGTAAAACGCCTTCAAGCCGCATAGCTTTAAACGAATTTTATCAAACTGCCGAAGGGTTTCCCAAAGTAGCTCCGGGCTTGGCTCCCCTGTGGGCAGCCATTCTCTGTCTATCGCAATCATCAGCAGATCCCTCCTTTTTTTAGTCTTATCACCCGTTCCGTCATCAGCGCCTCCAAGGCGTAGCGCACCGCGTCAATGGTGTGATTGTTCTTGTCCGGGCATTCGTTCAGGAACGCTCCCGTCTTGTCCTGTGCGTATTCATACGTAGAGAATTCTCTAGCAGCCACCGGGCAGTCATTGGGATCAATCACAATTTCCTTTTGTTCCTTAAGCCATCGCAGCCCGTGCTCCACGCTGCCCGCCCCTTTCTTTACCGAAATTGCGTTGACGCGAAGCCTGCGCAGCTCTGCAATTTCCCGCGGCGAAGCGCTATCGCAACGGATCACCTTTCCGGGCGCCAGTCTCTCGCAGGCCTCTGCCAACGCTCTCAGGCTCTGATCTGTACGCACATGCTCTTTATAAAGATACAGGATGCGTTTTCTCCTGTCGTACCCACAAAGCACCAGCGCGTCCGGATCGTTTGCAAATCCAAAATCAAGCCCGGCATAGGTATACTCACTCCATTCTTCCTGAGCAATCGCCCTCATCCGAACGTTCGGCAGCACCAGCCCACCGCTGCCAACCGCCTCCCCTAAATACATATGCCGATAGGCTCTCTCGTCCTGCTCCTTCAGTCGCCTTGCCTGTCGCAAAAAGGTTTGTCCCAGCCATTCTTCTGGCATCTGGCGATAATCGCTCCGATGAACCAGCCTTCCCTCCACCGGCTTGAGCGCTTCTTCGTTCGCCCAATTCTGCACGCTGACGGGTGGGTTGTAACTGAGAATCGTTATCCCCTGTCCGCCGCGCAAAATACTGGCTTGTATGGTTCGGATTTCCTCCATGCCCCGAAAAGCGCTAGCCTCCTCAAACCAAAGCGCCGAAAAAGCCCCGCTGCTCAGCTTTACGCCCTTGCTCTTTTCCGGGTCATCCGCTCCCCTAAAAAGCACCTGCTGACCGGTCGGCCGGTAAATCATACTCATAGGCGAAAGCCGCCATGTAAAGTAGCTTTCGATTCCCATCTGCTCGGCCGCCCACCGCATCTGTGCGTATACGCTTTCTCGCAGCGTGTCCGCCACCTTGCGATAAATCATCACGTTCGCTTTGGGGTTTTTCAGCATCAAGCACAGTAGCGCCACGCTGATAAAGCTGGATTTTCCGCTGCCGCGCCCGCCCAGAAGCCAATACTCCTCATGCCGTTCTTCATACAAATCCCAAAACAGACCGTAGAACGAAGGCGGCAGCAAATCCTTAATTCCCACCTTCATCTGCTTTTCTCATTTCTTGGCACATCCACATAAATCTGTGGAGCGTCCTGCGTCGTTCCTTCCTTTTCACCAAACAACCCATACCGTTTGCCCAGCAGTTCGGCAGCCCGTAACACCTCGCCCGGCTTGGCTTCCTCCTCCTTACGTAAAATGCTTGTCAGCGCTTCCAACACCTCCGACGCATCCGCCACCTTTCTCCTTGCCATTCCCTCCCCCTCCGTTTGTCCATCAAAAAACCGGGGAAGCTTCTACGCTTTCCCGGTCTCTCTCTCTTGACAGCATATATCATATCACAGATATTTGTCTACGGATGTTCACTTTTGTCTCCAAGTGTCTCCTCTTTATGCGGCTTGTTATGAAAGTCTTATTTTTTCTTGTGTTCCAGCGCTTTTTCCATAGCGTCTGCCACGGTGGTAAGCACCTTGATTCGGGCGTACTGCTTGTTGTCCGCCTCTACCACCGTCCATGGCGCAAAGGCGGTATGGGTCTTTTGCAGCATTTCATCTACCGCCGCCTCATACTGGGGCCATTTTTCTCGATTCCGCCAGTCCTCATCCGTAATCTTCCACTGCTTATCCGGCGTATTCTGCCGCGCTTCAAACCGTCTTAGCTGTTCCTCGTTGTCGATCTGCAACCAGAATTTACAAATAACAGTTCCCGCGTCATGAAGCTCCTTTTCAAATAGGTTCATTTCTTCATAGGCGCGCTGCCACTGCGGTTCTGTGCAGAAGCCTTCAATCCGTTCCACCATGACCCTGCCATACCATGTGCGGTCAAAAATGCGGATTTCCCCCTGCTTGGGCAGCTTCGTCCAAAAGCGCCACAAATGATGATGCGCCTTTTCCTCCGCCGTAGGCGCCGCGATTGGCTCCACTTCATACCCGCGTACATCCAACGCGTTGGTCAGTCTGCGAATCGCTCCGCCCTTGCCTGCCGCATCCCAGCCTTCAAAGGCGATCACCACGGGGATCCCCTCGCGGTACACCTCATACTGTAGCTTCTTCAGCCGCTTTTGGGCAGCGTTCAAAGCGGATTTATAATCCTCCTCCAATGCTTGGGCAGGATCAAACATTTGCAAATGCTGCATCCGTTCCGTCTCCAACGGCTCGTGATCGCTAAGCTGCGGCACATCCCAGCTTCTGTCCCCCGCCTTGCTTTTGGCAAGCGCTTCTTCAAAGGCGGCGGTTACGGTTTCATAGAGTGCTTTCTTACAGGCGCGCTTATCGTTTCCGGGCAAAAGGTGCCATTCCCGGCCCGGTGCATCTGTTTCCTGCCGGGCATGGATATAAACCTTTTCCCACTGATCGTATTCCTTGTTCTGCCGCCAGTCCTCCTTGCTCACCAACGTGCACGTGCGCTTCTTCTCTTCCATTTCCTTTAGGCGGCGCTTCTGTTCCTTCTGAGAAATATCAATAAAAAACTTAAGAATCACCACGCCGTCGCAGGCAAGCATGTTTTCCATCAGCTTGATTCGCTCCAGCTCGCGTTTTCCCTTCCCCTTCACCAGATCGCTGCATAGCTTGTCGTACCAGCTTCCAATGAACAGCGTTATTTCTCCCTTAGCCGGCATCCGCGTCCAGTAGCGGTGAAAGTCTGGATAGCCGACTTCCTCTTTGCCAAAATGCTCGTTGACGCACACATTATATCCACGGGCGTCAAGCCCTTCCAGCAGCTCTCCCGCCATGGTACCCTTTCCAGCGGCGGACCACCCCTCCAGCACGATGACCACGGGAATTTTTTGCTGCCGTATTTCTTGCTGTAAAGCCAGCAGCTTTTCCTCAGCCTGCCCAAAATCGTACTCCTGCTCCTCCATGGGCGCATTCAACGGGGCTTGTTCATCCGTTTCGTTCCATTCCGTTTTCTGATCGGTTTCGCTCATTTCTGCATGCCCCTTTCGCAATCCTGCTGTCTAATACGATAGTGTGATAAAATCTGTAAATTCATAATCTCCGTACACGTCGGTCAAGCAGAAGCCGTACACGTAATCGGCGTCGCTTTCCACCTCCGCGTAAGCGAAGGGAATGCTCTTATCCTCCCCAACGATGATTTCTTCTCCCTCGAAGGGTTCCGATTGCATCTCCTCATTTTCATCCCAATACAGCAGCTCATACATCGGAATCACCCGATCTCCCTCTTCAAGGGCAATCGTTCCCCTAGCCGGCGCGCCCGATTCGGTATACCCCTCCGTAGCTCCCGCCACATATCCATAGGGGTTGTCGTTATCAAAGATAACCAGAAGATAGCATTCTTTATCGTTTAGCTTTATAGGTATCAGCGAACGAACATAGCGTTCGTTTACGATCTGGTCATACATACACACCATTTGTCCGTCCAGCGTAGCCCATGTACCGTCAAACAAGCCGTAGATCTTGCCTCGATCCCAGTTCACGATGACGTCCTGCACGTACCCAAGCTCTACATAGCATTCAAAATCAGGGTCGCTCACATCCATCATCAGGTTTGCTTCTGCGGTTGCCAAATTGTTTAGCTGCTCTTCCGTCATTTCGATGGTGTAGGCGTATTCGCTGCTCGTATCCTCAAAGGGATTGCTCAGGCTTACTTCCTCACCGCCTGCATCCAGCGTTACTCCCTGTGTGGCGCTGCCCCAAAAGCCGCCGCTTGGCACGTTATCAATAAATGCGCTGGTATCGCTGTACTGCTCCGTATCACCCCAAAGGCAGCTTTGGCTGTCGTCGTACTCATTGTTAAACGCCACGCCGCCTTCATCCCCAAATACCGAGCCTAAAAAAGCGCCCAAGGAAAACCCGTCTACATTTTCCTCTGTCATATCGTTATCGCCATACCATGAATCCCATAGACTTGTCGTACAATCCTGATAGCTATCCTGATCCTGCGCATATTGGGAGAACCAATCAATTTGCGCAGATTGTATACTTTCCTGCGACACGTTGAGGGCCCCAAAGCTAAAGCCCGTCGAGCCGCTGCCGAACTCGCTGAGCATGCTTTTTACAAATTCAGTATAATTCGGCGATAGCCCTAACGCTTCATAATAGGGCATATATTCGTCGGCATATTCTCTTGTGGAGAA
The DNA here is from genome assembly GCA_028693055.1 of Eubacteriales bacterium. Classification (GTDB taxonomy): domain Bacteria; phylum Bacillota; class Clostridia; order Christensenellales; family Aristaeellaceae; genus Limiplasma. Next base: position 690 of record JAQUWD010000063.1, on the reverse strand, counting down.
GGGAGCCAATATCGATAGTCCGGTTACGCCGCTCAGATTACTCGTGTAATTGGAATACACAACCGCATCAGCCAGCGCGTTTTTAATCGCCTGTGCGTTAGCGGCATCATAGCGGCTATAAACCTCCGCAAAGGTAGTCAAATCAACCATATCGGAGGCCGAATCCGAGATTTCACCAAAGGAACGCACATTTTGACGAAGGCGCGATATGCTATTAAAATCGCCGTCCTCCACCTGTCCCTTTAGCGACGCGCCCATCGCCTCCACCGCGTTTCTCAGCGGCTCCAGCTGGTTTAGATCAATCACAGAAAGCGTCGCATAATCCGTGCTATCCTCCTGCAGCGTGGCGCGAAGGAAGCTCTCCACGATCACCGGGCCCAATTCCTCCATGGAAATTCCCGGATTTTTGTTAAGCGTCGGCAGCCAGCCGTCATAGCTCCAGCCGGTGCCTGGCTCCAGCTCTTCGCTGGCAACCAAATAATCCGCAAAGCCTTCCAAGTGATTGCATAGCTCATAGCTAGCCATCAGGCATGCGTCAAAGCCGATAAAATAAAACGGCTTACGCGTTTCGCCCGCGCTGCCCTGCTTCAAGCCGTTGTAGATTTCCGGCATATACAGCGCGTCGTCCGTCATTTCGTCATAGCAAACGCCGCCGCTGGCTCCGCTGCCATGATCCCATAGAATCAACCC
>JAQUWD010000013.1 GCA_028693055.1 Eubacteriales bacterium | reverse complement strand
TGATCACCCCTTGCTCAAAGAAAGCAAGCAGAACAATGCCAAGCCCGGCTGACGCAATCATGGCTACCACTGCCGGGCGCAATCCTTCCAGCACGTACTGTATCGCATTGAGATTACGATAGCGATAGTATAGCTTTGCAAGGAGCACCACAATCACGCAGGAGGGCAGCACGCATGCGAAGGTCGATACCAGCGCGCCCAGCATCCCGCCCACCCGTATGCCCACAAAGGTCGCGGAATTGATGGCAATGGGGCCGGGGGTCATCTCCGCAATCGTAATAATGTCCGTAAATTCCGTTGCGGTCAGCCATCCATGGAGTTCGACGATTTGATGTTGTATCAACGGAATCGCAACATAACCGCCTCCCACGCTAAACAGTCCAATTTGAAACATGCTCCAAAACAGTTCCAAATAGATCATCTCTGTTCACCGCCGTTCCCAAGTTTGGCTCTGTTTTTTTCTTGGATGCTTCCCGTCCCATAGCCGATCAGCCCGCAGAGTAGAATCACCCATAGAATGCTCACCTTGAAGAAATACACGGCAATAAATACGCCGATCATCAATCCAATGGACAACAAGCCTTTCCCTACCGATTTGCCCATGTCCACCACAACGTTGCAGATGACAGCCGCCACCCCTGCCTGCATTCCCCCCATTACCGCATTCACATAAGCGTTATTGCGAAACTGTGCGTAAAAATAGGAGATAACGGAGATGATCACCATGGGCGGTAGCACCGTACCCAATGCGGTAATAAGCGCCCCCACAATCCCGCCCATACGATAGCCGATCATCAACGAAGCGTTAACGGCAATCGGCCCGGGTGAAGATTGGGACACGGCGATTAAATCAAGCATCTCCCTCTCATCAATCCAATGCAGCTCGTCAACGAATCTTTTTCGCATTAGGGGAACAATAACGAAGCCGCCCCCAAACGTGCACGCGCTCAGCTTCAAGGTTGACATAAATAGTTCTTTGTATACTTTTCTCCTGCCTTGCAAGCTCATCCCTCCTTGTTCAGCAGTATACGGCTTGACAAAAAATAAGTAAAATAATATAATTATATGAAAATCATATTGAAATTAATATGTATGGTAAAGGAGTATGCGATGACCATTCGCCATTTGAAGATCTTCACTGCGGTTTGCTCCTGCGGCAGCATCACAGGCGCGGCGGAAAAGCTATATATGACGCAGCCTGCCGTCAGTCTTGCCATCAAGGAGCTGGAAGAAAACTATGGCGTTAAGCTATTTGACCGCCTGACCCGCCGTATCCAAATCACGTCGGACGGTAAGCGTATGCTGGACTATGCGATTCATGTCGTCTCCTTATTTGACGAAATGGAACAAGCCATGCGCAATCCCGACGCAGTTGGTCAAATCCGAATTGGCGGCAGCCTAACCATCGGCTCCTGCTTATTACCCGGCTATGTGCAAAAGCTGGAGGAACGCTTTCCTCATCTGCAACCGTTGGTTACGGTGGACAACACAGATCGAATCATCAATGCCGTGCGCAGCGGTCGTCTGGATATCGGTTTTGTCGAGGGTGTGGTCAACGATGACTCCATGGTAGCCCAGCCCTTTATGGAAGATCATTTAATCGCCGTATGCGGCCAAAACCATGCCTTTGCCAACGGCGCGCCCGTTACCCTAGAAGCCTTTCTGGCGCAGCCCCTCTTCCTGCGCGAGCGGGGAAGCGGCACCCGGGAGTTATTCCAAAGCGCTGTCACCGTTTTAGGGTATTGCTTTACGCCCGCATGGGAGAGCGTCAGCACCACAGCTCTCATACATGCGGTAGCAAAAGGGGGCGGCGTATCCGTTCTTCCCGAAAAGCTAGTCATGGACGCTCTACAAGCCGGAAAGCTACACCGGGTCAATCTTCAAACCTTACCGCTTTCCCGCCAATTATATCTCATATACCACAAAAACAAATATCTATCCGCCGGCTTACAAGCTTTGATCGCAATCACCATGGAAGGCTCCGCAAAGTTAGAAAGCTTCTTATAGTGCACCGAAAATCGCTATTTATCTCGTTGTATACAAACAAAAACTGACGCGATGACCGCGTCAGTTTTTGTTTGTTAGAGGAAGAGGAAGGTAAATTCAAAAAACTTGCCCAATTCTATTTATTCGACCTTCTCTTTCATTCTCCTTCTCCCCCAATCATTTTTCGAAAATTTTTTGGTGCGTTTATCTGGCAGTCGGCTACCGACCACTGTCGCAAACAGCGCTTCGTTGGTTTGCTTTCGTCTATTCGCTTTGCCATTAGGCTTTTGGGGCGCTGCCCCAAACCCCGACAGGGGTCTGAGACCCCTGTACCCCACCCTTTCTATTTATACTCAGAGGAGCCTTCCAAGAAGAAGTGACTACCGACTGCCGTCGCAAACAGCGCTTCGCTGGTTTGCTTTTGTCTATTCGCTTTGCCATTAGGCTTTTGGGGCGCTGCCCCAAACCCCGACAGGGGTCTGAGACCCCTGTACCCCACTCTTCATATCTATAAAAGGGGCTACGATCAACAGACCGCAGCCCCTTTTATATGATGTGGGTTTTGAGCTTAACTTCTTACTTCGCCAAGAACTCGGTCAACTGAGCATTAGCAGCGTCTACATAGGTCTGCATTCCAGCAGCTTCCAACGCGCTAAGGAAAGCGGGCAGCTCGGTAGCGGGGTCAACCGCGCCTGCGTCCAGCGCCAAAGCATACTGAGCGGCAATATTGCCCAGCGCAGACATTTCATTCTGTACATCTGCGTTATTGAAGATATAACCAAGGATCGGGATCGCCTTAGCGGAGCCATAATACCCCTTGAAGGTATCCCAGAAGCCCGCGCCCTCATCGGCGGTAGCGGTCAACAGCGTGATATTGCCCATACCGTTGCGCCAAGGAGTGTAATCGGCGCGCTTATCGGTAAATTCGACCAGTCCATCGGCGTTCAGGTTATAATGCACGCCCTCTACGCCATAGTTCAGCAGCATCATCAACGCGGGATCGCTGTTCAACAGGTTCAAGAATTTGAAGCTCTCCACAGGATGCTCAGAGGCGGAGGAAATAGCGATCATAGCGCCTTGAGAAGCGGTGGTATCCACATAAGGCTCGGTGCAGGGGATGAATTCCACATGAATGCCGCGCAGCTCAGAGGCTTCGTATTCGTAGCCCAGCGCATAGGACTGGGTGCCAATGAGGTATTCGCCGTTCAATTGAGCGTTGGTGCGGGTATCGTTGGAGGTTTCAGCCACGGCGCAGCCGGGGTTCACATAACCAGCCTGATAGTATTCGCGCATTTTCTCTACGAACTTCTTGTATTCCTCGGTGGCAAACTTGTTATAGATAGTGTTGCCGGACGCGCTTACCTTGCTTACGTCGGTAGGATCAAGGTAGTAGCTCAGCATGTTGACGGAACCTGCGTCGCCGGGGATGATGATGGCGTTCGTCACCATGCGCTCTAGCACCATGGGCTCCACCAAGAAGGGATAGAAGCTATCGCCCTTGACTTCCTTAGCCTTGGCAAAGAGATCGCCAAAGGAATAGAAGTCCATCTTTTTCACATCGTCCAAAGTATAGCCCAGTTCTTCCAGCAAGGTGACGTTCACGTCCCAGCAGTTCTGGGTGGCGAAATCCTTGTAGCCGTTTACCGCATAGATGCCCATGCCGTCAGCGCCTTCAATGGTGGCGGCCTGCATCAGCGCTTCGGGGATGGCGGCGGTCAGATCAGCGCCGTATTCGGCAATCAGATCGTCCAGCTTCAGCCAGTAACCGTCCTTAGCGTAGGAGTTATACTCGTCAGCGCTCCAAGAGCAGGTAAAGTACATATCCACTTCGGAGTCGCCAGCCTTGATGGCGTTGGTGGATTTATCATCGAAGTCGCCCCAGGTGCCCCAGATAACCTCCAGCTTTGCGCCAACCTTGTCCGCAATGTACTCGTTTACCTTTTCCAGTACTTCCTTATCGTCGGCAACGTTGCTGCCGTGGAACATGACGGTGATGGTGGGCAGCTCGTCGGCAGCCGCAAAGCTGACCATTGAGAGCGCCATGGTCAATACCAGAACCAGAGCCAATAGCTTTTTCATTGGAAAGTCCTCCTTTTTTATATGTAAGCGGTCATGTGCCTCATGGCCGTTCTTACCCCTTTACGGAACCGATGGTGAGCCCAGCCACCACATAGCGCTGGAAGAAGGGATAGGCGCAGGCAATCGGGATGACGATGAATACCACCAGCGCCATTTTCAGCGTCTGCGACGGCAGGTTTTGGGCGATGTTCTGGGCCTCCGCGCCCAGCATGTGACTGTTCTTGGCAAGAAAATCAGCGTTTCGCTGCATCTTCATCAGCAAGTACTGCAATGGAATGATGGAGTTATTTTTGCTGATATACAATAGGCTTAGGAACCACTCGTTCCAAAAGGCCAGCGCGTTCAACAGCGAAATGGTGGCGATGCCCGGCTTTACAATGGGAACCACAATTCGAATCAGCGTCTGATACTCTCCGCTGCCATCAATGGTTGCAGCCTCGATCAGTTCCATGGGCACCGAGGTTTGGAAGAAGGTGCGCATCACGATGATGTTAAACGGGTTAAACAGAATGGGAACAATCAGCGCCGCATAGTTATCGCTAAGTCCCAACACGCTTTTACAAATGATATAGGTGGGTACCAGTCCGCCGCCGAAGATCATGGTAAAAAAGCTTAAGAAGTTGAAGAAATTACGGTGCTTAAAATCCTTACGAAACAGCGGATAGCTGTACAATACGCACATGGTGACGCTTAGCAGCGTACCCAATATGGTGATATAGAAGCTATTAAAGTAGCTGCGCCAAAGCTGATCGCCCAGCTTGAACACGTACTGGTAGCTCTCTACGCCCCACTGTAAGGGGGCAAAGGAATAGCCGATCTGGCGAATGCTTTCCTCCGTGGAGAAGGAGATAATCACCACAAAAAGGAAGGGAATGATACACACCAAGGCGAATACTCCCAGCAAAATGTGGAATAGTCCTTCTATCGGTGCGCTAAAGCTGTTCAGTCGATGATCCTTTTGCTTGATCTGTTGCGCAATCATTGGGCCGCCTCCCTTCTTAGAATAATGCGCTGTCCGAATCCACTCTGCGTACAATCGCGTTGGTGCCAATAATGCAAATGAAACCAACAACGTTTTGCAGCAGTCCTGCCGCCGAGCTCATGCCCATGTTGTGGGTATTGGCGTAAGCGCGGTATACATAAGTGTCGATGACCTGCGTCACCGGGTATAACGAGCCGGAGTTCTGGGGCACGTTGTAGAACAGACCAAAGTCCGAGTTGAAGATTCTGCCTACATTCATAATCAGCAGGATGATAATCATGGTGCGAATGTTCGGCAGCGTCACGTTCCAAATCTGCTGCCATTTGGTTGCGCCGTCCACGGCTGCCGCCTCGTACTGCGTCGTATCAATACCCGTAATTGCAGCCAAGTACAGCACTGCCGAGTAACCAATGTTTTTCCACAGATTACACAGCGTTAGGATGATTGGCCAATAGGTGGTATCGTGGTAGAAGTTTGTAGGCGTCACGCCTATATTCTTCTGCATGGTAGGAATCATTCCGCTGGTCGGGTCTAGGAATGCCAGTACAAAGTAGCTTGCTACCACCCAGCTTAGGAAATAGGGGAAGAACATCAAGGTTTGGTAGGTCTTGGCGGCAAAGCGGTTTTTCAGCTCGCTCATCATGATGGCGAAGGCAACGGCGATGACCAATCCCAGCGCAATCCACAAAATGTTGTATCCCAGCGTATTACGAATCATCACCCCGGTTTCAGGGGATTTCAGAAATGCAAAATTATCCAGCCCAACCCACTTGCTTTGCACGATATTATTCCAAAAGGTATTAGGTTTGTAGGCTCGATAGTTCTTAAACGCGATCACGATCCCGAACATAGGCAAATATCGAATCAGCAGTAGCCACAGTGCGCCGGGCGCAACCATACTGCATAGAAGCAGCGTCTTTTTTCGGTTGGAACCGCCGATGGACGCGTGCATGGCCTTTCCATTGGATACGGAGCTCTTCAGCATCTTTTTCCCTCCCGGCATTTGTTGTCCCCTTGATGTTTGTATTGTATAAAATTCAAGGGAATATTGCATCGTTTGCAATTGCCGTTTTTTGTATTCAGTTGTTCACTTGGCGCTAAAGTCGTCCTAATCGCGGAAAAGCCTTGTATCCGCCCGTTTTCAATGATACAATTCAATTATTCAATCGGAAGGCTTTCATACAATGAATAGGAGTGAACCCGATGATCGTACGACAAATTCGCCCCGAGGAATATAAACGCGTTCAAGAATTCTGTGCCTTGGCCTTCGAATACAGCTTTCACACCGATAAGTCCCCCATAGAATTCTGGGAAAGCGAAACCAAGGAGCCCTCAAGCCGTCAAGCCGCGCACTGGCAGTCCCAATGGGCCGCCTTTCAGGACGACGATCAAACCATGATGAGCACCTTTACCGTCATTCCTTATACCGTTCGCTTCGATCATGGCTTCGCGCCTATGATGGGAATCGGCGGCGTTTCCACTCTGCCCCAATACCGCAAGCATGGCGGAATCCGCGCTTGCTTTGAAAAAGCGCTCCCACAAATGTACCGGGACGGCGCTGTCTTTTCCTATTTATATCCCTTTTCTACCCTCTATTATCGAAAATTCGGCTATGAGCTGGGCTGCGACCGGGTCAAATGGACGGTTACGTTAAACGCGCTTCCCCGTTTTGACGCGCCCGGTCAATGCAGCTTATTGGAAAAAGGCTGCGATTTCACCGTCGCCGTCACGGCGGTCGATCAGGCTTGGGCAAAGCGTTATAATATGGCGGTTCAGCCCGAAGCCTTCGAGTGCCGCTGGGCTACCCAAGCGGATCCCTTCAAGGACAAGGAGTACAGCTATCTGTATCATAGCCCGGACGGTACGCCCATGGGCTACGTAAGCTTTGGCATGAAGCCGGGTAGCGCCGAGCGTGACCTGCAATGCAGTCGCTTCGTGTTTACCTGTGCCGAGGGCTTTATGGGCCTAATGAATCTGCTCGCATCCCTGCAGGCCGATCATGCCCGCGCCTCCTTCTTCCTGCCCACCGACATGGATTTATCCGCCTTCTATCCCGAATGGAGCTTTGGCGCTGTTGAACGGGGTCTAGAATTCTTCGGGATGGTGCGCGTGATCAACGTGGAAGCCGCCTTGAAAATGGCTGCGATGCGCGGCGAAGGAAAGCTATCCATCGCCCTCACCGATTCCCAAATCTCCCAAAATAACGGCTGCTTTACAGTGTCCTTCAAGCCGGGCGCTGAAAATCAGGTTTCAAAAACAAACGATACGCCCGATATTCTCATGAGTATTCAGGCTTTCTCCCGCATGCTTTTAGGCCGCTGCGATTTGGACGCCGCGCCGGGGCTGCCGGACGTAACCCTTCAGTGCGACATAGAAAAAGCGGCTCGCGTATTCTATCGCAAGCCGCTGTACATCCATACCTATTTCTAATTGGATAGCATCCTTGACCATTTCCCTTTTCGGTAAAAGAATAGGCTTAGGGCTGCGCCCACAACCCAGCCGATGGGCCAGCTCCACCACACTCCGGTAATCCCCAAGGGGCGGGACAGCAGGAATGCAAACCCCACTCGCAAAAATAGGTCAGCAAAGGTTCCAACCATAAACTCCCCCATCAAGCCGGAGCCACGAAGCACGCCGTCCGCCGCCAGCTTCGCGGCAACGGTCACATAGAAGGGCGCTATGATGGTCAGCAAACTCACGCCGATTTTGCAGGCTTCCATGCTATTCTCGTCCAAAAACAGCTGTAATATTTCCGAGCCAAGCAGCAAATAAACGGCAATAAAGGTACCCATGATAACCGCCATCATTTTACAGCAGGCGTGGAAGCCCAGCCGCACGCGTTCCGGGCTACCAGCGCCCAGATTCTGCGCCGTAAAATTGCTCATTCCATTCCCTAGCGTGGAAAAGCTGGTGATGGCAAAATTATTAAACTTAATCGCAGCGGAATATCCGGCGATCGCCGAGGTACCAAAGCCGTTGATAATGCTTTGAATAGCAATGTTGCCAACGGATACAAAGCTTTGCTGCAAGGTGCTGGGAAGCGCAATCTTGACAATGTTTCCAAGGATATGCCATGAAAAAGCAGTTGGCTTTGCCGGCGACTTCATGGCGTTCAAATGTCTAAAAAGCACGATGATCGCCGCCACGCTGGATAAGCTTTGGCATAGGAAGGTAGCCCACGCAACGCCTGCCACGCCCATCTGAAATCCTGCCACAAAAAGAATGTCCAGAAGGATATTCGACGCCGAGGAAACCGCAAGGAAGAGAAAGGGCGTTTTTGAATCTCCGAAAGAAGCAAATACCCCGGTAGCAATATTGTAGAGGAACAGGAACAGCAGTCCCGCCGTATAGATGTTCAAATACAACAGGCTATCCCCCATGATTTCCTCCGGGGTTTGTATCAGCCGAAGCAGCATCGGTGAAAACAAAAAGCCCGCTCCCTGCAGCACGACGCATACCGCTGTACTGAACAAAAACGACGTATAAACCGCCGTTTTCAGCTCGGTTATTTGCTTTGCGCCAAAATAGCGCGCCGTCACCACCGACGTACCCACGTTCAGCCCAAAGGCAAAGGCTAAATAAATCAGCGTTACTTCATAGCTGTTGCCCACCGCCGCCAAAGCCTGCGCGCCGATGAACTTTCCCGCCACCACGCTGTCGGCGATATTGTAAAGCTGCTGAAAAACAATGCTGCCAAAAAGCGGTAAGCAATAGCGCCAAAGAACGCGGTCCGGCTTCCCGGTCGTCAAATCATTTGCCATTGACCCTCCATCCCGCGCAGTTTCATATATTGTTCCAGCGCGGGGCGATTCACCTCAAAGAGCGGCTGAGGCAGCTGGTCCAACGAGAAAAATCCCAGCTCCTCCACCTCTCCTCTCTCGCATTTTAACGTACCGTGATATTTTTTGCAAACGAATACTATATCCACATTACTGACCTCATCGCCGTTGGGATAAGTGTATCTCATCCTTTCGCCGGAAAAAATGCCTAGCAGCGTCAACTCGTCCGCTATCAGCCCCGTTTCCTCCAGCAGCTCGCGGGCAGCCGCGTCCTCTACACGCTCAAAAAGCTCTACCGAGCCTCCGGCATAAGCCCAAGTATCGTTGTCCGAGCGCTTTTGTAGCAGAATTTCACCCTTCTCGTTTTCAACAATAACAGAAGCGCCGCATTGCATCAAGGGGATATGCCCCACCCGCTTGCGCATGTCCATGATGTATTCGCCCATCTGCCGTCCCTCCTTTGTATTTCCTTGTTTTTCCATCAAAACCATGACAAGATGTAACATTGCCTTACCTGACAGTAACATGTTATACTTTCACCATTCATCAGGAAAGGAGTTTTTTGTCTAATGAAACCAATCAAGCTCAGCAGCAGGAAACGTTTTTTCCTGCGAAGCCTTACCATGGCTACTGCCATGTGGCTGGGATTAACGCTAGGGGATACCCCTGTGAGCGCCCCGGAGCCAGCCGCTGCAGAGGAACGTCAGCACAAACGCACCGCCGCCTATGTCTTTGACCGTGCCGGATTGATCCTCCGGGATGATGACGCGGCCAATATAGACCAACTCAATTTTTCCTTCGCGCTCATTCGAAACGGAGCGGTCAATGGGGATCATTGGCTATCCATCGCCACGTTCCGCAGCTATATTGAGAAGCATCCCCATATTTTGCCGGTGCTTTCCGTCGGCGGTTGGGGCGCGGATGGCTTTTCTCAAGCAGCCGCCACAGAGGCGGGCCGCGCTCGCTTTGTGGAAAGCGCCCTTGCGCTCATGGAGGAGCATGGCTTTTTAGGGCTGGATATCGATTGGGAGTATCCGGGCTCGTCAGCAGCCGGCATCGCAACCAATCCCAACGACCGCGAGCACTATACGCTGCTTCTTAAGGCGCTTCGCCAAGGCTTAAACGCCCTCACCGCTCAGGACGGCAAGCCGCGTCTGTTAGCCATTGCCCTAGGCGCGGATCCATCGCTCATCTCCAACATCGATTGTTCTGCCGTCGGCAGTATTGTAGATCAGATTAACTTAATGACCTATGATCTGCATAGCCGCAAAACAGCCAGCCACCACACGCCTTTGTACAGCGCCAGCGAAAGCTACCCGCTATCTGCCGACCGCGCAGTGCAGGCATTCGCTGCGGCAGGAATCCCCAAGAGCAAAATCATGCTGGGCGCAGCGTTTTATGCTCGCATCTATACGCTGGCTTCCGCTACCGACACGCCCGTTTTTGCAACCGCCAGCGATAACGGCTCCAAGTCCGTTCAATACCGCGCGTTAGTCACAGACGACAGCTGGCGTCATTACTTTGACGAGCAAGCGAAAGCGGCTTACAGCGTGAGTGGAAAGCGTTTTGCCACCTATGACAACCCGCTTTCCATCTCCTATAAAGGAGCCTACGCCATCGAAAACAGCCTTATGGGCCTGATGTGCTGGGAATATGGCGGCGATCACGATGGGGAGCTACTAAGCGCCATGCGCGAAAGCCTCCAAAATTAAAGCGTCTGTTTCAGCGGTTCCAAATCGATCTCCCGGGCCTCAGGCATCTCAAACATGGCTTCATACAGCTTTCCAAGCACATAGCGCAGGCCGCCATCCACATCGCTCTCCGCATTCAGCGGCATCACCGGGTCATGGACGCTTAACCGCAGCAGAAACCACGCTGCATTCCATTCTGCGCCAATATCAAAGGAAATGCGCACACCCTCTCGGTTATCGGGAGCGATATGCCATTCCTCATGCTCGGTAGCATACTCCATCAGCCGTTCAATGACCTGACGCGCCGCCGCCGAGAAATCAGTCGCTAGCACGGGCAGACGGATCTCCTTGCTCTCAACAGGCTCTCGCAAGCCTTCCAGCAGCTTGCTCAAGGTCTCGCCCTGTTGCTTCATCTGCATCGCCTTTACCAACAGTACCGTTACCAAATACATGCCGTCGTCTAAAAAATGATTGCTGCGCAAGGCTGCATGCCCGCTTGTCTCTATGGCAAGCGGGCAATTTACACCCGCTTCGTTTAGGCGGATGGCCTCGTCAATCACATTCCGATAGCCCCGCTTAAAGCGATAGTGCTCTCCGCCCCATTCCTTAATAAAATCTGAAAGTCCGGCAGAGGTCACAGAGTCGGTTACAATGGTAGCGCCCGGCATTTCATCCAGCAAAATAGCGCTGATCATGGCAATCAGACGGTTGCGATTGATTTCTTTACCCGTTTGATCCACAATAGCCGCGCGGTCGCAGTCAGCGTCGAAAATAACGCCTAGATCCGCTCCTACCTTAAGCACCGCCGCCGAGACGGAAGCCATCGCCTCTTTATTTTCCGGGTTAGGAATATGATTGGGGAAGGTTCCGTCCGGTTCCAAAAATTGGCTGCCCTCTACCCACGCGCCCAGCTCCTCCAGCATGGAAGCATAGAAGCCGCCCGCGCCGTTTCCAGCGTCAACAACCACGTGCAGCCCTAGCAAAGGCTTCTGCACCTCCGGCTGTATACCGGAAAGGATGATGTGCTGTAAATGCTTCTGATAGGTAGGCAAAAAAGGCTGTTGCATAATCTCGCCCATAGCAGCCTCAGGCTTTTCCATGTGCTGTGCCAGCTCCAACACTTCATCCAGCTCATGAAAACCCAGCCCACCCTCAGTGGAAAAAAACTTCAGTCCGTTTAGATGCCACGGATGATGGCTGGCTGTGATCATGATCGATGCGTCCGGTGCAAAGCCTTCTGTCAAAATAGCCATATACATCGCCGGGGTTGTGCACATGCCATAATCCACAGCCGTTGCGCCGGAAGCGGCGATTCCTTCTGCCGTGGCCTTTAATAAGGCGGGGCCGGAAACTCTGCTGTCCCTGCCCAAGGCTACAGTGATCTCATGGGCAGGCTTTCCAAGCTTTTTGGTGAGAAAGCGAACAAATGCCATCCCTAACGTTTTAGCGGTATCTTCGGTTAACACCGCATCCGGCCCAACAGCTACACCCCGAACATCCGACCCGCTTTTTAGCTTCTGATAATCCATTGCCGTTTCCTCCTTTTATGGATCCAACTGCGCCATGCCTTCGTCCGCTACGGAGCGAAGCAACACGTACAGCGGTTTCAGTCTAACATAATCCTGCTTCACCATTTCCAGCAGTTCTCGCTGGTAACAAACGGCGAAGGGAACATTCACCCGTTTTACATAAAAATCCTTTGCAGGATAAAGCATCGCAAGCTTTGCGGGTAAGCCGTCCGGGGGCTTCATCCTCTGATAGCGGTCGCCCAGCAGGAGCAAATCCTGATCCGGTACCTTGGCTTGACGTAATGCCTTCATCACTTCTTGAGGCTTTCCAATCATTCGCCTACGCAATGCGTCCATGGCCGGGCGATTCTGCCCCCAAAAGCCAAGGCCCCATTCCACCCATTCCGACCCCAGCTCAAACCAGTACATCACCGACGTATCCTTCGCTTCACCCGAGCGATGGAAGGTAAGCCACAAATGATCTCTATAGGGGGATTTATCCTTAGAAAAACGAGTATCACGGTGCAGTCTGGACAGGCACTTACCGGGCCGCACGTCAAAATCAGGGGCAATGGTCAGCATGGTCGGCCCCAATTCTTCGATGAACTCAAAAAAGGGCGCCTTTACATTTTCGCGGAATTCATCCTCATGCGCTTTAAAAAAAGATGTTTCGTTGTGAAAACGGATGTCAAGAAAGAAGCGGATCGTTTCCTCGGGGAAGCCCATAAACATGAGAATAATCACCCTTTCGCAACGCCATTATACTCGTAATTTGAAAAAATTTCAAGCCAAACAAAAAGGATCGCTTTTCCTCTCTGGGATCACCCTACTATCCCTTTCAGAAGAAAAACGATCCTTATTCATAGGTTATGTTCAGCTACGCTTTTGCCGGGAGCGTCTTCTAGGCGAGCCGGCTGCTCCATCGTCGCCTTCCTCGGTCTGCTCTTCGCCATCGGCATACGGCTGGTTGGCTTCCTGTGCATTTTGCTGGTCATACTCACCCGCATACTGCTGGTCATAGCCCTCGGTATAGGGTTGATCGTACTCAGTTTGCTCCTGCTGGTAGGCGGGATCGTCATACTGATCGGGATCATAGCCAACATCATCGTAATTATGCAGCGTATACGACGGAGCATCGGGATTCTCGTATCTCTCTTCGTTTTCCATCTGCGTGGTTTCCCCGGTGCTGTCGCTGTCGGCTAGGTCCTCCGTATAGCCGTCCATTTCTGCGCTTTCATAAGGCTGCTCATATAGCACGTCGTCCTGCTGTTCAGGATCATCATGAGACAAAGCAAAGCCGCTAAAATCGCTGGTCATTTCTTCGTCGTAAAGGCCCTCTCCCATGGATAGGCCGCCGCCCTTTTCTGCTGCGTCTGTCTGTGCCGCGTCTCTGGCATATTTCACATGGGGCAATTCCCAGTCATCATTTTGGTCGTCCCCAATGATACGGCGGTTCGCCATGAGCTTATCATTTTCCGACTCCCTCTCTGACGTATCTTCCTCCGTTTTTGTCTCCGGCTCTTCCTCCTGGGCAGGGGTTACATAATCGCGACGCTTGGCCCGTTCCAGATGATCATAAGCAGCCTCCGACGCTTTCTTTTGGCTGTGGCGGCGTTGGGTTGCAACAATCAAGAGCACGCACGTACCCACCAATAAAACGCCAGCGATGATCAATAATGGCAGCAACACCCCTTGTACCGCTTTGGGAACCGTGCCAATGCTCTCATCCCGAATCGGAATGACCGTCGCAGGGTTAAAAGTAGGCTCCGGCGTAGGATTGGGCGCAGGGGTAGGGGTTGTAGGCACCGGAGTAGGCGCGTATATGGCAATTTGAAGCTCGTTGCTTTTAAAGGTCATATCGTTTTCCAACGGATCCTGCGCCGTAACCGTAAACTGATATTTTCCCGAGTTGCTAAGCGCTGTATCGCGCGTTACGACGCGGCTTTGTCCCGCGCCGATTGCATCAAAGGTTTGCAGCTCCACATCACCGTGGAGCAAAACCACCTTGGCAGCCTCCACATTGCTGTCGTTGGTAATGGTTACGCTAAAGCGCACCTTGGCAGGATCTCCATAGGCTTCGTACTGATCCGCAGAAGCCACCAAGGACAAATTGAGCGCATCCTCGGCGTTCACTGCCGTAACGGTTACCGCATCGGTTCCCGTCACCGTTTCCGTGCCGGTGGAGTCAATGGAGGTAATGGAAAACTGATATGTGGTAGTCGCCGTTAGGGTAACTTCCTTTTCCAATGTCAGCGATTTACCGGCTTCCAGCTTTTGGTTGGAGAAAACCTCGCCCAAAATCGGGTCAGAAACACGGATATCGCTATAATCTACACTACCGGCATTTTTTAATTTTAGCGTTAATGTAAAGACGCTGTCCTTTACTACACCCTTCGAGCTGGAGGTCAGCTTCGCTTCCAGATCGGAGGTACCGTATGTAATGGTTTGATCCTCTACCACATATTTTTTTTCTTCGCCCTCGTTGGTGGTATAGGTAATGGTCGCGCCGCTGGTTAGATTTTTCTTGCCCATCGTTACGGGGTAAGTCACATCGGCGGTTAAGCCCGCATCCAGCTCGGGAATTGTCTGGGTTTTATCATAGATATCTTTGTTCTCGGAAATTTTAATATTCGTCAGCGCTACGGTACCCGCATTCGTAATGTGGTATACCACCTTGATTTCCTGCCCCTCCTGCGCTACGCCGGGAGAGATGGTGCGTTCCACTGACAAGGCGGCTTCGGCTGTCTGCTTGGTAATCGTCGCGCGAAGAGAAAGGCTCTGCTCAAGGGCCTTTCCGCTTTCGCTGTAATTGGTATATTTTAAGTAAAACATTACATAGCCGTTGTCAAGCGTGCGTTGGTTTACCTCATAGGAGCCTGTCCATGTAAGCGATTCTCCCGCCTTGAGCATCGCTTGCCCATTATCGCCAAAGTCGGCTACGACCTGGGCGGCAGGATTATACAGGATCACGGGATCCTTAAAGTCCTCGTTGGTTGCATTAGACACAACAATGGTTACATTTACCGTGCCCGGGCCTGCCAAAAAGGCTGGCGACAGCTCGATAGACCCAACAACGGGCTCGGACGCTGCCAATGCGCCGGAGCACAGCAGCAACGCCATCAGTAAGATGCATAAAAACAGTACCTTGCGTTTCGTCATGTATGATCGGGCGAGCCAGTCGCCCTTCCTCCCTTCGGCATGCCGACAGCCGCTATTGGTACAGACACAGGTCGTATGTATTGTAACCAACCTGCGCCCGGTTCATTCCAAGGTTTGGAAACGATAGACCTTCCCCGTACATTCTATTGCAAAAGCCTTTGCGTGTCAAGTAGCCCTGCGGCGCTGTCAAAAGCGCCCGCTCCACAAATTTCCGAACGTTTTCGTAAATTTGTTGACAATCTTTCGTCTCTACTGTACAATCGGTCAATGGGCATAGGGTTGCGCGCACACGATCCGCAACGCGCGATTTTATGATAACACAACAGAATAAGGAGCACGCAGAATGAACGGTTTTCAAAAGATCAACGACCTCCTGTTTCCGGGTGCAAAGACCTATCCGAAGGTAAAGATTGGAAAAGCTTTGGCATTGGGCTTCCAGCATGCGTTTGCCATGAGCTGCGCCACCATTCTAGTTCCCCTCCTTACCGGCTTAGACGTAGGCGTAGCATTGCTAGCCGCCGGCTTGGGAACGCTGATCTTTCACCTTTGCACCGGGGGAAAGAATCCCGTCTTTCTTGGCTCCTCCTTTGCTTTCATCACTGCGCTGTGCGCGGTCATCAGCTCTACCGGCGAGGCGAACGCCTTTGGCGCAACCCAAACCGAGCAGATTCAGGTTGCCATGTGGGGCATTCTCGCAGCCGGCTTTCTGTACCTGATTATCGCCTTCTTTATTAAGCTTTGCGGCGTTAAATTCATCGACAAGCTCTTCCCTCCTGTGGTACGGGGCGTGGGGATCGCCATCATCGGTCTTAATCTAGCCTCGGCTGCAATCAATAATATCCAAAACAATAACGGCTTCGCTCTTTATACTCCCGGCTATTACTGGAGCTGGGCCCTAGCGCTGATCACCTGCTTAACCGCCGTCTTCCTTTCCAGCTATGGCAAGGGCATGTTCAAAATGGCCTCCATCGTTATCGCTCTGTTCACAGGCTACATGCTAAGCCTGATCGTAACCCTGACCGGCGTCGCGCCGCAGGGGCTGATGAACCTGAGCTCCTTACAGCAACACGCTTGGATCGAGCTGCCCAAGGTTACCTTCCCCACCTTTGACTTCGCCGCTCGCGGCTCTCAAATACTGCACGCCATTGCCATCATCGCTCCCATCGCTATTGTAACCATGGTGGAGCATGTAGGCGACGTATATGCCAATGGTGCCGTAGTAGGCCGCGACTTTGTGAAGGATCCCGGCCTTCACCGCACCATGCTGGGCGACGGTCTGGCAACCATGGCAGCCGGATTTCTGGGCGGCCCAGCCAACACCACCTATTCCGAAAATACCGCCGTGCTCGCAGCAACCGGCAATTATAACCCTATGACGCTGCGTATCGCCGCAGTCATCGCCATTCTTCTTTCCTTCCTTGGCAAGGCAATCGGCATTGTGGAAACCGTTCCCAACTGCGTACTGGGCGGCGCGTGCATCGTTCTCTACGGCATGATCGCCTCCGTTGGTCTGCGCACGCTGGTAGAAAATCACGTTGACTTCACGAAGAATCGCAACCTTTGCATCGCAGCCGTCATGCTGGTGCTGGCCATGGGCGGAGCCGTTATTGGCGGGCCCGATTTTAGCTTCAGCGGCATTGGTCTTGGCATCATCGCCGGTATTCTACTAAACCTCGTTATGCCGGGTGGAAAAACGGTGAGCAAACCGGGTCTGGTTGCCCACAGCGTGCCGGATGATGAAATCGTCGTCGAAATGGAAAAGAAAGCGTAATTATCCGTAGTCCTCCATGGAAAGCTGTGAATTTTCTATGAAATACACGCTTTCTATGGAGGATTTCCTTGTCATAGCAAGAATGTATTTCCTTGCGATAGAGCACAAATGCTATCCCAAAGACAAGGAGGCGCTTTGAATGAAGCAGGAAAAAACACCGAGAAAACCAGTCATCTTCTATTATATGATCGCCATGGTCATTTTGCTGCTGCTGAACGCCTTGGTTTTTCCCGCGTTGCTTTCGCCGCAGGTAACCGAGGTCAGCTATGATAAATTTCTCACCATGGTTGGGGATAAGCAGGTCAAGCAGGTTGCGTTAGAGGACGACGTAATTATTTTCACCACCGCAGGTGAAAAGGAAAATAGCTTCGTATATTATAAAACCGGCCGTGTACAGGACGATCAACTGGTCAACCGTTTGCAGGAAAGCGGAGCGGAGTTTTCAGCGGTTATCCCCACCCAGAATTCACCGTTGATGAACTTTCTGATGACATGGGTCGTTCCCATTGCGTTCTTTGTTCTCATCGGTCAATTGATGAGCCGCATGCTTACCAAACGGATGGGCGGCAACGCTATGTCCTTTGGAAAGTCCAACGCAAAAATCTATGTAGAAAGCCAAACTGGTAAAAGCTTTGCCGATGTAGCCGGACAGGACGAGGCCAAGGAAGCCCTGCGCGAGATTGTGGATTTCCTGCACCATCCCGAAAAATACAAGGAAATCGGCGCTTCCTTACCCAAGGGCGCTTTGCTGGTAGGCCCTCCGGGCACAGGTAAAACCTTGCTGGCTAAGGCGGTTGCCGGTGAAGCCAAGGTTCCCTTCTTTTCGATCTCCGGCAGCGAATTTGTGGAAATGTTCGTGGGCATGGGCGCGGCTAAGGTTCGGGACCTGTTCAAGCAAGCCGCGGAAAAAGCCCCCTGTATCGTTTTCATCGATGAAATTGACACCATTGGTAAAAAGCGGGACAGCGGCAACGGCATGGGCGGCAATGATGAACGCGAGCAGACCTTAAATCAGCTTCTTGCTGAAATGGACGGCTTCGACGGCACAAAGGGCGTTGTCATACTGGCGGCAACCAACCGCCCCGACAGCTTGGATAAAGCATTGCTTCGCCCCGGTCGCTTTGATCGCCGCATTCCCGTTGAGCTGCCCGATCTACAAGGCCGCGTGGCAATCCTTGAGGTTCATGCTAAGGATGTAAAGATGGAGCCCAACATTGACTTTGGCACCATCGGTCGGGCTACCAGCGGCGCCAGCGGAGCGGAGTTAGCCAATATCATCAACGAAGCCGCTCTTCGCGCGGTGCGTCAGGGGCGCGATAAAGTCAGCCAGCAGGATCTGGAAGAAAGCGTGGAGGTCGTTATTGCCGGTTACCAGCGAAAGGGTGCTATGATCAACGAAAAGGAAAAGAAGATCATCGCTTATCACGAAATCGGTCATGCCCTCGTGGCTGCGCGGTTGAAGGATTCCGCCCCCGTGCATAAGATCACCATCATCCCCCGCACCTCCGGCGCGCTTGGGTATACCATGCAGATTGAGGAGGACGAACGGGTACTCATGAGCAAGGAGGATATCCTCAACCAGATCACTACCCTCACCGGGGGACGCTGTGCAGAGGAAGTGGTTTTTAACTCCATTACCTCCGGCGCATCCAACGATATTGAGAAGGCAACCTCTGCCGCCCGCGCCATGATCACCCGGTATGGCATGAGCGATAAATTCGGGATGGTTGCTCTGGAAACCGTGAACAATCCCTACCTCAGTGCGGATACCTCGCTGGTATGCAGTCAGGATATGGCCGCTCAGGTTGATAACGAGGTGCAGAGCATCATCCACAACGCACACGAGAAGGCGTTGGAGATTCTGCAAAGCAATCGATCGGTCATGGACCAGCTTGCCGAATACCTACTGCAAAAAGAAACCATCACCGGCGAAGAATTCATGGAGATCCTCAAGAAGGCGGATGCATAACCCGCTTCAACAAAGAGACGGCGCTGAAATATCAGCGCCGTCAGCGTGTCAAAAAAGCGCTACGCGCTTTTTCGCCAGTTACGGGTACTGTTTGCGGCAGAGCCGCAAACTACCCGCCCGCCCGGCAAAGCCGGGCGATACGAATGCAGTCAGGGTAGCCTTCGGGCTCCCCCGACACCCCCTTAAGGAGTTTTTCGACAATCTGAGACGGCGCTGAAATATCAGCGCCGTCTCTTTGTTATCCCTATTTTAAATTATCGGGATTCAGTCCCAGCAAATCCTCGACTACGAACAAGCCGTCCTTGCGCACCAGCTCGCCATCGAAGTACATCTCGCCGCCGCCATACTCCGGGGTTTGGATACAGACCAAATCCCAGTGAATCGCGCTCTTATTCCCGTTGGGGCATTCGTCATAGCACTGTCCCGGCGTAAAATGGAAGCTTCCGGCGATCTTCTCATCAAAAAGCGTGTCCTTCATCGGCTTGGTTACATAGGGATTAACGCCGATGGCAAATTCTCCCACATACCGCGCGCCCTCGTCGGTATCGAAAATCTGGTTGCACCGCGCCGTATCGCTGCTGACCGCTTCCACAATTTTGCCGTTCTGAAAGGTCAGGCGGATATCATTAAAAATATTACCCTGATACAGACTGGGCGTATTGTATTGAATCACGCCGTTTACGCTGTCGCGAATCGGCGCGGTATACACCTCCCCGTCGGGAATGTTCATATGCCCGTCACATTTAATGGCGGGTATGCCCTTGATGGAAAAACTTAAATCAGTGCCCTTGCCGACGATGCGCACCCGATCTGTGCTTTCCATCCGTTTGACCAATGGATCCATCGCCTTGCTCATCTTGCGATAGTCCAAATTGCACACGTCAAAATAGTAATCCTCAAAGGCTTCCGTGCTGGTCTCAGCCAGCTGTGCCATTGCCGGGGTGGGATAGCGCAGCACAACCCAGCGGGTGCGCGGCACTCGAATTTGCCCATGCACCTTTTTGCTGTAATGGTGCATGTATAAAGTCTGCTGCTCCTGAGGCACGTCGGCGGTTTCATAGCTGTTTACACCGCCGCGAACGCCGATATAGGCGTTCATCTGCTCCATTTTTGCAGCATCCAGCGCAGCTTCCTCATCCCACTGCTCCGCCGTTGCGCCCATCATCAGCGCCCGATCAATGGCGCGGTCATGGAGCATTACCGTCGGCTTCGCCCCAACTGCGTAGGCCTCGCGTACAAGAGCTGTCACCAGCTCCGTGTCAACGCCAAAGGCTTCTATCAGCACCCTTTCCCCCTTTTGCAATTGGCAGGAATACCGTATCAGCTGCTTACTAAGCGTCGCCAGTCTAGGATCCTTCATGATTATGCTTCCTCTCTATGTAAACTTAATTGATGAAACCACTTGCTCACAGGCTGCTCCAGCCCATAGGTGAAAATAGACGCGACCACAATGGAGCTGCAATAGCATAACGCTGTAAACGCCCATTGAAGTCCCTGCTCGGTATGGAGTGTGCTGGGGAACCAATACCGAGCGTACTGCACCGCCAAAACCTGATGCCAAATGTAGAAGTTAAAGGAGATCGTGGACAGAAAGCGCATCAAACGATTACTGAACAACCACCCCAAAGCTCTTGGCAGCGTAGCCGCCGACAGCATACACCCCATGAAAGCCAAGCACAAGGGTAACCGTATTTTCATCTGGGACAGGCGAAGCGCTTCCACGCTCTGTACGCCAGCTTTGGATTGGACGCGAAGCAGCTCCAGCACCATCCAGATGCAAAACGCTAAAACGACTACCGCCGCCCCTTGAAGCAGCGCGCGTTGCCCTTCGGTACGTTCCCCCATCCAGCGCTTCAGCCATAAATAGCCCATGGCTCCCGCCATTCCCAGCGCGTACACATCCAAAAAAGCGGGCATTTGGTTAATAAACATCGCTGTGGAGGAAACCTTATAGCCAATGATCAAACGATACAGCCATCCCGCGACTGCCATCAGGGAAAGGGTGAGCGCCGGTTTCTTCCGCGCTGCCTTCGCCAGCAGCGGAAAAATCAAGTACAGCTGCATCTCAATGGCTACCGTCCATAGCACGCCATTCAAGGGGGTAAACAGATAGGTCTGCTGAAAAAAAGGAAAGGTCAGCGTTAGGTGAGTGATTACATCCAGCGCCAGCGCCGATTCATTCTGATAGCTGCCTTGGGGCAAGGCAAAGCAGAACAGCACAATCAGTAACCCAGCTGCATAAGAGGGTAAAATGCGTACCAGCCGATTAAAGTAAAACCGTTTGGCGTTCGGTGCAGCCGTTCTCTCCATCATGGACTGGGCATGAGGCAAAAAAAGCAGAAATCCGCTTAATAGAATCAGTCCATCCACAAAAACATACCCAGAGCGTGTGATATAGTCGAAATCCACATACTGCCCGAAAATCCGAAAGCCTTGGCTCAGCCAGCTTTGCTGCCAAAAATGAAAGTTGGCAACCATCAATACCATGATCGCGCGGAAGCCGTAGAGAACGCCGATTTCCAACTTTTGAGGGGGAGAGACTCGGTTCATCATCTTGCTACTCCGTCACCTGGAACTCCTCCGGAGAAACGGGCTGAGTCGTTCCTTCCGGCTCGGTTGCTGTCGCAACGGCTGTCGGCTCGGGTGCGACAATCTCTAGCACGGGGGACGCCGTCACCAAAGGCTCCGCAGTGTTTTCCGCAAGCGCCGTATCCTGGCTTAAATCCATTGGCTGCTTCTCCGTCTCGGCGATGCGCTCAAACTTATAGTCCGCCTCCCGCCCAGTTCTCAAATCTCGAAGGCTGAGACCATTCTTGGTCAGATTGCTGATGCGGTGGGTTAGCGTCATTTCCTCCGGACTAGCGCCGGTGTAAAGGGTGAAATTACTCAGCCGGAAATACAGCTCTTCTCCACCCAGCTCGCAAATGCCGTCAGGGCGGAAAATCGCCGTTGTTCCACCGCTGGATTTCCACTCTCCTAGAATCAGGTAGACCCGGCGGTTCATGCGGCTGGCTGCGTCGCCGTATCCTGCCGCCGCCTCATAAAAGGGCAGCGCCCGATAAGGCTCGCCGCCATCGTACAGCTGTTCTGCGTAGAAATAGCAGGCTTCCAGATACATGTTCGGCAAATCCGTATACCCGTTTGGTAGATTGACGGTACTTAGCTCCTGAAGAGCGGCGATAACGCTGCGGTAATCCTTCGTTTCCATAGCAGTCCTCGCCGCGGCGGCCTGAGCGCCATACAGCTCCTCATAGCAAAGTCGCGCCTGCTCGGATGCGTCCTCGAAATCGCCCAATCGCTCGAACGCATCTCCCGCCAACCTCGTCTCGCCCTTGTCCTTCAATGCCTTCGCCAATTGATACTGACAGGCGGAATAGCGAGTTTGGGCTTCTTCCACGCCCTTTAGGCGCAGATAGAATTGCGCAGCGCCTTCATAATCCTTCGTTTCCTCCAGCTTAGCCCCCTCGGCTAACAAGAAAGCCGTCAAAGCTTCATAAGCCTGTTGCCGACCCTGCACATCGGAAAGTAACGTAATGGCGCTTTCAACGTCTCCAGCCTTTTCATAGCCAGCCGCCAGCTCCACATAGGCTTTATCCAGCCATTCTTCACTATCCTGATAGCCGTTCAGCGTTGCAAACTGCTGGATCGCCCCTGCGTAGTCGCCAACGCCAAAGGCTTCTTTAGCCACCTCATAACGGCAGACCTGCAGCTTGTCCGCGCTGTCTCGATAGGTTTTTAACGCCTCGTAACGGGTCAGCGCATCGCTGTACCGCGCCTGCGCCATTGCGGTTTCCGCTAAGGCGTAGCGCGCAATCCGAAGCTGTTTCACGCTGTCCTCATAATCGCCCAGCTTTTCATACAACGGCTCAGCCGTCTCGTAATCCTCGGTAGCCATAGCTGCCTGCGCCAGATGATACTGGCTTACTTGCAAAAGCTTATCCGCATTGTCATAGCCATCTGCCAGCTCCAATAGCGGTGCGGCAGCCGCATAATCTCCGCTATCAATCAGCGCGGACGCTTGCTGATAACGGCAGACCCTAGCCTGTCCCTCGCTGTCCAGATATCCGGATATCTGCTCATATACAGCGGCAGCTTCTTCGTACTCGCCCGCCGTTTGACGTTCGCGGGCATATTGGTACAGGCAGTCATGCCCTTTTGCTAATGCGTCCTGATATGCGGATACGCTCAGGAAAAGCTCGCCCGCCTTTTTCTGCTCTCCAGCCGTCAAGGCTTTCTCTGCCATTCGATAAATCGCCGCGTCATGCAGCTCGGCTGCGTCCTCGTAGGAACCTGCCAGCAAAAATAACCTGGCTGCTTCCTCGTCGTTTTCCGCTTCCACCTGCTGCTGCGCCAGCTGATAATAGCAGGCCTGCGTCTTTTCCATTGCGTCCGAGTATTGAGGGATACCGATAAACAGCGCCAGCGCTACGCTTTGGTTACCGTTTTCCATCAGCTCCATCGCCTGCTCGTACACGCAGCGGTTGCACATTTCAGGGCTATCCTCATAGTCTCCAAGGCTTTGGAACGTATCCATGGCTTTGTCGTACTGCTTCTGCGCCAGGTACGCCTGTCCCAGCTGATAGGTGGCCTTATTCCGCTGCTCGGCGCTATCTCCATACGCTCCCAGCGCCGTGAAGGCAGCTTGCGCCTTTAACAGGCTTTCCTCGTCCCCTGCCTGTAAATCAGCAAGGGCTTGTTGATAATCACATTCGCTTTGCAATGCAGCCGCATCCCGATAATCGCCCATTTGTGCGAAAGCCGCCTGGGCTTCCGCGTACTGTCCTTTCTCAAACAATCCCTGCGCCGCGCGATAACGAAGCGCCGGAATTCCCCAAAGGACAAAGGCAGCGCATGACGCGGCTAGAGCGACTCCCGCGCAACTAAAACGAAGGATTTTCTTTTTCCTTTTCTCCTCGCGCTTCTTTTGATTGATTCGGTTTTCCTCAAGACGGCTATTCTCCTCGCGCGCCTGCCTTGCCACATCCGCCAGCTTCTTTTCATGCACCGCCACAACCATCGCTACATTTTCCCGGCTATAGCTGGCAAAAACCGAGTCTCTATTCCGTTCGCAGCGGCAGCAACGCGGGGTATCCAAGTCGTTAGCGCGGCCGCATACGCACACCCACGCCTGCTCCTGCCTAACGGGATAACCCACCGCGTCCTTCCCCGCCACAAAGCGCAGCTCATCCAGCGCTCGTCCATTAGGCAAGGCGTTTGGCGTATAGCTAGTCAAGGGCGCGTTTCCCCGCCGCCATATGGTAGCGTCGTCAAACCAAACCTTCTCAATGGTCAGGTCGAGGCTTTCAACTTCCTTCCATTGAGAGGGCAAAATCATAATGCTGAACCGTTCTCCTACGCCTGCATGCAGCCCCTGCATGCGCTCCGACTGTCGGAAAAGCAGCTTATTCTCGCTATCATAGCAAGCCAGCGTAACCAGCAGCGAAACCACAACCTTGCTGGACAGGTTATTCATCATAAAGGTGCATTCAGAAGCGTCCTGAACGGGCATAGCATACTGCCACAATTCCACAGGGCATGTCAGATCGATTTTCACGCGAAAGCCTCCCGATTCTCCTATCCCTCATAAGAACCTTGGTCGTCCTTACCAAGAATAAAGCATCCATTCGTTTAATAGCCCAGACGTAAAGGAAAGGTGTAAAGTGATCATTCTATCACCGCTTGTCGTCTGTATCATGGCGGTGTAGCGCAGCGCCGTTATACCATCGGAATCGGATTCCATTACGCCTGTGGGCGCATTGGCTCCGTCGCCGTAAAGTATGCCCACCCCGTCCGCCACCGCGCCGGTGCCGTCGGTGCGAAACAACTGAATCACCTCGTCTGCCTTCATACCCGTTTGAACGCCTCGGGGGCCCTTCAGCTGGCCGGTGACGCTGAAGGTTTCCAGCACTGCCGACTCGTCAGACAGGGTATAGCTGAGGCTTAACCCCTCCCGCTTTGTGGTCAGCAGCCATGCGCCGGTATCATCCTGTACCTTTTCCTCCGACAGCGCTTTTCCAAAAAGCGTCTGCGCGGTCTGCTCCGTCATATTGAGATAGTTTACGCCGCCAAAAAGCAGATCATTTGCTCCAAAGGGCGCCGCGTCGTTTTGGATCAGATACCCTTGCGAAGCAATCTCCTTCTCCGGCTCGTCACCGCTGATGGCTGCGGCCACGCTTTCCACCGCCACAAGGTTCTTTTTGACCTCATCTACGCTGATCGTTGCGTCTAGCCCATATACGCGTATGGCGCTGATCTTTCCGTTCTCCACGGCGTAATTTATCCCCGCATCGGTATAGCGGTCGTTTTCCAGCCGCACATGAATCGCGCACTGCAAAGACAGCAGCTTCTCGTTTTCATATCCAGCCCAGCTCCAATAAGCAGCCTCCGGCAGACGGTCCATTTCATAGAGGGCGGCAAAGGCTCCGTTGCCGATCAGCATTGAATTCTGCCAACCATAACAATCCATTAGCACGCTGGCGTCGTCGCCCAGCCGTATGCCGCGCACCGTAGGAAAGCCCTCGTCCGTCACAACAACCGCCTTCAAAACACTGGCTTCGTCCAGCACCGGCTTATCGTAATAAAGCGTGGCAAAGCTATAGAGGAACGCATATCCGTCCTCCGTCAACGCCTCTTCTCCAACAGGAGCGTTTAGCGGCGTTTCTTCGGCGCTTTCCCGCAGTATCTGCGTGACCCATGTATTCAGCTCGCTCTCCGAAAGCGCGCCCGCGCCGTCAGCCATTCCCACGACTGGCAAGCAACACAGGACGCAGATGATCATGATCATCCAGCTCTTCTTCGTCAAACGGGTTTTCATTCATTTCCTCCGATCCAAAGCAAAGAAATATGACAGCTTTCCCATCTTCTATTGTACATGAATGCGTAGGAAATGTATAGTCTTTCCGTCACGAAAAACCACCAAGCGCCTTGTGTTTTTACACAAACGTAACATTTGACAATTCTCGTAGCAATCCCCCAAAACCTTTATTTTCGAACTGTTCACAACTGCATCTTGTACTTTGGATTCGAATTTGCTATAATTAGCCTACCGATTTTGGAAAGGGGTACCATGACGATGAGTTTTTCTTCTCTTTTAGGGCTTACAGAGGCAGCTACAGGCGCTGTTGACGCTACCGCCGCAACCGGCGCTACCGCCGTCAACACCACAACGGAGCTACTGGGCATGCTAATCCCGCTGGTTTTAATGTTTGTTGTTTTCTATTTCCTTCTTATTCGTCCCCAACGCAAGAAGGACAAGAAGGTTAAGGATATGCTGGCTGCCCTCAAGGTAGGCGACCGTATCTGCACCATCGGCGGCATCTATGGCACCATCGTCTCCATCAAAGACGAAACCATTGAGCTCTCCGTTGGCAAGGACAACGTGAAGCTAATCTTTGCCCGTTGGGCCATCCGCAACGTGGAAGAAGTCGCTGTGGAAAACGACAGCGAAGTGCTCAACTAATCCATTTCCCCTTGCATAAACACCTCCCTCATTCGCATAGGCTGTACAAAAGCGAATGCAGGGAGGTTTTCCATATGCCTACATATTCCACTCCGGGCGCTGCCCGTACCGTGCGCCGCCGTGCGGGGCGGCACCGTCAAACCACGTGGTCTAGGCTTCTTCGGGGGCTACTGAGCGCCATCGGCGTCACACTGGCAGGCGTGCTACTCTTCGCCTTACTCATGCAATGGCTACGTCCCTCCGACACGGTTATCCGCATCATCAACCAGCTCATCAAGCTTGCCTCCATCTTTGTAGGCGCCCTCGTCACCGTCGGCCGTGGCGGCGAAAAAGGCATGCTCCTAGGGGCCGCACTCGGCTTTATCTACATGCTCC
Source organism: Eubacteriales bacterium (assembly GCA_028693055.1). GTDB lineage: Bacteria > Bacillota > Clostridia > Christensenellales > Aristaeellaceae > Limiplasma. The sequence goes on along the minus strand of JAQUWD010000013.1, from coordinate 54,670 downwards.
TAGGCGTAGCCCTCTATGCTCTCCTATCAGGTCAGCAGCTTCCCTTCACCTCCTACCTAAGCGATGTAGCCATGGGCATCGCTGGCGGCGGCATCGCCGGAGCCATCATCAGCGGCATGCGCCACTCCAGGGGCTGAGCCCCTGGACCCCGGACTGCCCGCTTTAGCGGGCAGGGGCGGTGGGGTGGAATCGTCCCGCGACGGAAGGTCGCGGGGCTTTTGCGTGGTTCGGTGTTCGCCAACTGGAAAAGCAGCTGTCATTTAGTCCATTGATCAAAACAGCCCATGCCATCCCTCACCGCCAAACCCACGCTTTTCCCCCACCCTCTCGCCGCTCCCCAACAGCGGCAATAGCGAGGGAGGCCAAAATCCCCGCTCATTTTGAAGGAGAATCAAGGACGCATAGGATGCGGAACCCCCTTCATGTCCCCGCCCAACTTCCATCGCCTCCCGAATAACCTATCCCATTCTATCAAACCCAACCTCTGCCATCCCCTCCCCGCCAAACCCACGCTTTTCCCCCACCCTCCCGCCGCTCCCCAACAGCGGCGATAGCGAGGGAGAATCAAGGGGCGCATAGGATGCGGAACCCCTTCCATGTCCCCACCCACCTCCCATCGCCTCTCGAATAACCTATCCCCTTCCTCAAACCCACCCCTGCCATCCCCCCCCCGCCAAACCCGTGCTCTTCCCCCATCCTCCCGCCGCTCCCCAACAGCGGCAATAGTGAGGGAGGCCAAAAGCCCCGCTCGTTTTGAAGGAGGATGAAGGGGCGCGTGGGAGGCGGAAGCCCCTCCATGTCCCCGCCCAACTCCCATCGCCTCCCGAATAGCGCCCCGCCTCCTTCAAAACGGGCAATTTGGGCTTTTGGCTGTACGAGCGTGCCGCTGCTTTCTGTTTCTCTTTCCGGAAAGAGAAAAACGGGGTCAAGGGGCGTTAGCGCCCTTGCGTCCTCCCCCCCCTTGCCGTAACCTGAAAGGAATGCTATACTGATCCTATTGAACACTACTTCATCCCTTATTACGAAAGGATGGTTCCACCTATGTTTGATTTGCAAAAGGAAAAGAAGCTGGGCTTCGGCTGTATGCGTCTGCCCATGATCGGTGAAGAGGTCGATCAGCAGGAATTTTGCCGCATGATCGACGCGTTTATGGCGGCGGGCTTCCGTTATTTTGATACCGCCCATGGCTATGTCAGTGAAAAAAGCGAGCCCGCCCTCCGGGAATGCTTGGTAAAGCGCTATCCCCGGGAAAGCTACTTGCTAACGGATAAGCTCTCCCCGAACTATTTTGAAAAACGCGAGGACATACTGCCTCTGTTTGATCGGCAGCTGGAGGCAGCAGGCGTCGACTATTTTGATTACTACTTAATGCATGCCCAAAACCGAGAGCTGCACAAAAAATATGTGGAAAAGGGCGCATATGAAATTGTAGCCCAGCTCAAGAAGCAGGGAAAAATCCGCCATATGGGCATTTCCTTTCACGATAAAGCGGACGCGTTGGATATGATACTGACCGACCAGCCCCAGATCGAGGTCGTACAGATTCAGTTCAACTATATGGACTATGATGATCCGGGCGTAGAGAGTAAAAAGGTCTATGACGTATGCCGCAAGCATGGCAAGCCCGTCATCATCATGGAGCCGGTCAAGGGCGGTAGGCTTGCGGAGCTTCCCCCTGCGGGAGCAAAAATTCTGGACGAACTCCATGGCGGCACCCATGCTAGCTATGCGGTACGCTTTGCCGCCTCCTTCGAGGGCGTATGCATGGTGCTCTCCGGCATGAGCAATCTGGCGCAGATGGAGGATAACCTGTCCTTCATGAAGGAGTTCGTCCCGCTAAATCAAGAGGAAACGGAAGCGGTTCACACGGTTCGAGAGGTGCTCAAAAAGCAGGGCGACATTGCCTGCACCGGCTGCCGCTACTGCATGGACGGCTGCCCTGCCGGAATCGGTATCCCCGGTCTTTTCCACGCTTATAACCATCAAAAGCAGTTTGGCAGCGATAGGGGCGAATATAAGCGCGCCACTACAGATAAGGCCCATCCTTCCGCCTGCGTGGATTGCGGACAGTGCGAGGATATCTGCCCCCAGCATTTGCCCATTCGTAAGCTGCTGCAAACCGTCCAAAAAGCTTTTGAGTAATCCCTTATTCCACCGATTTCAGTGCCTCCACCATCATGATGGAGCGCACTTTTTTAATGAGCAAAAGTTGAATGACAAAGGAAAAGCCAAAGGTGATTGCCGAGCTTAAAAGGATTGTGGTTATAGGCACCTGACATACATAGCGCACGCTGTCGGTTTCGCAAACCCGTAGAATCACGCTGGTTAATCCCAGCCCCGGCGCTACAGCCAGCACGAGGGCAATCACGGCAATCAACGCATTTTCCTTCAAGATTAAGCCACGAATTTCTCTTTGATGATATCCTAGCACCTTCAATGTGGCATATTCCCTTGTGCGCTCCGCAAAGTTGATTAAGCCCATGTTGTAGCAGATCACAAAGGCCATAGCCAGCGCCAAGATCATCAGCACGCCGAATACGGAGGAAACCGTGTTGAAGGAAATCAGCGCGTCCTCCGATTGCGCCTCAATGGTATCAATCTGCTCCACCTCGTCCATGGCGTTCAGCAAGGCGTAGGTTGTTTCCGACGGGCCGCTGATTTGAAGCGCCGTTGGGATGAATTCCGTTTTGCGTAAGGCTTCCCAAGTGGAGCGGTTCATGTAAACGCCCTGCGAAAAATTGTTGTATACAATACTCCCCACCGGCAAGGAAAAGGGCTGATCATCTCCGGGCAATAAAAAAGTAAGGCTGTCCCCCACCTTGGCGTTTAAAGTGCCGGCTAGAATATCGGTCAAAGCAATGGAGCCGTCTAAAAGCCGCACATAGGTTTCATTTTGGCCCAAGTAGAACAGCTGCTGATCATCTTCCAATACGGTCAATAGAGAAGTGCGTCCACGCCCCAGAAAGGATAGATTCACCGACTTCTCCATGACAGGCTCCACCCGCTCTGCCTGCAAGCGGGCCTTGTATGCGTCTCCATTCCCGGCCTGATCATTCAGCCGCACGCGGATATCATAGCGCAGCGTGCCATGATAATGGTTCTCCACGGTGGATAGAACGGAGTTCTGCAAGCCGATTGACGCGGTCAATAGCGCGCTGCAGCACATTAGGCCGATGCAGGACATCATGGTGCGGCTCTTGGAGCGCATTAGGTTTCGCACTACCATTTTGGAATTAAAGCGAAGCTTTTTCCATAGAGAGGGTATCCGCTCCAGCAAAATTCGTTTGCCATCCTTGGGCGGCTTCGGTCGCAGCAGGTCAGCCGCGGTTTCCTTAGCCGCTTTTTGGTAAGCCGCCAAGCAGATCAGCATGGCCGTCAGCACCGATACCGCCGCCATGGCCCACGCTGCCGCCGATATGGGCGGTAAAATACGGTAGGGGTATTCGCTCTGCCCAATCAGCAGCGCCCAAATCAGCCTTGGCAATGAAAGATGTCCCAGCACCGCGCCAAGCACCGAGCCTAGGAGCGATGGAAAAACGGCATAGGATAGGTAATGCCTTTGAATAGCGCCGTCGGAAAAGCCCAGCGCACGAAGGGTGCCAATTTGCATTCGCTGGTTATCGATCATTCGGGTCAAGGTCGTCATAACGATCAACGCCGCCACCAAAAAGGCAGCCATGGGAAATACGATGGATAGGGAGCGAAACATGGTGACGTTGTCCTCAGCGGCGGCAGTGCTCCTGTGCGCCTTGCGATCCATCACAAACGCTAAAGACTGCTTGTCTTCAATCGCCTTGCGTACCGCCTCCCCGTCAGCGTCCGGCGTAAGCTTAACGACCATCTGGCTTAAGGGCAGCTGAGGAAAGGCGGAAGCGTTCACCAGCACAAAGCCGTACTTTAGCGGATTGGCGGCAAAATCGTTGGTAACGGTTATGTATTCAGGGCTGTACACCAGTCCACGCACCGTTAAGGTAGTTTTCACATTCCCCAACCGTACCGTTACCGCATCGCCAACCTGTAGATGGTTGGCTTGGGCAAAGCCGACCTGCATCAGACAGCCCCGGCGGTCCAGCGTTGTCAGTGCTTCTCCCTGCGTAACGATGGGCGCATTGATCGTCATTGCGCCGTCGTAGGCTGTGACATTCAGCGTGGGTTCGCCGGGCAGCTCCGTTTCCATATCCAAAGAAAAGCGAGCGCAAACCTCCTCCACCCCCGGAATGGAGCGTACATCCGCTAACGCTTGTCGATCCACGCTTGGCAGCGCTACCCAAAAATCAGCCAACCTGTTTTCTTCAAAATACTTCTCATTGGTTGCAGCCGTCATGCGGGATATGCCGTCGATGCCGGAGAACAAAAAAGTACCGAGAACGCAAAGCAGAATCAGCGCCGCGAACTGCATCCCGGAGCGATGCATATCTCTTAGCAGCTTTCTGGTCAGTACGTTCCCGGTCATGTTCATCCCTCCGTCCGCGCTTTGCTGATGGAGGAATTATACCGTGCCCCTGTTGGTTTTCCAACGACAGATTTCCAAAAATCGTTGAGAAACCTCATTGTTCACCGTTTCTTTACAACTCTTATTCGCCTCGGCGTGCCTTTTGCGCATTCAATAGCGCACTGGCGGTTTCGTTAGCGGCTCGTTGCTTTTCCTTGGCTTTTTCTCCCTTAGTAGGAGGCTTTGGCTTTGCTACAACGGGCTTGACCGTTTTTTCCGGCTGCCTTTTCCCCAGCAGGGCGTAAAGCTTGTCCTCCCAGCTCAGCTTCCGAAGCGCAATATCCAGCAGCAGCAGGCATAACGTCCACCATAACAGCATCGTCCGCAAGCTCTGACGGGCTCGGACGGCTTCAATGGGGCTGTCCCAAAGGCCATCGCCGGTTTGAAGCGTTCTGCCGCCGGTTGCCGTCACCAATTCGGGCAGCTCGGCGAAATGGTTTTCTCGGAGATCGTACTCTCCGGCATAGCTCTTTACCGCGCCGCTTTCTTGGGTGCGCAGCGTCTCATTCTCCTTTGCTTGGGTCAGACGAAAAGCATAAGCGCCCTCCTGTTCTGCCTGCGCCGCGCCTTCGTACACGCCCGGCTCCACCTCGTGCAGGGGAACCGTCTGCTCGCTGCCGTCCGGCGCAATCACCGTCACCTCAGTGATCAGTTCATCCTCGCCACGATCCTCCGTGGTGTAAACGATGTTCATTTGGTCGTCGGTTACCCGTGCGTCCAGCACCCCTTCCCGATCTGCACCGGGAATCACAGCCGCAGCCATGCCGCCAAAGAAAGCGGCTGCGTTATCCCAGCGCAGGAAGCTTTCTGTCCACGCGCCCTGCGCGTCGCTGAGCCAGCTGATCACCTTGCCCGCGCCTACATTCCAACGAGCCAGCAGCGGGTCCTCCGTATCGCTGACCAAGGACGCCACGGCTGTATCCTTATCCGTCGCGCTTAAATAGCCCGTCAAGGATGGGAAGCCCGCAAAATCAGTCAACGCAGAGGTTTCTGTGATCACCGGGGTAAAAACCCGGTTTTGCACATAGCTGCCTCCCGCCATCATGGTTTCCTTTGCAAAAATCTTAGGCACATTGGAAAACTCGTCCGCCTGATAGCTTCTGCCTCCACCGATGGAGGACAAGCGGTACATAAGCCGTTGATCCGCGTCGCTGCCAACGGCTACGGTGGTTACCGTAATGTTCTCCTGTCGCATAGCCGCTACCAGCTCTTCAAAGCCGCTGTCTCCGGGCTGCCCATCCGAAAGAAAAATCACATGCTTTTGGGCTGTAGAAGCCGTTCGCAGGGTCTCCAGGGATTGCTGTAATGCGGAATAGAAGGCCGTGCCGCCGTCCGCTCGCAGCGTACCAATCATGGACTCTATCGCCGCTGCGTCCGTCACCTGCTGAAAGGGAACTACCCATTTAGCTGCCTCGTCAAAGCCGATCACGCCGATGAAATCTCGCTCCGTCAACACCTGCAAGGCGCTGATCGCCGCCTCCTTGGCTACCTCAATCCGGGCGGTGCCATACTGCCCCGTAGTCATACTGCCGGATTTATCGATGGCGATGATCAGCGATAGGGACGGCAGCTGTAGCTTGTTCTTTACGTCAATACGCACCGGCAGTAGCTCTTCCAATACGGTGCCGCGATAGCCGCCCAGCGCATAGCTCTGATCACCGCCCAGCACGCAAAGTCCACGGCCCAGCGTGCGCACGGCGCTGTCAAGCGCTGTCCACTGCTGCTCGGACGCCGCGTCAAAATCCACGTTGTTCAGGATCACAGCGTCGTAGGCCAAATAGTCCTCCGCAGCAGCAGGCAGCTCTGCCGGACGGATCAGCTCCGGCATCATTCCTGCCGCCTCGTATAGCGACTTCACACTGTCACTGTCGGATACCAATAGCAGCTTGGGTGCGCCGCTAACGCGCACATAGGCTGCGGCGCTGTTGTTTCGGCTTTGGCTGTCGCCCTGCGCTAGCAATCGGGCTTCATAGGTAACAACGCCGGTGGTTTGCGCCGTCTCACGAAAGGCGAAGCGATTTTCTCCCTTTTGCAGCGTTATTTCACGGCTGGCGGTCATCACACCGTTTTGGTACAGCGCCAGCGTTCCGCTCATAGCGGCGCTCGCGTCGATAACAGCCTCTAAGGTCACGCTCTGCCCCTCGTATACCTGACTGGGCGCTAACAGCTGGCTAATCTGCGCATCGCTGCTTTCTTCGGGAGCATAGGTCAGGCTGTCCACCGTCATTCCACGAGCCGTCATTATCCCGGCAGCCGCTTGTCCAACCGATACGTTACCATCGCTGACAACCGTAATGCCCGCCGCGCCATCGGCTGGCGTTAAAGCGTTTGCCAGCAGCAGCGCGTCGTCCAGCGAGCTAGCGTCCCCTTTCACAACGGTTTGAACGCCAGAAAAGGCGGTTTCTGCGCTGGGGGTCTTTTCTACCATGGCTCCATTGCCAAAGGTGATCATTCCCACCTGTTCGCCCATCGGCAGCGTAGACAGGGCCTGCGCAACGGCTGTCTCTCGCTCCTTTTGGCTAGCCTTGGCGGAATCCGATACGTCCAGCAGAATCCAGCGGATGGTTTGCCCGGAGGCCGTCAGCAAGGAAGGCGCGGCAATCGCCAGCGCCAAAACGATCACCAACGCCGTTCGCGCCCATAGGGTTGCTTTACGCTTGAGGGACGGTGCGGATAAACGATACCGCCGGTCGATCAGCCAAACCGCCGCAACCCCTGCTGGCGCTAGCAGCAGCGCCCACGGATACGAAAAATCAAGCCCCACGACGGCTCACCTCCCATTCCAGCAGCAGCACGCATAAAGCCGCCAGCAAAATCCAAGTTCCCCATTCATAGCCAACGCTTCGCTCCGCCCCTTCGCCCGTCCGCGCCTCAACGCTCTCGATAACCGCCGTTGTGTCGCTTTCCTCCCGAGGAATATGCAGGGCAAAGGAGGAACGGGCTTCCGTACCGTCTGCCCGGGTTTCTACCATGGTATACAGGCCGATTTCTTGGGTATCGGAAAGCATAGTTCCTTCAGGAAGCACGGTGCGGCCGCTGGGCGTGAGCACGCTTACAGATACCGCCCGATCGTCGGGAACCAGCGTTACCCTTTGCCCGCAGCTTTCCCCAGTCATGCGAGCGGTCTGCTCCGGTAAAAGCGCATGGAGAAGGTTTTGAATCAGCACCGGGAAATCAGCCTTCAAGGGAAGATTGCTGTCATGCAGATCAAAGCCCAGCACGGCGGCTCTCCGTCCCTCCGCGCTTGTGAAGGATATAATTGTATCTCCGCCCACGGTCAACACAGCGGCTCCGCCTTCCAGCGGATGATAAACGCGCAGTGCAATATCCGACAGCAGCAGATGCTGGCTGATTTGATCGCCTATCTCTCCGCTAGCCGCCCGAAGAATGCCGCTGCCCTCCTTTTGTTCCTGAGGGACGACGTCCAGCACCGCAGAAGGCGGGTTGACGCACAAAAGCGCCCCCGATGCTGGAAGCGTCTCCGGCAGCAGCCCGTCATATAAATATAGATCGAAGCCTTCTGCGTTTTCAGCGTCCTCCAGGCTTGCTTTGGTGACGGTTAAATCGCTTCGCAAGCCTAACGCCTTTTCCAAAAAAATATTGCTTTCGGTCACCAAGAGAACCCGTCGCTTGTCCTCCACAGGCGCTGCGGCATACCGCACGTCGTCCGCCGTCAAGCTGTCGCCCTGCGTAAAGCAGACTTTAGCCTGCTCCGTTTCCAAGGGCAACGCAAAGCGAACGGTGGTAACGCCATCCTTTTCTAGGGGAATGGTGCGTATATCACAAAGCACGTCGTCCCCATAGCATTCCAGCGTGGCTGAGCCCGCCTGCCCCCAATTTTGCACCGGTGCAAAGGGGGTCATTCCCGTTTCCTGCCGGGTCAACCGTAAGGAAAGAATCCCTCGGTTATCGGCTGGCTGGCTACCCGCTTTTACCGAAACAGTACTCAAGTCGGTTTTGTAGCTGTCCGACAGCACCACCACGGAAAGTGCAGGCAAATCACGCCCCATAGCCTGCGCCAACGCTACCGCTGCTTCCACATCGGCGGTACCGTTTTCTGCTTTCAACCCGCCGATCACCCGTCGAGCCATGGCATGGTCCGTGGAGCGTGATACCGGCTGCCCCAAATCGCTGCCCGCCGTGATCACCGTCACAGCGTCCTCGTCCCCCATAGCGTCCAGTATTTCATACGCCGCCAGCTTTGCCTGATCCATACGGCTTTGATTGTCTTGGGTCGTCTGCATGCTGGCGGAAAGGTCAAAAATCAGCGCCGTTTCACCTCGGCTGCCGCCTACGGAAGCGGGCCGCATCAAGCCAAAAGCCAGCAAAAGTACCAGCAGCAGTTGAAGCCATAGCAATAGCTTGCTTTTTAGCTTTTGAAACGGTCGGTTTTGTTCGCTTTGGTTTTGCGCAAAGCGCCACAAAAACAGGCTGGGTACCTCCTTCCGTTTCGCCCTCTTCCTCAGTAAGTACAACGCCACCACAGGCGCAAGAAACGCAAACGCCCATGCGCCCGCAGGATTCAGCCATTGCATATCGGTCCCTCCATCGTCAGCCAATCAGGCCGATTCGGCTCAGCTCCCGCAGCAGCTGGGCCTCGCAATCGTCCTGCGGTATCAAGAAGCTGTGGGTAACGCCATAGCGGAGGCAGAATTTCTCCACCTCCTTCACATATCCCGTTACCTTTTCCCGGTAGCGCTTCAACAGTTCATAGCTCGCGTCCAGCGTCAGCCGTTCTCCGGTTTCGCTGTCCCAAAGCTCTGTCGTCTCTTCCAGCGTGGGCTCCCATTCCTCCCGGCTTAACAAATGCACCAAGCAGCTTTCCTGCTTGCGATAGAGAAGGGATTGTAGCCCACGATCATATCCGTCCTCCAAAAGCAAATCGCTGACCGCTACCGTTACGCCCCGCCCTTGGCTCAGGGGTAATAAAGGCAATTGACGGTTGAAGGAGGTTATCCCTGACGGGTGCAGTCCCTCTAAAAAATCCACCGCCTGCGGGTAGGAAAAACGACCGCTTAAGGGTCGAGTATGGCGCTCGGAATTGTCGGACAGGGCGTAGAGCGTCACCGTATCCGAGCCGCTCAACGCCAAGTAGCTGATTGTTTCCAATAGCTTTTTGGCACATTCCCAACGTGTGGGCTCCGCCATGGAAGCGCTGTCGTCCACGATCAAATGCACCCGCTGCTCCTGCTCCTCCATGAACAGCTTCAAAAACAAACGGTCGAAGCGAGCATAAGCGTTCCAATCCACCCGCCGCAGATCGTCGCCATGGACGTATTCCCGAAAATCGGAAAACTCCACGCTGCTGCCCAGCGCTTTGGAACGTCGCAGACCGCCGGAGCCACCGCCCGCCGGCTGCTTCATCCGCAGATTCAACGCGTCCAGCCGGCTTAAAAACTGATCGCTAAGCATGCTGTCACCCACGGGGCAGAGTCTTTAGCAGCTCCGCAATGATTCCCTCGGCTGTTTCTCCCATGGCCATGCCCTCAAAGCTCAGGGCAATCCGGTGGCGCAAACAGGCGGGAGCCAGCGCCTCGATATCCTCGAAGGCCACATTGTAGCGTCCCTGCATCAGCGCCCGAACCCGTGCGGTGGCAATCAACGCCTGCGCCGCTCGCGGGCTTGCGCCAAAGCGCAGCGCGGAGCGTACTTTTTCAGGGCTTTCCGGCAGCTCCGGGTGGGTCCACAGCACCAGCCGCAAGGCATACTCCCGCACAGCCTGTGCGATGGGAACCTCCTGCGCCACCGCTCGCAGGCGAAGCAGCGTTTCACCGTTAGCCGCCGCTTGGGCGTGCTCCGTTTGGGGAACCGTAGTCAGCCCCACGATTTGCGATAGCTCCTCCATATTGGGGAAGCCAACCAAGATTTTTAGCATAAAACGGTCTAGCTGGGCCTCCGGCAACGGATAGGTTCCCTCCTGCTCCATGGGGTTCTGGGTAGCCAGCACAAAATACGGCTCGTTCAGCGCGTGGGTTTCCCCTGCCACGGTAACGGAATGCTCCTGCATCGCCTCCAAAAGCGCGGCTTGGGTCTTGGGCGTGGCGCGGTTAATTTCGTCCGCTAACACAATAGAGGAAAAAAGAGGCCCCTCCTGGAAGCGGAACTCGTTTCCGTTTTCGGTTTTCACAATGATGTTCGTACCCGTAATATCGGCGGGCATCAAATCGGGCGTAAACTGAATTCTGCTAAAGGGCAGCTCCAGCGATTGGGAAAGGGCGCGCACCAGTCTGGTCTTGCCCAAGCCCGGCACGCCCTCCAAAAGCACGTTTCCTCCGGCGATCATAGCGGTTAACAGCTGCTCCACCACCGGCTCCTGTCCGATGATTTCCTTTTTGATTTCAGCCCGGATTCGATTGATCTGTTCCTTAAAGCTCTCTATCTGTTCTTCGGGTATCATACGCGATTCCTCCTCACTCGCTCAACGCGCTAAAATAGTCCTGCACCCATTTCTGGGCGTATAGGGGTAGATCGGCATTCTGTGCAGCCGTTACCGCCGTTTCTTCATATTCGGTGATCACCTGACGATAAGGCACGCTCTCCTCCACGGTTCCCAATCCGGCACCGGCAGTGATCTCGGAAATCTCGCCTTCCCCTATCTTTCCTTTGGTTTGTACGCTCTCCCCTTCCCGGTTTAAACGGGTGGGGTCATAAATGGATTCATAGTCCTCCAACGTAAGGCTGCCCTCTTGGGTTGGGGTGGTTGCGCTAAGGCCGTTAGCTTCCCGATAGCCGCCGTCCTTGTTAGAGCTCCCCTTTCCCGCGCCGGAGCCCCCTCCCGTTAGCGCGGCAATGGCCGAGCTGCCAGCTCCTCCTTGACCATTCTGACTACCTGTGCCGGTCATCATAGCCATTTGGCTGGAGCCGACGGCAGCCGCAGCCATGCGTACCATATTGTTCAGCGCCGCTGCCTGTAGGGTAACGCTGCTGGTTCCCGCGGCGGCGGATTGCAATGCATTTAGCGCCGCAGTCAAATCCCCGCTTTGCATCGCTTGCGCCGCTTGGGTAAGAGACTGCGCCGCTGCTGCGTCAACCGCCGCCCGAGCCGCTTGGTTTAAGGCGTTAGCAGCGTTTTGCTCATTCTGTTGGGACAACAGCTGCTTGGCGGTTTCCTCGTCCCCGTTTTCCAGCGCCGTTGCAACGTCGCTCATTCCTTTATTCTCCATAGCGGACAACGCGTCCTCGCGGGTAGCGGCTTGCAATCGTTCAATTCGCCGCTCCGCTTCGTCTACAGCGTTTAGCGCCGTGCGCGGCTCCTCCGCCTTGCGCAGCTCCATGGATAAATCGCTTAGAATTTTCCGTAGCTCCGGGGTTTGCGGCTCCGTCGCGTCCAGTTTCACAGCGCCCTCGTCCAACAGCTCCGCCTGCTTCGTCATTTCCTGTTGGAAGGCTGCGCGAGCGCTTAAAACGCTCTCCTGAGGGTTGGGGATCAGGAAAGACAAGCCATAGGCGAGCATGCACGTCAACGTAGATAGCAGAAGGATACGGGAAAGCTTGAGAGGAAAAATCTGCTTAGGGTTTACCGTTTCCAAATGCTTCAACGCATCCTGCCGTTGCAGCTCCGCCATGGGCGTACTGCTCTCCTTTAGCATCAGCGCCGTTTGCAGCCGCGCCTCCAAGCCGGCAGCATCCACCTTGCGCGCTGCGTCGATGACGGCAATAGGCCATACCCAAGAAATCAACGCGCACAGAAGGGGAACCCCGCAAAAGCTAACAGCGCTCCATAGCCACACCTTGGGAAACAGCCAGAGGAACGATGCAATCCGCATAAGAAGCGCGCCGATCATACCCACCAGCAAGCCAATGACCGCCCATTCCGCCGTACGCTGCAGCTTCATTCGGCTGCTCATTGGTTTCAATGCTTGTTCCAGCCTTGTCATTTTCTCACGCTCCTCTTTTGGGGGCGCATTTTCAATACCGCCACACCGCAAAGCGCCATCGAGGCTACGCCCATAAAGATCATATTGACGGTCAGGTATCGCTCAAAGGGCAGGTAGCTTACCGTATTTGCTAATGTATAGCTAAAATTCCACAGCACGGAATCAAACATCCCCAGCTGTACCCTCAGCAGGGAAAACAATCCCAGCGCCGGGTTTAAGGAAAAGGCAATGGACTGGTAGTCTATTTGTGTAATGCCCTGATTGGCAGCGCTCAGCTCTTGATACAGCATATCGATGCGGTGCACGTCATACCAGAGGGGAATCAGCGTCACAGCGCCGATGAGCAGCATCATCAGATAAGCCGTCACCGTAGCGGCTACGGTGCGCTTGATGAACGCCGAGCAGCATAGCCCGACGCTTAAGCCTGCCAGCGCCGTGAGCATCAGAAATAAAATACTGACCAGCACCTGCACAAAGGAAGCGCCGCCCGTAAGCAAAACCAACGATAGCATGGGCAGCGAGCACAGGATCAGCAGCGCCAGAAAACCGAAGCTTTCCCATAGCTTGCCAAAGACAATGCGCGTAGAGCCTGTGTTCGTCACCAGCAGCAAATCCAGCGTCTGGCGTTCCCTCTCGCCGGAAATGCTGCCCGCCGTCATCGCCGGGGCGACCAGCACCAGCAGCCCAAACTGCGCGATCAACAAAAAGCCATAGCCGTTCACGCTGGAGCGCATGGAGGAAATGCGAATGGTATCCCCCATGAAGGGGGCGTATACCGTAAAATAAGCCAGCGCTGCCAGCACAACCGCATAAAGCGTCAGTAAAATAGGCGTGCGCACAGAACGCATCCTCTGCTTTGCGCCAAAGGCTACAATGGGGTTAGTCATTCTGGGTCACCTCCATAAACACCTTTTCTAGGTTCAGGGGCGCACGGTGAAAATCCGCCACCGGCAGCGCTTGAGCAGCCGCCTTTAATAGCCCCACCATAGCGTCGTCCCCTCCGTCAAAGCTCGTCTGAAACAACCCCGCCTCCTCACGAATCACCTTGGTAACGCCGGGGTACTGCTTGAGCATGGAAACCGCCCGTTTTTCAAGCTCCTCGTTCATTTCCCCACCTAGGCGAATCGTCACGGGGGCTTCGCCGGACATGTGGCTGCTCAAGGCCTCCACAGTGCCTGAAAAGACCAGCTTGCCGTGATCGATAATGGTCAGCGAATCGCACAGCTCGGAAAGCTCCGGCAGAATATGGGAAGAAATCAACACCGTTTTGCCAAGCTCCTTCAAGGTTTTCAGGATTCCCTTCATTTCAGCGCGAGCGCGAGGGTCCATGCCGGAGGCCGGCTCGTCCAAAATGAGGAGCTTGGGGTCGTGAATCAACGCGCGTGCAAGGCAAAGCCGCTGCTTCATTCCCCGGGAAAGCACATCTACATAGCTGTCCCGCTTTTCGAATAAATGAACCAATTCCAGCAGGCTTTCAATCATCCGCATCCGTTCCTTATAGCCGAAGCCATAGCAGCGGGCATAAAAGTCAAGGTACTCCCACGCCTTCAAGCGATCGTATACCCCGAAGAAATCCGGCATGTACCCCATCAAGCGGCGGATTTCCTTCGGATTCTGCGTGACCTCCACCCCCTCCAGCGTTGCGGAGCCGGAGGTAGGCAGCTGTAGGGTAGCCAAAATGCGCATCGTGGTGGTTTTCCCCGCGCCGTTCGGCCCCACAAAGCCGTGAAGCTCTCCCTGCCCGATCGATAGGGACAGATGATCCAGCGCCAGAAAGGAACCGTATTGTTTGGTTAGCTCACAAATTTCCAGCATCAGTTCAGCCTCCCGTCCATCGTCAGCTCAGGTTGAGAAATCTCCGCGTAGGTATCGTTGGTATTGATTCCCACAAATCTGGCGAACAGGTAGCCGCTCTGATCCGTATAATCGCCAAGCTTCGGGATTGCCATCCGATCCGTGCTCTTATTGGTACTCATGTCGATCTCATGGGTTTTGATATTCACCCATTCGCCGTCCTTCACGCGGTACAGCTCTACCTGATACCCGTAATAGGCGTTGCGGGGAGAAATATCAAAATGCTCCAGCGTCCAATCCTTGGGCACGTCGCTCAAGTCAAAGGCGAAAATGGGCTCCTCCATTAAGCGAAAGGAGGTATAGCGGTCGATGCTGCCGGTATCCACTACCACCGGCGCCGCCTGTCGGTTCAGCTCTGCCGCATAAACAGGAATCGTACCGCTTAGGTAATGAACCGTTCCATCCTTAGCGATAGGGTTCATGGAAAGCTTTAGGCTTACCATGTTCATTTGTCCGCTGCGGCTGACGAGCTGCCCGTTTACCAACAGCTCCAGCTGTGCCAGCTCATCCGAAAAGGCGATGTAGCAGGGGTCCCCAATACCGCTGTACCAGTTGCGGCTGTTCCCATAGGTTTGCAGCAAGCTTTGACGGCTCCGCCGCGAGTCGCTCTCGCCTTGGGCCTGCTTGGTTGAAGTCCAGTAGCTATTTAGATAATCATAAAACCCGAAATTTCGGCGTTCCGAATCACTCAGCAGCATCCCGTCCTTGATTTTGTCGGCGTCCAAGATCAGCTCGTCATCGGGGCTCATCTCGGCGGTCAGGGTCTGTCCGGGCAAAAGAACCGGGACGGAAACATATCCATAGTCCGTCATAATCAAGCCGTCGGATAAGGGAATCGAGCTTTGGTTGGTAACCGTAAAGCTCAGCCGGTTGTTCTCCCAGCCCGCAAAGCCGGTGAGCGAGCACTCCCTCAAGGGGGCGTCGGATACCATAAAGCTGTTCTGCTCCCATGTCTGCGTCTTTTGAAAGGTCATTTGGCTGAGACCGCCCAGCGTATACTCATATCGCAGCGTTTGGCTTGGCTCCCCTTGGGTGTTTCCCCCGTCGTAGTAATAGCTGCTGTACGAATCCGTATTGATGTTGCCCTCTTGAAGGGTTACCTCCATTCGCCCGGCATCAGCCTGCGCCACGCCGACAGCGGTAAAGCTGTTTCGATTTCCATCCTTCTCCAATTCCAGCATCGTATAGGAAACCGCGATGGGCTTTTGCAGGTTCAGCAATATACTAGCTCCCCAAATAGCCAGAGAGCAAAGCACGCATAAGGAGGGAACCGTTACCCACATCCATTCCCGCTTGTCCAGCTTTTTCAATATCCAATAGCTGCCAAAGCCTACCAGCAGCACAAAAGCAGCCAGTAGAATCACCGGCAGGGACATTGCGCCTGTATTTGCCACCGGGATTTGATTCAGCACTTCATAATCCACATAATCGTTACCGTTGCTTCCGTTGACGCGCTGATTGACGATGGAGGTATACCGTTGCAGCGCATAGCCCAGCATCACCCGCTGCCAAATCGCGTTGCGACCCATCCACGTACTCAGCGGCTTTTCCGATAGGGAAAAGCCGGCGGTTAGTACATAGCCCCCGTCCACCTTGGTCACATCCACCAGCGTTTCCTCACCGATGGCTGTACCCGCGGCTCCCCGCAGCTCCACAACGGCGGCAGTCCCTTCCGACGGCTCCGCCTTTAAGCCAAACCAGTCCAGCAGCTCGCCGCTCAGGCCTTCCTTGCTGCTCAACGTACCCGGCGCAATCCCCGTATAGGCGCTAAAATACGGAAAAGAAGTAAGCGCCTCCGCGCCTCCCCCTACCAGCACCACGCCGCCGTTTCGAAGCCAGCCGTCCAGCGCCTCGGTCTGGTCCGTGCTCAGGCTTCCCATATCTACGCCGTCCACCACCAGCATATCAAAAAAATCCATGTCCGCCTTGGCCGCAGGAAAGCTCTTTTGGTCAAGCGCCACCGTCTGCCAAATTTCGCCGCGCTTAAGCGGGTCGGCAGCTTGGGTGATGTTCAAATAGGACAGCTTCTCCGGCTCCGGCGACAAAACGCCGATCACAATCGTAGAAGGGGCGAAAACCGTTCCCTTTTTGATCTCAGTCTCCGCTGTGGATAGACCGTTTTCCATCCATTTAACCGTATACGCGCTTTGCTTCATGCTCAGCTGCACGGGCATCGTCACGGCGACGGTCGAGCCCGCCGCAATCGTAAGCGGCGTTGAATAGCGGTCATACTCCACGCTGCTCCGGGCCACATCGATACAAAGGACGCCGCTTGTGTCGCCCCCATTGTTGGTGATTTCTACAAAGACTGGAAGTCTGCGCAGATAAGTGATCG
This sequence comes from Eubacteriales bacterium, assembly GCA_028693055.1. Taxonomy (GTDB): domain Bacteria; phylum Bacillota; class Clostridia; order Christensenellales; family Aristaeellaceae; genus Limiplasma. The sequence continues at coordinate 38,112 of JAQUWD010000013.1, read as the reverse complement.
CGCCGTCATACCCCATAGCGGCGTTTAACTCTATCCCCTGCCCCAAGGCGCTTCCCGTCAGAAGCAAAACACATACGCAGCATAATGCTGCGCACATCCTTTTCAAATGCTTTATCGTCATCGGCGTTCCTCCTTGTGCTCCATTCTCATGCTCCATTGGATAGAACGAGCCAGAACTGGTTTTTGTTCCCTACTGTTTTTCCCTTGCGCCTAGCGGAAAAAAGCGCTATGATGAAGCCGACTGCTCGCTACGGGAGAGTAACTCATGCACGATATATGGAATCCATGGCACGGCTGCGTCAAGATCAGCGAAGGCTGCCAACATTGTTACATGTATTATCTGGATCAGCAACGAGGCAGAAACGGGGCGGAAATCTCCAAAACCAAGACGGGGATGGGGTATCCCTTACGCAAAAATCGTTATGGCGAATACTTGGTTCATAGTGGGGAGCGTCTACGGGTTTGCATGACCTCGGATTTTTTTCTGGAACAGGCGGATTCTTGGCGGGATGAAGCGTGGGATGTGATTCGCGCCCGTAAGGACGTGCTGTTTCAGCTGTTGACCAAAAGACCCGGTCGGGTTCTTGAACACCTTCCCCAAGACTGGGGCGATGGCTGGCCAAACGTTTCCTTCAGCGTCACCTGTGAGAACCAGCGACGGGCCGACGAGCGGCTTCCGTTGCTGCTTTCTTTGCCCTTCCGGCATAAAGGGGTGATGTGCGCGCCCTTTATCGGCGAGGTCGCCTTAGAAGCTTATTTACAGGACGGTCAAATAGAGCAGGTGATCTGCGGCGGTGAAAACTATGACGGTGCGCGGCCTTGCCGCTTCGAATGGGTTCAAAGCCTCCATGACCAATGCAAGCGTCATGATGTGCGCTTCTGTTTTATCGAAACGGGAACGGTATTCATCAAGGATGGCAAGGTCTACCGCATCCCCAATAAAAGAACCCAATCCGTCATGGCGTTCCGCTCCCGTCTGCAATGGCCGGGTAAGCCTGTGGAGTATTCGTTGGAGCCGCCGTCTTCCTTGTTGCCTGTAGAGCCATATGCGCCCACTTTTGGCGAGCAATGTCAAGAATGCGGCTCGCGGCTGATCTGCAACGGTTGCAGCCGTTGCGGAAAATGCAAATAAAAACATGGTACGCGCAGGACGGTCAAAGCCCGAATCCTCTTGCGTACCACGACTTTTTTTCTATTCTGCTGAGCGAAGTCTCAGCACCTGATCCCAAATTTCATCCGCTACCTGACGCTTACTCAGCTTCGGCAGCGCCTTCGCTCCGTTTCGATCAATCAGCGTCACAATGTTGGTATCCGTCCCAAAACCAGCTCCCGGCATAGTCACGTCGTTAGCGACGATCAAATCTAAGCGTTTCGACTCCAGCTTCTTGCCGGCGTTTTCCAGCACATTCTGGGTTTCCGCCGCAAAGCCTACCAAGGTTTGGCCCGGTCTTTTGCGTTCCCCTACCGCTTTGGCGATATCCGGGTTTTCCACAAGCGTCAGCGTCATGGGTTGACCAGCCTGTTTTTTTATCTTTTGCGTTGCAACCGTTTCCACGCGGAAATCTGCCGGGGCCGCAGCCTGTACCAGTACGTCCTGCATTTCGCAGCGCTCCGTTACGGCTTGGTACAGCTCCATGGTGGAAATCACCGATACCCGCTCCACCCCTTGGGGAGCTTGCAAGCTTACCGGTCCTGACACCAGCGTTACGCTAGCGCCCCTCAGCCGTGCAGCCTCCGCAATGGCGTAGCCCATCTTTCCAGAGGAATCGTTGGTCAAATAGCGCACCGGGTCGATGCGTTCCACCGTCGGTCCCGCCGTCACCAGCACGCGCAAGCCTTCCAGATCTCGCCTAGGCAAAAGCAGCGCCTGAGCCGCCTCCACAACAGCCTCCGGCTCGCTCATACGCCCCGCTCCGGTATCGCCGCAAGCCAAAAAACCGCTGTCCGGCCCCACGATATGTATGCCGCGGTTCAGCAGTCGACGCAGGTTCTCTTGGGTCGCTTCCGCCGTCCACATGCCGGTATTCATGGCTGGAGCCAGCAAAATGGGCGCTTTGGTCGCCAGCAGCGTAGTGGTAAGCATATCGTCTGCAATGCCGCAGCTCAACTTGGCCATTAAATTAGCCGTAGCGGGCGCAATCAGCATCAGGTCGGCCTTGTGGGCCAGCGAGATATGCTTCACATCCCACGATTCAGTACGGGAAAAGGTATCGATACATACCGGACGGCCGCTCAAGGTTTCAAAAGTAAGAGGCGCTACCAGGCGGGTAGCGTTTTCGGTCATGATCACGTCCACCTCACAGTGGAGCTTTTTGAGCCGAGAAACCACTTCGCAGGCCTTGTAAGCCGCAATACCGCCGGTAACGCCCATCACCACATGCTTTCCGCTAAGCATTTTAATTCTCCTGTATTTCAGCGTCGCGCTCGTAGGTCAACAAGCCGCGATCAATCTCCTCGACGGCAATTTTCAGGGGCTTCATGTCCTTGGGGTCGATGAGGGGCTGTGCGCCGTCCAGTAGCTGGCGGGCGCGTTTGCTGGCTTCCACCACCAGCGTGTAGCGGCAGTCCACCTTTTCGCAGAGTTCAACAATCGTCGGGTTTACAATAGCCATGTCTTTTTTCCTCCTGTCAGTCTTCGTTAATGGTGGGCTTAAAGCGAAGGGTACGCTGCTTTTCGGCGTTTACGATATATTGCAGCTGTGTAAAAGCCAATTCCAGATTATCGTTGATCACGGCGTACTGGTATCGGCCGATATTCTTAACCTCTCCCCGGGCGTTATTCAGTCTGCGCTCAATCTCCACAGGGTCGTCGGTGTTGCGGGTATGGAGCCGGATGCGCAAATCCTCAAAGCTGGGGGGAAGAATGAACACACTGACGTAATCCTTTGCGTTCTCCATAACGGAAATCGCGCCTTGGGGGTCGATGTCCAAAAGTACGTTGTAGCCCTGCCGCATCAGCTCCTCCACAGGAGCCCGCAGCGTGCCGTAGCTATGCCCATGTACCGTAGCGTGCTCCAAAAACTCGTTATTCGCTACCATCTTAGCATAGGCCGCGTCGTCTACAAAGTGATAATGAATCCCCTCGATCTCTCCGTCTCTGGGCTTTCGTGTGGTAACGCTGCAAGAGAAACGGATGCTGGGATCGCTGTTCATCAGCTTTTCCACCAAGGTTCCCTTTCCCGTGCCGGAGGGCCCGGAGATAATCAGCAGCATTCCCGTTCGCTCAATAGTAACCGCCATGCCTATGCCTCCCTGTCTTCGTCCTTAATGGGCTCATCCCTGACGGGCGAGTCTTTGCCGCTGACGCGCCCGGCAATGGTTTCCGGCTGCACGGCGGAGAGGATTAGATGGTCGCTGTCGGTTTGGATCACCGCACGGGTGCGTCTGCCTTGGGTAGCGTCAATCACCCGCTTGCGTTCCCGGCTTTCCTGTATCAGCCGCTTGACAGGGGCGCTGTCCGGGCTGACGATGGCGATCACTCGATCTGCCGCAATCATGTTGCCAAACCCTATATTGATCAGCCGAAGCAATCGCTCTCTCCCCTTCCGTTATACCGCGTTTTGAACCTGCTCCCGCAGCTTCTCGATCACGCATTTCGCTTCCACCACCTGCTGGGCAATGGCTGCGTCGGAGGCCTTGGAGCCGATGGTATTGGTCTCCCGGTTCATCTCCTGCAACAGAAAATCCAGTTTCTTTCCGGTTTCGCGCCCGTTTTGTACGGTATCGCGGAACTGGGCAATATGGCTGTCAAGGCGGCTTAATTCCTCGTCGATGGCGCATCGGTCCGCCATCAGCGCCACCTCCTGCGCCAGCCTTTGAGGCTCCACCTCGGAAACCTTCCATTCCGCTAGACGGGCGTTTAGCCGCTGACGGTAATCCTCCGGCACCTGAGGCGCGCGAAGGGCAATTTGCTGACGGATGTCGGAAAGAATAGTCAAGTTTGCCAGCAGGTCTTGCTGAAGCGCGTCGCCCTCCCGGCGGCGCATTTCGAGCAGGGCGGTTACGGCTTGATCAACGGCTTCCAACGCCAACTCTAAAATGACCTCTCCGTCGTCCTCCTGCTGCCGGACGCTTAACGCGCCGCTTAGGCTGAGGGCCTCGGCTACGGTAGGGCGGCGGTAGTCCTCCAAAAGCTTATTCACCCCATGTAGCGCGTGATGGAACGCCTTCAAAGCGCCCTCATCCACGTCGATGGAGCGTGCGTCCTCCCGGTGATTTTCATAATTCACATACAGATCGATATGTCCACGCTGAACGCCGCCCTGCTGAATGCGGGCGCGAAGCGGATCCTCCAAAAATGCAACGCTCTTAGGAGCGCGAAAGGATACGTCCAAATAGCGATGATTGACGGTTTTGAGCTCCACAGTAATTTCGCGTCCATCCCGCCGAGCGCTTCCACGGCCATAGCCGGTCATGCTTTCCATGGAGAACCTCCTTTCGATGTAAATTTTATTATACCATTATCTTTGCGTTTGTACAAGTTGCCATTTCTGGTTCTTACGAGCCGTTCTTACGTTCTTACGAGCCTGTAGAGCGATAATGCCTAAGCCCGATCCGCCAAACGCCGTAAGCCGGAACTACAAACAGGCACGCAGCCAGCGGGGCCAGCATCCACCTTGAATCGTCGGTGCGCCCCAGCAAGTACAGCAACGGATAATATTGCACCAGCGCCAACGGCACCATATAGGTGAAAACCTGCAGTACTCGCTTTCCATAAATACTTAAGGGATAACGTCCAAATTCACGTCCGCCATCCGTAAACACGTTCATAACCTCTAACCCCTCGGTGGTAAAAAAGCAAAGCCCGGCATAGAGTAAAAATAAAGAAGAGAAAAGCACCATTCCCCCGAAAATCATACCCAGCAAGGTACATATCCGATCCCAAGTCCAATGAACGCCGCTGTTGGGCATGGCATAGCCTAGCACCAGCATCGCTTGTAGCAGCCTTCCCAGCCGGGAAAAGTTCGGTTTAGCAGCCAGCACCTGAAAAATCGCGCTGCGCGGACGTACCAGCGCCCGGTCAAACTCGCCGTTTCCAATCATCACGGAAAAACGGTCAAAGCCTCGGGCAAAGGTTTCCGCCAGCGAAAAGGCCATAAGCACTGTAGCAAAGCATAAAAGCACCTCGGCATAAGTGAAGCCGTCCACCTGATGAAAGCGTCGCATCATAAAAGCCACGCCCAAATAGGTGGTGAAAGAGCTAAGCCCCTGCCCGATCAACGTCAGAAAAAAGGAAGTCTTGTCCTGCATTTGGCTCTTTAAGCCGACCGCAAGATAACGAAAATAAAGCCGCATATCTTCACCCTCCCATGACCACGGTTTTCTTCACGGCGCGCTTCATTCCCCATAGGCCAAAGGCGGTTAACGCTGCGAGCCATATGAGCTGCAAGCCAACGCCTTGCAGGGCTTCCCGAGGGGAAATCGCCCCGCTGTACACGCGCAGCGGTAAATTCTGCATGCCCCCGAAGGGTAAAAGCTCCATCATCCTTTGCAGCTTCGCAGGAAAAAAAGGGAGGGGAATAACCGCCCCGGAAAAAAATTCTGTGAAGGTAGCCACCACAATGCGCAGCCCCAAGGAGGACACCATATAAAAAGAAGCGATATAAACGGGCATTCCGAAGGCTACCACCGTTAGCACACCCAAAGCCATGGAAAGCAAAAAAAGACAAAAGCTTTCTAGGCTGGAAGGAAGCGAAAGCCCATAAGGCGCGGGCAGCAACGCCGCGACCAGCAGCACAGGCCCACACCGTAGCGCCGCCTTCGCCAGTCGATTCGCCAGAAGCTTCACCGACCACATGCCATACAAATGGATGGGGCGGACCAGCTCGTAAGCGATATCTCCCCTTTGAATGCTCTCAAACAATTCCGCATCCCAATTCCACATCATAAAAAGGGCTAAAAAAGCCTGTTGAAGCCAGATATAGCTGCTAAGCTGTTCAAAGCCCATGGGAAAGGCGACGGGGTCGGCGGTATAAAAAGCATGAAAGGCCAAAATCTCCATACCGCCCCAAAGCAGCTGTGTCACCGCGCCAGCGATGGCGGCAGCACGATATTGGAGCGCGGTTTGAAAGCGGATGCGGAAGAAGCTCCAATACTTTTTCATAGCTTGAACTCCTCGTATAACCGAAGCACCATTTCCTCCGCCGAAACCGTACCTACGGACAAATCTTTTACCTCTACCGCAGCGCTCACCAACGCGATGGCTTTGGAAACCGGCAGCATCAGTGTATCCACCTTCAATACGGCGCGCCCGTGGCTCGCCTCCTCCACGGATAAGCCCACCGCTTTGGGAAGAGGTTTACCATCGTAGCTTAACGTAAGGGTGCGGAAGCGGGCATAGCGGCTTTTCAGCTCTTCCAGTCCGCCGTCCAGCAAAATACGTCCTTTGCCGATCAGCAGGATTCGCTCCGTCAGCGCCTCGATGTCCTGCATATCATGAGTGGTCAGCACAACGGTGGTACCATGCTCTCGGTTCATGGTTCGCACAAATGCGCGCACCGCATTCTTGCTCACAGCGTCCAGCCCAATGGTGGGCTCATCCAAGAACAAAAGCTTGGGGCGGTGTAAAAGGGACGCGGCAATTTCGCAGCGCATCCGCTGCCCTAGACTTAATTGACGCGCGGGGGTTTGCAGCAGCTCCCCCAGCTCCAGCCTTTCCGTCAATTCCTTTAGGTCTTTGCGGTACACCGCAGGGTCTACCTCATAGATGTCCTTTAGCAGCTCAAAGGAATCGATCACCGGCACATCCCACCACAGCTGCGAGCGCTGACCGAATACCACTCCGATATTTTTCACATGCTCTCGGCGGCTGCGCCAAGGGGTTAGGCCGTCGATGGTGCACTCGCCGCTGTCCGGGGTCAAAATACCGCTCATCAGCTTAATGGTGCTGCTTTTTCCCGCGCCATTGGGCCCGATATAGCCCACCATCTCGCCATCTCCAATCACGAAGCTCACATCGTTTAGGGCGCGAATGGTTTCATATTCTCGATGAAAAAGCGCCTTTACAGCGCTGCCCATGCCCGCATCTCGGCGGGCGACTCGATAGGTTTTTTGAATATGGCTTAGGCTGATCATAGCCGCTCCTTTTCAATGGCTGACGTACCGTTTTACAGCAAAAAAACAGAGGGCTGTCCCCGCACACGGAAGAATACAGTCCTCTGCTTTTTGAATGGCTCACTCCGCTTTGGGAGCACCAACGGGGCAGGTACCGGCGCAAGCGCCACACTCGATGCACTTATCAGCGTCGATTACGTACTTGCCGTCGCCCTCGGAGATCGCGTCCACGGGGCACTCAGCCTGGCAAGCGCCGCAGCTGATGCATTCGTCAGAAATTACATATGCCATAGGATATTCACCTCCTGCTATCAGTAACAGCTTCTTCGGCTGTCTGCGAAAATGATAACACGAATAACGCTTGAATGCAAGTATCTGCCATAGGTTTCACAGTGTGATCATTTTTTCTCAGCAGCGTTTAATGCATCCTCAACCGCCTTGCGCCAGTCGTTATCCTGCTCCACAGGCTCCATTGGATCCTCTGGCGCTTCCTGCGCAAGGGGTAGCTCGTCGTCCGTCTCCGGGCTTGCTTCCGTATCAGACGATATGGACGGGCGGTTCACCCGGGTGCGTTTGGGTCCCTTTCCGTCCTGAATCCGCGCATCGTGGGTACGGTCAGGCGCGGGCTGCTGAGGACGGGCCCATTTGATTTCTTCCAACGGAAACGCCTTATATTCGTAGCTGTCACCCTTGCTCACACGAACGGTAACGGTTTCCTTCAGCACATTCAAATCAGCCACCGAGCCAAAGCCGTCCGGGGTTTCCACCTCTTTACCCAACTTGGGCATACGCTTGCGGGTTGCTTCGTAATGATCCTGCTCAAATTTGAGGCAGCACATCAGCCGTCCGCACACGCCGGAAATTTTGGTTGGGTTCAGGGACAAATTCTGCTCCTTAGCCATCTTAATGCTGACGGGTTGAAAATCACCCAGAAAGCTGCCGCAGCAAATGGGGCGGCCGCAGGGGCCCAGCCCGCCCAGCATCTTGGCTTCGTCCCGTACACCGATTTGACGAAGCTCAATGCGGGTATGAAAAACGGAAGCCAAATCCTTCACCAGCGATCGGAAATCCACCCGTCCGTTGGCGGTAAAATAAAAGAGAATTTTGGTATTGTCAAAGGTTTGCTCTACGCCAACCAGCTTCATATCCAGCTTATGTTCTTCAATCTTGTGCTGACAAACGCCGTAAGCTTCCTTCTCGAACTTTTCGTTCTCCCTCGCGTGGCGTGCGTCATCCTCGTTGCAAATGCGCGTCACCTGCTTTAGGGGCGATGCAATCAGCTCGTCCTCCACCTGCCGCACGCCGGTGATCACCTGCCCGTATTCCAGTCCACGGGCGGTTTCCACGATTACATAATCTCCGGCGGCAGGCCAGAGCTTGCCCGGATCAAAATAATACAGTTTCCCAGCATTTTTAAATCTAACGCCTACGATTGCTGCCATACTTGTTGCTCCTCCAATAGTGTCATCATCAGGTGATCCACGGTAGACTGCCAGTTGACCTGTCCCAGTCGCCGCTTCCGGGCGGTGAATACCGCATCCATCAGCTTGTTTATTTCTTGGGTGGGCGCATTTATGGCATTATTCTGCCATGCAACCGGATAGGCAGCCAGCGCCGACGGCGTTAAAAGCCCCGCCTGAACCAGCAGCGTCTGATGCAGCGCCTGCTCCAGCGCCGTCAGATAGCGTTCCGCGTCCTCCCGTTTGTCTTTCAGCCTTGTGGAAACGCTTAAAACAGCCGCGTCCCCGTGAAGATCCAACGCCTCCCTCACAAAGGCCTCCGCCTCCGCATCTCCCTTTTCGTCGCTTAATAGGTCGATCGCCGCACCGATGTTCCCGCCGCAAAGTCCGAGCACCGTATCAATCCGTTCGGGAGCATAGCCTCGTTTTTCCAGCGTCTGCCGAAGCTGCTCGTCCGGCCATGGGCTTAGCTTCACCCGTACACACCGGGAAGCAATGGTACCCAGCGTAGCGGTCAGCTCGTGGGTCATTAAAAGGAACACCACTTTTGCCACCGGCTCTTCCAGCGATTTCAGCAGGCAATTCTGCGCTTGAGGCGTCAGCTTGTCCACCGGCTCGATCAGCACCACTCGATAGCCTGTCCCAAAGGAATGCTGGCTAACGGCCCGAATGATCTCCCGCACCCGATCCACGCCGATTTGTTTACCGTCGTCAGCGTACAACGTCAGCACGTCCGGCTCGTTATGATCCAGCACCCGGCGGCAGCTTTCACAAACACCGCACGGCTTTATTTCAGACGTACAAAATAGGGCGCTGGCCAGCACCTCGGCAAATGTTCTTTTGCCTAGGCCGCGCGCGCCCGTCAGCAGATATGCATGGACGATCTGTCCACTGCGAAATTGGTGAAGCGTTACGCCGCAGCTTGCGCTCAAGCCATGATAGTCCATGAACGCAGGCAGCGACGAGCCCTGAGATTTCTCCATCAAAGCGGTTCCCTTTCCAAACGGATCAGAGCTTGACAAATTGATCAACCGTCAGCACGAAAATCGTAGCACCGCCAACCACCACTTCAATGGGGTATGGGGTATACGAGCCGGGCATGCCCACCATGGATGCGGGCGAAGGCGCAATTTGCTTACGGCTCTTGCAAACCCTTTCGATTAAGTCCATAGCGGGCTGAAAGCGGTCGTCCTCCACGCCTACCAGCAGCGTGGTATTGCCCGCCCTCAAAAAGCCGCCCGTGGTTGCAAGCTTCGTAACGCCAAAGCCGTCGTTCATCAATTGGCCGATCAAGCGGGAAGCATCCTCGTCCTGTACAATTGCGATAATCAGTTTCATCCGCGATCCCTCCCCTATGTATCTGTGATTCCTTCTATAGTATACAGCATATTCCCGTTTTTCGCAACCAATGCGACGCTGCGGAATCTATTGGTTTTTTTCGGTTTTTTCATCTTTCTCAGGTTGGAGCATTGGGAGAAAACGTACTGCAAATCCCTATATGGTACGTATAGCGTTCCCATGGCAACGAAGCGAATCGAAGCGCAAAAATAGGGCTGTCCCACCATCGAGACAGCCCCACTGTTTACGCCGTTTAGCAGTGTTTTGCAATCGCTTTGTCAATCATCTCCGCGCAGCGCTTGACTTGCTCGTCATCCTCGGGAATCAGCGCCGGCATAGGCTCCCGTACGGAGCCCAATTCCAGCCCGTCCCGGATGAACATTATTTTCTTCATCACGGCGTATAGATTGCCATGGCATAAGCACATAGCTCCAATGATGTCGTTGACCTCATGCTGAATGGGTTGTGCCGATTGGAAATCATTTGCCTTTACATATTCGTTCATTTTTAGGAACAACTCCGGCATTACTCCGTAGGTTCCGCCAATGCCGCTGTCTGCGCCGATGGCGCGTCCGGCTACAAACTGCTCGTCGGGGCCGTTAAAGACCACGCAATCCTTCCCGCCCTCATGCTTGAACATCTGAATATCCTGCGTAGGCATGGAGGAATTTTTAACACCGATCACATGCGGGTTCTTCCGCATTTCCCTGAACAAATTCAGGCTTAACGCCACTCCAGCCAGTTGAGGAATATTATAAATGATAAAGTCCGTATGAGGGGCGGCAGAAGAAATATCGTTCCAATACCGGGCGATGGCATACTCCGGCAAATGGAAATAGATGGGCGGAATCGAGGCGATCGCATCCACGCCTAGGCTCTGCGCATGAGCCGCCAGCTGTTTGCTTTCGTTGGTATTGTTGCAAGCAACATGAGCAATGATGGTGCACTCGCCCCTCACCTCGCTCATGACCGCCTCTAGAATCTTCATCCGTTCCTCTTTTTCCAAATAGATGCACTCGCCGGAGGAGCCGCCTACATATAGTCCGTTTACCCCCTTGCTGACCAAATGCCGCGCCAGCTTGCGTGTACGCTCTGTGCTGACCGTTCCGTCCTCCTCGTAGCAAGCATAAAACGCCGGAATAACGCCATGATATTTTTCTAAATTATCCATAAACTCAACTTCCCTTTCTAAATGATCAATAGCAGATCAACCCTTTACTGCGCCCATGGTAATACCGCGAGTAAAGAATTTCTGGAACATCAAGAAGATCACGATGATGGGCACCGAGCCTAGCGCCGCGCCTGCCATAATCAAGCCATAATCGGTGCTTAGCTCCGATTGCAGCTTAGCAATTCCCAACGAAATGGTCAGAACCTGCGTATCGTTGAGCATGATCAATTGCAGGAAATAGTCATTCCACGCGGTAATAAAGGTAAAGATTGCTAGCGCGCCAACGCCGGGCTTGATCATGGGGAAAACGATATCCGTAAAGGTTCTCGCTTCACCCGCACCATCAATCCGCGCCGCCTCCAGCATTTCGTTGGGAATGTTCTCGGAAAACTGCTTCATGAGGAAAACGCCGAAGGGCCAGCCAACCGTAGGCAGAATGACCGCCCACAGCGTATTGTGAATATTCAAAAACGCCATTTCCTTCAGCAACGGAATCAAAATAACCTGCTTTGGCAGCGCCATAGCGCAAACAAAGATGGAAAACAAGATTCCGCGACCGGCAAAGTGCTTCTTAGCCAAGGCATATCCGCCCATGGCGGCGGCAATACAGGTAAGGACCATGGCCATTACGCAGAGAAACACGGTATTGAACATCCATAACCCGGCAGGCTTAGTAAACAGCTTGATATAGTTTGCGTCCGTGGGTTGCAGCGGGAACCAGACCGGCGCGGGAGAGTTTATGGCTCGGGCGTCCTTAAAGGAGCCGGTGATGATCCAATAGAGGGGAAAAGTGAACAACACCGCCAGCACGATGAGCAGGATAACGGCAATCACCTTATAAGCCGTTACTTTTTGTACGCTATGATCCATCGTCTACTCTCCCTCCCTTACTGATCCGACTTGGCCAGACGGAACTGCACGGCGCTGAACAATGCGATAATAATCGCAAGAATCACACCCATGGCGCTGCCGTAGCCATAGCGGGAAAGCTTAAACGCTTCGTAATAAATGTAATACATGATGGTGCTTGTGGCATAGTTCGGGCCGCCGGAGGTCAGCAGCTGAATCAGCGCAAAGCACTGGAAGGAGTTAATGGTGGTAATGACAAGAATATAGAGGGTCGTTGGCATGATCTGAGGCCATTTGATGCGCCAGAATACCTGCATGTTGGTAGCGCCGTCCACCTCGGCAGCCTCCACCAGCGAATGGTCCACATTGCTGAGCGCTGAAACATAGAGAACAATGGGCTGGCCTACGGAGGTGGTGAACAGAATCAGGATAATGCACCACAGCGCCGTATCCATATTGCCTAGCCAGTTCATGTTGGTCGAAATAATACCTAGCCCTTTAAACACATAGTTAAGCAGCCCGTAATAGGGATTGAACATCCATTTCCAAACCACCGTTACGGCTACGGAGCCGGTCACTACCGGCAGATAAAAGATGCAACGAAAGAAGGAGGTGTGGATATCCTTCAGCTTGTAAATAATGGAGCCTACCCACAAGGAGAACAGGCAGACCGTAGGCACGCTGGCCACCACGATGATGATGGTATTGATTAGCGATTTGCCGAAGGTTGGATCCCTGAAAAGCTCATAATAATTGCTAAAGCCGACGAAGTCGAAATTCGTCATGGTGTAATCGAACATGCTGGTGAAAAGGCACATTCCCATGGGAAAAATAACAAACCCCGCAAAGAAAAGCAAACTGGGAGCCATAAACAGATAACCCGCTATATTCTCACGCCGTCGCGTTTGCTTCAGCTGCTTTGAAATATCAATCGTTTTTTGCATACGATACGCCCCCTTTATAAAAGCGCTGCGCTCCCCGCCCGTGAAGGAACGGGGAAGCGCAACGCTTGCATGATGATTGTGATTCCTTATTTAGTAATGCTTGCGTTGGAAGCATCTACATAAGCGTTCACTTCGGTGGTCACGTCGCCGCCCGCGAATACGCGTTGGAGCATGTTCCACCATTCGGTGCGCTGCGTAGCCCAACCGGAGGTCACATTGTAGTAGTCGCCCAGATAAGGCATGAAGATCGCGTAATCGGCGTTATCAGCCTTCTCGGTGCCGGCATAAATGTCGCCAAAGGAGGAGCGAACCGGGAAGAAGCCGGTGGCGTACACGCTGGCAGGTCCCTGCGTCTTGTCGTCGGATACGAACTGGATGAAGGTCTTCGCGGCAGCGGCCTTCGCGTCGTCGCCGTTGTTGAACAAGCCGAAGCCCCAAATGCCGCCGCACAGCTCAGGCACGCCGTCCTCAGAGGGGAAGGCCATGGGGAAGGGCTCAATACCTTCAGCAATGGAGGTTTTGTTGCTGGCAGCTGCGGAGGCATTCCAGCAGAAGCTCATTTTAGCGGTGCCATTGCAGAACAGGGCAATTTCGTCACCAGCCACGATAGAAGGGTCAGCGGTGAGAACGCCTTCGGTTACCAAGTCAGCTAGCTTCTGGATGCCCTTGACGCCCGCTTCGCTGTTCATGGTATAAGCGGTGTGATCTTCGTTGGTAAACTTGGCAGAGTACAGGTTCATTGCCAGAGCACGGGTGCCCTGATCGCCGCCCTGACCGCCGCAGTAAACGATACCGGTTACAGGGTTGCCAGCCGCAGCCAGAGCGCGCAGAGCGTTCTCAAAGCCTTCGGTGGTCCAGGTGTGGGTTTCTTCATCAATGTACTGCATCGCGTCGGCAGCCTCAAAGGCGGCGCGGTCGATGATCATGCAGTGGGTGGTCATGCACAGGGGATATTCATAGTACTTGCCATCGGCGGTTTTGCAGGCGGCAACCACCGCTTGGCTAGTAGCGCCGATATCCGCCAGCGCTTCCTCGGTCCACAGATCGCTGACGTCCAGCATCTTACCAGCAGCGCCCCAGTTGGTTACCAAGCGCTCAGGGCCTTCCATGATGATATCAGGCGTGGTGCCGGCTTCAATCGCCGTCGTGACCTGATCGTCACCGGAGGCATAATCCAAATACTGAACCGTCACCTTGATTTCAGGATGCACGGCGTTAAAATTAGCAATGATGCCATTAACGGTTTCCTCGTTTCCCCATCCGCCGATCGGATAAGTCCACAGGGTGATTTCAGTGGCAGCCTCTGCCATGGCCAGAGTGCTCATCGAAAGTACCATCATCAAAGTCAACAGAACCGCGAGTAGCTTTTTCATGATAGAATTCCTCCTTTTTATTAGGTTACGTTCACTTCTTCCCAACGGCGAACGCCGTATCGGAAGCTCATGTTAAATGTACTACAAACTACATATCTTGTCAACCCCTTTTTGTAAGATTTGTCAGAATAATTTATATTTCATTATCTGATATTTCAATTTGCCGCTATGAGTTAAGAAAACACCCGATTGACATTCCCCCCTTCTTGCGTTACAATCTGAGTGAATTATCCTACAAATCGAATAAATGAATTGTGAGGCCGCACGGCATGAAAAACCTCAAAAAAGAAGATAAGCTTTATATTCAAACTTTTCGGGAAATACGCGGGTATATTATCCGTAACAATCTAAGAGAAGGTGATTCTCTACCGACAGAGCAACAAATGTGCGAGATGCTGGGCGTTAGCCGGAACGTACTGCGCGAGGCTATCAAAAGCATGGAGCTAATGGGCATGATCCAGTCCTGCCCCGGTCGCGGAACCGTTGTAAAGGCTTTTAATCTGGATTTTATCTTCCAAAACGTTCTTTTTTTCACCGTAGGAGAGGAAAAGCGTTCTATTCGCGAAATGCTGGGCATTCGAAAGATGATTGAATTAAGCTATATGCGGGAGGCTTATCTAGCGTTAACAGACAGTGACATCCGTAAGATTCGCGATAGTCTGGAAGCCATTAAGACCAAATGGGAGCAGCATATCTTCTTCCATGCGGACGATAAAGCCTTTCATATGACCTTGTTCGCCCATCTGAAAAACAGCGTGCTTACCTCTTTGCTGGAGGCGATCTGGGCGGTGGACGAAAACTTTCAGCCCGAGGAAAAAGCAAAGCATCTGGGCGACACCATTGCCAAGCATGAAAACATTGTGCTTGCGTTGGAAAACCATGATTACGAGGCCTTTGCCAAGGCTATGGAATCCCATTTTGCATCCGGCAAATATTCCAATTTAAACAGCTTTGAAGAATACTGATCCATTACGGCTAAAAGAAAAGAGGTAATCAAAATGAACCGGGAACAAATGATAGCTCAACAGCAATGGGTTAAAGACGAACTGGACCGCTGCGTGCGCTTCTGGGTAAAAAACGGCATTGACCATGAGAACGGGGGCGTCTATACCTGCCTTGACCGCACCGGGAAGCTCTACTCCACCGATAAAAGCGTATGGATGCAGGGACGCTGCGCTTGGACCTTCGCCTCGCTTTGCGCTGCCTACGGCGTAAAGCAGGAATGGCTGGACATTTCCAAAAGCTGCCTTGATTTTATGGAAAAGTACTGCATCAACCGCGCGGCTGGAAACCGTATGTATTTTACCGTAACCGCCGACGGCAAGCCCCTGCGTCAACGCCGCTACTGCTTTTCGGAAGGCTTCTACGCCTTGGCTAACGCGGAATATGCCGCCCTTACAGGGGATGAAAGCTGCATGCAGCGCGCCCGGGACGCGTATGAGCTCATCTGGAAGCTGAACCACGGCCTCATAAAAGATCCCACAGGCATGGGCCCCAAGACCATCCCCGAAACGCGAACGGGCCGGTCGCTAGCCGATCCCATGATCTACCTGAACATTTCCACGGTTCTGATGCGCTGCGATCCCAAAAACACCGCTTTGTATATGGAACGCGCAAAGCAGTGTGTAGACGACATTTTCCGTTTCCATCACAAGCCGGATATGAAATGCACGCTGGAAAGCGTTGGCATGAACGGCGAGTTCATGGGCGACGTAACAGCCGGCCGCGTCGTGAATCCGGGTCATGATATCGAATGCAGCTGGTTCCTCATGTCCATGGCAAAGGTCACCAATGATCCCGAGCTATTGAAAAAGGCCTGCGATGTGTTTACCTTCGCCATCGAGGCTGGATGGGATAAGGAATACGGCGGACTGCTTTACTTTATCGACTGCCTTGGTTTGCCTACGGAAGCCTATGAGCACGACATGAAGCTGTGGTGGCCTCATGATGAGATCCTCATCGCATCGTTGATGGCCTACCGCGACACCAACGACCAGAAGTATTACGATTGGTTCACCAAAACGTTGGAATATTGCAAGCGAATATTCAGCGATCCCGAATATGGCGAATGGTACGGTTATCTACGTCGGGACGGCAAGCCTACCATGCCGCCCACCAAAGGCAGTACCTTTAAGGGGCCTTTCCATCTGCCTAGAATGTTAATTATGGTGGATAAAATGTTTGACGAGCTACTGGCGCGGGAGTAAAAACGCGAGTTTGGGCGCGCTTAGCTTACAGCAATATCGGCAATTGAAAAGCATAGGTCTGCAAAACCTATGCTTTTTTAAATTTGGCTGCTTTTCCGGGCGACAAAGTCATAATGAAATCCCCTTCGACAGTTGATTCAATGACAATGGCGGTATGGTGTTACCTGCGCCAGTGCAGATACGCAAAAAGCGGGGATAAGGCCCATCCCGGCAAAGTAATTTAGTTAATTTTTTTCCGGCAGTGTTACTTGAAAGGCAGTCCCCTTCCCAAGCTCGCTTTGCACTTCCATTTTCCCGTTATGAGCCTTGACGATCCACTCCGCAATCGAAAGCCCAAGTCCTGTTCCGCTGCGATCCCGCACCGTGTCCACACGATAGAATCGCTCAAAAATATGCGGCAGCGCTTCTTGAGGAATGCCGATGCCATCATCGGATACTGTGATGCGCGTTTGTCCTTGCTCCTGTGATGCGCTTAGGAATATATGCCCGTTCAGTTTTCCGTATTTGATGGCGTTCTCAGTCAGGTTGAGAAGCAGCTCGGTCACTAGGCTTTGGTCAGCCTGCACGACGAGGTTCTCCGGGACGTCGATGCGCAGCTCACTTTGCTGCGCATTGAGCTTGTCCTGTAAACTGTCCGCGACCCCTTCAGCCACGTCGCGCAAAGCAACAGGCTCCATGCAGATGGGATAGTGCCCCTCCTGCCCGCGCGTGATGGTCAGCAGTTGCGCGATGATCTTTTGCATCCGTTCGCACTCGGTCAGCATGGTATCAATCTCGGTTCGTTGCTCCTCCGTCGTGTTGTCTTCCGCACGTAAGCTTTCCGCATAGGCACGCATGACGGCTACCGGGGTGCGCAGCTCGTGGGATGCGTCGGAGGTGAAGCGCTTTTCTCGCGCAAAGGCGGTTTCCACGCTATCCAGCATGTGGTTGAGCGTATCGCTCAGCTCTCCGATTTCGTCCTTGACAGGCGCAGGAGGTATGCGAACCGACAAATCTCCCTGTGCAATTTCGTTGGCGCTGCCGATGATTTGCCCAATGGGCGCAAGGGATTTCTTCGCGATCAGCCATCCGCCCAGCAGCGCAACCAGCACCACAAACGGCACGCTGATGAAAAGCAGCAGGCTCAAAGATGCCAGCACCCGATCATTCATCGCAAAGGAACCCGCCACACGAACGCGTATCTCGAAATCATCCACATCAATGACGTCGCTGTCCAAGAGCATCCAGCGTTCCGACTCTCCTTGCACAATGCGGTACGCATCCGGGTTCACGGGAAAGTTGTCAAACAAGGTGATATCGTTACCGAAGGAAGCCAGCTCACTGCCGTTTTTCTCGGTCACAAAGTACATGCTGCCGGAAGAAATCGGCACCTCGTCCTCAAAGGTCAACAAACCGTCCTCATTTTCAACCTGCGCAATAATTTGCTGCAAGGACAGGCGAACATCCCGTTCCAGCATTTCGGTCAAGACGTGGTTTGTTGTGAAATAGATTGCGCAGCTGAAAGCCGCCAGCGTGACGAGCGTCATCAGCGTATACCACAGCGTCATTTTATCCCGCAGACGCAGGCGCTTTGCCATGGCGGTCATTCCTCCTCGCCGCGCAGCACATAGCCCGTGCCGCGCACCGTGTGCAGCAGCTTTTGCGGCGCGTCCTTGTCGATTTTTCCGCGAAGGTAGCGCACATAAACGTCCACCAAATTGGATTCAAAGCTGCATTCATTGTCCCATACATGGTCGGCAATTTGGTCGCGGGTAAGCACCTGACCCGCGTTGCGCATGAAATATTCCAGCATGGCATATTCCTTGGCGGACAGGGTGATGCTTCGTCCGTCTCGCGTAACGGTGCGCGCCGAGGTGTCCATACTCAGCCCTGCCACATGCAAAAGCGGTGACCGCACCTGCGTATGCTTGCGCAGAAGCGCGCGAATGCGTGCCAGCAGCTCGTCATAGGCAAAGGGCTTCACCAAGTAATCATCCGCACCGAGGTCAAGCCCGCGTACACGGTCGGCAATCGTATCTTTCGCCGTGAGCAGTAGCACCGCGCATTCGTTGTGGACTGCGCGCATCCGGCTGAGCACCTCAAGCCCGTTAAGACCCGGCAGCATAATATCCAAAATGACCGCATCATACGGTGCACAGCTTGCAAACTCCAATCCGTCCGTCCCGTTGTCGCAATCATCCACAGCATATCCGTCCGCCTTGAGCCGCTTCACCAAAATAGCGCGCAAGGCGTTATCATCCTCTACCACCAGCAATCGCATGGGCATTCCTCCTTCAGACGCTTCATTATAGCATGAGAAAATGAAGAATCCATGAGAACCGATGAATTCAAATTTCTTTTTTCTTTTCATCTTCCTCTCATTTAGCGATGGTAATCTAATCCTCGTTCAATCAAACACGCTTGAAACGGAGGAGTATGTATGGGACGCGTCTATAAATTTTTCTTTTGTATGTTGATTACTTTGCTTTGCTTGACTGCATCAGCTGCCATGGCATGGCAAACAGAGGTGATCGGTGAACCGTATGACTGGCAATATGAAGATTCACAAAAGAGAATTGTCGTCAACCGAGTTTCGGAAGGAAACGTGGTTTACTTTGCAGCAGAAGTTCAGCTTACGGATATATCCGGCTTTCGGACGGAATGCGACAGCAGTCTTGCAGCGGTTTCCGACTTGGCAAATCGGGCAGGCGCCGTCCTTGCCATCAACGGCGACGACTATGCCACCCATAAATATGGTGTGATCATCCGCAACGGCGAACTACTGCGCGCCCACGATACCACCCGCAATTTGCTGCTAGTGGACGGAAACGGCGACATGAGCGTTCGCGTAGACCGCAAGGGTGAGGATTACAAGGGCCTCGGCAATCAGTGGATTTCAGAAGGGGCGTGGCAGACCTTTGAGTTCGGCCCGGCGCTTGTGGAAAACGGACAGGCTCTGGCATTCAGCCCAAGCTTTGACGTGATCTCCACCAAGGCCTCGCGGCTGGAGCCTCGCACGGCGATTGGACAAATCGGGCCCCTGCACTATATCATCATCGTGGTGGATGGCCGTCAGGACGGCTACTCGGTGGGCATGTCTTTGCCAGATCTGCAACAGCTGATGATTGACTACGGCGCACAGACCGCGCTCAATTTGGACGGCGGCGGCTCGGCTGAAATCTGGTTTCAGGGACAAATTCTGAACAAGCCTGCCGGAGGACAAGAGCGTCAGGTTTCGGATATTATCTGCTTCTAAGGTAGGAGGTCTTGTATGATGAAGCATCTGCTTAAAACCGTTGGAATAGGCGCTGCCATAGGGCTTGCAGCCAATCAAATCATTTCTTACATTGTGTCGTCTGCGCTGCATCTGGGCTACTACATGGCCTATCCCGCTGCCTTGCCCGAATATGTAGGCGGCGAGATGAACGCCGTGGCTCTGCAAATGATTGGCTTCGCGCTTTTGGGTGCGGGGATCGCCGCCGCGTTTTGTATCGGGCGGCATCGGCTGTGGAGGATGCGCACGCGAGTCATTGGCGTGGCTGCAAGCGTGGCGGTTTCTATTTTGCCTATTACGTTGATTGCAACAAATTTACTGGGTTAACACGAAGTAGTGAGTGAAGATGAAATCAAACTCGATGAAATGGTGGCTGTGCGCAAACGCTACTTTGACGCTTGGCCTGCTCTCTGCGGAGGGGAGAAAAACGCGATGAGAGGCTTAGTAATATAGCCCCTGATCCCGGCTTCACAGCGCCCAGCGCAAACAGGCAGCCGAAGCAGCTGCCTTGCCGGGAACCGAAAGCAGCTGCCTAGCGCCAGCCCGCCCACCGCCAGCATGGCATACAGCAAGGCCAGCGGCGTACCATCTCCCGTAACAGGCGGGCGGACGGCAGACGGTGTGGGCTGATAATGGAACGCATACAGCAAGCTGGTCGCCAGTTGGGCTTTGGTGACCTGGCGGCCCCAGCGGATCAGACAGTTGTCATCATAGTTGGATTCCACAAGGAACAGCGTATCGCCGTCCACCTTCCACACCAGCAGCGAGTGCTCGTTGGACTCCCCGTCGATGCGGCAACGCACGTAATCACCGGGCTGAAGCCGGGATACGCAGCTTCGGTTTTCATAGCCCAGATAGACCCAGCCTGCCGGGCTTTCATCCCCCTCGTTCAAGCCGTTGTTAAACTGGGGATAGGAGCCGTACAGCCGCTCACACAGGCGATAGGCAAACGCCATGCACATGGACACGCCGTGATACTCGCAGGGGCAGGTTCCGTTTATATGCGCTTGGTCGGTGCAGAGCATGTTCGTAAATCCGTCCGGGTCAAACGCGCCGCCTGCCGTTTTGTTATACGCAGCTCCGTTGGGATAAGCCGCTCGCAGGGCATCAAAGGGATCGGCACAGGCGCTAGCCGTAACGGTGACAGGCTGATACAGGCTGTACCGCCACGCCTCGTTTCCGGTTCCCTGCTTCGTTTGCACTCGATAAGTATACCGCCCACCGGGGGTTAGTCCCGTGTCCCTGTAGGTGCCTTGGTCGGCGGGCACAGTGGCCAGCGCCGTCCAGCCGCCTCCCGGCGCTTGTCGGCTGACGACGAAGGAAAACGCCGGGTCGCCCTTCACATCGGCGGGAATACGCCAGAAAAGCACCGCCTGCCCATCGCCGGGAACGGCGTAGGCATAGGGCTCCGGAGGACGCACCATGGCGGTGACGGGCAGGCTGTCTGCCGACGCGCCATCCGAGTCAAAGGTGCGCACAAAATAGTCATAGGAGCTGCCCAAGCTCAGGCCCCGATCCCGGTACAGGTTGTCTGGCGTTGCCGCCAGCACCCGCTGCCAAGCCCCGCCTCCTTGGGTTGTTTCCTTGCGATAGACCTGGTACCACACCCCTCGGGATGGCTCCATCGTCCACGACAGATACAGCGAAGCGCTGGTATCGTTGCGAACCTGGACGACCGCCGGCTCCGGGGGAAGGGACGCGGCCCGCGCACATGGGCAAAACGCCGCCGAAATCAGCAGCAGTGCAAGTAGGAGGCCCTTGAGCGCTTTCATAGGGGCGAACACTCCTTCCTTTCGTGGGCTTTCTTGCTTGAGTATACCATGAGGCAATAAAAATGAAAAGTCTTCCATTCTGTTCGGCTGTTTTGCTGCGGTGAAAGGAAGGGGTGAGCCCACCGGCTCACCCCTTCCTTTCACCGCAGCCATCCTTCGCACCATGGTCGCGTATCTGGTGGATATGGATGTGCTGTATCTGCTCAAATTCACCCCCTATGAAGCCACCACGCTGGCAGCCCGTCCGCGCTACATCAACACGGCGGCGGCTATGGAGCTGTTCGCGCTGGCGGCGGTTTTCTAGCTGCTCCCCTTCTGGTACAATTTGCTGGATTAGCTAAGCAGATCGAGCGCTGCGCACGGTAGTGCGCTGAGCGACGACCGAACGACCAGCCCACGACAGGGCCGAAGGGGTAGCCTTTACCAGTGGGATATAGCCTGCAGCATTAGGGCTACCCCTCAGTCAGCCTTCGGTTGCTATCTCCCCTCTGCGGAGGAAAGTCAATGGGCATGGGCTGCAAACACCTTAGCGATACAGCTCCTTTGTCTTTCAAGCAAATCGGCGAAAAGGATCAAGCAACGATCCTTTTCGCCGAGCGGAGCGTTTATGGCGTCTCCTTCTTTTTTTCAAACAACGCTGCCACCTGCTCCAGGTACTGCCGGATGGGTAGGTGCTGCGGGCAATGATGCTCGCAGCTGCCGCAGTGGATGCAGTCAGAGGCCTTCCCGCGCCCAGCGGTATTGTTGGTATAGTAAAAGTCGCTGTTCCAGCCGCGGAACTGCTGATTGCTGTTGTAACAGGCGAACAGGTCGGGGATCGGGATCTGTTTGGGGCATTCGTCCGTGCAATACCGGCAGGCCGTGCAGGCGATCAGGTCGTGCTGGTTCAGCCTCTCCCGTACCTGCGCCAGCGCTTCCATCTCCCGCTGGTCAAGGGGCTTGAAATCGCGCATAAAGCTGATGTTGTCCTCCATCTGCTCCATGTTGCTCATGCCGCTGAGCACCATGCCCACCTGTTGAAAGGACGCCGCGTACCGAAGTGCATAGCTAGCATAGCTGCCACCGTGGAGCTTGTCCAGAATCTGTGCGCAATCCGGCAGCAGCTGCGCAAGGCTTCCTCCCTTTACAGGCTCCATGACGATCACGGGCTTTCCGTACGCCACGCAGACGTCGTACAGAGCGCGGCTTTCGATGCTGGGGCTGTATTCGTCTGCGTAATTGAACTGGATCTGCACCACCTCGATTTCCGGATGATCCTCCAGTATCTGTTTGAGCAGCGCAGGCTTGTCGTGAAAGGAGATGCCGATATGGCGAATCTTTCCCGCCGCCTTCAGCTCCTTGGCGATGTCGAAGGCGTGATTCTTCACAAAATTCGGATACCAGTAGCTTGTGAGGGAATGCATCAGATAGAAATCGAAATAGTCGACGCCCACATTCTCAAGCTGCTGCGCGAACACGCTGCGGATGTCGTCCTCTGAGTTGAAAAACTTCGACGTCAATTTATTCGTCAGCACATACGCATCCCGGGGATAACGGCTGGTCAGGCATTCCCGCAAAGCCAGCTCGCTTTTCCCATCCGTGTAGCCGTGGGCCGTGTCGAAATAGCAGAAGCCCTCCGAAAGGAAGCGGTCTATCATCGCGCACAGCTCGTCCGTATCCACTTGCTCCGGCGCATCCTTGCGCATCGGCAAGCGCATACAACCAAAGCCCAGTTTCTTGGTTCCCGTTAAATACATGGTTTCCTCCCGCCTACTGCGCCAGTTGGAAGATGACGACGATATCCTTCGTATACAGACGTTTCACCCAGCCGATGCTGCCGTCCGCGTGTACAGTGCGGACCCGGCGGGCCATTTTCTCCATGATCCGCTCGTCCACCCTTCCCACGCCGGGCATATCCCGCAGGCGCGTGGGAAGGCCCATTGAGCGGAAGAAATCCTCCAGCCGCCGGATTCCTTCCTGAATGGTAAGCTCCGGATGATCCATGTCCGCCTCCACACCCATTACACGGGTGGCAAAGGCAAGGAAAAGGTTCGGCCGCTCTGGCCATACATAGCGCATCCATGCCGGTATGATCACCGCCAAGCCCGCCCCATGGGTAACGTCGAATTCTCCGGACAGCTCGTGCTCTATGAAGTGCGAAGCCCAATCCCCCGTGCGTCCAATGCCGGTCAAGCCGTTATGAGAAAGGGAGGACGCGACCATGACATTGGCCCGCGCCTGATAATTCTGGGGGTTTTCCCGCAGGATGGGCGCGCAGGTGAGGCAGGTGCGAAACACGGCTTCGCACAGCGCGTCTGTTAGGTAATTACCTCCCTCCTCGCAGGTAAAGTACCTTTCCATGGAGTGGGACATGATATCCACGATGCCGCAGGCAGTTTGGAAGGGCGGCAGCGAGCAGGTCAGGAGCGGATTCTCGATCGCAAACCGGGGGCGGTTTACATCGTTGTCACAGAAGCGTTTCAGATCGCCGTTGGTGACGACACAGCTGTTGGACGCCTCCGAACCCGTGGCGGCGATGGTCAGCACCACGCCTATGGGCAAACTGCGGGTTGGAACGGCCATGGGTACGCCGTCCTTTTCGGCGAAGAAATCCCATACGTCGCCGTCGTATGCCACACCTAAGCCGATAGCCTTGCAGGAGTCGATCACGCTTCCGCCGCCAACGGCCAGCAGAAAGTCGATCTGATTTTCCCGGCAGACGCAGATCCCCTCGCGGACAAGGGCCAAGCGCGGATTGGGCACAACGCCGCCCAGCTCCACGACCGTCAACCCGTCCTCCCGCAGCAGCGCGATGATTCGATCCACCAAGCCGCTCTGCTTCACGTAGCCGCTGTCGTGATGCACCAGCACACGGCTGCAGCCTTCTTGCCGAATCCAATGGGGAGTCTGGGCTTCCGCATCGCGGCCGATTACCAGCCGCGTGGGGCTCAAAAACGTACAAGCCTCCATTACTGGCTCACCTCACTGTTTTTATCGGGTTTCGCTGCCCGCTCGATCGCTTCCAACATCTCCGGGGTCAGCTGGATATCGGCGGCCTTCACGTTGCCGCGCACCTGCTCTGGACGGCTCGCGCCGATAATGGCGCTGGATATGCCCTCCACAGATAGCACCCATGCCAGCGCCAGCTCCGGTAGGTTCATCTCATAATGATCGGCAACGCTACGAAGGCGCTCCACCTTCTCAAAATTCTCGTCAGTAAAGTAATCCCGGCGCATCCAGGGGCTGATATCGCTGATAGTGACGCGGCTGCCCTCCGGCGCCGGCTGATCCTTCCGGTACTTTCCCGTCAGCATTCCCATGCCCAGTGGCGAGTAGACCATTTGTCCGATTCCCTGTGCCCGACACACAGGCAGGATCTCGCTCTCGATCCGGCGGTTCAACAGATTGAACAGCGGCTGGTGTACGATCAGGCGATCCAGCAGATAGCGATCCTCCAGCGCCAGTGCCTGGGTGATCTGTGCGGCGCTCCACTCGCTGACGCCAATATAAAGCACCTTGCCGCGACGGATGAAGTCATCCAGCGTACGAAGCGTTTCGTACAGCGGAGTGGATTCGTCCGGGCGGTGGCAATAGAGTATGTCCAAATAGTCCGTTTGCAGCCTGGACAGGATCGCGTCCATCTGCTCTGTCAGATGCTTGCGGGACAGTCCGCGGTCGTTGGGGCCTTCTCCCATGGGAAAGAAGATCTTGCTGGCGACCACCAGCGAGGAGCGGGGATACTTCTTCAGCGCTTTTCCCAGCACCATCTCCGCCGCGCCTCGATAATAGCCGTTTGCCGTGTCAAAGCTGTTGATGCCGCATTCGTACGCAGCGTCAATGATGGATTCCGCCGTGCCGTCGTCCACGTTCCGTCCGTAAGTGAGCCAGCTGCCTAAGCTTAGGGCACTGACCTTGAGTCCGGATTGTCCCACCTGTCTGTAGATCATCGTACCGCTCCTTTGTTCCTTGGCGTTTTCACGCCGCAATTTATGTATGGCCTTCGGTTCAGCTCCCCGTCCGAGCCACCGGCTATAGCCAAGCGGGCGGTCACTCCTGCCGTTCGCTTTCATAGGCGATCATCGTAGCCTGTTCCCCGTAATGCGCGCGGGCGGTGATTTGCCCGCGTCGATGTCTGCCCAAAACGCGCACACGCTTTTTCTCAAAAGGCAGAAGGTTAAAATAGTTATCGTCAAAGAGCCAGCCAAATTCGTCGCCGTCGTCGCTGCCGGTCAGCTCCACACAATGGGCGAAGCGATCTGTTGTGAGCAGTAGGTCGTCGCCGTCCTGGTGCAGGGTCAGGCACGGGTCGGGGAACATCAAATAACGCTCGCGTTCGATAAACCCATCGCTTCGCGTCACCTGCCGTCCCTCCGTATCGACCAGCTCCGCAAACAGCACCCATTCCCTGATCACCGGACAAAGCCGATCCAAATCGGTTACAACGCGGGATTCGCCTGCGCGCAGTAAAACCGGAATCTCCGTTTGCGCCATAACACGGTTGTACGCCATGCTAAAGCCCAGCACCCGCACCGTGCCGCGCACGTCCCTGTCTGTGTCGTTCACGCCCCATAGCAGCAGGTGGTCTTCCGTTTCGAAGGAAAGCAGCACGGGCGCGAAGGAGCGGCGCACCTGATAATAAGGGATATAGGTTTCTAGGAAGAAATCGATCAGAGAGCAATAGAACTGTGGCCACGTATCGTTGATCTTCCACAGCATATACCCGTTTGCGCGTCTGGGACCGGTCAGATCCCAGCTGGGCTTGCCCCGCCGTACCCCCTCGCTGTACGTGCGCATAAAGTCGGCGTAAGCAGCATTGTAGCGGTAGACCAGCGACTCCGCATCGTGGGCCTCGTAAAACTTCTCCACATCCGCGCTTTCACCCGCAAAGAAGCCTGCGCTCCATTTCTTCCAGGTGTCGGGGACGGGCACCTTCTTCCACAGCGGGATAAAGAACTTTTCCGTGGCGCAAAGGTACTTCTCCCGTTGCTCCTTGGTAGAAGGATAGGTAACATGGTTTATGTAGCCCTCCGGCCAGATTTCCTCCTCCCGCATAAAGCGTTTCAGGCTACGAAGCGGGCCGGTGGAGGTTCGCGCCGACTCCGAAACAAACACGGGATACTTCTCCACGCTGTGGCGGTAGGTGTAATAAAGCGGATGTCCGTCCCCCTGGGAAGGGTCGCTGGGATAATCCCCACCGGCGGGAGAGCTGGTCAAATAGTACCGTTTGGGATCCAGCCGTGCGCAAACAGATGCGAAATCCTCTTTGAACGGCGCGTACCCCAAGTCGTGCTTCACGTAGGTGTTTTCCTCGTTGTGCATCCACGTTTCGTTTCCGCCGCTCCAAAGAAGGATGCAGGGATGATGCTTGAGGCGCTTCACCTGGTATTCAGCTTCCCGCACATAGTTATCACGAAATTCCTTAGTTTCGGGGTAGTACGCCCAATGCAGGAAGAAATCCTGATATACCATGATGCCCAGCTGATCGCACCTCTCATAGAAGCTGTCGCCGTACTGCATTCCACCTCCCCAGATGCGCAGCAGGTTCATGTTCAAATTGGCGATGCGCTCCATGGTCTCGTCGCATCTTTCAGGATCCCATCGGTGGGTAAAGCCCTGGAAGGGAACCATGTTTCCACCCCACAGCTTGATCTCCCGATGGTTTACACGGAAACGCATATCTCCCGTTTTTTCTAATTCCCGAATGCCGATGCCCTTGACTTCCTCGTCCAGCATCCTGCCCTGGGCGTACAGCTCCACCCGCAGGCGATAAAGGGGCTGCCCGCCGTAGTTTTTGGGCCACCACAGTGCCGGATCGGTCACGTTCAACGCGACGGTCTCTCCGGGACGCGTACTGCTTTGGGCCACAACGCCGCCCTCCGGGGCGCACAGTGTGAGCAGGACGGTAGCATCAGCGGGAGTCTTGCCCTGAATGTGGGGCGTTACGGAAATAGTGGCGCGGTTCATCCGGTCGTTGAGCGTCGTTTCCACATCGGTAAAGCCAAGCTCGCACAGATCGGGCGATACCAGCGTTACCGCCTCGAACAGTCCCACGTTTGTCAGCTTCACGCCGCCGAAATCTCCGAAATCCAGCGTACATTTCCGAATAACGGAGATATCGTCCATAAGGCTGCGGGTCTCCTCCGGCATTGCCGCAAGGCGTTCCCTCACCACGCGCAGCGGCGACGTAAAGCGGACGATGAGCCTGTTCCGCTCCCGGAGCCGATCCCCTGTGTCTACAAGCAGGGGAACGTACATATCGTCGTTCTCCGCAAGCATTTCGCCGTTCAGCCAGATCTCTGCTACGGTGTCCACGCCCCCAAAGCGCAGATAGCTGTTGGCTGCCGGAACGCAGCAGAAGTCACAGACGTAGACCCAATCCTTCTCCGAGACCCATTGGGCGCTCTCGGTATGGCCCAAAAGGACTTCCGGGTCGATCCTTTTCTCGCGCAGCAGAACCTCCTGCACCTGCTCGCCATTTTTTGCCCGCATCCAGCCGTCCTGAGCTGTCAGCGCGCAGGTGGACAGGGAAGCGGGCGTTTCGTCGCCTTGGGCTTCTCGCAGATACCATTCGTCCAGCTCGTCAACTCTTTTCATGGCGTTGCTCCTCAATCTCCCGTCTGTAATCGTAGCCATAAAACGCGAAATGCGCCTGTGGCGTACCGTTGATCAGGTTGCCGTCGCACTCCTTTACCAGTGCGGACAGCAGACGTCGCACCAGCTGCGGCTGTTGGGCGGACAGATCCCGCTCCTCCCGGTAATCGTCGGGCAGATAGTACAATTCTAGCGCTACCTTACCCTCCATCTCCTCCCAGTAGGCTCCAAAGGTATCGAACTTGTAGTTTTCCGTCAGATGGCTGCGCAGCTTCCAGCCATCTCGCGTGACCAGCGCAGGCCCCCGTGCGCTTGCAAACACGATATAGTTGTGCCCCTTGAATGCCCCCTCGTTGCCAAGTAACAACGGCAGGTAGGACACGCCGTCCTTTCCCTCACCCACATCGACGTCCAGCAGGTCGCCCATCGTCGCCATAAAGTCGTAGTTGGCCACCAGACAGTGGGTTGTTACATTTGCAGGTATATGACCCGGCCAGCGGTACATAAGCGGCACCAGCGTACCACCCTCGAAATTGGAGGTCTTGCATCCCGTGCGCCCGTCGTTTCCGTTGAAAACGTCGCCGCAGGCCTCCGAGGTATAGCGCACGCGATAATGATCCATGTACTCACCCTTGGCGTTGTATAGGCAGAAATAGCCGGTGCGCTCAATGGAGTAGTAGTTGCAGTGGCCGTTGTCCGAGCCAAACACCAGTATGGTATCGTCCTTCAAGCCCAGCTCGTCCAGCTTCCGCACAATCCGCCCCACCGTTTCATCCAAGCGGATCACCATAGACGCAAAGATCTTCTCCGACAGCGTCAAATCCTGGTCATCCGCTACCTGCGGATCGATCTCAGCGATCGACAGCTCACCGTGGGGAAGCTGGGTGGGATGATACAGGAAAAACGGTTCCTGTCGGTGCTGCTGGAGAAACGCGTCGATCTTCTCGTCAAACAGATCCTGGGAGTATCGGGCTCGGCCAGCGCGCATGTCCTCGCCGTTTTTGTGGTAGCCCGCGTATTGATCCTGCCCGCAGTCCGGATCTGTATTGCCCTCAATGGTCACCACGCTTCCATTTTCAAACATAAACGGAGGATAGTAGCCGTGGCACATTGCGTGGTCATAATACCCATAATGATAATCCCAGCCGTGGCCCTTAATCTCGTCGCCCGATGTGGCAAAGCCCCATTCCAGCTTGCCGATCTGCCCCGTATAATAGCCCGCGCGCTTAAAGACCTGCGGCAGGAACAGATCGTCCGCCCGGCTCTCCACGCCCGTGTTGTGGATCAACTCGTACACCTGCTCCATGGTAATGTCGCCCCTAGCCATATCCTTGTATACCCCAGCCCGGGTAAACGTCCAGCCGCCGCTGTGGCTGTCGTGGATGCCGCATAGCAGGCTCGCCCGTGCCGGAGCGCAGATATGGCAGCCATGGGCGTTATCAAAGCTCAGGCTTTCGCGCATCAGACGGTCGATGTTCGGCGTACGGTAATGGGGCTGTCCATAGCAACTGAGCAGTCCCCGGCCCAGATCATCCGCAAAGACGTATACTACGTTTGGCTTCCTTAACACCTGTCACCCCTCCTTGACACACCCGGCCTTGAATTCGCCCGGTGTGCATCCCTCGATTTTTTTGAAAGACCGTATAAAGCCCCGGGTATCGTTGTACCCCAGATCGGCGGCCACCTGTTTGACGGACAGGTCGCCCTGTCGCAGATCGACCTTTGCCTTTTCTACCTTCAGCACCGTGATGTATTGAAGCGGGGTCAAGCCCACCTCCTGTTTAAAAATACGGCTGAAGTACGACGTATGGATCCCGATGTAATCGGCGATCTCTCCCAGCGATAGATCCCGGTGAAGGTTCTGGCGGATATAATCCTTTGCGCTGGAGATATAGACGCTGGCCTCCTCCTGCATGTTTTGGGATTTGAACGCCTCCGTCAGCATGAGCAAATGCTCTGTCAGCCTTGTGCGCCGTTTTTCAGGATCAGTCTCCTCATTAAAAATACGCAGGACGTCCAGCCCGTCGCGGCTGACGGAGCCCATCGCGTTCATCAGTCGAATCATCACGTTGCCAATGGTGAGGTATTGAAAGCTAAGGGCGTCCGAGCCCGACAGTCCTCTTTCCTCCAAGCGGAACATCTGCTCCAGAACCTGCAGCACCTTTTGCGGGTCGCCGGATTGAATGCCGCTTGCCAGGTTCACCTGGAAGTAATCGGGATACAGCGCTGCGGAATTGTCGCCGTGAGATTGAAAGACGATCTTTTCATCCAGCTGCAGCCGGTTGAGCATCTTGCGCAAATTCATAAAGCTTTCGCACAGATCCTCCGTGGAACGGACCGGATACCCTATCGCCACGCGCAGCTTGACCAGAAAGCTGGTCGTAAGGCTTGCCTCCACATCGCTGACGACCCGCTGCCAAATAGAAATCTCCCGCTGGCTCAGGGTATCTCCCTCGCTGCATAGCACAAACACGATCCGGTTGATGTCCAGCTGCACACCGCCAACCACAGCAATGCTGCCTCCAAGGTGTTGCTCGATCATGTTCTTCACCAGAACGTTGATTTCACACAGCTTGTTCGGCTGCTTGATCGCCGCGTTGACGTCGGTGGTGATGAGCGCGGCGTAATACGCATCCGGTATCACCTGGATGCCAGCCTGCCGTAAGAAAGGCGTCAATGCCCCGCTTCCCGGAATATGGCCCCACAGCATGTCCTGAATCGCCCGGTCTTTGATGATCTCCTCGCTTTGAGACAGGCTTTCCCGGTATTGCGCGTTGCTTTCCTTAAGCGTATTCAGCTTGGCGCTGATGGACTCCAGCATACTCCCGCCGCTGCTTGGGCGTAGCGGCTCAATGCTTTTGAGGCTTTCGCTCAACTGGGTAATGGGCTTCGTGTGGTGGCGAGTCAATAAAAAGGCGACGGTACAGGCTACGGCTAAAGATGTGAACAAAACGATGACGGACAGCCGAACGTTGGCGGTTATGATATCCGCCAGCGTATCGGATTGGTAAGCTCTGGCAAAATACAAGCCAGACAGCGAATCGTAGCGATAAAATAGGGTGGCTTTCCCTTGGGTGATCTCCAGCGGAGCGGCGGCAGACATGGAGAGCCGTTCTTTGGGCAGCCGCTCCAGACCCTCTATGCCGAAAAGCCGTTGCCCGTCCTCCTGATACAGGCACAGATTGTCCATCTGAAGGCCTTCGTAAAGCGCTTGCATGTCCAAGTGAAAAATCAGGATAATATCGGCGTTGAAGAGGTATTTGGGCAGCGTGGAGAAAACCGCCAGCCCACCCTCTGCGTCCGAATAGCACTGTTTGAATTGCTTGGCCTTCGTAAAGGCGGTCAACGGCTCGTTCAGCGCTGAATCCTCTTTGGCGACCACGGTGACGCCATCTGTATTGAGCAGCAGATCGCTTCGGCGTACATACATCCCGATGTTGGAGAAGCACTCGTTGCTTTGGCGAAATACACGCAGGAATTGAAGCATTTGCGAATAGGAAAAGATGGCGTTTTTATAGCTAGTGGTTTGCAGATCCCGAAGATACGGAAAAGCGGAAACAGAAAAAGCGAAGTCAGTCATGGATTCCAGCGTTTCGTCCATCCGCCGGATGTCGTTGGTCACCGCTTCTCCGTATCCGTCGTACAGCTCCCGCTTCATCCGCGGCACCGTTTCCCAAAGGAAGTACCCGGCTAAAACGAGAATCGGTATGCCGATGGCAAACAGATAGGAAAGAAACACGCGGAAAATGTACTTTGCCACGGGTTTGCTTTGCATCCTATTCTCCCTCCTTTTGCCGCTCAACCTTTCACCGCGCCCAGCATGATCCCTTTGGTAAAGTACTTCTGCATGAACGGGTACACGATCAGGATGGGTAGCGTGGCGATCACGATGGTCGCGGCATTGATGATATCCGTGTTGGTCATTGAGAAGGCTTCCAGATTTGCCAGATCGGAGGCGCTGAGAACAATATCCCGTATGAGCAACGGAAGGATATACTTGCTACGATCATTGATATAGAGCAAGCCATTCAAGTAGCTGTTCCATTGCGAAACGGCGATCCAAATGGCGACGGTCGCCAGAACCGGCTTGGATAGAGGCAGCACGATCCGAAAGAACACCGTGGAGTAGTTCGCACCGTCGATCAGCGCTGATTCCTCTAGGGATGGCGACATTTCCTTAAAAAAGCTGGCGATGATCAGGATATTGTACGGGGCGAACAGCACGGGGATGATCAACGCCCAGAGCGTGTTGATGATCCCCGTGGATTTGACCACCAGATAGGTGGGAATCATGCCGCCGTTAAAAAGGAAGGAGAAAAGCACTAGAAGTTTTAACGAGCGGGAGAAGCGCACATGGCTTTTGCTGATCAGGAAGGCCAGCCCGGAGCAGAAAAGCAGCGAAAGAAGCATGGTGACGACGGTGATAAAGATGCTGTTGAGGAACGCCGTCCAGATATACCGGCTCGTAAAAACCACCTGATAGCCAGCCGTATCAAAGCCACGGGGCAGCAGGAAGAAGCCGCCTGACTTGGCCAGATTGTTGTCGCTGAGGGAGAGGCAGATCTGATGCCAGAACGGATAGATCATGGTAAGGGAAAGAAGTACGAAGAACACCGTGTTCACCACCGGGAATACCTTATCGCCCTTATATTTTACAGTTTTCATAGCATACTCCTTTCTCACATGATTCCTGCTTCGGGATCAGCCAACTTGACGGCGCGATTCGCCAAAAACACAAGCGAGCATCCCACCACCGATTTGAACAAGCCCGCCGCCGTACCCACGGCGAATTTTCCTTGGGACATGCCGATACGGTATACGTAGGTATCAATGATGTCCGCACTGTCCAGCACAGCGGCGTTGGAAAGCATGAAAACCTGGTCGAAGCCCGCATCCAGCACGTTTCCCAGTTTCAGCAGCAGCAGCACGACCACGGTGCTGGAGATGCAGGGCAGCGTGATGTACCGCATGCGCTGGCTGCGGGTAGCTCCGTCGATCATCGCCGCCTCATAGTATTCGGGGCTGATGGAGGAGATGGCTGCAAGGTAGATGATCGTCCCCCAGCCCGCATCCTTCCATATATCGGAAAACACAAGCATCCACCGAAAAGCGGATGGGTTGAGGAAAATGGACTCCTTCATGCCGAAATATTTGACGATACCGGTTTGCGTGGAAAACAGCGTAAAGAGGATACCGGCAACGATGGTCCACGATAGGAAGTGGGGCAAATAAATCATGGTTTGGAAGCGCTTTTTCATCCACTGGTTATCCATCTCGTTCAGCAGGAGCGCCAGTAAAATAGGCGCTGGAAAGCTAAACAGAAGCTTGAGCATACTGATGTATACCGTATTCCATAGGACGTTTAAGAACGTCTTGTTGGAAAACATCTGCTGGAACCATTTCAGCCCGACCCAGCTGACCCTATCAAAGGACATGCCCACCCGATAGTTCGTAAACCCCAGCGACAGCCCGAACATGGGAAGATAACGGTACGTCAGCATCAACACGACGGCGGGCAACGCCAAAAGGTATAATTGCCAATAATGCTTGAAAGAATGATGCATGGAAAACCTCTTTTCTCTTTGGACTGCCGGTTTTCGTCCGGACGGCGGGCTTACCGCCGTCCGGACGAGGAGCGGCATTACATAGCAGCCAGCGCTTCGTTAGCCTGATCGGTCATTTCCTGACCGCCCTGCTCGTAGAATTCCTTCACATACTCATCATAAGCGTCCACGGGCAGCGCGCCGGTGACGATCTTTGTGAAGTAGGTGGTCCACAGACCGGTAAAGAGGTCGGGATATTCGTCCATAGCGGGGACGGAGCCGGAGAAGGCAGACAGAATCCAGTTGTCTAGATTGTTGCTGATGGAGAAATCAATCGCGCGGGGGTCGTCCTTGGCGATCCAGCGGCGATCCGTTGCCGGAAGCAGACGGATGGGGTTGGAGAAGCCAGCCTTATACAGCTCGGAGAAATCGTTGGTCAAATAGGTGATCATGTCCGTCTGCGGGTCATAGGAGTAGTGTGTTCCTTCAAGGCCGTAGGTGACGGTCATAAAGCCGCCGTCGGCGTCCAGATTCAGCATCCAGTCAAGAATCTTGCACAGACGGGCGGGATCCTTCGTTTCCGCGCATTTGGTGGACATGACGTAGCCAAAGGACTTCACGGGGTTCACGGGATAGCCCATCTTGCCCTCGGGGCCGGTGGGCGGAGCGACGACGTTGCACAGGAAGCCGTCGCCGGCTCCGTCCCATGCCACACGTGCGTTATTGGCGCTCCATACCGTGTTTTCCCACACGCCGAAATTGCCCGCGATGTACTTGCTTTGCGCCTGTTGATCTTCGATAATGAACATGTCAGGATCGATCAGATCCTCTTTGTACCACTGCTGCAAGACCGTCAGCACGTCCTTGACGCCGTCCGCCACGGTGGAGTGCACCAATTTTCCGTCCTGAAGCATCCAGGAGGTAGCGCCGTTCATGTAGATGCCATACGCACCGAATACGCTGCTGAACATCTTGCTGACCACGCTACCGCCGATGCCATAGGTATCGTCCGCGCCGTTTCCGTCAGGATCGTCATAGCGGAACGCGTGAAGCACGTTGTGCATGTCGTCCAGCGTAACAGGCTCCGCCAAGCCCAGCTTGTTCAGCCAATCAGTACGGACGATCACGCCGCCAGTGCCCGCACGGTTCAGCTCGCCAGGCAGCTCCACCTCGGTGAAGCAGTAATGCTTGCCTTCATAGGTGAAGTTGTCGTAGTTCTGCTGCGCCGTGTCCACCCGCAGGGCGTTATAGTGGGGCATGTCCGCCACATATTCGTCAATGGGCGCGATGATGCCGTTGCGCACGAAGGTCTGGAATTGTTCCAGAGAGCAGTAGAAGTAATCAGGAATATCGCCGCTGGCGATCAGTGTGTTCAGCTTGGTGTCGTAATCGCTTCCAGCGAAAAGAAGGATGTTATAGTCTGTATCGGTGATCCCCAGATTCTTTTCCCACATTTCCTGCATGACGGTCTTAGCCTCGCCGCCGTCCGCGGGATATTCGGGATAGGCGTACTTCTGCATGATGGTATAGGTGATCGGGGTGGATGCCTCAGCGGTAGCGGTAAAGCACATGCTGCACATCATCACGATTGCCAGCAGGAGAAAAATAGATTTTTTCATGATTCAAAGCTCCTTATATGATTTTTTATTATAGCACGAAAGGGAACCCCAACCCATGGGGTGGGCGGTGCCAAAATGGCGACTATTTCAGCGCGAGTCAGGCTTCCGTCGCCTGCTCCGTAAGCACCTGACCGCCTTGCTCGAAGAACTCCTTCACATACTCGTCATACGCATCTATCGGGAGAGCGCCCGTAACGATTTTGGTGAAGTAGGAGGTCCACAGCGCGCTGAACAGATCGGGATACTCATCCAGTGCCGGAACCGGGCCGGTATAGGCGGACTGGAGCCAGTTGTCCAGATTATTGCTTACGGTGAAGTCGATGGCGCGGGGGTCGTCCTTGGCGATCCAGCGACGGTCAACAGCGGGCAGCCAACGGATCGGGTTGGAATATCCAGCTTTATACAGCTCCGAGAAATCGTTGGTCAGATAGGAGATCGTGTCGTTTACCGCGTCATAGGAGTAGTGCTTACCCTCTATACCGTAGGTAACGGTCATAAAGCCGCCGTCCGCGTCCAGATTCAGCATCCAGTCAAGGATCTTGCATAGGCGCTCC
The DNA here is from genome assembly GCA_028693055.1 of Eubacteriales bacterium. Taxonomy (GTDB): domain Bacteria; phylum Bacillota; class Clostridia; order Christensenellales; family Aristaeellaceae; genus Limiplasma. Next base: position 2,406 of record JAQUWD010000013.1, on the reverse strand, counting down.
GGGTCTTTTTTGTCCACACAGTTTTGAGAGATCACATAGCCGTAGGACTTGGCGGGATTAACGGGATAGCCCTTTTGACCGTTGGGGCCTAACGGCGGCGCGATGATCTTGCAGGTATAGTTGTTTCCCGCGCCCTGCCATGCAACGCGAGCGTTGTTGGCGTTCCATACGGTATTTTCCCACACGCCGAAGTTGCCGGCGATAAACTTGCTCTGTCCCTGCTGATCCTCAATGATGAACATATCGGGATCGATCAGGTCTTCCGCGTACCACTGATGAAGCGTTGCCAGGGCATCCTTTACGCCAGGAGCCACCGTGGAGTGGATCAGCTTGCCATCCTGCTCCATCCACGAGGTCACGCCGTTCATGTAAACCCCATACGCGCCAAAAACGCTGCTGAACATCGTATTGCCGATGTTCCCGCCCATGCCGTAGGTATCCTCAGCGCCATTGCCGTCGGGATCTTGATAACGGAAGGCCTTCAATACGTCGTGCAGCTCATCAAGGGTTTCGGGCTGCTTCAAGTTAAGCTTCTTCAGCCAGTCGTCCCGGACAATGACGCCGGCGCGGTTCAGATCGCCGGGCAGATCAACGTCCGTAAAGCAGTAGTGCTTGCCGTTGTAGGAATAGTTGTTGTAATTCATAAGAGCCGAGCCCGTGCGCAGCGCCGCGTAGTGGGGCATGGTCTCCACCAGGTCGTCCACCGCGGCGATCACGCCGTTATTCACGAACGTCTGGAATTGATCCAGCGAGCAGTAGAAGTAGTCCGGCGTATCGTCGCTGGCAATGAGCGCATTAAGCTTCGCATCGTAATCGCTGCCGGCGATCAGGATGACGTTGAAGTCGGTATTTGTGATCCCCAGGTCTTTTTCCCAACGCTCCAGCAAAACCTGCTTGCCTTCCCCGCCGTCAGCCGGATATTCAGGATAAGCATATTTTTCCATAATGGTATACGTTATGGGTTCCATTGCTTCCGCTATGGACTGGCCTGCCACGGAGCAAAGAAACACCAGCAACAATAGCAGGGACAGTACTCTTCCAAGTTTCATATTATGTTCCTCCTTTTCATTTCATTTTTCAAAGAGTAACGCTCATCGTGAAAGGAAACCTATCCTCCTTTCTTCCTGATCCCAGGGGCTCACGTCTGAGAACATGTTCAATCTAAGCTGATAATAGCACAGATCGTTCATTACTTACATGCCAAAATCATGACATTGATAGCCAATTCCACAGATAATACACCCGTCGGAGGGGGGATTGAAAGCGACGAACGCACGCAACAGCAGGCTCCGGTACAGAATTGATGGAAAGATACTCACCGGAAACGCTTACGGTTTCCTTGCTGTGCGTCATAAGCGCCATTTGATAACTACCGATCATCTTGCACTTCTGTTTGTGATCTTTTATACTTGCAGCATCACCGGCTTGTACTAGAATAGGATTTCCGGCACTGTCAAGTGCCGTTGCGACGACTATTATCACTTTTGCCCCCGGAGGAATCGGAAACGCACTTTGGATGTAGGCGCATCCCTCGCTGGAACTCTGCTTCGTCTGCGCGGCAACAGCTTTTTTGCCCGTCGATATCGTGCGCGGATAGCGTTTCCACCGCTGCTGATGCCCATAAACCGAGGACGTGGACTTCAATCCAACAGCGGAGCCGATCTCGCGCACAGTTGAGCAGAAGCCGTGCCGTTTCCCATAGATCAGTACTCTCTGCCAAAGGCAACGTTCACAGACACATTGGACAAGTCTTCTTGCCAACCGCTATCACGCACCATGCTCCCATCATGGTTTCGTTTCGATCTATTTTGCACGTTTTATTGGCTTTCGAGTTATAAAAAAGAGCCTCCGAAATTTTGTCGGAAGCTCTTTAGCCGAACTGATGGAGACTTGGAAGCACAGGTTTGTAACAGTTTTGTGACCAACAAGCCATTTTCGCATTTTAGGGTCATTTGGCTAATTCTTTTAGATAAAGAAAAACTCCTCAAACCTTTTAGGCTCAAGGAGTTTCACTTTGGTGGGATTAGTAGGGCTCGAACCTATGACCTCCACGATGTCAACGTGGCGCTCTAACCAACTGAGCTATAATCCCAGTTCCGTAATAACGCTTGCCTATTATACAACGTATACAGGCAAAAATCAAGCACAATTTTTTCTCGTTAAGACCGAACGCGGGAGTTTAACAGCCATTTCCCCCAAAACAGCTCTTTAGCCCTTATGTGGCTTTATTTTTTTGTCAAAATATTTTGTTTTAATATATTGTAATTTATTGTAAAGTGTGATATAATAAAGAGATAGGGGGCGATATGCAATGAGGATAACAACAACGAAGTCAAAAAACTCGGAATCCTTCTATATTTCAAAGGGATTCGTAAACGATAAGGGTGTCTGTACCTCTGTGGTAGT
>JAQUWD010000062.1 GCA_028693055.1 Eubacteriales bacterium | reverse complement strand
AACAGGCTCATTTGGATTCGTCCACGGTTGCCCCATATGCTGGCAAGCTCTTCTAGCGTGATCCCGCCGTTCATGATGATATGGTGATGCCAGCGCCCTTGCTGCTCGGTAACCACGATCCGCTTTAGCTCGCTCAGTCCCTTTCTGGCTCTCAGCCGTTCCAACCGGGCGATCAGGTTGCGTTCCTCCTTCATGGCTTCGGCCTCTGTCAGCTGTGCGCTGTGCGTGAGGGTCACAAACAGGTCGCCGTTCCTCCGGCTGAAATTGGAGCAGATCAGGCGCATCAGCTGTTTTTCGGCATTGCGCTGGTTCACCTTCTCCACGTCCTCCGGGGTGGCTTCCCGATTGCTGCCCCGCGGGATGCGTTTGCCGTTCCGGCTGGCAAAGTACCGTTCCGTTTCCAGCAGATCGCCGGAAGTGATCCGTTTCTCGATGTAAGGCATACCTACACCCTCCGACTTGGCTTTTGTGCTCGTATGCATAGGGGCGGTGGGTGAACCGTGCGCGGTTCCCCCGGTCGCCCCTAATGCGTACCCCCCTCCCCCTCCGAAGGGGTATATTTATCCAAATGCGTGAATACTTAATGTTCTTTACAAGGGTTCAAGGGAGCCTACCGGCTCCCCCAAAATGCCCGTACATCCAGCCTTTGGCTGCGCGGTTAGCAGTGTTCCTCGCCGTCCTCCGTTTGCCCCTGTATCCAGCGGATCAGCTTTTGTTCGCATTCCTCGCATAGGTGGTATTGTAGGTATACGCCCACCTTCTCTGTCGCAAAGCTTACCCGCCTAGCCTCTTCTACTTTCTTTCCTGTCATGATTTTCTCGCAACGGTCACAGATAACAGCTTTCATTTTGCAGCCCAATCCTTTTCTTCTATTATAATGGTATAAAAATCTCGCATTCTCTTCGCAAATTTCTTCACCCGGTTGTCTACAGCCTGTCTGCTGACCCCCGCTGACCTTGCAATCGATGCAACCGTCTCGCCACGTGCGTTGCGAATCATCCACTCTGCATCCTGCTCGCGCCCATGCCGCGCCCCGTACTCCTGCACCAAGCGCTCCATGCCAAGGCAGCTTTCCAACGCTTCGCGTTCTACGTCCTGCCCACGATCCTCTATCGCGTCCTCCAACGTTACCTTGGTAACGTTTTGCCCCCATTCCAGCGGCGTTTGCAGCGATACAGGCTCGCGATTCGTATGTCTGCGCATGCGTAGCGAATTTGAACGCGCCGACATCAGCTGATAAAGGATGCCGCGCCAAGCGTAGGTGCTGAACGCGCCCATTTCCGGGTTGTAGGATGTAGCCGCCCACATCAACCCCAGCATGCCGATTTGCGCAACGTCCTCCCGTTCCCCGATGCAGGGAATGCCTTGAGGAAAATTCCGGCTCAGCACGGCGTATACCAGTTGAACGTTATCCTCTACCAGCTTGCGCTGCTGCTCATTCAGCGGTTTCATGCTCTTGCTGCTGTTCTTCTTTGAGGCGTTGGGCTTTCATGTACAATGCGCGCAGCTCATCGTCCACGCCCTCCTGCCTCGCCCAATCTCGATTAACGCCGATGCATGCCGCCAGCTGCATCCCGTATTTTACGATGATTGCATATGTGTTTTCGGTCACTTCGCGCACATAGTACTGCATAGACCGTTTGATATCCGCCAGCGGCGCCAGATATTCGTTTCGGATCATCATCATGCCGTGCGGCGTGAAAAACGGTGTATAAACGCCGCTTTCCAGTCCAATGGAGGTAATGCCTATTTGTGCTTCACGATCGTCTGTATAATTATCTTCAATATAGATATCTAACAGGTTTGCATCCGCTTCTCGTACCGACCACCGCTTATGCTCGTCCTTTGGCACGTCGAATACCGTAAGGATGGTTTCCGTATCAACCGTTGGCATGCCGTCTATGGGGTAGATCGCCGCCCCGACGCTAATCCATTGCCGCCCAATCCCGCCAAGCTTGTCCATGCGGTTCATGATTGTTACGTATCGACTGCTGCGGCATAGCTTTGCAAGCTCTTTGATTTTCATTGGTTATCCTCCGTACTTAAGTAATCAGCGCTCACCCAGCCGCCGCGCTTCGCTTTACGGGTGGGTATCGCATACCCCCCGTATGCCCCCCGCCGCTTTTCCGTTAGTTGGCTTTTCTTCATTCCACGTATTCCTCCATTACCCAGCCCCCGGTGATATGCGCCCAGCCGTCAGCTGTGGCGTACAGTGTCACGCTATCGCCGTTATGTAGCCATCCAACCCGCTCCCCGTCTGGCTTGTCTCTCAGTGCCACCCGACCGTTGCTGACGATTTTTGCCGCCTTTTCGCCCGTCTGCGGCGTATCGCTGACGTAATCCGCGCTTACCCAGCATGTTCCATACTCGCTGCCTACCACCTCATACCAACCGTCTTGGTAGCTGATTACGGTTAGCTCGTCCCCGGCGGCATAACTGGCGCAACGCTCGCTATGCTTGTCTGGCTCTGCGCGTCCGTTAAGGCTGCTGCCCTCGCTGACTGCTGCATACAGGATGCTTTCGGCACCGGCAGTGCTGATGCCAAGCGCTATGTTGATCGCCGCCACAATGATGATCAGCGTTACAATCAGCGCCAGCGTCAGGCATGCGCGGTCATATCTGTTGTTCATGCTTGTCCCTCCTCCCTCACACAATCCCTAGCGCCATCATCCACCCCGGCACCCACGGCCCCGCCAGCACCGCCAGCACGATCACCGCCACCGCCGCCGCGATCAGGCACGCCACCGCCCCGGTCACGTCCTCGCAGACCAGCTCGCTGCTAGCCTTAATCCGCTTGCGGTCTTTGCGTTTGCAAAAAATCGGCACTTGAGTATTTTCTATATAGATCATTCCTTTTGTTCCTCCTCACGCACCCGAAAGTGGGGATATTGGGCTTCCCCACCCAGTGCGATAATTCGCCCGTTGCCTAAGTTGATACTGTCCTCAGCCCGCCGTATATCTTCAGTCTGTTTGTAATTGAGCCTTTCCAGAAACATTTTTCGAGCTTTGTCATCGTTACGAGCCAGCATGAACAAACTGCCTACTCCGGCATAAGTCAGTCTCCCGATATCATCGTCGTCACAAAAGCTGTACCCTTTGCCGTAATCATTCGGCGCTTTTTCATGATGATTATAGGTGTAGCCCTTTGCCGTCTTTTTGGCGGCAATTACTTCGCACCGCAGCGCACCGTCTTTGTCAGTGTTGTAGTAGCGGTAAAGAGTCACGTTTTTTTCCTTAGGCATTTGTATTTCTCCTTTCACTTTTCAACGGTAAATACGGTGCGGCTCACCCTCGCCAAGTCGTACATAATGCTTTGGATGCGCTCTGTTTCTCCCATGTCTCCAAAGTCCTCTATGTCTGTGTGCTTGCAGATATCCTTTGCAAGGATGTACAGCATTTCATTGGTGATGTGCCCGTTTTGGATGCTGTTCACGGTGTCCAGAAAACATCCGTACTCCACGTTGGTTCCGGCGTTGTAGTATCCCATCTCAACGCAGAGCTTGCGCACGTCGTCCGGCAAGATTGTCCGCTTCTCGGTGATCTTCATTTCTGTTCTTCCTTTCCCCGACGCTTATCCCAGCAACGCGTCAAGCAGCGCCATTGCCTCGTCCCGCGCCACCTCGCTATCGAAGTTGGCGATCGTGTTCACCGCCATATTGATGGCGTAATTTTCCGCTTCCTCCAGCACATAGCTAAGTTGGTAGCTGCTTTGCACGTCCGTTACGCGCATCTGATGCCAATACACGCGGTACTCTCTGCGGTACACTTTGCGGCCTTCGCCCCGCACGGCAGGGTCGTAGGCTTCGTGCTTCATGGCTTCGCCATTTCTGGCACTCGGTTCGCTTTGCTCACCCTTCTTGCGGCCTTCGCCCCGCACGGCAGGGTCGTAGGCTTCGTGCTTCATGGCTTCGCCATTTCTGGCACTCGGTTCGCTTTGCTCACCCTTCTTGCGGCCTTCGCCCCGCACGGCAGGGTCGTTGCACAGCATCCATACGCCGCGCACCTCAAAGCGCGGGTCGATGCTCAGTACTCGGTCAACGCTTTGCGGCGCTTTGGGAATCCATCTTCCTGCTCTTAGGTTTTGCGCTATCTGCAATCTTTCGTTCATGTCCTTCACCCTCGTCATTCATTTGCGGTTTTATCCCTGTACCCGTGCCAGTGCTGCTTCTCGTTTCTCTTCCGTCATTCCCCATGGCACCTTACCGTCCAGCGCTTCCAAGCATTCCTCATAACCCTCTTGGGTTACATTCATGTGTTCGGCTGTCTTATCCAAATATATAGCGGTTAAAATTTCTCATCGTGGGAGCCACCGCCGCGAAAAATTCTGGGCTTGGATACTTATATCCGCAGCAGGTCAAAATTACGTTGATCTCTTGTTTCTTGCGCGCCATTTGCTATCGCGCTCCTCTGTTAAGTCTATGCCCGGCTGGTTGTCCGTGTTGCTATCCTCCGGCGGCGCTAGCTGGCATCCCGCCTCATAGGCCATATCGCGGTATGTCTGCCCGTCCTCCAAGGGCGGGTTGAAACTGTAGTGCCTCATGCACGGTGCCGGGCAATCGTGGGTGCAGTATGTCATGGGGTGTCACCGTCCATCTTCGCGCCGCAGTTGGGGCAATAATTCCCCATATCGTCAACTTCCGTGCGCATGTAATCACTCCACCTCCCATGCCGCACAGGCTCAGCATCAACTGTTGGAAATGCATCTACGTCAATCAGCCTCATAATGATCTCCTTCCGTGCTACTATCGTATACGGCGCGCCGATCATACCCACAAAAATTTGTACGCAGATTACATTCGTGGCACGGATACTTGCTTATGTCCTCCGGCGCGTGGGCGCAGGTGTTGCATGAGATGCTGCCGCCTCCACCAGCATAATAAGCCTCATACGTCTGAGCAAAGATGCCCGGCTTGCACGGGTACTGCTCTCCGTCTACGCCTGTGATGATGTAATCTCCGACATTAGCGTGCATCACGCCCTCTAATGTTTCTATGTCCATTTCTTTGTCCGTCTGATAAGCGTCAATCATTACTGGTTTCTTGCGATACTTCATTGGTTGTCAACTCCTCAGCATGTTCTCTGGCTCCGCATGCTGCATGGCGGCAGCGTAGGCGGCTTCTGTGTAATAGCCCATATAAGCGAGGAATGGCCGCTTTGGCACCTTAAGCCGGTTCCCACTGAACACACCGGGAAACGGCAGCTCTCCTTGTTTTGCCAACAGATTTGGCACGTATTGCCCCCAGCCAAGGATTTCGCATATTTCCGACGATTTTAGCCATTCGCGAGGCAATGCCGCGATCTCGTCAAGCGTCATTGGATTTCGCTCCTTTCAATGTTTCAGCAGTTCATCAGCTCCGAGCGATCAGACCGCTGTCTGGTCGCTCTTTTCATTCCGCTTAAAAAGCGTTTCCCATGGATTTTCGATGTGAAGCAGTTCAATCAGCTGTTCAAGCTCGTCCGTGCGCATAATGCCTGTTTTCAGCCTAAGCATCTATATCAATCCCATTTTTTGGGGACGATCCTGACAAAAAATTGAACACTTTTCCTCTGCTGCTTGTATGTGGAGAAGCTCACAAATGCGAACAATTTCTTTTGTATCAAAGCTCCTTGTCCCATTTACCTTCGCATTTAGTGTGTTTTTGTTAATTCCCATTGCGTTAGCCAATTTTCGTTGAGTATACCCAGCAGCCGCCATTCGGCCTTTTAATTGATTTGTATTTATCATCGCAGAAGAATAGGTATCCATATCAACGACGCGCTGGATATGCTCAGCCATGCCGTCTTTATTTGTCTTGATTTGCATGTTGTATGCCATGGTTCCTACCGTCCTTTCGTCGGTGTGGTATGGGCGGCGGCTTGCGCCGCTCTGCTGGTGCTTATCGGTACTGTGCGCACAAAATCCCATTGATAGCTGTTGGTAAGTCGAAAGGAATTTCTTTCGTTTCATTCACCTTATCTAACATGGCGTTGATTCCCGCCAGCATCCAATCATCAACTTCTTCATCTTCTTCATTGCTAAGAATGTTTACGGCTTTTACGCATTCCTTCATGCAATCCAGCATCATATTTGCATTGCGTTCCGCCGTCAGTATCACGCAATTTACTTTGCTGCTTTCGTCTTGCTGCAATTTCTTGATGGTTTCTTCCTCTTTGACCTTGTTAAAAAGCTCCTTGGTGTATTCCGCCGTATACCAGTAGGTTGCCCGTTGCAGCCTGCGGATTGTGTCTTTTCTTAACTCTTCCATGGTGGTTACCGTCCTTTCTTTGGGTGGGGTGTGTGTTTCTTTTAAGACACTTTATCACTAAAAAAAATACCCATAGGTGTATCTAATCCAACGTAGTTAATAATCGTTTGAATCTCCGCACGGGTAAATTCTGTTATACTATTTACTTTACGATAATATGCAGACCTGCTGATTCCCAGTACCTGACAAAGCATTTTTATTGATATTCCCTTTTTCTTCATAGCATATTCCAATTTTAGTTTATCCATATTTTTAACCTCCTTTTGTGTCATTTAGAACACTTTCACTATATCACCCTAGATTATCGTTGTCAATATCAAAAGTGTCTTTTAAGAAAATAATACTTCTTTTTCATTATCCATGTTGCAAATAAGACACTTGTATGATAAGATAAATTGCGAAACGCGAGGTGATTTCACATGGAACTTAACGAAAAGATCAAAATGCTTCGAGCAAAACGCGGCTTAACGCTCGAAGAGCTAGGTAACCGCGTCGGTGTCGGAAAAAGTACCGTACGCAAATGGGAGAATGGTGATATTGCAAATATGCGTCGCGACAAAATTGCAAAACTTGCCTCCGCCCTAGACACCACCCCCGCCTACCTAATGGGCTGGGAGGAACCCAGCGAGCCGGACTATCTCTCCATCCCCGGCATCGAGCCCCTGCCAGAGACGCGCAAGCTGCCCATCTTGGGCGCTATCGCTTGTGGCTCGCCCATACTGGCTGAGGAAAATATTGAGGACTACGCGGAAGTGCCCAAATACATCAAGGCGGACTTCTGCTTGCGTTGCGTTGGCGATAGTATGATTGGGGCGCGCATCTTTGACGGCGATCTGGTCTACATCAAGCAAGGCTCCGACTTCCACGACGGCGATATCTGCGCCGTCCGGGTGAATTGTGACGACGCTACCCTGAAACGGGTTTATCGCATCAGCGACAATCTGCTGGAGCTTCGCCCCGAAAACCCCACCTTCCGTATTCAGCGCTATACCGGAGAACAGCTCGCTGATATCACCATTGTTGGTAAGGCCGTGGCCTTCACCAGCATGGTAAGGCATTGAGTTTTTTCTACATACTATCCACTGTTTACAAATACTTTTATATGTGTTATACTAATGATGTCAGGAGGGAATACCAATGAAAAGCTATTCCTCAAAGGAGGTCATTAGGCTGCTGACGCTGGACGGATGGTACGAAGTCGGCTGCACCGGCAGTCACCATCAATTCAAGCACCCCGTTAAAAAGGGGCGAACAACCGTCAAGCATCCTGATAAAGACATCCCTCGCAAAACGCTTGATTGCATTGAGAAACAGTCGGGATTGCAATTTCGTTAATCCCGACTCCCCCCCTGACATTCATAATCTTGGAGGTGTTTTCATGAAAAAGGTTGAACGCTATTTCTTTCCAGCTGTTTTTACCTATGAACCCGGTCAAGAGATTGCGGTTGTTTTTCCCGATCTTAATTGTGCTACCAGTGGCGTTAATGAAGATGATGCGCTTCTTTCCGCAAGAGAACTTCTTGGCTGTGTCATAAGTGGGCTAGAGGAAGATGGAGTAACCATTCCTTCACCCACCCCATTGTCCTCCGTTAAAACGGGTGAAAACGAGCGTACTGCTTTGATTGATGTTTACATGCCTTCCATCCGTATGGCGAACGTCAATCGTTCGGTCAATCGTACCGTAACGCTTCCCGCTTGGCTTAACGCTGCCGCTTTGGAACGCGGCGTGAATTTCTCTCAGGTGCTTCAAGACGCACTAAAATCACAGCTTCGCATTGGGTAAAGCTCCTGATTTTTTCTTTGTAACTGTTTATTGTATCAATCGTACTATAGGAGCGATCATCATGAATCAAAAAACCAAGTACACCTATCCCTCCATTTTTCTAAAGGAGAAAGACGGCTACAACGTTAGCTTTGTCGCTTCTCGCATGAGGGGCGTGGATTGAAAGAAATAGAATAGGGGCGCTATAATGGATTGTCGAAAATGCTTACAATCAATTCCTGACGGAGCGTCTTTTTGCCCATGGTGCGGAGCAAAGCAAACGCGCAGTATCACAAAACGCAAATCTGGAAACGGACTTGGCTACGTGTATAAACGCGGATCCACTTATACTCTGCGTATGCGCACCTACATTGCAATCAAAGATGAGATCGGTACACCTCATACAAAGTGCAGAGAGCTTACTAAGGGTGGTTTTAAAACCAAAAAGGAAGCGTTAGAATATCGTGATTCGTTAAAAGGGGAATCAGTAAAAAAAGAGAAAATGACCCTTGCAGCCTATTGGATGATCTACGAGCGAGACCGTTTGCCTCTGCTTTCGCATGCGAAGCAAGTCAACTACAATACGGCATTCAAACGCATTGCTCCCATCCAATATCGCGATATTTCAATGCTTACGGTTTCTGACCTGCAAAACGTTGTCAGCACTGCGACGGTCAGCTTCTATCCTGCAAACGATATGAAAGCTGTTCTTAATAAACTTTTCTACATGGCCGCAGCGGACGGTATAGCTTCCAAAGACTTGCCATCTTTTATTACGCTTCCTCCCAACCAAGAGACGGAGCGAGAAGCCTTTTCTATTGACGAAGTTGACAGGATTGCTTCCGCTTGGGAAAATGGCGTTATCTTTGCTGGCTATATTCTGTTAATGATTTATACATCTATGATGCCCGGCGAATTGCTCAAACTCAAAAAAAGTATGATCGATCTGGAGGGCCAAAGAATTATTGGTGCTGGCATTAAAACAAAGCAACGCAAAACGCAGTCTATTGTCTTTCCGGCTTTCCTTACGCCAGTTATCGAAAAGCTGATGAAGCAGAATCCTTCTGATAGCTTTTTACCTGATTATTATTATGAAAAATTTTCGAATGAATATAAGTCAACCCTTCGTGCTGCTGGTTGTCGGGAATTGACCCCTTACAGCTGTCGGCACACGACCGCCACAGTCTTGTCCCTTGACCCGACCGTAGCTCCTGCACTAATATCTCGCATTATGCGTCACTCCGCTCGTATGACGGAGCGGTACACCCATCCCGACGATACCGCCGCCATTCAGGCGATTAATAAAATGCATCCGATAAAATAGCACGGGGTACAGGTAGGGTACATTTGTATATAAATATGTTGAAATTTATTGTATTTTTCAGCCTTTGTTGAGGGTTCGAGTCCTTCTGCCCCTGCCAAGGCGGCTCGTTTAGCTTAGTGCAGACGGGTCGTTTTTTTGTCTATCAACCTTCTTCTATTATATAACCCTCGCCCTCGACGTAAGGGGAGCGACCGCTACTCATCACTCATTGAGATCATTGATATCCGTTAGGAAAAAGCAAAAAAAGTCGAGTATCCCCTCCTCAACGCTGGTATAATAGCAAAGATCACGCTGCAAGGTAAGGAGATGTACAAATGTCCCATCAAAATCATATTCTGATTCAAGGCTTGTGTCAGAACAACCTAAAGAACGTATCTCTGGAAATACCCAAAGAGAAGATCGTAGTCTTTACGGGAGTTTCCGGCTCCGGCAAGTCCAGCATTGTTTTTGACACCATAGCCGCCGAGAGTCAGCGGCAGATGAACGAAACCTATAGCGCCTTTATTCGCGGCAGACTGCCCAAGTTTGAAAAGCCCAAGGTGGAGAAAATCGAAAACCTGTCCGCCTCCGTAGTGATTGACCAAAGCCGTTTGGGAGGTAACGCCCGTTCCACAGTAGGAACCATCAGCGACATGTACGCGGCGCTACGGCTGCTCTACTCCCGGATTGGCCAGCCCTATGTCGGCACGGCTTCTTACTTTTCCTTTAACGATCCCAACGGGATGTGCCCGGAATGCTCCGGCATCGGTAAGGTGATGGAGCTGGACTTGCTGCCCATGATCAACCCGGAGAAGAGCTGGAACGAAGGAATGGTCGATTTGCCGGCTTTCCATGTCGGCAACTGGTATTGGAAGCAATATACGAGCAGCGGACTTTTCACTCTGGATAAAAAATGGCAGGATTACTCGGAGCAGGAGAAAAACCTGCTGCTCTATGGCGCGACAGAGCCCGGCGGGAAGCGCGTTGTAAAGCAGGTGGAGGGAATCCACAATATGATGAGCAGGCTGCTGCTCAAACGGGACAGCGCGGAGCTAGGCGAGGTCTCAGCGAACCGCTTAGCGACCCTTGTTCATCAAACCGAATGCCCCCTTTGCCATGGAAAACGGTTGAATGCGGCGGCGCTTTCGTGCAAGGTAGCGTCCTACGGAATCGACGAGATGTGTGAAATGGAGCTTACCAAGCTGCGGGAAGTTCTCAAAGCGGTTACCGATCCACGGGCATACTCCATCGTAGACAGCCTGATTACGTCTCTAACCCGCATGATTGACATTGGTCTGCCCTATCTGTCTTTAAATCGGGAGTCGTCCTCCTTGTCCGGCGGCGAAGCCCAGCGGCTCAAGCTGGTTCGGTACATGGGCAGTGCTCTGACGGGAATGACCTATATCTTTGACGAGCCAAGCACCGGTATGCACCCTAGAGACGTTCACCGCATGACAAAGCTTCTGCGCAGCTTGCGGGATAAGGGCAACACGGTTTTAGTTGTGGAGCACGATAAAGACGTGATCTCCATCGCCGACGAGGTGATCGACGTGGGTCCTTTGGCGGGCAGAAACGGCGGCAGAATCCTGTTTCAGGGAAGCTACGAGGCGCTGTTAACCTCCGGCACCTTAACAGGCAACGCGATGCTGGCCCAAACGCCCCTCAAGCCCAAGCCCCGCATTCCTCAAGAATTCCTGCCCGTGCGGAACGCAAGTATCCACAACCTCAAAAACGTATCGGTGGATATCCCCCTGCATGTGCTGACCGTGGTTACGGGCGTAGCCGGCTCCGGAAAAAGCTCCTTGATTCGGGACGTTTTTGCCGCGCAGTATGCCGACCGGGTGGTGCTGGTGGATCAATCTCCGGTAACAGCCACCGGGCGCTCCACGCCCGCTACCTTTCTTGGCTTCTTTGACGCAATCCGTAAGCAGCTCGCCGACGAGAACGGCGTAGACGCAGCCTTGTTCTCTTTTAACAGCAAGGGCGCTTGTCCCGCGTGCAAGGGCAGAGGCGCGCTGGTTACGGAGCTGGTTTTCATGGACCCGGTAACCACCGTCTGCGAAGCCTGCGGCGGCAGCCGTTACAGTGACAAGGCGCTATCCTATTTATACCACGGTAAGAATATTGTGGATATTTTGAAAATGAGCGCCGAGGAGGCGGAAGCGTTCTTTGCGGAATGTCCCAAAATTCGCAAAGCCTTATCAGCCATGGTGGCGGTTGGACTGCCCTATTTATCCTTGGGACAACCCCTCTCCACCCTGTCCGGCGGCGAGCGTCAACGGGTGAAGCTGGCGAAATATCTGGATCAGAAGGGAAATATCTATGTGCTGGACGAGCCCACAACCGGTCTACACGCCTCCGACGTACAGGCGGTGATGAAGCTGCTGGACGGGCTTGTACAGCGGGGGAACACAGTGATTGTCATCGAGCACAATATGGATGTGCTCAAGCAGGCAGACTATGTGATTGACGTGGGGCCGGATGGCGGCACCACCGGCGGTGAGGTGGTCTTTACCGGCACGCCGCAGGAAATGGTTGACAGCTCAGAGACCATTACAGCCAGATACCTGCGCAAATCCATGGCATAACCCGAAGGCACACATTCCACCTGTCCGCACCCCCTCCGCCCGGATGAAAAACCCATCACAACAGCAAAAATCGTCGAGACAGGATGATCAGCCGGTGATACCATAAGGCTCATGGGAGGGGAAGAGCTCATGAAGGAACAAATCGCTGCGGTTCAACGGATGCAGGATTATATCAGCGAACATATGGCTCAAGAAATCACCATGTCCGAGCTTGCAAAGGTTTCCTATTTCTCACCATGGCATTCCTATCGGCTATTCAAGGAGTATGTCGGGTTGACTCCCGCCGAATATATCCGCAAGCTGCGGCTGTCTCGCTCAGCCGTTCGGTTAAAAAAGGAAGGATGCCCAGTTTTGCAGGCGGCTTATGACGCTGGCTTTGGCAGCGTGGACGGCTATACACGCGCCTTTTCCAGAGAATTTGGCTGCCATCCCGGAGAATACGCAAGGGATCCCGTTCCTATTGCTCTTTTCATCCCCTATGGAGTCAAATTCAGACAGTTGAGAAAGGAGCAGGTTGATATGGAAAACCTACAGAGCGTCTTTGTTCAAGTGCTTCGCAAGCCGGAGCGAAAGGTGATCATCAAACGGGGCGTGCGCGCCGAGGATTATTTTGCTTATTGCGAGGAGGTAAGCTGCGACGTATGGGGAATGCTGACAAGCATGGATTCCCTTTGCGGCGAGCCGGTGTGCCTTTGGCTGCCGGAGCCTTACCGAACGCCCGGGACCTCCGTCTATGTGCAGGGAGTAGAGGTTTCGCTGGATGATAACGGCAAAATTCCCGACGGCTTTGACGTGATTACTTTGCCCGCTGCCGAGTACTTAGCGGTACAGGGCGAGCCGTTCAAGGAGGAGGAGTACGCGCAAGCCATCCTTTCCGTGCAGTACGCCATCGAACGCTACGACCCTGCCGTAATCGGCTATGAATGGGACGATACAAACCCGCGCATTCAGCTGGAGCCGCGCGGGGAACGGGGCTACATCGAGCTTCGTGCCATTCGCAAGAAAGCGACTGGTTTAAACCAATAAAAAACAGAACCGTATCATCGAAGCGACGCCCAGGGCTTTCATCCCTGTAGCACTGACAGGGGCTATGCCTTGCCCCGTCAGTGCTTGCGTGCTGATGATACGGTTCCGTTTCTATACCGATTACCGATACAGCGGCCCGTACTGCTTACAGGCGGCGTAGTCGGCGCTCTGGCTGTCCTCGGTGCCAAAGGACGCCCACGCATGGGGACGATAGACCTTCTCCTCCGGAACGTTGTGCATGGTTACGGGAATACGCAGCATGCTAGCCAAGGTGATCAAATCCGCGCCCACATGACCGTAGACGGTTACCCCGTGATTTGCGCCCCAGTTCGCCATAACGCTGTACACATCCGTAAACGCGCCGCGGCCGGTCAGCCGGGGGCAGAACCAAGTGGTAGGCCACGTGCGGTCGGTGCGCTGATCGATGGTATTGTGAATCTGATCCGGCAGGTCGGCGGTAAAGCCCTCTGCAATTTGCAGCACGGGGCCAATGCCATCTACAATATTATAACGCAGCATCGTCACAGGCATTTCGGCGCGGCAGCGGAAATGGCTGGAGAATCCGCCCCCACGGAAATACTCGTAGTTGGCGCGGCACCAGTCGGTGGCGTTCAGGCAGGCGTTCACATCTTCGTCCTTCATTTCCCAGAAGGGCTTCATACAGGGCTTGTTCTGCGCGTCGCGGCATGCGCCGCTGCCGTCCAAGGCTGTCGCGCCGCTGTTGATCAGGTGAATAAAGCCGTTGGCTGCAACGCCCGTGGGCTTCATGCCCGTCACCCGCTCGCAGGCCTCAGGGCTCCAATAGGTACGGACATCGTGAAAGCAGGGCGCAGTTTGGGTAACCAACGTGCCCAGCATCATCGCTACGCCGTTGCAGGTGTCGTTTTCCGTGGCGAAGGGCGTAGGCGCTTTCGTGCCGTTCCAGTCAAAGGTGGAGGCCATGATAGCCTCGGAGAAATCTGCATTAGGCAGCCAATCCGTCCAGTTGCGCTGCCCTTGGAAGCCGCCCGCAACTGCGTTTTTGCCTAGCGCCTCCTCATGCCAGCCCATTTCATCCAGCTTGGGATTGCCGTAGAGAATATCCCGCATGATCATGGTCATCTTGGTGATAAACTCCCAATCCTGCTCGGCGGGAATGACCTTGCTGCGGGTGATCACCTCCGGCAGATTCTTTCCGGCGTTGCAGTCAAAGCCTTCCTTGCAGTGCTTTTTCACCCATCCAAGGGCTAGCTCATATTCGTCCGGGTCATAAATTTTCAAGGTGATTCGGCGGACGATTTCCGTCAAATCCACCCATTCGGCACGAATGCCAAAGTACTTTTGCAGCACATTCGCGTCGCAAAAGCTGCCTGCGATGCCCATGGCGACGCCGCCCAGATTGACGTAGGATTTATTCTTCATCCAACCCACGGCAACGGCGCAGCGGGCAAAGCGCAGGATTTTTTCCTTCACATCGGCCGGTATGGTGGGGTCGCCCGCCTCCTGCACATCGTGGCCATAGATGGAAAACGCCGGTAGTCCGCGCTGGGCGTGAGCCGCCATCACCGCCGCCAGATAAACCGCACCGGGACGCTCGGTACCGTTGAAGCCCCATACCGCCTTGATGGTATGAGGATCCATATCAAAGGTTTCCGTTCCGTAGCACCAGCAGGGGGTAACGCTTAACGTAGCCACAATGCTTTCACGGCTGAACTGGTCAGCCACCTTAGCGGCCTCCGCGCCGCCGCCGATGGTGGTGCAGCCCACCACGCATTCCACGGGCTTGCCGTCGGGATAACGCAGGGTTTCGCTGATGAGCTTTGCCGCGTTATGCGCCATGCCCATGGTTTGGGCCTCCAATCCCTCGCGCACGCCGCCCCAGCGGCCGTCGATGATGGGCCGAATGCCAATCTTAGGATACAACATAGGGATAACCTCCTCTATAATCATCAATCATTGGTTATTTTTGGGGCAACAGCCGGCGATATCGGGCGTAGGCCTCGTCCCAGCCTTCGGTTTCCTCCGGTGGAAAAGTCGTAAGCCGTTGGGTTTTTTGGACGAGCTTTCTACCCGCATCCACGCTTTCCACCACACCCAAGGAAATCAATTGAAGCAGAATATTTCCCAGCGCCGTGGCCTCAACGGGTCCAGCTACCACTGGCAAACCGCAGCAGTCGGCGGTCATGCGGCACAGCAGCCCATCCTTTGCGCCGCCGCCCAGCACGTGCAGCGCTCGAAAGCGTCTGCCTGTCATCGCGCTAAGCTGCTCCATGGCATAGCGGTAGGTTAGCGCCAAGCTTTCATAGATGCAGCGCATAACCTCCCCTACGCTTTGAGGCTCAGGCTGCCCGGTAGCGGCGCAGAACTCCCGTACCTTGGCGGGTAGGTCGCCCGGTTTGCCGAACACAGGAGCGTTGGGGTCAATGAAGCACCGCTTCGGTGCGCAAGCCAACGCCAGCTGTTCCAGCTGTGCATAGGAATAGTCCTGTCCCTGCCGCTTCCAGGTGCGGCGGCTTTCCTGAATCAGCCACAACCCGATGATGTTTTTCAGGTAATCCACTCGCCCGTTCGCGCCCAGCTCGTTTGAAAAGGCTGCCTCCATGCTTTCAGCCGTTAGCAGCGGCTCGTCCAGCTCCGTGCCTAAAAGGCTCCACGTGCCGCAGGATAGGAAGGCAACCTCTCGGCCTGTGGTGGGCAGCGCCGCAATGGCGCATTGGGTGTCATGCCCAGCCACAGCTACCACCTTCGCGCCGTTTTCCAGCATTCCGACCACCGTACCGCTGGCAACGGGCGCAGTAAATAGTGATTGCGGCAGCTGAAAGGCAGATAGAAGCTCCTCATCCCACTGACCGGTGCGAGGATTCAGCATTTGGCTGGTGGAGGCGATGCTTCTTTCGCAGATCGCACTGTCGCACAGGCTATAGGCAAACAAATCGGGCATAAACAATAGCCTCTTTGCCTTGGCAAAGGCTTCCGGCTCTTTTTCCCTCATGGATAGCAGCTGAAAAAGCGTATTGATCTCCATGATTTGATTGCCCGTACGACGGTAAAGCTCGGCGGCGGGCAGCCCCTTTTCAGCCCGCAAAGCCCAGCCATCCGTCCGCCCATCCCGGTAGTGGACAGGCTGAGCCAGCAGCTTTCCCTGCTCGTCCAGTAGCCCGAAATCCACGCCCCAAGTGTCGAAGCCCACGCTGTCGAACGCTCCAGCCAGCTTTATGCCCAGCCGTACCTCGCTCATCAGCTTATCAAAGTCCCAGCGCAGCGCACCGTCCTTTTCCACGGGCACATTTTCAAAGCGATGGATTTCTTCCCAACGCAAGCCCTGCGGGTCATAGGTTCCGCGAATCGCCCGTCCGCTGGACGCGCCAAAATCAAAGGCCAGCACCGTCGCCGACTTTTTCATTTGACGACCCCTTTTTTCAGCAGCAGATTCGCATAAATCGCCGTTTCACCCGTTGCGATAATCGCGTAGGCTTTCTTTGAGCGCTCGTAAAAAGCAAAGCGTTCCATCATTTCGATCTTTTCGCCCTTTTCGCCATGGCGGCGCAGGGTTTCTCGATAATCTGCCCATACCGTCGGCGTGCCGCAGGAATCTCCGGGGGACACCTCCATCAGCGCCGCCGGGCATTCCACATAGGGGTCCAAGGGTAGCACCGTTAAAATCGCGTCCAGCAGCTCGTTTACGCCGTGACCATCTGCACGGATGACAATGGCATTTTTACCCATGCTCTCAGCGGGAAAGTTGCCGTCGCCTAGCACAATTTCATCCCCATGCCCCATTTCACAAAGCACCTTCAATAGCTCCGGGGATAGAATGGCGGGAATGTTTTTCAGCACAATGTTCTCCTCCTTATCGATCCGTTGGCTCGCCCTCTTTTGCCCGGTCGAACTTCTTGTAACCCGGATGACGGCCCGTAACGCGGTAGAAGCCTCGCAGGTCGATCAGCTTTTGCACGTTTTCCCGGCTGATGTCGTAGCTTCCGCCCAGAATGATAGCGTTGATGGTAATCTTCGCCCATAGCTCAAGGCTTTCCATGCGATAGAAGGCGGTCAGCACATCGCTGCCTACAGCTAGCGCGCCATGGTTTTCCAGCAGCATCACGTCATGCTCGTCCAGATAAGGCTCGATCGCGTTGGGTACCTCCACGGTGCTGGGCGTGCCATAGGGGGTAACAGGCACCGCGCCGATGACCGCCACGTCCTCGATCATGTTATACATATCCATAGGACGGTGCGCTACCGCAAAGCCTGTAGCCGCCGGGGGATGGGCGTGGATCACGCTGCGCACGTCGTCCCGCTTTTCATAGCAGCGCATATGCATTTTGATCTCGCTGCTGGGACGCAGTCCCTCAGCCCCCCCCAGCACCTTGCCCGTCCCGTCGATACGCAAGAGCAGCTCCGGGGTGATCATGCTCTTGCTCATGCCTGTAGGCGTGGCTAAAAACGTACCGTCATCAAGCCTTGCAGATACATTTCCGTCGTTGGCGGCCACCCAGCCCAGCTGCCAGCATTTATGGCATACGTCGCAGATTTGCTCCTTCACCAAGTCGATTTCGTTCCGTTCCATTTTGTTTTCTCCCCTTTCCTGATACCCCTATCATACACCTTGTAAAGCAAAAAAACTTATGTTATCATGGCAGTTGATAGCACAATATTCACCATTTGGGGAGGCCTTTATGAGCTCGCTTCGCTACCACGAGGACATCCTTCGGGGATCGCCGGATTTCCCACTGGATTATCATTATGTGGACGAGCGCCACGAGCGCTATCAAATGCCCTTCCACTGGCATGGGGAGGCGGAAATACTACACGTTGTTAAAGGCGTGTTCAACCTATCTGCAGGGGACGGGGCCTACACCCTCACGGCGGGGGACACCGCTTTCCTTCCTTCCGGGCAGGTGCACGGCGGCGTGCCGGTGGACTGCGTATACGAATGCGTTGTATTCGATCTGCGGCTGCTACTGGGCGGCAGCGATCTATGCAAACGAGCCATCGGAGAACTCATGGAGGGAAAGGTGAGCGTTACGCCTCTTTTGTCCCAAAACGATCCGGTTACCCGGCATACCATCCCGCCCATGTTTGACGCGCTTCGCCAGAAATGCGACGGTTACGAGCTGATCACCTTGGGATGCCTCATACAGTTCATCGGCGAGGTCTACAAATTTGGCGCGTTCAGCCGCCATGCTACGCCCGCAGGCTTGGAAACCCGTCGGCTGCTGAAGCTAAAGCAGGTCTTTGAGATGATCGAAAGCCGTTACGCCGCGCCGCCCACCCTAGCGGAGCTAGCCGAGGCGGCGGGAATGTCCCCCAAATATTTCTGCCGTTTTTTTCGGGAAGCCACTCATCGAACGCCGGTTGAATACCTAACCTACTATCGCATTGAAAAAGCATGCTATGCGCTGGCCTCCTCGGATCAAAGCATTACAGAGATGACGCTTGATTTGGGCTTTTCCGACCCCAACTACTTTATACGCTGCTTCCGCAAGCAAAAGGGAGTGACCCCCGGCCAGTATCGCAAGCGCCTAAGGTCTTGAATCGAGTATATGGCTTATGCCGTATGTCCATGTTCTTGCCTTTTTTTCTCCACCACAGTATAATAAAGAGGCTGCCGCAATGATGGGCAGCCTCTTTATCACCTATAGAAAAGGAGAAACGAGCTTGAGTATTCTCAATCGCCTACAGGCGTGGTTTAACTGGCTTACCACCGATCCGCTGGGCTTCCTCTTGTATTTGCTCTATTTTGCCGTTTCGGTGCTGCTAACGTTGATTCTCCATGAAATTGCCCACGGCTATGTAGCCTACCGTTGCGGCGACCCCACGGCTAAGATGCTGGGACGGTTATCCATGGATCCCCGCAAGCACTTAGATCCCATTGGCACCGCCTGCTTGGTTTTCTTGGGCTTTGGCTGGGCTAAGCCCGTGCCTGTGAATCCCCGCAATTTTGGCAACTACCGTCGGGATGATTTTTTAGTAAGCATCGCCGGCGTCACCGTCAATCTAACGCTGTTCCTTTTGTCCATGGCGCTGGCTGTGGGCTTTAACGGCCTTTTATGGAAGCCGGAGGTGATCGCGGCTAACGGCGGTGCAAAGGAATTCCTATCTACCAGCGGCATTGGCTACAGCATTCTGGTGTCCGGCAGCGGCGGGGATTTTACCGAGTATATGCTTCATCCTTGGGTAATGTACATTCAGCGCTTCCTGCTGATGTTTTACTCCATGAATTTGGGCGTGGGGCTCTTCAACCTGCTGCCGATCCCACCGCTGGACGGCTTTCATATTTTTAACGATTTGCTTTTTAAGGGCAAGTTCCAGCTAAACCAGCAGGTGTTTCAGATCGCACAGGTGGTACTGCTGGTCGCGTGCTTTTCCGGGGTGCTGAACGGGGTCATTACCGCCGTATTCGACGCGGTGGAGGGCGGCGTGCTCAACCTCTTTTTGCTCATGGTAGGAAAGGCATAATATGGCCGTTCACATCAGGCTCAAGCAGTTTGACGGGCCTCTTGATCTGCTGTTAACATTGGTGGGGAAGGCCAAGATTGATCTAAAGGATATTTTTGTAAGCGAAATAACGGAGCAATATATCGAATTGGTGCGCGGCGCGGTGGATTTTGACATGGACGAGGCTAGCGAATTTATTGCCATGGCAGCGCTGCTGATTGAAATTAAAAGCCGCAATCTGCTGCCAAAGCCGCCCAAGGAGGACGAGGAGGACCCGGAACAGCTGCTGCTTCAACGCTTGATTGCCTACAAGCAATTTAAAGAAACCGCCCAGCAGATGACGGATTTCGAAAAGAGCGCCCAGCAGGTTTTTGGCAAGCTGCCCGAGGAATACCCGCTCCCGCCCGCCACGCTGGAAATTGAAGGCCTGACGCTGGAGGCGCTGTGGGAGGCGCTTAAGCGGGTGCAGGAGCGCGCGCCAAAGGAGCCGCAAGAGGCGGCGTTTCATCTGCGGGATATCCGCCGGGACAGCTACACGGTGGAGGGCTGCATGGAAGCGATTGAAAGCCGCCTGAGCATCGGGCAAGTCCGCTTTTTACAGCTTTTCAGCGATGCGCCGGATCGGGAGGAGGTTGTCACCCTCTTTATCGCCCTTCTGGAGTTGCTAAAGCTGGGAAAGGCTCACGTGCTTCAAGTCGGCACCTTTGAGGAGATGACGCTCTTGCCGGGAAGGAGGGAAAGCGATGGAGATGAATGAAGCCAGCCACATTATTGAGGCGATCCTCTTTGTAGCCGGGGAACCAATATCCATCGGCGATATTGCCGGCGCGTTGGGGATTACCCAGCTAGAAGCCGTGCAGGCGGTTGAGGAAATGCAGCGGGAATTTGATTTAAGCCGCCGAGGAATTACCCTAAAGCGCTACGGCGACCATCTGCGGATGGAGACCCGTCCGGAATACGCGCCCTATGTGGAGCGGCTATTACAGCCTGTGCAAAAGCAGAGCCTAACCCAAACCGCCATGGAGACGTTGGCGGTAATCGCCTACCGTCAGCCTGCCACCAAGGGCGAGGTGGAGCTGGTGCGGGGTGTAAAATGCGACTATTCCGTTCAATCACTGCTGAATAAGGGGCTCATTAAGGAGGTTGGGCGCAAGGAGGCTTTGGGAAGACCGATCCTCTATGCCACCACCGACGCCTTTTTGGAGCATTTTGGGCTGAGCGATATTCGTGAGCTACCGCCGCTGCCCGCGCCGGAGAAGGCGGAGCCGTCTGAGGAACCGCTTACGCCGTAATAAGCCTTGGTAAGGAGGGGCTGTCTCAAAACGGTTAGCAGAAATTAACCAGTAAAGACGGCCCCATTGAATCCCTAAACTTCCCGAGACCCCATAAAAACAAGCGCTACGGCCGCCCGAAAGGGTGTACCGAAGCGCTTGTTTGCTGTATAATTGAATTGCAATG
>JAQUWD010000012.1 GCA_028693055.1 Eubacteriales bacterium | reverse complement strand
ATTCAAAAATTAAGCAAGGGAAGAAAATAAATTACAAAACTTCAAAACAGAAAAACAAACCGCTGTAACCGTTATACTGTAATGGATTGCAACGGTTTTTTGCTTCTTGTGCTGTCAAAGACGGGATCTTACCTCGAAACCTATAAAACTGTCAAGTTTTAGAAATCTCTATTCGCAAAACTTAGTCAATTGTAACCGAAATGGTTTTGTTTACGAAAAAAGTTTCGGAAACCTATTAAGGTAGAAAGTTTATTAACTTTTGCATATACGGAAGCACAAAAAGCCCGTTCAAAAGCTTGTGCAAAATCGCCTTGCTTTCAAACGGGCACTCTTTACGCGCTAACCTCTCCGTCTGCGTTCCTAAGCATGATCAGCACTTCAACCTCCTCGCCTGTTTTTGCATCGATATAGACCCGGTACTCCTGCCCTTGATAGGTTCCGGCGACTTCATAGCACAGCCGCTCCTGATCCCGATAGGGGATCACGCAAAGCCGCGCATCCTCCGCGTTCAGCCGAGCGCTTACCCCGGTTAGCGCCTGCGCCTTGGAAAGCTCGGGCGTTAATGCAGACCGCCGGGTATGGTTCATCAAATAGTTATTCGCCTCCATGCCCACGACCTCGCCGGTATCCATCCGAACCTGAGCCTTTACCAAATCCGGGTACAATAGCACGCCGTCCTGTACCGCTACAAAGTTGATCACCGCCAGCCCGTCATAAATCTGGTAGTGATTCGCCTCCATATCGCCATAGCCGTTGGTTTCCAGAAACAGCTTGGCTTTCGCGCCGCATTCTTCCAGCGTTAGGGTTTGGGGAAAGGACGCATGCTCGGGCATGATCCACAAAAGCTTCCCTCCGCGCTTGGTCACCTCGGCGTTTAAAACCGTGCCGTCATTCAGCGTTAGCGCCACGCCAAAGCAGGCCAACGTCCCGGCGGTTTCCGTGCTTTGGCTCGCTTCCCGAATCCGCTCCTCGCCCACGTAGGCTTTGGCAATTTCCACCGCCTTCGCCGCATCGATGGTTTCCGTACCCAGCGCCTTGGGTTCGCCATAATGCCTAGCGTCGGAAAACGCACCGTCATAAATCATGCTGGGATAGTCCATGCCGTTATCCCCATCCGCCACCTGCTCCAAGGGGCGGGCGGATAGCTGTGCCTCCTGATAAAATACGTTGCCGGAAACCGCCATTTTTAATCCCTCTGCCAGCATAGCGTCCCGAGCGGTGACAAACTGCCCCAGAAGCAGCGCGCACTGGTTTTCCATCTCTCCAAGGGTCGTCACGTCCTGCTCGGCAAGGTTGCCGCCGGCGGCTACCTCCAGCGCTAAATTCATGGAGTACTCGGACAGTTGATTACAAAATTTTATGGTGTCGCTCATGGCAACATGAGACAGGGGTAGGACGGAAAGGCTTGTAACCACCTCGTCCGATTGCTTGCTGACCCCGGTTAAAAGCGTTACGGTTACGAGGCTGTCTCCCGCCACAGCCGCTTTATTCAGCTTCAGCCCCATGGCTTGCAAATGCTCTTGGGTTTCCAAAACCCGCTGTGTGTAGCCATCCTCCAAAACCTGCTGCGCCTCCCGGGCCTTCACACCGTAATCAAAGGTCAGAAAAACAGCCACCACCAGCGCGAGGCTTAAAAAGGTATACAGGATGATATGATGCTTTGCTTGCATGCAACGGCCTCCTAGATAGCGAAATTATGCTTGCCGATGCTCAGCTGCACCGTGCGGGACCAAATCCAGCCGTTGGTGGCTGTGACCGGGTTATAGTAATAGATGCAGCCGCCAGACGGGTCCCAGCCGTTTAGCGCATCCTTGGCAGCTCGGATGCTGTCATTGTCCGGGGTTAGGTTGATCTGACCGTCATAGACAGCGTCAAAAGCGCCCGCCTGATAGATCACGCCGCTGATGGTATTGGGGAAAACCGGGCTTTTTACTCGATTCAGCACCACCGCCGCCACCGCCACCTTTCCCACGTAGGGTTCGCCTCTGGCTTCGCCATGCACCAATCGAGCCAACAAATACGTTTCATTCTCATTATAGCCGGACGCCGCTACGGCGCCTGTAAGGGAAACGCCCAGCGCGGCGGCGGTGGACGCGCCCACCACGCCGTCTACCGAAAGACCGTTTCTGCGTTGAAACCACACCACCGCATCATAGGTAGTCTTTCCGAAAACGCCGTCGGCCGATGCGGTCATGTAGCCATATTCGATCAGCTTCTGCTGAATCAGCCGCACCTGCTCGCCTTTGCTGCCCCACGCAACTGCCGCGTCCGCCTGTGCAAAGAAAAGGAGTAAAGCAAACGTCACCAAAGCCGCGGCAAATTGCAAACAGAACTCTTTTTTATCACCCTTCATCACAGCAAACCTCCCATGTAACGGGTTGATTCCCATTCATGGATAGAGTTTCCAAAAGCAACGACCTTATACATCAGCGCTTATGCAGGGCAAATCCCGCCCGATAATACACGATTGACTTCCTGTTTACGCCTAAGGTATAATAAAGGTTGCCGTCTCATCGCCATTCAAGAGAAAGGGGGCTACAAAATGCAGGCGATTGCGCTGCGTCCCCAGCGCGGCCAAATTATTGGAATGCTGACGGGGATTGTCGTGCTTACTTTATGCATGGCGCTGCTTCCGGCGCTCTGTTTACCCTTGGGCTTTCTTCTGCCTATTTTTGCTTGTCCACTGATTGGCACGAAAAAGCAATGGGCAGGAATCGCAGCCGTGATTCTCCCTCCGGCTATCGCGCTGCTTCGAGGGTTGCCGACGCTGTTCTCGTTAAGCCTTCTCTTTGCCTGTGGCGCGCCGGTTTTAACCGCTATACTGCTTCACCCCAAAAAGGCCTCTTCTCCCATGAGCTATTTCTTCTATTTGGCGGCTTATCTGTTTGGTGTTATCATTGTACTGATCGGCCTGCAAAGCACCCTGAAAGGAGATTTAGCCGCAGGGTTGGCCCAGCAGATCACCAATAGCGTGGGCGAAGCGAGTTCGGGGGGCACCGCCCTTTATCAGCTTGCAGCTTCCGGCTTCATTTCCCTGCCCTCCGGCGCAGCCAGCCGCGGGCTTCTCTCCTTTTTGGTGGACCAGACCGTCGTTCGGCAGTCGCTGATGTCCCTTCGGCTTTCTCTGGAAACCCTCCTCAACCAGCTTCTGCCCACATGGATCGTGCAGGTTTGCTTGTTGGGCAGCGTATTTACTACCTTGCGGGTGCAGCGTCTACATCACAGCTACCTGCTGGTGGATCAGGTGCACAAGGAGCAGGTAAAGCTAGCGGTTATACCCGGCTTTTCAGCGCTACAGCTTCCCAAAGGCGCAGGCGCCATGATGGCGGTTACCTTCATGGGTGCCATCATCTTCTCCGGCGTATCCGGCAGCTGGGCGCAGCAGCTTTCCCTGCTGATGCTGGCAGTCTTTCTTAACGTATACGAGCTGCTGGGTGCGGCGGTGTTGATTGGTCTTTTAAGCCGCCGTAACCCGGATGGAAAAATACTGTACGGCTGCATCGCCGCGGCTCTGTATGTGATTTTCCCCACAGCCTTGTTTTTCTTGGGAGTGTTGGACCCCCTTTTCCACTTTAGAACCATGAAACAGAACGAATCGAAGGAGGATGACGATTTATGAAGGTTATTTTACTATGCGACGTGAAGGGCTCTGGCAAAAAGGATGATGTGATGAACGTATCCGACGGCTTTGCCCGCAACTATCTCTTTCCCCGCAAATGGGCTGTGGAGGCCACGCCCGGCGCAGTGAAGGAAATTGAACGCAAGCGCGCCAACGAACTCAAGCTGGAGCAGGAGCGCCGGGAGGCGGCGATGAAGGTGGCTGATTCCCTAAAGGGAAAGGTCATTAACATGCAGGTCAAATGCGGCGACAAGGGCCGCCTGTACGGCAGCATAACCAGTCAGGAAATTGCAGACGCGCTAAAGGCTCAGCACGGCGTTGAGGTCGACAAGCGCAAGCTGGAATGCGAGCCAATCCGGCAGGTAGGCGACGTTGAGATTTCCGTAGGGGTGTATACCGGCATTTCCGCGCCAATGAAGGTGCATGTGGAAGCAATCCCCGCGAAGTAATACTGTTTTTGAGTAAAGGGAAAGGGGGAAAGGCCATGGAAGGCAGAGACATGATGGCGGCTGCACCGCCCAGCAGCATCGACGCGGAACGCTCCGTTTTGGGTGCGGTGCTACAGGATGCAGGCGCTGCCACTTTGGCCTTTGAAACCCTCGCCCCTGAGGATTTCTATACTCCCGAGCACCGGGAGATTTTTACGGCTATGCAAACGCTGCATATCGGCGGCAGCCCCATCGACCTAATGACGGTGGGAAACGAGCTGACCCGTAAGGGCACGCTGGACAGCGTAGGCGGCGCGGTTTATCTGCTGGAAGCCGTACGTTTTGTACCCACAACGGCCAACACCCGCACCTATATCGAAATCGTGCAGGAAAAAGCCACCTTGCGCAAGCTCATTACCGCCGCCCAGCGGATCAGTCAGCAATGCTATGCCCAAAGCGACCCTCTGCCAGAGGTTCTCCGGGATGCGGAGCGCCAAATTTTCGATATCGTAATGAAGCGCGGAGGCGCGGAAACGCTGGTGCCCCTGCAAAAGGTGCTGCTTGCCACCTTCGATCATATCGAAGAGCTAAGCCGCTTAAAGGGCAAGCTTTCCGGCGTACCCACCGGGCTTTACGATCTGGATCGCATGCTTACAGGCCTTCACGGCGGCGAGCTGGTGCTGGTAGGCGCTCGGCCCGCCATGGGTAAAACTTCGCTGGCTTTGGGCATTGCGCAATTTGCAGCCCTCAAAGCCAAAAAATGCGTTGCCATTTTCAGCTTGGAAATGCCCGCCGAGCAAATCGGCATGCGCCTTTTATGCTCTGCCGCCAACATCAATATGCAACGCGTACGAAGCGGCATGCTGTCGGATGACGAATGGGTAAAGCTGGGCGACTGTATCAACGAGCTTAGCACCTGCCGGGCGTATATTGACGATACCTCCGGCCTAACGCCGTCCCAGCTGCGCAGCCGCTGCCGTCGCTTGATGATGGAGCAGGGGCTGGATCTGGCTGTCATCGACTATCTGGGCTTGATGGGCACGGATAAGCGTGTAGAAAACCGCCAGCTGGAGGTTAGCGAAATCAGCCGACAGCTTAAATCCATCGCCCTTGAGTTGAAAATTCCCGTGTTGGCCTGCGCCCAGCTAAGCCGCGCCCCCTCTGCCCGTGAAAATAAGCGTCCCATGCTTAGCGACCTTCGGGATTCCGGTAGTATTGAGCAGGACGCCGACGTGGTAATGTTTATCCACCGGGAAGGCTATTATGCCCAAGCCGGTACAGAGGACGGCCCAAAGCCGGACGACAACAGCGGCGAGATTATTATATCCAAGCAGAGAAACGGCCCTGTGGGCACGGTCAACGTGGAATGGCAGGCCGAATTTGCCCGCTATACCAACCTACCGGGTACCAAGCTCGCCCAATATGCCGACAACAGCATATCATAAAGGCTCTCATAGAAACACGACCCGGATATTGCCGGGCCAACAAAGGATTGTGATTTTCCCATGGAACAGCAGCCCCTTTGCAATCTAGCCAAGGATCAGCGCTTTGAAGGCTTTGTGCTGGTGCGCAGCGCCGACCAGCGCACGGGAGGGAACGGCTCTAAATATCTGGATTTGAATCTAGCCGATCGAACCGGCGAGGTCAACGCCAAGGTTTGGGACGGAAACGTTCCCTGCCCCGCCCCCGGCACCGTTGTCAAGGTGCGGGGAACGACCCTTGAATACAACGGACGCTTACAGATGCGGATCGAAAAAATACGTTCAGCAACCGATGAGGACGCAGTGGATATGTCCACG
This sequence comes from Eubacteriales bacterium, assembly GCA_028693055.1. Taxonomy (GTDB): domain Bacteria; phylum Bacillota; class Clostridia; order Christensenellales; family Aristaeellaceae; genus Limiplasma. The sequence goes on along the minus strand of JAQUWD010000012.1, from coordinate 77,223 downwards.
TTGACGCCGTGCGCCCCCAAGCCGCCGGAGGAGATGCTGGCAGAAATCGAAGCAACGGTAAACGCCTTTACCAGCGAGCCGCTCCAAAGGCTGACGCGGGAGATGCTTCGCCGCTTCAACGATCGACTCCTCTATTACCCGGCGGCGCAGCGCATCCATCATGCCGAGCGCAGCGGTCTTTTGCACCACACCACGGGGATGCTGGGGATGGCTAAGGCGGTAATCGGTCAATACCCTTGGCTAAACGCGGATCTGCTCTACGCCGGCGTTATTCTGCACGACCTGTGCAAGACAGAGGAAATGGACAGCGACGCTATGGGCGTGGTTCGTGATTATACCAAGGAAGGCCTTCTGTTAGGGCATTTGGTTCTGGGGGTAACCCGTATTCAGGAGGTCGCTAACGATTTGGGTATCGCTGGCGAGCCCGTACTCCTTTTGCAGCATATGATGCTAAGCCACCATGGAGAGGCTGAGTACGGCAGTCCTCGCAAGCCGATGTTTCCTGAAGCGGAGGTACTCCACTGGGTCGACCTGCTGGACGCACGGATGAACGAGATGCAAAACGCGGTTAGCAAGTTAAAGCCGGGCGTTTTCAGCGAAAAAATCTGGTCGCTGGATCGTCGCCTGTACAACGCCCAGTATGAGCAGATCGCGCCAGAGGAAAGCATCCCCACGGAGGAGTAAGCCTTTCTCTATTGAAATTGTTTTCATCAAAATTGAACCTTTTAGGGCTTGTGTGATCTAGCACGATCTCAAGCCCTAATTATTTTGTCGTTATACCTATCATTGTTTGTTTTTTGCCTTTTTTTGATTGACAGCAGCGTTCAACACGGATATAATTGTATTCAGATTTGAAAACGTTTTCATGCAGAGGAGGATTGCCTTTGAATCACAGAACAACCATCCGCGACGTGGCACGGGAAGCCGGAATATCTATCTCCACGGTTTCCCGCTATTTTAACCACCCGGAAGCCTTAGATGAAAAGACACTGCAGCAGGTAGCGTCGGCTATTAAAAAAACGGGTTATATACCCAGTTTGGCAGCGCAAAGTCTAAAGAATCAACAAAGTCGAATGCTGCTCCTCTATGTACCTGACATCAGCAATCCATTTTACTCCAAGCTGACAAAGGAGCTTCAACGCCTAGCGGAGGAAAGCGGCTACGCCGTCGTTACCAGCGATACAGATGAGAGCTTCACCCGTGAGCTATCCGCCCTTTCCATGGCTCGTGTGATTTACGCCTCCGGCGTGCTAGCGGCCTCTGTCAGCCCATCCCAAGAGGTTGTGAAGGCGCTATCCACCTTAGGGATTCCCGTAGTCGGCTTGAACGCCTATCCCTCCAACGAGGCATTTGACGTGGTACGCGTCCATTCCCAAGGCGGCACGAATCTGGCGGTGAAGCACCTGATTTCCCTAGGGCATCGCGAAATCGCCTTCGCCGGAGGAAAGCCGGGCACCTTCATTGCACAGAGCCGGAGGGATGGCTACCTATGTGAAATGAAGCAGGCGGGGCTTCCCGTCAATGACCACTTGATGATGGAAGCCGGTTTTACCCAAGCGGACGGCTTTCATGCGGGAGCCTATTTTGCTAAGCAAAATCAAATGCCTACCGCAATCTGCTGCGCTAATGACCTTATCGCCTTCGGTGTTCTCAGCGCGCTTCACGACCTTGGTATTCGCGTGCCGCAGGTCGTTTCTGTTACCGGGATGGACGATACCATGTACGCGTCTATTTCCAGCCCAAGGCTCACCACCGTCAAAAACGATCCCCTTCTATTTGCCAGAGCAGGCTTCCGGCTGCTTATGGAGCGAATCACCGGTTCCTATACGGGCATGCCGCGTACCGTAGAGATTCCCAATGAGTTAATCATTCGCGAATCCACTGCAATTTCACGCACGGAGCGTGCGAAGGAGCAATACAACCTCCCCCCGGAGGAAAAGGAGTTTATCTAATGAAGCAAGGCATTGTAGTCATCGGTAGCGCAAACTATGATTTTGTTTACCGCGTAGCCCACATACCCCGCCCCGGCGAAACCATCATTGCAAAGGAGCGGATGACCAATCCAGGTGGAAAAGGTGCAAATCAAGCCGTAGCCGCCGCCCGTGCGGGAGGTATTGTTCACTTTATTGCCTGTGTGGGCAAGGATTCCCAAGGCGAACGTCTTCTTGAGTCCATGGGAAGCTCCGGCGTGAAGGGGAGCGGGATCCGCATTTTAGAGGATCAGCCCACCGGCATGGCTAATATCTATGTTTCCGACGACGGAGAAAACTGCATTCTTGTACTGCCCGGTGCCAACGAGAAAGTGGATATCGCTTTGCTGGACGAGCAGGACGAGCTGCTGCGCAATGGGCAGATCGTCGTGTGCCAGCTAGAAATTCCGCTGCCTACCGTCTGTGAAGCCCTTAAACGCGCTCATGCCTACGGCGCGGTCACGGTGCTCAACCCTTCTCCCGTTCAGCTGCTGCCGGATGAGCTGCTCCAATGCGTCGATATTCTTATCCCCAACGAAACGGAAATGGCTGCTTTGATCGGTCATACTCCCAGCGACGAAGAGCTGAAGGCATACGCTGTTCAAAAGCAAATCGGAACCATTGTGCTTACACTGGGCGGCAGAGGCTGCTGCATCGTTACCAAGGATCAGGTTACCTACCTACCCTGCCGCTCGATCGAAGCCGTTGATACCACCGGCGCAGGCGATACCTTTCTAGGCGCACTGGCGACCCGTTTGGGCGAGAGGTATTCCATTGAGGAAGCGGCTCAATTCGCAATGGCTGCATCCGCCATAACGGTGAGTCGAATAGGCGCGCAGCAGGCAATGCCCTATCGAGCTGAAATTCCACAAGGCATTACTCCAGATTTACCTACCACCTGATTGCTTTTTGTGCTTGCAGCCTAAGAAAACGAGCGGAAACTTACCAATAACAAGAATACGCCGGGGATAGTTGACGAACAAAGCGTAAAATGTTAAAATAGTTTGACGTATTCTTAACAGGTTTGTTTGTCACTTCAATTTCTTTGGTTTTTCGAGGAGGGATAGCGCATGAAGCGTTCATGGAAGCTATTGATCTGTCTGGCAATTGCGGCTTTGGCGCTAAGCGCATGCAGCGGGGAAGGTACGCAGCAGAACGGCACCATTTATGCTCAGTACACCCAGTATCTAGGCCCTACCGCCACCCCGACCGCCGAGCCCACCGCAGAGCCGATCGTTGATTCCGGCTCCAATACGGACACTACGGGCAGCAGTATTTTTTCAGCCAATCCTTATGATACCAGCGATAGCTTTACCGCCGACGACGCACTGGGTGAAGAGAATTATATCGATCCCTACAGCAGCTCTGATTCATTAACGGCTCAGGTAGAAAGCACCGTATATGTTTATGCGGGGGCTACGCCGATTCCGCTGGATCCTGTGGATCTCCCATCTCCAACCCCCCATCCCGAGCTGAGCTTTACCTACGTCACCTACACTGCGGGAAGCTTAGGGAGCGGTCTAACCTTTGAAGCGCCCTCCGGCTGGATAGAGGACAACTCCCAAACCGACGTTTATACCGTTACCGAGCCTGAAAGCCAAATGCATAACGGCCAGCAATGCGTTATCACCTTATCAGCCGTTCCCGTTACCAGCAACTACAGCGAAGCCGAGCTGAAAAAAGAAGTCACGCAACGTCTAAAAGATATTGGCGCGGTCAATTTCGTGACTTGGGACCCAAGCTTGACAGCCAGCCGGTACCTGATGGGCAGCAAGGGCGTATACGCCAATTACACAGGTACGCTGGCAACGGGCGTCGAGCTTGGTGGACGCATCCATTATACCAGTATCGACAATGTGCTCTATGGCATTGAGATTCTATTCCCCCGAGAATACCGCGAAGACTACTTAAAGGTTTATACAAAAATAAAAGATACCATTCAGCGCCAGTAGACGAAAACGCTCTTCGAGGATTCGAAGAGCGTTTTTTACGATCCCCATGATATTAAATCTGTCATCGCAGCAATACCTTATGCGTATTTCTGCCTTTCTGACGCTCTTATGGTGGTTATCCTCGCAACAAGCAAAAAAGTCGTTGACAAAACTGCTTTAATGATGTATGATATCAAACGTCGCATATGTGACAGTGTCGCGGGGTGGAGCAGTTTGGTAGCTCGTCGGGCTCATAACCCGAAGGTCGTGGGTTCAAGTCCCTCCCCCGCAACCATTTTGGCGGCGTAGCTCAGCTGGCTAGAGCATTCGGTTCATACCCGGAGTGTCACTGGTTCGAATCCAGTCGCCGCTACCACAATCCGTATCAAAACGTTGTAAAGCAACGATTTGATACGGATTTTCTTTTTTTAGTTTAATTTCCCGTGAATTTTTCCGATGATAATCGTCGTGTGTATAACGCTGATTTCTTTTATAATGAAATCAGGGAAAAAACGCAATCAAAAAAAGCAGCGGGAGGGAGCATATGGAAAAGCGTCGTGTACTTAGCGGGGTTGACAGCATTGCGACGATCGATCGCTTGCTGGCTGGAAAACGCGTCGGCCTGATGACCAATCCCACCGGGGTCGATCACAATCTGAGGAGCACCGTCGATATTCTTAAGGAACGCTGCCATCTGACGGCTCTGTTTGCGCCGGAGCACGGCATCCGGGGTGACGCGCAGGCAGGCGATCAGGTGGACACCTGCGTTGACCCGGAGACGGGAGTCACGGTCTACAGCGCCTTTGGAAAGAACAGTCGCTTTACCCGTGAAATGCTGGATGCTTTTGACGTGCTGGTGTTCGATATTCAGGATGTAGGCGCGAGATTCTACACTTACCTTTATTCTCTTTCCTATGCCATGGAGGCCTGTAACGGTTCGGGCAAAAGCATGATCGTTCTAGACAGGGTCAACCCCCTAGGCGGTCTCAAGTGTGCCGGAATCCTTTTGGACAAGGCGCTGTCCTCCTTTGTTGGCGATTATGAGCTTCCGACGCAGTATGGCCTAACCATTGGCGAGTATGCGCGCTACGTCCGGGACTATTTAAAGCTGGAGCTGGAGCTGACCATTGTTCCGCTCGTGGGCTGGGAACGGTGGATGCTGCTGGACGATACCGACCTTCCGTGGGTTATGCCAAGCCCAAACTGTCAAAATTTAGACGCGGCGCTGTGCTATGTGGGAACCTGTATTTTTGAGGGAACCAACTGCAGCGAGGGGCGCGGTACTACCATCCCGTTCCAGGCGGTGGGCGCGCCGTTTATAAACGGCGGCGAGCTGGAAAAGCGAATGGCGGATATTGAAACGCCCGGCATTCATTTTCGACGTATGAGCTTCTGCCCCACCTTCAGCAAGCATCAGGGCGTTATCTGCCATGGGGTGCAGATGCATATTACCAATCGCGATACCTGCGATGCGGTCTCTGCGGGCTTGCTGCTTTGCGATACGATCCGAAAAATGTGCGGAGATCAGTTCGACTGGCTTCGCTGGGAGGGGGACCCGCGCTATTCGCTAGATAAGCTGCTGGGCACAGACGCCTACCGCATAGGAAAGCTAACAGCGGAGGCGCTGATTCGGATTTCGTATGAGCAATCGGAGCGTTTTCAAGCAGAAACAATGAAATATCGTCTTTATCAATCATGACGAACTGAAAGGGAGTAAGCAAAATGTTGGATTTGAACCGTCGCCCCCGTATGGGTCTGCTGCTGATTTCCCCGGAGCGCTTTGCTTCCATCGGGGAGGGAACTGCACGCGGCTCTTACCGTGAGCGGAAGGAAGCAGAAGCCGCTTGGATGGTAAAGGATGCTTCTGCCATCGCCGAGGTAACCTTTACCGGGATCACTTGGACGCGGGAGGACGTACAGCGTTCGATTGACGCGTTTACTGCTTCGAAGGTGGACTATGTGCTGGCTATCTATCTGTCGTGGGCGGAGGATTTCGCGTGGATACGTTTCCTTCGCGATATGCCGGAATGCCCCGTTCTTTTCTGCCATCGGATGCGCGACCAAATCGACCTGAAGGATACCCATGACGACGACGAATTTGCGGAATACCTTTGCTGCGGCGGGCTGGTTGGCTCGCTGGAAGCCAGCGGATCGATCAAACGCTTGGAGCGGAAGATGCTGGCCACCTTCGCGGGTACATGGACGCAGGTAATGCAGCGCGCCAAGCGTTTCGGCATGGCAGCCAGAGCCCGGGCGCTTCTGCGCCAGAGCACCTTCGGCCTGTTGGCGTGCATGAACGAGGTGATGTGGAGCACCTATGTGGATACCTACGCTTTGTTTCGAGATATCGGCCCCGAAATGCGGTTCCTATCCGTTGCAGAGCTGGAGGATATGGTAAACAGTGTTACTGAGGACGACGCTAGAGTAACTATGGAGCGGATTGCCTCGCAGTACGAGGTGCTGCCCAACGTGGACAGGGACAAGTTTCTCGCCTCTGTCCGGGCCTCCATGGGCATGGAACGAATGGCGGAGAAGCACGATTTGGATTTGCTGGTGCTAAACGATATCGACACGGTGCTGTTCCAGCACATCGGCCTAAGGCCCGGCTTTTGGCCCACTCACCCGGGTGTAAAAACCATGGTGGTGCCGGAAGGCGATATCGGAAGCGGCGTTGCCTTCGCGGTATTAAAGCTTCTTGGGGGCGAGCACGTCAATTATATCGAGCCCTTCCATGTGGACCTGCCAAACGGCAGCTTTGACGCAGGCCATGCCGGTCCCAACGACTACACCGATTCCCGGGGAAAGTGCAAGATTTCCTCAGACGTGCGCTTTGCAAAAACCCAGTGGAAATATGCCGGTGCGCCCTTTGCATGGTATGTATTCCCCGAGGGGCGTAAAACCATGCTGCATTGCTCTGAGCAAACGGGTAAATTCCAGCTGGTGGCTACTCAAGTGGAGGCTACCCATACGGAGCATTTTCTGGCCACCTACTCCCACAGCCATTTCAAGCCTGTGGGTGAGGATTGTACAACGCTGTTCTCGAAGCTGTTGGATCGGGGCGTCACACAGCATTACTGCATAACGGACGGCGATTTGATTCCCGCAGTGCAGGATTTAGCCATGATGCTTGGCTGCGACTTTGAGGAGGTGTAACGGTATGGAGCGTTTACGCAAAGTCGGACATATCCAGCCGGTATGCGCAAAGGAAATTGGTCTTTCACGGCTGGGCGTGGGTTTTGAAAAGCTGGATCGCAAAGCCTTTGACCCCAACAACGCATATGATCAGGTGGCGGAGCTGGGCGTGCATTACGTCCGTTTGCAATCCGGCTGGCAGCGCACGGAACGGGAAAAGGGCGTTTACGATTTTGCTTGGCTGGATGAGATTGTGGACAATCTCCTTGCACGGGGTCAAGAGCCTTGGATCGATCTGTGCTACGGGAACGATCTATATAACGAGAACGCCAAGAAGTACTACGGTGCGGTGGGCTGCGCGCCTATTACCTCCGCCGAAGAAAAAAAGGCATGGGAAAGCTACGTGGAAGCTGTCGTCCGGCGCTATCGCGGCAAGGTACGTTGGTACGAGATTTGGAACGAGGCGGACGGTCAATGGTGCTGGAAGCACGGGCCTAACGCCCAAGAATACGGCGACTTTACCGTTGCCACAGCCAATGCAATCCACCGGGCGGATCCTCAGGCCAAGGCTATCGGATGCGTGCTTTGCTCCATTCAGATGCCGTTCTTTAAAGCCATGTTCGATCGCGGCGTAGCGGATGCCGTTGACGCAGTATCATTCCACCGCTATAACGCAGATGAACTGAACGCCTTAGGGGAGATACGAGCGCTGCGAGCCTTACTCAACCGTTACAATCCCAAGGTGCAGATTATTCAAGGCGAATCCGGCACCCAAAGCGATTCCCGCGGCTGCGGCGCGCTGCGGGGCGGCGCATGGACGGAGCTTAAGCAAGCCAAGTATACGCTTCGTCATCGTCTGCTGGATCTAAGCTCCGAGGTGGTGTTCACCTCTCATTTCAGCGCGCTGGATATGGTCGAAGCGCTGAATGGAACGGTGGGCAACCAAAGCTCTTGGCTGGATTTCGGATATTTTGGTCTGCTGCATGCCGATTTTGACGCAAACGGCGTTGCCTGCGGAACCTATTCGCCCAAGCTTTCCTACCGCGCCATGCAGCACCTAACTTCGCTTTTCCGAATGGACGTAACGCCCGTTGATCTTCCCATCCTGCGCAGGGTGAAGGAGTCGCCCCGGGTTCTCGGCATGGACGACGGCTCCAGCCGGTTTGTGATGCTGGGCTTCCAGCGGGATAACGGAGCGCAGGCGCTGGCTTATTGGAAGGCCGTAGATCTGATGACGGAAACCTACGAGGGCACCGTAACGCTGGAGCTTCCCGAGGAAACCAGGCAAATACACCTGACGGACCTGCTGACAGGCGAAGTCTATCAGATTCCCGAAACCATGATGACGCGAACGGATGGGGGCGTAACCTATTTGAACCACCTCCCCCTGACGGACAGCCCGCTCCTGATTACCTTCGGCGATTTTATTCGCTAAAACGGAGAAGTTTATGCTTGTGCTGGATATTGGCGGTACCTTTATCAAATATGCGCTGACGGACGAAAACGGGGCCATTCTGCCTGCGACCGTGCGGCAAGTGCCTTCGGACGCGGAGGGCGGCTACGAGGATTTCCTAAACGTTCTGGCGGGTATCCTCCGCCAAGCACACGAACTACAGCCCGTTGTCAAGGCCGGCGTATCCATTCCCGGCCCCTTTGATTTCGATCAGGGCGTTAGCCTGATGCAGCATAAATTTACGGCGCTTTATGATCAATCCCTGCGTCCGCCCTTCGAGCAAGCAGGCGTAACAGTAGAGTTTCTGCACGATTCAACCGCCTTTATGCTGGGGGAAGCCTATGACGGGGTGCTAAACGGTGCGAATACCGCCGCCTGCGTTATGCTGGGAACAGGCCTCGGCTTTGCCTATCTGCGAGACGGAAAAGTATGCGTCAACGACAAACGAACGCCCGCCCTCGCCCTTTGGAAAACGCCATGGCGAGACGGCATTGCCGAGGACTACGTATCCACAAGAGCCATCCAAGGCCTGTACGGTGAAAAAATTTCGGTGAAGAGCATTGCAGACAAGGCGAGGCAGGGCGATCAAAAAGCCCTAAATGCGTTTCAAACAACCGGTCGGCATCTATCGGAAATCTTAAACGCAATTCTTCCCAAGCTGGGCTGCGAACGCTTTGCCATCGGCGGGCAAATTGCGAAATCGGCAGAACTGTTTGAGCTGGACGTACCCGTGCCGTGGAGCGTCTCCTGCCATCTGATCGACGCAGCGCTGCGGGGAGTGGGTTATTACGCGCTCCACGGACGGCAAAAATGTGAACTGACGTTGAAAGACCTGCTGCTGAACGACAGCGAGGGACGCATATGAGTTTCTGGATCAATTTCTTCGGGGTGCTGGGAATCCTGACCACTGTGGTGATCTATCAGCAGAAGGATAACCAAAAGCTGTTGATTTGGAAGCTGACGGCAGACCTGTTTTGGGTCGCCCATTATCTGCTGCTGGGCGCCAATTCGGCGGCGGTGGTCACCATCGTGGCGCTTCTGCGCAGCGCGATTCTGTTGTGCCAAGGCCATAAATGGGCGCAAAGCAAGGCATGGCTATGGGTTTTTCTGTTTAGCAGCCTATTGCTGAGTATTCTGGCTTGGAAGGATTGGACCAGCCTGCTCACAACGGTCGCTTCCTTGCTTTGTATCGTAGCCTATTGGATTGGAAACCCCAAGCTGACAAGGATCGTCTCCATTCCCACTGGGCTTATGTTTCTTGTTAATGTGGCAATGAACAAATCCTTCTGGGCGTCTCTTTGCGAGTTCTTTATTCTGATTAGCGCCATCACTGGACTCATCCGCTTGGATATTCACAAAAAGCCTAAAGAACCAAGTCCCTTACCAACCAAATAAAGGAGAAGAAGATATGAGCTTTATGTTTCATCCCTATCCCTATGTAGACCATGATGCGGTTAACGTGATTACAGGGCGTGGCGTGCAGCCCACAAAGGGTGTTATCCCCGTGGCAAAACGAATTGTCGCGCTGCTTAAGGACGGAAAAAACGTGGGCGTTGACGCGTATCCGGGTACGGATACCCGCATTCTGCTAAACGTGGTCAAGCAGGTGAGCGCAGGGGTTGACTATACGTTTGTGGATGCGGCAGCGCTGCTAAAGCCGTCGGATGAGATTACGCAGCTGCTAAAGCCCTATCTGCCAGAGGACCGGGAAATCGACCCCGTGCTGCTGTACGGCCGCCGCTACGAGGGCGGCTACGCTGGGCTGCAAATGGCGGACAAGGTTGCCGCATTAAAGGAGCAGCTCGCCTCCAGCCGAGGGCTGCTGGTGCTTGGGCAGGGCGCTTTAGCGCCGGAGCTTAATGGCAGCTATGACGTTCGCATATGGATGGATGTAACCCCCCGTACCGCCGCGATTAACTTCAAATACGGCCATGTGCGCAACATCGGCGCGGGAGAGGACTTGCCCTTCGGGCTATTGATGCGGCGCAACTATTATGTGGACTTTGAAATTGCCGTGGAGCTTCGCTGGGATTTAATTCGTAACGATAAGCTGGATCTGTACATCACCGCCGACGTACCGGAGGAGATGCAGATGGTTTCCTTTGCGGAGTTGAAAGTTCTGTTTGAGGAAATCTGCGAGCGGCCCTTCCGCTGCCGCCCGGTTTATTTGGAGGGCGTATGGGGCGGCTTCTACATCCATAAGCAGCGGCATCTACCCAAAGAAATGAAGAACTGCGCATGGATTTTCGATATGATCCCCATGGAGGTTTCCATCGTTGCCAAGCTAGGAAACGACGAACTGGAAGCGCCCTTCTTCACCTTCGTGCAAGCCATGGGTGAAAAGCTTCTGGGGCATCAGGCCTACGAGCAGTTCGGCGGCTATTTCCCGGTTCGCTTCAATTATGACGATACCTATCACGCCAACGGAAACATGTCCGTACAATGCCACCCGGACGCGGACTATGTGATGAAAAATCATGGCGAGCTTGGCCGTCAGGACGAAAGCTATTACATTTGCGTCACCGCGCAGGACGCAAAGACCTTTCTTGGCTTTAACGAAGAGAACAGCTGTAAGGAATTCTTCGCCGAAGCGCGCAAGGCTGAGAAAACCCATGAGCGAATCGATTACGAGAAGTACATTAACGCCGTTCCTTCCGTCCCCGGAACCCAGCTTATGATTCCCGCCGGTACGGTACACGCTTCCGGACGCAATCAGGTGATTCTGGAGATCGGCAGCCTAACCGTAGGCTCCTATACCTATAAGCTATACGATTATCAACGGATTGATCCCCAATCGGGGCTGCCCCGCCCCATTCATCTGGCAATGGGCAGTCAGGTCATCCATGGCGAAAGAACAAAGCAGTGGGTTAGCGATAATTTGGTGAATCACGGAGGCATTGTCCGGGAGGGCAAGGATCAAAACGGAAATCCGTGGAAGGAAATTATCGTCGGCGAGCACGATTTGCTATACTTCTCCCTGCGCAATCTCATCTTCTGGGATCGAATGGAGGACAACACGGACGGTTTGTTCCATGTGCTGGCGCTGGTAGACGGCGAAAAGGTTCGGGTAGCCTCCGTGGAGGACCCCTCCAAGTGCTATGTGCTCAACAGCTTGGAGATTGCCGTCATTCCCGCCTCTCTTGGCAAATATACGATTGAAAATCTGGGCATCGGCTCGGTAACCATCCACAAGACGCTGCTAAAGCGATAAACAGAAGCAAGGGAAAGCAAACGTGAGGAATGGAACGGGCTGCGCGCCATTCGCTTGACCGGGGCAAATATATGGCAACGGAGAGCTCCCTATCGTTCCTTCCCCCACGCCTTTTCCCTGCGTCGGGAATATGCATGAAGCGTCGCGGGCTTGAAGCACGCGATAACCAGCCAAAGCCCGCAAAGTATGCCCATCGTTGCTGGCATTCGCGCAGCCCCGCAGACGGCTACCGAAAAGAGGTGCGTGACCATGGATACAAAAATCGCAATCGGCCAAAAGCTTGTGGTCGGGTTTGACGGAGCTGCACTATCGGAGGATTTCATCCAGCTGGTCAGGCGCTACAAGGTCGGCAATGTCATCCTATTCAAAGACAATTTAAGAAGTGTTGAGCAAACGCAGCGGCTATGTATGGAGATCCAGCGTCTGATTACGGAGGAAACCGGTTTTCCTGCTTTTATTACAGTAGACGAGGAAGGCGGTTTGGTTTCGCGCATTCCGCATGGAGCGATTCACGCGCCCGGCAACATGGCGGTTGCCGCCACAGGCGAACCAGCGAACGCCTATGCTTGCGCCCGGATTGTCGCCAGACAGCTAAAGGGGTTGGGAATCAATTTCAATCTGGCTCCCAGCCTTGACGTGAACAGCAATCCCTCCAACCCGGTGATCGGCGTTCGCTCATGGGGAGACGAGCCGGAGAAGGTGAGTGCTTTTGCCGAGGCCGCCATTCGCGGCTATGCAGACGAACAGCTGCTGTGCTGCGGGAAGCATTTTCCCGGTCACGGGGATACTGCGGTAGATTCTCACATAGGCCTGCCCTGCGTAGACCGCACAGAGCAGCAGCTGCAAGCGGTTGAACTAAAGCCCTTTCTCCGAGCGATTCGCACCGGCGTCCCAGCCGTGATGAGCAGCCATATCTTATTCCCAGCCATCGAAAAGGAACGGCTTCCGGCAACCATGAGCCGCAGAATGATGACGGGACTGCTGCGGGAACAGCTGGGCTTTGATGGCTTGATCCTAAGCGACTGTATGGCAATGGACGCTATCCGCAAGTTTTACGGCACGGCGCAGGGCGCTCTAGCGGCGGTTCGAGCCGGAATCGATCTGATTTTTGTCTGTCATCAGCCTGAATTGCAAACCCAGACGGTGAAGCTGCTTGTGGAAGCGGCAGACCAAGGCGCTATCGATGAAACGGAGCTAAACGCCTCCATCCGTCGGATCCTGCGCTTTAAAAAGAAGTATGCCTTTTCTTCCTATGACGGATCATTGACGGGAAGGGCGGAGGATTTGCAAAAAGCATGGGAAATAACGCGCCATGCGATCACTCATGTATCCGGCCCGCTTTTCATTGCGGATCAGGAAACGTTTTTCTGCGGCTGCCCGGAATATAGGGGCAGCTTGGTAGGGAATGGAGCAGGCGCAGAAGCCAGCTGCGCTCAGCTCCTTGGCAACCGCTTTTGCGCCCCCTATTTCACCACATCTCAGGATCCCGACGACGCCGAGATTAAAAAGGCGCTGACAGCTGCGGCGGGCTATTCCAAGGCTGTGATGATAACGCTAAACGGTCATTTGATGGGCGGGCAGTTGAAGCTGGGGAAGGCCCTTGCCGAAAATGGAAGAAAGCTTATCGTCGCCGCCATGAGGAATCCTTACGATTTAGCAGCATTTTCGGATGCGGTAGGGAAGCTCGCCGCCTTCGACTGTACGCCCGCTTCGGTGGAAGCCCTTGAGGCTGTGCTGCGAGGAGGCCCGTGTATGGGCCGCCTGCCCGTGAAATGGTAAATTTGCTCGGTGTATTCCCTGAAAGCAACCAGCTCGTGCCGCTTATCGCGGCACGAGCACACACTGTCGAATAACTCCCTTAAGAGGGTGTCGGGGGAGTCCGCAGGCTACCCTGACTATATTCGTATCGACCGGCTTTGCCGGTCGGGCAGGCAGTTTGCGGCAAAGCCGCAAACATTACCCGCAACTGGCGAAAAAGCGCGTAGCGCTTTTTTGACACGCTGAGCGCGTGCCGCTTATCGCGGTACGCGTTGCTCTCTTTATGGCAAAGTTGTTTATCCTCGTAGGAGGACGATCACGGCAGCCTCATCCTCGGGAAGCGCGACGACGACTTCGCTTCCAGCCTGTGTTTTGTCCATTTTGCAGGGGGAAACCGTCGGCTCGGGGCAGCGCAGGGTCATGATTTGGCACACCGGCGGCTTGTCGCTATCCCACGCAAGGGAGATGGCTCCGGCTAAGCCCTTTTCTGCGGCGCAGGCCAGCAAGGCCCCGTTCTGTAACAGATATCGCCGAATTTGCTGCCCCTTGGGAGCGCGCCCCACGCCGACTGTGTCCGTAAATCGCCCATGGCCAAAATGCTTCAGCCAGCTAACGCGCAGGGCTGTCAAACGCTTCAGCCGTTCATACTGTTCCGGGTCGCGCCGCCATGTATTATCCCATTCCAGATCATAGCACCAGAAATAGGCTCCCATGGTAAACGCGTTGTATAGAAGCTCGGTGGAATGCCGGGCGATATGCTCCGGTCGCATGGCAGAGTTGCGCCGGGGATTCATCATATCCACCAAAATTTGATCCGGGAAGGTATATTTGTAAACCTCCGGCATCCGGCCTCGGAAGGGGCAGTGGAGCTCGGATACAAGCTGTCCGCTGGCATAGGGACCGAATGCGTCGTTGCAGCCTTCATAGATCAACGCCATGCCCTCCGGCGCGTAATCCCTCTGCATTTCCGCTAGCAGCTTCTCATAGCCCTGGTTCCACGCAGTGGGATTGTGCGCGTGCTCCTTATGCCCGGGATGATAGCATTTACAGGAGGTTGCCATAGCCAGCTGATCCAGATACATCCCATCGGCTCCCAAGTCTTGGGTCAGATAACGGACGGTTTCCGCCAGTGCGCGCCTCCAAGCCGTATCGTTGATACACAGGGAAGCAAAGGCCAAATCGTCCGCACCGTATTTTTCGATAAAGAGGGAACCGTCCCGGTTCATAATGGCGCTTTTTTGAATCCTGTCCTGCTGATCCGCAAAGCCGATATTGCACAGCCGAGAATTGATGTAAAAGCAAACGTGTCCTCCCAGCTGTTTGCACTGCGCCAAAGCATCCTTTAGCTCCTGCTCCGTGCCTAGGCGATGATTGGGCGTGTAATGAGGAAAACCGAAATCAAAGCCATCCTCGTTCCAGCCGGACAGCAGCAGGTGATTGAAGCCCAGCTTCTGCGCTTCCCGTAATAAATCGGGAATATCCCGGAAGGTATGAACGATTCCTCCACCCTGATACTGGAAGTCATAATGCGCCATCAATCCGGGGCTTTTTTCAAACCATTCGGGACGATGATACGGAGGATTGCGACGGGGAAGCGTTGCAAACCATGCGCGGTAATCATCAGCAGCCCAGTGCCAGTCGCCCTCATGAAAGGCGAGGATGCATTCTTCACTGCTCCACACGCCGTTTTTTTGGCCGGGCCTATGCAGAATAGCCATGCCAACGCCCGGGTCGGTTTTCCCGAAGGATTCCATACGCAGCGCCTTCATGGTCAGGCTGCTGTTTCTACAGGTGATATACACACCCGTTTTCTCCGTTGGGTTGTAGAGGTCCATCCAGACCATGGAGGCCTGCCCCGAGTAATTCAGCCGATGAACATAAGCGCCGCGGTCGTCCCGGGCGCCGGTTTCCTGACCGATATTGTACTCATAGATATATTCCTGCCATTTCCAATGAATCAGCTGCGGTTCAGACGCTAGCTGCTCCGTAGGGTTATCTATCCGGCAGCCCGCGAAATGGGGATAAACCAAAACGTCGTCCTGCCAGCTTTCCCCCAGCCACGCGCCGTCCACCACCGGGAACGCTATATCGTCCAGCTCAAAGCCAGTTCGGTTGTCCAACGTAAGCGTCCAGTATGCGCGGCAGTCCTCAGGCAGCAGACGGACGGTGATGCGGGCGTTCAGCTCCAGCCGTGCCTCGTCGGCGATTAACGCAGGAAAGAACCAATGGAGGGTTGCCTGCCGTTCCTCCTGCTGTACCGAAATCTCTGGGGTCAACGATGGATCCCTCTTGATATCGGCATATCGGGGAGGATGAAAGCGCAAGTCTCCCTGATCGGTCACTAGCAGCCCGTCCAGCAAAGACCATGCGCGGCGCACGTGATTTTTCAAAAGATTGTCGGCGGTACTTTCACGGACAAACTCCAATAGCTCGCCGCTGAGCGAATCGACAGCCAGCGAGATAACGCCGTTGGTGGCGTGTAAACGGGATTGATACATGACGGCGGCTCCTTTCAAATTGGATAGAAAATGGCGGGAACGTCGGCGCGATTCTTGGCATATCGCTGATGCTTTAGCACCTCAGCAGACGGCTCTAGCGCCTTACGTTCAAACAGCTCCGTAATACCCAGCCGACGAGCGTCGGACAGGAAAGCCTCCACAGCATCGGCGTGTCCAAAAGCCGTCGGCGCTTCGCGAGCCAACCGTGCGTAACGAATGGACAGTTCTTCCCGCTGGATCCGCGAGTAAGCGGACGTTCCCTCGGCAAGCCGAAGCGCGGCGTTCAAGCAGCTCGCTGCTTCACTTAACAATGCGTCTGATAGATAGGGCGCGTCCGGCATGTCGTAAATCCCGGCGTGGCATTCCCCCGCCGCGTTTTGCCATAGACCAACATATTGCAGCATCGGCTGGGCTGCCGGTTTGTAATACCCCTCCACAAAATCCTTTATCAACGTATCTACGTCCTGGTCTGGGTTCCAAAGTAGCTTTGCGAGTAGATAGGTTTTGAGCTGTCCCAGTGCGCTGCACTGCCCATGAGAGAAATTGCCCTGCTCAAAAACCCCTTTTACGCCCATTGCTTGAAACAGCTTTATATTGGCCTGTAGAACGTTCAGATTAGGAAAGGGCAGCAGATAGTTTGCATAGTTCGTGGTATAATCCCAGATAAACAGACGGTCGCAGATTTCAGACCAGCCGCGGAGATCGTCCAAGAAGGTTCCTGCCGGAGCGTCGCCCGTAAAATTCTGAGCGGAGCCGTTTTGCACGTCAATTTCGCCCCGTTCCTTCCCGCATTCGCCAATGGGATGAGAAAAGCAGCATTCTATCGAGCAAAGGCGAACAATCACGTTTTTTCGAGGTCGCGTCTGTCGGGGCGGCTTTCTACAGTAGAGGTAGGCGAAGGTATGAAGAAGCACGTCGGGACAATCCAGAGCTAAGTCGTCCGCAATGGCGTTGACAAAACGGATCACAGACCCAGCCGGGCTGCCCTCCGCCTCATCGATAGCGCGGCAAGCCGGGCATTCGCAGGGATTGTACCAATCGTTCATGGACACGGAAAAAATGCGACATTCGGGGTTTTCTCTGATCCAACGCCGAACGCCTGCGATACACAGTGCCAGAACCTCCGGATTGCTTAGGCACAGCTGCGTTTTATTGCGGATGCGGACGCCCTCGCGCATGGAGAAATACTCCGGGTGGCTGTCGAACCATTGGTTTACCGGAACCAGCGTGTCAAAGGAATGGGAAAAGTTATAGAACATCAGCTTTCCGCCCTGACGAGGGGTAATGGTGGAGCGAGCGGAGTTCAGCCGCAGGCGAACCGCAAACGCGCCGTCCATCGCATCCCGCCAGAATAGCTCCCGTGCCTGAAAGGCAGGCGCTTCTTCCACCGTGCCGGTTTCCAGCGTCAGTGGGCCAACAGGGATGGTTTCACAATCAGAGGTAAGGAAGCGGAAGCCCATCGCCTCCAAAAGAGCATACGTACCATAAACGATTCCGCATCCTTCGGAGGCCTCCAGCCGGATTCCCGTTTCAGAGACCGTGAGCCGGAAAGCGCCCCCAAAAAGACCGGGAGCCTGATCGGTAAGCACCAAAGGCAGGGCGTTGTAGGCAGACGGCTCCGGCAAGAGCACGATTCCGGCCAAGCCCAGCCAGCGAACCAATTCCTCCCTTGCATAGCGGACGCATTCAGAGGTGTTGTCCGGGCAAAGGATTGAGAGAAACTGCGGCAAGCGGAGCATAAAGCTCTCCTTTCAGGTTACAGCGTCCTTTTCATCAGAGCGAAGCGGCGCGCAATGCGAAAGCCGGTGCGCAGATAAATGGTTTGCGCCCGATTGTTTTCGCCAGTAAAAAGGGTGGAAAAAGTTGCGCCCTCCGCTATGAATTCCTCCATGAGCAAATGAAAAAGAATAGGCGCGATGCTGCGATGCTCATATTCCGGGTCTGTAAAGATGCCGCAGAACCACCCGCGTCCACTGGATTGCTTGTCTACCGGCCCCGTGAAAGCGACGATATGCCGATCACAGGTGGCAACCAGCAGGGGCCTTGGCCCATTGGGAATTTTCGTGCCGTTGGGAATAAAGCGAACGTCCGTATTCGGTCGGTTCTCTTGCCAACAGGCCAGCTCGGAGCGGATGACCTCTCGCCAGTACTCGCTGCCGACGCGGTCGCACAATCGATCGTAATCATAGCCCAAGCGCGGGTCATAACGCCCGGTATAAACGCCTTGGTCCATAAGCTGCGCTTGGCGCTCCTTCATGCCGTCCCAAGGAATATAGTCCTTTAAATCAAGATACATAGCAATTTCGCGGTCAATCTTCTCAAAGCCGATCGCTTTGACGAATTCATACCCCGGCGAGGACATATCCATCCCCGGCGTATTATTATGGTCATGTCCCGGCGTATTCGGGATATGCCAGTCCAGATTGATCGGGTTATCATTGCAGATGGCTACAGATTTCTTTCCAGCAGCCTTAAAGCGCTGGCACAGCGCGTCTACCAACGCCTTGCCTATTCCGTAGCCGCGATTGCCGCTGCGCACAAAGAAGCAGGTGATATAGCCGGGTGAGTTTTCGTTGGTTTCGTGGTCTAAAAAAATCTTCTTGGCAACGCCGTTGATGAATCCCACAATTTCATGGTTTTCCTCGGCTACCAATGAATATTGAGGGTCGTAATTAGGGTCGTTTTCAAATTTGGTGCGGAAGTATTCTGCTGTCAGCTCATAAAAAACCACCTCGCCGGCCTGGACGCTTTCCTGCCATATACGGATCACGGACGGCAAATCCCGGCCTTCAAAAGTGCGGATATTCACGGCTCATCCTCCTTCTAAAAGAGGGAGCGCCTCAAAAATTTTTGAGACACTCCCTCCGTCGGTTTCTCCTACGGGATTACTTAATCAGCTGATAAGCCTCGTTGCCCTGATCGATAACGTCCTGCAAGCCGCGGGTTTTTAGCTCTTCATATTTGGTGAAGAAATCTGCCACGGTGAGCTGGCCAGCCACACACTGGTCACGCAGAGCGCACACGCCGGTGGAGCCAATGATCAGTTCGCCACGATACTCGATGTAGGCTTCGGTTTCCAGCGTGGGGGGCATGGGATAGTAGTGACCCATGTTGACGCCTTCGTTGTTCAGGCCGTTCCAGAAGGACTGATACGCCGCGTTCAGCTTTTCCAAGCTCTCGCCAGCGAACAGGCACTGCATAAAGGCGCTGGTCTGCCACATGCCGCCGAAGGGCTCGCATTCCATGCCGATGGTACGGTAATCGGTGAAGCCGTTCTTTACGATTTCAACGTTCATGGTGGGCTGATCGTCCACTACGGTGTAGGTCAAGCCTTCGATGCCGTAGTTGTACAGGGCGATTCCTTCCTCGGAGAACTGCCAGTTATAGAATTTTAGGATGTCCTCTACCTTGCCGTCGGCCTCCGCCTTGGCGGTGATGCAGTTCAAGCCGGTTACAGCGCGGCGTTCCTGGATCCAAGATTCGCCGTCGGGGCCGGTGATGGGAGCGCAGCACTCGAACAGCGCGTCCTCAATGCCCATGGTCCACAGCTCTTCGGTGTGGGTCTGAGACATCTGCGCCCAAGTGAAGCAGGATGCGCAGATGTTGGCGGACATGGTGTTATACATATCAGCCTGCTTGCGGGTTGCAAATTCGGGGTCGATGATGCCGTCCGCATACAGCTTCTGCACTTCGGTCATAAACTTCTCATAGTTGGGATGATCATAAACCATGGTGTAGGTGCCGTCGTCCAGCACGCAGAACTGCGCGTCGTCGGAGGCCTTGATGCCAAACGCGTTCAACAGCGCATGCAGGGCACGCTCGCCGCTCTCGCCCATTTCCAGCACCAGCGGGATTTCGTCGGTGGTATCGCCGTTGCCGTTTACGTCGTTATCGCGAACGCCGTACCAGAAGGCCTTCCACTGCTCCCAAGTCTCAGGGGTCTCAAAATCGATAACGCCCATTTCCTTTAGCTTCAGCGCCCAATCCTTGCGATAGGTGGTGCTCTGAGAGCCGGGAACGTTAACGATGGTGGGGATGGAGTAAATATGGCCGTCCGCGGAGCGCCAGTTGGCCATACGGTCTTCGCCCACAGCCGCGATGACGTTAGGAATCAAATCCATATAGTCGTCCAACGCGATAATCGCGCCTTCTTCAACCAAACCGGCAACGCCAAAGGCGCCGGGCTGGATGACGTCGGGCATATTATCAACGCCGCCGGCCAGAATGGTGGAAACCACGGTGGCATAACCGTCGTTGGTGCGCCAGTCAATGTCGAAGTGTACGCCCGTCATCTTCTCAATGGTGGGCAGATAGTAGCCGCCGTCAAAGGTGGTGGGGTACTGATTGTAGTGAATGCCGACCATCTTAACGTTCAAGCCGCCGTCCACATAGAATTCCGTGCTCTTCTGCACGTCCGCGTTAACCCACCAGTTCGCTTCCATACCGCCGACCGCGTCCACGTCGGTAGCGAAAGCGGAGGTAATGCTTAACAGCATTGCCAGAGCCAGTACGATAGACAGAATCTTTTTCATGGGAGAACCTCCTTTTTATTCTATTCTTACGGGATTCACCCGCAAAAATCGCTTTGAGTTTATCCCTTGACCGAGCCCAGCATTACTCCGGACACGAAGAAGCGCTGGATGAAGGGATAAATGACAATCATAGGCACCATGGATACAACCAGCACCGCGTTTTTAACTTGGGTGCTCAATGCGGCAACGCCCTTGTGGTCCGCCGACTGGCTTAGGGTGGACAGATTGCTGGTGGAGCTTTCCGCCGCTAAAACCAGATTTTTCAGCTTTAATTGCAGGGTCTGGTGCTCGGTGCTGGAAATAAGAATCAAGGGGTTCATATAATCGTTCCAGTGGCCTACAATCACCCACAGCGCAACGGTAGCCAGCACAGGCTTGGACAGCGGAACAATCAGCCGAAACAGTATGGTAAAATCGTTGGCCCCGTCGATTCGGGCGCTCTCCACAACCGAGAAGGGAATCGAATTGAAGTAGCTGCGTATAATCACGACGTTATAGGCGCTGATTAACCCGTTGAGAACCAACGCCCAAAGCGTATCGTACAAGCCTAGGTTCTGGATCGTCAGGAACAACGGCACGATACCGCCCTGAAACCACATGGTGAACATGATAATAACAGAGTAAAATTTCTTGCCATAAAACTCTCCAAAGGCAAGGGGATACGCCGCTATGCAAAGTGCCATCAAGCTGAACGCACAGCCGCCAAAGGCCACAAACACGCTGTTGAAGATGGAACGCCAAAGCTCGGAATCCTTAAAGATCGTGGTATACGCTTGGGGATTGAAGCCGATGGGATAAAAGGTGACGTTCGCCGCCATAACCTCGGTTTCAGAGCTCATAGAAATAGCCAGCACGTTTAATACGGGATAGAGCAGGAAGATCAACAAAAGCGCCATGAAGATGATATTGCATACATTAAAGACCTTCTCGCCGGTGGAACGCTGAATAAAATCCTGATCAAATTTTGCCTTACGAAGAACAACATTGGCTTTGTTTGTCATTTTGATCGACTCCTTTCCGTCAGAACAGCGAGGTCTCGGTGACCTTTTTGCTGATCGTATTCGCAAGCAAAACCAGTATGACGGAAAGCACGGAGTTAAACAGACCGCCAGCCGTTGCTAAGCCGTATTTATGGCTCTCCATGCCCACCTTATACACGTAGGTGGGCAGCATTTCCGAAACCTGTAGGTTCAGGGTGTTTTGCAGCAGAAAAATCTTATCAAACACGCAGTTGAGCATTTGGCCGATCTGCATGATTAACAGCAGGATAAACGTGGGCAGTATTCCGGGCACCGTCACATGCAAAGTCTGCTTCCAGCGGCCCGCGCCATCCATCCTAGCCGCCTCGTACAGCGTCTGATCAATGCCGGATATAGCCGAGATATAGATGATCGCGTTCCAACCCATCGTCTGCCAAACGCCGGATACAATATTGATGCCGTAAAAATAATCTGGCTTAGAAAGAAAATTGATGGGCGTTTGTCCCATGATTTTATAGATTTTCGCCAGCGTGCCCAGCGAGGGAGAAAGAATGTTGTTAATCATACTAACCAGTACAACGGTGGAAACAAAGTGTGGCAGATAAGAAATCGTCTGCACAAACTTTTCGTAGGGCTTGCTGTGAACCTCGTTTAGCAACAGCGCAAATACCAACGGCGCCGGGAAGCAGATTAACAGGCTGAGTGAATTCAAAACCAGCGTATTTCTGATGTACTGCCACATCTCCGGGCTGCTTAGCAGCCGCTCAAACCATTTGAGCCCAACATACTTTGAGCCTTCAAAGCCCTTTAGCAGTTTGAAATCGTAAAAAGAAGCTCGCAGAAAATACATGGGCAAATATTTTAGCAGCGCCATGTAAATCAGCACCGGGATCACCATCATGTAAATATATCGGTTTCTCCAAATATTGTTTCGTACGCGTTTTCTAACTTGGGAAGAATTGAATAAGTTTCCAGCTCTTTCTTTTACAGCCGTTGTCAAAATCAAAGACCTCCTTTTTGTCCGGCTTATGAATGATTGCCAAAATGAAATGCTTTCTTTTTTTACCTGTCTAAATTATAACAACAAAGATTTTTTTGTGCAATAGCGAAAAAAATAGACCGAATCGTCCATCGGCGGGCAATCGATCTATCATTTTCTTTATTTTTGAACCGTTTGCGAGGCATCTTG
Organism: Eubacteriales bacterium; assembly: GCA_028693055.1. Lineage (GTDB taxonomy): Bacteria > Bacillota > Clostridia > Christensenellales > Aristaeellaceae > Limiplasma. The sequence continues at coordinate 54,569 of JAQUWD010000012.1, read as the reverse complement.
GAATACCGCTTTTATTTTTTTCGGAATTTTTCCGCAAAACACTTTCTATAGCACGCTCTTTCGTCGGCAGAAATTCAAAAAGTCCAAAAATTCCGCCGTGTCCATGCATCTCACCACATTGATCAGCCGCTTTTTTCGGTATTGCAGCGCGGAGGCGGTCAGGTATAGCTCCTGCTCCAAACGATCCAGCGAGGTTCCCGCCAGCAGCTCGTCAATGAGGCGCATATCCGTCGCGTCGCAGGCGTTCAGCAGCGTTTCCGCCCGCAATAGCTGCTCCGCCTCGGGGTCGCTGTAGAAGTTAAGGCTATTTTCAAACGCATCCGCATCGTTGCTCGGCATTCTGTCAACCGTAGTATCGGGAATGCAGGCCGTGGAGGCGCGTACAATCAGCTGACTGCGCACCCGGGAGGAAACGCTGGCTGTGGCTGGCATTTTGCACAAATGGGAAAACAAGAGCACAGCCTGTCGCCCCATCTCGGGGTGGTCAAGGGTGGCAATGGTCAGCGGCGGGTCAACCCGTTCCGCAATCTTGGAATCCCCGAAGGCCGTCAGGTAGAGCTCCTCAGGCACCCGAACGCCGTCCCGTTTCAACATGCTCAATAGCGATACGCCGACGATATCGTTAGCACAGATCACCGCGTCAAAGCGCCCAGCATACTGCTGAAACTGCTTGTAGCAGGCCTCCAGATTCGCAAGGTTATAGAATACATCCTCGGTGACGGGATGGTCCGCGCCTTCGTTCCAGCGCTGAAAAAAGCGCAGCTTGATATTATCCGCCGATGAGTTGGGATTGTAGCCGTACATGGCGATGCGCTTCCGGGCGCAGTCCGTGGACAGATAGGTCAGCAGATGGTGAATCGCCCCCACATAATCCATCCGAACCATACCGGTGGGCAGTGAAGTTTCCGCCGGGTCAAAGCTGATAAAGATCGACTCGATATGCCGCGAGGTAAAGAACGCCAGCGCCTTGGGCATCCACGAAACAGACGTGCCGATAACGATCAGCATCCGTCTTTCGTCCCCAAAGAGCAGGTCGTAGTCGATGGTCTCATACGCCTCCGCGTCCAGCGTTACGATTTTGTATTTGCGCCGGGTGGCTTCCTGCATAATCCCTTCCATCGTCTGTTTAGCCCAAAGATAACTACGAAAATTAGGCTCCGTCAGAACAGGAATCAGCATCTTTGTATCCTCTCTCGCTTTATTGGTTTATCATACCATATTCTCTCATGGAAGACAATGAAGCAAAAGGGAATCAAAAATATCGGAATAAATCCGAAAGCTTTGACATTGTTCAAGATTTTGTATCAATGCTATACTCGGCTTGAGAAGGAAAAGGTCGACGTTTACAATTGATGACTCTGTCAAGGAGATGTTTGAATGCAAAAAGTGACGGTTACAGACGAAATCCGGCTGATGCCCGCCTATCCTTCCCCAGCGGCCGAGGAGCTGCCCATGTTCGCAGAAAATCGGGTTCACCAGCGTTCAAGCGGCAACCCCTATCCCTGCAAGGTCGTAACCCGAACCGATCGGGAGCATAAAGGGGAAAGCCCCATGCGAATCATCACCTTGGAAAACGAATATCTGCGCATCGAGCTAATGCCCCAGCTGGGCGGACGTATCTATTCCGCCCTTGACAAGCGCACTGGATACGATTTCTTTTATAAACAGCATGTGGTAAAGCCGGCGCTTATCGGCCTGCTGGGCAGCTGGATTTCCGGCGGGTGCGAGTTTAACTGGCCCTGCCATCATCGGCCCAGCACCTATATGCCAGTAGACGTGAGCATCGAAGAGCAGGAAAACGGCACGGTTACCGTCTGGATGAGTGAGAATGAGCCGCTGGACCGGATGAAGGGCATGGTGGGCGTTTCTCTTGCGCCCTCAGAAGCGCGCTTTGATACCCGCATGAAGGTCTACAACCGCACCGCCTCCCGCCATTCCTTCCTATGGTGGGAGAACGCGGCGGTGCCGGTCAATCCCCAGTATCGATTGGTTTTCCCGCCCGACGTACATTACGTTCAATTCCACTATCGCAAAAACGTAACCAGCTACCCAGTCGCCAGCGGCGTGTATAACGGCATTCGAATGGGTGAAGGCATTGATATTTCTTACCACAAGAATACCCAGCAGCCTACATCGTATTTTTGCGCCGCCACAAAGTATGACTTTTTCGGCGGCTATGACGAAGGAAAGCGCTGCGGCGTGATTCATGTAGCGGATCATACCCTATCCGTGGGTAAAAAAATGTTTACATGGGCCTACAATCAGCTAGCCTCCAGCTGGGAGAAGGCGCTGACCGATACGGACGGCCCCTACGCAGAGCTGATGGCCAGCTCTTACTCCCTCAATCAGCCCGACTTTGCATGGCTAATGCCCTATGAAGGAAAAGAATTCAGCCAAATGTGGTACCCCATCGGGGATATCGGCACGCCCCTTTGCGCCTGCGCCGAGGCAGCCGTTTCCGTCCACGAAGGGGAGCTGCGGCTTCAGGCAACCTGCGCGCTGGATAACGCCATTTTGGAAACGGACGGACGAACGCTATGCTTCAGCGCGTCCCCCGAAAGAGGCTTTAGCGTCAAGCTTTGCGAGGACGATGCGTCCTTCGTTCTTCGCGCCCAGGATGGCCGCGTTCTGCTTCGGTATCAAAAGCCCGATGACCAAACGGTGAAGGAAATGCCGGCTACCATCCCGGACAATCCCACGCTAGATCAACTAACCACTGCTCAGGAATGCTATCTGATGGGCGTACATGTGGAGCAATACAGGGATCCCGCCGTCTCCCCCGACGCATACTGGCGCGAAGCGCTTCGCCGCGATCCTGAATACGTACCGGCATTGACAGCGCTGGCCCGCTTTGAGCTGGAGCATTACCGCCCAGCATCAGCCTACGCTTTTGCCATGAAGGCTTGGAAGAAGGTTACCACCCGCAATTTTCATCCAGAAAGCGGAGAGCTGCAATATGTGATCGGCCGAATTTTGGAAGCACAGGACAGGGATGCGGAGGCGTGGGAATGGTACCTGCAATCCGCTTGGGCGCAGGACAGCCGAAGCCGCGCCCTAACCCGCGCCGCCATGATCGAAGGCCGCAGGGGAAATCGCGCCGGGATGGGAGCTTTGGCCCAACAGGCGCTTGAGGAGCACTCCCGCAACGAAACAGCCCTTCTGGCGCTGGCCCTTAGCCAAGCTGACGAGCCTGAAGCAATGAATCAAACCTTATCCCGCCTTTCGGCCTACGACCGGCTAAATCCTGTTTGCCGAGCGCTGCAGCAAGGCCATGTTCCCGCCTTCTATGAATCTCTGCAAAGCGACGCTAGGCAAACGCTTCTGGATGTGGCAGAGGAATTAGCCGAGCTTGGCTGCAAGGTCCTCGCCGCCGAGCTGCTAAAGGGTTTGCCTGAAAAATGCGCCCAAACCGAATACGTCCGTTGGTACTTTTCCGGCGATAGGAAGGCGCTATCTGCCGCCGAGCATCTAGGCACGGGCATTGCACGGCCTTCCCGTCAAGTGGAGTATCGGGCGCTGAACGCGGCTTTGCTCGCGTCGCCAAAGGATGCGAACGCTCGGAACCTGCTGGCATGTCTAGAATATCATCGCGGACAATATAAAAAGGCGGAAGCGCTATGGGAGGAGGCTTCTGCACTTGCGCCAGAGAACAGCCAATACCTACGGAACATGGCCGTCGCCCGCTACAGCCATCTGAACCGCCGGGAGGAAGCGCTTCCGCTATTGAACAAAGCGCTGGCGCTTCACCCCCACGACGGTCAGCTCATTTGGGAGAAGGCTTATGTGATGCTGCGAACCCATCAGGCTCCTAAGGACGTCGCGGCGTTCCTTATAGAAGAAAACGATCCTCAAGAAAACATAACCATCGAGCTTTGCCATGCGCTGAACCTAGCCGGAGACTATGAAAAGGCCCTCCAAATCATGCTAAGCAAGCGCTTTATCCCCTGTGAAGGCAGCGAGCACGCCGTAGCGGAGCAGTATATGTTCGCCCATCACGCGCTGGGTCGAAAAGCGCTTGCCGCAGGCGAAGCAGAAAAGGCGCTGGAGCATTTCCGTCAGGCGCAGCTCCTCCCCGACAATCTGGGAGCCGGTCTGTGGAACGATGTGCTGCTGGTTCCCCATCGCTACTATGAAGCCGTCTGCCTGCAAAAGCTTAGCCGAGGCGAGGAAGCGGCGGCGCTGCTTAACTGGATCATGAGCCTTCGGCAGGATTACTTCACCGATATGCATCTGCCGGAGCTGCCCTGCTGGCAGGCCATGACCCGAAAGCTCCAAAGCCGCGAGTCGGAAGCGCAGGAGCTGCTTGCCGCCCATCTGCGGGCGCAGGAAAAAGCCGCCGCTGCCGTCGACCCCGGATACCGGAAAACCACGCCCTTCTTTATTTCCTATATGGAGGACGCAAAGCGGCTGCGCGCAGCCGGGGTTTGCTGGCAGCGCGCCATGGTGGATTTTGCAGCCGGTGATGCGAAAACCGCCGCCGCACTGGCCCAACAAGCCCTGCAAGACGATCCGACCAACCTGTATGCAACTCTCTTGTGTTAGGAGGAATTGCGCTATGTATGGCATGACGTCCATTGGTCACGTGGCTCCAAAGCATTCCCGGGAGATCGCTTCCTCGCGGATTGGCGTCGGCTTGGAAAAGCTGGACCGAAATCTGTACGACCCGACGGCTTGCTATGAACCCATTGGCGAGCTGGGCGTGAAATGGGTTCGCATCCAATCCGGCTGGTGCCGGACGGAAAGCATGAGGGGCGTTTACGATTTTTCGTGGCTGGACAGCATCGTTGATTCTCTCCTCCCGCTGGGAACGGAGCCTTGGATGTGCCTTTGTTATGGCAACGAGCTTTACACCCCAGCCGCCAACAACAAAGCCGGAGCCGTTGGACGACCGCCGATCTCCACTGAGGAGGAACGCGTTGCGTGGGATCACTATGTAACCGCCGTCGTTCGCCACTTCGAAGGGCGCGTTCATTTCTATGAAATATGGAACGAGCCCGACGGCTCGTGGTGCTGGCGGCCCCAGCCCAACGCAAAAGAATACGGAGCCTTTGCCCTTCGCACCGCCCGGGTGATCAAGGCGGCGGATCCTCAGGCGAAGGTGCTGGTCGGCTCCTTCTGCGTGGAGCTTCCGTTTCTCTATCGCTTCATGAGCCGGGAGCTTGCGGAGGTGACAGACTACGTCACCTATCATCGGTACGTTTTTGACGTGGATACCGGGGTGCTGGAGTACGTACGGAATATTCGGGCGATCCTCGACGCCTTCGGCGGTCAGCATATCGGCGTCATTCAGGGGGAAACCGGCGCGCAAAGCGATTATTCCACTCAAGGTGCGCTTAAAAAGGCGCAATGGACGGAGCGCCGCCAGACAAAGTTCCTGCTGCGCAAAATCATGATCGATCTGATGAGCGAAGTTTTTTTCACCAGCTGGTTCTCCACCGTTGATATCTTTGAAAACATCCAGAACGACGAAGGCGAGCTGACAAAGGACTGGTACGGCTTTTTCGGATTGCTGGGAGAGACCTTTGACGATAGGGGTCGCCCGCTGGGCGTTTATCATCAAAAGCAAGCGTATACCGCCATGCAGACGCTTTGCTCCTTGTTTCCCGGTGAAATCCGAAAGGTGGATTTGCCCGTTCAGTTCGAGTGCCGTCCCAACCCGCGTACCGGCGGATGGGATATGAACGTGCTGGGGGCTGACGCAGGCTTTTTCTATCAAGGCTTCGAAAACCCCGAGGGCGCTCGCTGCTTCGCCTATTGGAAGGTAGAAAACATCATGACCGTAGATTTGGAAGCCTCCGTCACCCTTACCTTCATCGGTCAACAGCAGGATGTTCATCTGATAGATCCCTTTGACGGAACGGTTTATGCCATTGCCCCGGAAAACATCCTTGCGGAACGCGGCGTTATTACGCTGCTGAATGTCCCATTGCGGGATTATCCCCTGCTGATCACCTTCGGCCCGTTTGCACAATTGAGAAAGTGAGGCGCTCCTTTATGTTTCATCTGAAAAATGAAGTTTTTTCCTACACGCTGGACGAACGGGGATATCACTCTTCCTTTTTTCATATTGCCACAGGTCATGAATTTGTGGAGCAGCCGGGGCCTATCTGGAAGCTGATCTATTCCATTCCCGGTACGGAGCGGGTGGAAGCGGTGGTGTGGCAGGACCGGCAGGAGCAAAGGATCACCGTCGATCAAGAGGGAATCCTGCTGCGCTGCGACGCCCTAACGGGCGACGAGGGCCGCATCATCGACGCCTCCTTAACGCTGCGTTTTCTAGCGGATCCTCGCGGCCTCCGCGTCATGGCGGAGCTTGAAAACCGTGATTCTTCCGTGATCCTGCAGGAGCTACAGCTAACGCCCATTTCCGGAGTGCGCTCCCTTTCCGGACGGCACGAGGACGATTTTATCGCTTGGCCCAGAGACCTTGGCATCCGAGTACCCGATCCTGCCTATAACGATCTATCCACCTATGCGGGTTTTCGAAAATATGAGCGCCACGATCAATTTCATACCGATATGGACGCGTTGTATCAAGGCGAGCAGGCCTCCATGCAGTGGTTCGATTGGTATAACACCGAAGAAGGCCTGTATATCGGCTCCGAGGATACCACCCGTCAAGCGCTATGCCTGCACGCACAAAGAGATACGAAGCAGAACGTGCTATGCTTCGGCGTAATTCGTTACCCCATGCTGAAGGCGGGTGAGAAATGGCAGGGGCAAGCCATCGATTGCTTCCCCCATCAAGGGGACTGGCACGCGGGCTCCCGTTTCTACCGCGCCTTTATGGAAGCATACGGAGGATACGTCCCACCAAAGCGGCCGGATTGGTGCCGCGACATGACCGGCTGGCTGCGTGTAATTTTAAAGCAGCATCACTGCGAGCTGAACTGGGATTACAGCGATATCCCCGCATTGTACGACGAAACCGCCGCGGCTGGCTTTGATACGCTGTACCTGCTTGGCTGGGAAAAAGGCGGTTTTGCCCGGATGTGGCCGGATTATCTCCCAGATGAGCGAATGGGCGGTGCGGAGAAGCTAAAGGAGGGCATCGACTACGTTCACGCCAAGGGCGGACGGGTGCTGATGTTCCTAAGCTATGCGCTCATCGATCACCAAAGCGATTTCTACCGTGAAGAAGGCGGCGACAGCGTTCCGATTCGCTCTCTCTGGGGGGAGGAAATTCCCTTTGCGGAAACCTACTGCGGAGAGGGAACCTACCGAAAAATCTGCAATCCGCCTATGCCCATGTATCTCGCCTGCCCCGGCGCTCCGCTATGGCAGGAAAAGATGAAGTGGGCGGCAAAGCAGTGCTTGGACTTGGGCGCAGACGGCGTGCTATATGATATCGGAGGATGGTTCCCCTATTTTTGCTATGCGGAGAACCACACCCATCAAAAGCCAAGCCATTCTCACGAAAGCAAAGCAGCCAACTATCGCGGTTTGCGGGACTATGTGAAAACCTTCGGCGACGATAAAATCATCCTCATGGAGCACAATGTAGATCTCTACGGACAAAGCATGGACATCAGCCACGGCGCGAACTCCCAGCCGGATGCGCGATTGCTGGATCCCATCAGCGCCGAGAATCTTGACGCGGCGCGCAGCGATAGCCGACTGACGGAAATGTATCTCTACACCTTCCCAGAGCTTTTGAGCACAAACCGGGAGTGCGGGGAAGATGAAAACCACTACCGGGCCATGGCTGGGTATAGCTTTTTACTGGGTCTTCGGTTCGATATGACCATCTATCGCTGCTGCGGCAGCTTAAAGGATTTGCCCGCATATACAGCCTATCTGAAGCAGTTAAACGCTTTATATCATCAGTATGCAAAGCATTTGCTGCAAGGCCGCTTTGTGGACACAGACGGCTTCACAGCAGATAATCCCTATGTTTATGTAAAGGGCTGGAGGGCGGCGGACGGCTCCATGGCCGTCACGCTCTGGAATCCTACCGCTCACGACCGCACTGTCAGGATTACCAATCATGATACCGGAAAGGTTACCGTGGTCAACGTTTTATCCGAAATGGCAGCCGCCTCGGAAATTTGAACGGTATTAAAAAGGAGATGTAGCCCGCGAGCTCCATCTCCTTTTTTTGCTTGAAGAATCCGTCTGCCCATATTGCAGGCAGCTTGATCGCCCATGCAACCTCACCTATGCGCCGCTCCGGGCTTTGATCGTAAGGCTCCACATCATTCCCCAGAGAGCTAGCATTGCTAGGAGCTTGCAAGCGCTTACCCGTTTGCGTTGTCCTCGTCGTCCCAGTCATAGCCGGCATCGCCAATGCCCACGCAGTCTATGGGAACAAACCCCCGTACTAAGCCTATGGCAGTTTGCGCTTCCACATACGCCCATTGACTGCCGCTGCTCTCGTAAACGCCTAGTACCGTGACCGTTTGATTGGCTTCCAGCGTGGCTAGTGCCCCGCGCCGTCCATCCGGGTCGTCCGTGAGGCTGCAACGGCTCGCAACGGTCGCCGATGCGTAATTAAATTCCAATTGCTTGACGTTTTGCAACCGTCCGCTCAGCTGGGATAAGGAAAAATATCCGACCCGCATGGCGCCGCCGCTGGTTTCGTATTCCACCAGCACCCAGTTGTTCTCTAGCCCGGCAATTCTCACATCGCCGTTGGTGCTGAGGGTAGCTCGGCCATTGGAGGCGCGCGCGTAATGGGCGCCGGGGCCGGTATAAACGTCCAGCTTTTGTCCATTCTTCAGCCGATAGGCGCTAAAGAGAAAGTCGGAATATGCTCCCGCTTCGCTGGCGCTATTGGGCAGCGCCTTGCCGCCTAGGTTCAGCGTTTTCTGCGCCCGCATATCCTGTAGCACCTGATGGGCCAGCTGCTGGTTGGCTATTTCCACTGTGTTGAGCATGCTGTAGCGATAGTTGGGATTGGGCTGGTACCAATCTCGCTGCCGAAAATAAACGTCGTATTTCTGTCCCGTACGGAAGAGCCGTCCATGACGGGCAAAAATTTCGTTGTAGATATACCCCACCGCTTCGTACTGCCAGCCCCAGAGCTCCTCCGCTGTCAGTAGGCGGGTGTTGCTGTCAGGGATTATGTAGAAATCATCCTCCGTCCCATCCGCGCCTGCGTAGGGAACCAACGCGAAGATCAGCATTGCGCACAGCGCTAGCGCCGTGATTCGTTTGAAGCTCATGGAAGGCACAGCCCCTTTCTCCTTTGCGTGTTTGTACATTGTGGACTTTTTAGCGTTTCTGTACAAAAGCATAGCAGATAGCGGCAGGGTTGTCAATTCTTCCGCCGAATGATCCGCGCCAGAGTGCAACGTTTTTTACCCCTTGATTCCGCCGCCGGTTACGCCGGCAATGATCTTTTCCGACAGGAAGAGGTAAATCACGAAGGTGGGCAGGAAAACGATGATGACCGACGCAAACAGGCCGCCCAGCTTCCCTGTACGGGTCATGGTGTCCACCATCATATACAAGCCGGGGCCCACGGAGCGCAGGCGGTCGGAGGTGGCGAAGATCAACGCCATAAAATACTCGTTCCATACCGATAGGAACAGGAAGATTCCCACCGTCACAATGCCCGGCTGCGCCAAGGGCAGCATCACCAGCCAAAAGGTCTTTGTGGGGGTGCAGCCGTCAATGGCAGCCGCTTCCTCATAGGTGCGGCTTAAGGAAGAAAAGAAGTTCATCAAGAACGTTGTGGTAAAAGGAATGTTCAAGAAGGTATAGAGGATGATCAGCGTCACCCGGGAGCCGTTAAGCCTGAGCTGCGTGGTCAGCCCGAAAACCGGCAGAATCACCATAATCAGCGGGATGCTCATGGCAATGATAAAGCAGGAGCGGATTAGCTTGTTGCCGGGAAAGCTGAACCGAGACAGCACATAGGACGCGGGAGCGGAAATCAAGATAATAAACGCCAAGGAGCAGGTGGCGTAGATAAACGAGTTCATGAAGTACACGGATACATTATAGCTGCTCCACGCTGCGGCGTAGTTTTCAAAGTGAAGCCCGGATTCAAAGCCCAGCACCTTACCCATGTTGATTTCTCGCGTGGTGGACAGACTGGCTGCAAAGATCCAGCCTAGCAGCACCACCGTAAAAACCAGCCACAAAAGCATGATCAGGTAACCGGGCAGCAGTTTTGCCTCCCGTTTCAGGGAGACGGGCTGTACGTTCTTTTTCATACGATTGCCTCCCTTAATATTCGATCCCATCATCGCGGATCAACGCGTTGACGGCCATGAAGATAAGCAAAATCATCAGCGCCATAATCACGCCCACCGCCGCGCCTCCGCCTGCGGAGCGCTGTACGTTGCCCTGAGTGCCAAAGGTGATATCGTACATGTACACCATGGGGGTAACGGTGGTCAGGTCGGTGTTGAGGGGCGAGAACATCTTGCTCCACACAAAGAAGGTAATGGTGGAAATGCTCCAGAAGGTCAGGTTGGTTTTCAAGGTGCCCATCAACAGCGGCATGGTAATATGCACGAATTGACGGGGCTTGTTAGCGCCGTCTATGGTTGCGGCTTCGAACAAATCAGCGGGGATGCGATCGATGCCGCTTAAAAAGATCAGCATATAATAACCCACAGCGCCAAAGCAAAAGGCGATCAGCATGGCCCAAAAGATCATGTCTGTTCCCAGCCAGTTCACATTGCCCATCCCAAGGGTTTTCCAGATGCCCTTCATCAAGCCGTAGTTTGCATTCACAAACACAAACTGCTTCCACATGGTGGCGAGGGCCACGGCGCTGATGATATTAGGCATATAGACCAACGCGCGGAAAAAGGATTTGCCACGGATGCCGCTATTGAGCACCACGGCAAACAGCAGGCTGAGCGACAGCACCACAATACCGCCGATCAGCCAAATCAGCATGATGTTTTTCATAGCGGCGCGGAAGGTAACGGAATTCCAAAGCTCCACATAATTATTAAAGCCAGCGAACTGCCATGCGTCTGTTTTGGCGGTTACGCTTTCCACTTGAAAAAAGCTCATAATGACCGTCCGGGTCACTGGATAAAGGAACATCATCAGAAAAGCGACGACTGCCGGGGCTAGAAAAGCCACGATCATCCCTTTGCTTTGCTTCACCTTTTCTCCCTCCTGTCTGATGGATGAAAAGAAGGGCGGCAGCGCCTAAACGATGCCGCCCGCCCAATTGTAAGGATCGTCTTATTTGGAGGCCTCTTCCATGGCGTCGATGAACTGCTGGGCAGTGAAGCCGCCCTCGAACAGCTTGAGCAGATTGGTCTGCAGCGTAGCGTCGATATCGGCGTTCTCGCCAAGACCCATGTTCCAGTCATATACGCCGGTCTGAGCGTTAACGGCGTCCTTGCAGCCAGCCAGCAGCTCGGGCCATTCGGTGTTGCGGGTGTCGCAGGGCAAGGAGTTGGTTTCCATAGCCAACATGGAATCGCCGGTGCCGCTGACAATAGCCATGATCAGGTCAAAGGCAGCCTGAGCGTTTTCGCTGGTGGCGGGGATGCCGAAGGCCTGCGCGCCAATATTGGCATAGGTGTTAGGATCAACGCCGCCCTCGACGCTGGGGAAGTTATACATACCGATGGTGCCGGTGTATTCGGTGTTGGTGAGCACTTCGTTGGGTACCCAAGTAGCGCATACGACCATAGCGGTGGTGCCGAAGCCCAGACCGTTCTGGCTGGCGGGGTAGGTGCCGGGCACTTCGTCGGACAGGTAGCCCAAGGTGTGCAGCTCTTCAATGCGCTGGGCAGCCTTCAGAGCGCCCTCATTCTCGGCCCAATCGCCGTTGATAACCAGTTCCTTCACAGCATCCTGACCGATGTAACGGGCCAGCAGGAAGCCGTAGGTGTAGCGGACATACGCATCGTCCTGAGCAAAGGGAGCGTATCCGGCGGCCTTGAGCTTTTCACAGGCAGCCAGCAGCTCTTCCCAAGTGGCGGGAGCGGCTTCGATACCGGCGGCTTCAAACATTTCCACGTTGTACAAAATGCCGGAGGAGTAAGACTGATAGGGGATCGCCTTCAAGGAGCTAGCCCATCCGCGCACGGCGGCAGGCAGAGCGGCGATGGCGAAATCGTCATAATTGACAGCCTTAGCCATTTCTTCCAGATCAGTGAGCTTTCCACCCAGCTGCTGGGAAACGCGCTGGAAGTCGTCGTCAAACAGATCAACCTTTTCGCCCGCGTCAATAGCGGTTTCAATGGTGGTCTTGATGTCGCGGCCCATCCACTCCACGTTGACCTTCACACCGGTAGCGGCGGTGTATTCGTCAATGATCTTCTGGATGGCGATGGCCTGAGGCTCCGTGCTGGACCACATGGACCAATAAGTCAATTCCGTCGTGCCCTCGGCAACGGCAGTCATGGACAACATCATGACAAGAGCCACGAGCAATGCTGCAATCTTCTTCATAATAAGGTACCCTCCTGTTTTTCTTTTCGCCTTCCCTTGAGGGAAGGAGTATGTGCTAAGGATACCCGATGAATGGAATGGAAACAATGGGCGAAGATTATAAGAAAGTGACAAATACGATAGGAAAAACCGTCTCGAATCCCCAAATCTAAACAGCGGACAGCTTTTGCTAATTACAGGCCAGCTTTTCAGGGCTGGACTCCTAATCTGCGCGCCTCGGCGGTCACCTCGTCGATGGCAGCCAGCAAGGTGGTGCTGTCCTCCATTTCCTTCAGGGCCTTCGGCCATGCGGTCAGCGCGCTTTCCTGCCCGACAATGACCTTTAACATCTTTTCCTGGGCTACCGTATTGTATACCAAGCTGTTTTTAGCTTGGGTCGACATAAAAACAATATCATAATTATAATTGACCCGTTTGGTATGATTGCGGAACCAGTCCAGCCATTCTCTGGCGTTGGCAAGGGTCAGGCGGCCATAGGTCAGCTCGTTATAATCGCTCAGCTCATACTGCTCGTCCTGATGCCATTGCACCAGCTTTGACAGAATCGACAGGCTGGGGTATTCCCGCAAAGGCGAAATCTGGCGCAGCGCCTTTACCCGACCGGCTTCGTAAACCCAATCCGTTCCCTCGATTCCATAGCGATAGCACAGCATAAAATCATCCGAAAGCAGCCAATCGTACAGTGCTAGAATCTTATCCATCTTTTCGTCGTCTACCCTCGCGCCGAAATAGCTTTCCGACCAATGGAGGCTAGTAGTAAAGCGGTAGCGGTTGCCGTCCTCGCAGGGCCAGGTAGGCAAAATCTGCACCATATCATAGGCTTGATCCAGCATGCCCAAATCCGCCAGACAGTTCAGCACCAGATAGTACTGGCCGCAAATAGCCCCGGATTTGCCCTTGGCGAAGTTGTTCACCGCCTCTTGGGTGGAAACATAGGCGATGCTTGGGTCCAGCAAGCCGTCCTGATAAAGCTGCCGCATGGTTTCCAGCGCTGGGGCGACGCGCTTGGAGCAGTACACGGGCATCCATTTTTCATCCTCGTACATCCAGCCCCGCTCGGTATTGCTTAGCTCCGGGAAAAGGTTGAGGTATACGGCTTCCAATGTATTTAAATGAGAAGCGGTCAAGCCGACGGTGTCGTCGATTCCGTTGCCGTCCGGGTCGTCATGGACAAAGGCGCTTAACAGCTGCCGAAATTCCTCCCAGCTTTGGGGCACGGTATAATCCAGCTTCTGCATCCAGTCCTTGCGCAGCATAATACAGCGGTCCAGCGCCCAAAGCGCTTCCTCCGTATAGGTCAACCGGGGAATGGCGTAAAAGGAGCCGTTATCCCGCTTGAACCGCTCGTTATAGGGCTGATCCAGATAGCGCTGTAAGTTGGGATAGGCAGAAAGGCTTTTGGGGATGGCGCGAATTTTGTTTTGGGATATCCAGCTTTCATAAGCCGAGGTACCCATAATATCATTGCCCATGATATCCGGCAGCTCGTCCGTCGCCGCCAGCTGCTGCAAGCGCTGGGTGTAGTTTTCGTAGGAGAGATCCACAGGCTCCAGCACCACGCCAAACCGTTCCTCCACGTAGCGCTGAAAAGCGTCCCCCTGCATAACGCCCGCATTCCAGAAGGCTACGGTAATGTGCACCGGCTCCGGCTGGCTGGAGCTGTCGGCTGGCTGCTCCGGGGCGCAGGCGGATAGACAGGCCGCCAAAAGAAGGCAGAGTAAAAACGCAAGCTTTTTCATCCAGAGATTTCCTCCTTGTCTTTGCCGTGGCATACGTGTACAATGGATAAAAATGGGGGGGTGCAGAATGCTACGCTGGTATCGAAGGCTGCGGGTCTATACGCAAATCGCCTTGATGTGCGCATTCACGGCGGCGCTGCTGACAGGCTATCTTTTGTTTACCCTAAGTCAGGCGCAAACCTCCGCCCACAACACCTTTGTGGAGTATGTGGACAGTCTGGTGGACCAAACGGAGCGCATGGCCGAGGCGCAGTACGACAGCTATGCCAAAATCATCCGCTTAATCTCCTTCGACAAGGACGTGCAGGAATTCCTGTTTGCCAAAAGCGAGGGCGAGCGGGTGGAGCGATACGGCAGTCTGAAAAGGGCTTTGATACAGGCCGCCACCTTGAGCGGCTCCATAACGGACATCGTGGTGGAGGACAGCCAAGGTCGGCTCTACAACCTGGCGGACAGCCAAACCGAGGTGCCGCCTCAGACGGCTACCACGCTGTCCCTAAGCGGGCTGATGGTTTCCCATCAAGGGAAAACCTCCCAGCGCTATTTGGTCATGAGCAAAAACATCGAATCCATCGATAGCTATAACCAGACTAGCCAGAACATCGGCAACGTATACCTTGTGCTTTCGGATTCCGCCTTTACCGGCGAACGTCAGCTTTCCGCCGCCAGCGATCTAACGCTGTATCTGGCGGATCAAGCGGGGCAGGTGGTATGGAGCAACGGGCCGCGGGCCGGGCAAGCGGCGCTGGAGCAGGCTCGTCGGAACGATCCCTATTATTTTTCCGATACGCCCCTTTCCATTGGCTATCATATCTATGTGCTGCAGGAAAGGGCCGAAAGCCTTCTTGCCTCCGGCGACGGCCGCAACGGCGAGCTGCTGGTAGCGCTGGGGCTGCTGTCTTTGCTGGCGCTGCTATGGATCGCCTTTGCGCGAAACCTAGTCAGCCCCTTAAAGCAGCTGCTTCGCTTCATTGAAAAGCTAGGCGGCGGAAGCCTAGGCAACCTCAGCGAACAGGTGGAACTTGAAGGCTATCAGGAGGCGGGGCGCATCGGCAACGAATTTAACGCCTTGCTTGAAAAAACCGTGCAGCTAACCGCCGAGGTGGTAGACGCCAACACCGCCGCCTACGAAAACCGTCTGCTAGCCAAGCAGTTCGAGCTAGCCCATCTGCGCAGCGAGGTCAACCCCCACTTTCTGTACAACACCTTGGAAACCATGGTGGGCATCGCTTATACCAACGGTCAGCCGGAGATTGCCGAAATCGCCCGCTCCTTGAGCCTCATTTTCAAATATAGCATCAAGGGCAAAAGCATTGTTCCCCTACGGGAGGAATGGAAAATCGCGCAGAATTACCTCAACATACAGCATTACCGTTTTCAGGATCGGTTTGACGTTGCCTGCCCCATGCCAAAGGAATGCGCCGATTTTTTAGTGCCGAAGCTGATCCTGCAGCCCATGATCGAGAACGCTATCGTCCATGGGATCGAACAGCACGACGGCTTCTGTCACCTGACGGTGGAAACCAAGCTAGAGGAGCAGACGCTGGTGCTCAAGGTTATTGACGACGGCGTGGGCATGTCCCCGGAGGTGCTAACGGAGCTGAACGGCCGGCTGAAGCGCACGCTGGACCCGGCGCAGGATGCAGAGGGCACGGGGCACATCGGCATCCTCAATGTGGACAGCCGCCTGAAGCTGCAATACGGCCCGGCATACGGCGTAACGCTGAACAGCACCCTTGGAAAGGGCACCACTGTAGAGCTGCGCCTACCGGCGCTAAAGGAGGCATAGGCATGCATTCGGTATTGATTGTGGATGATGAACGCATGATTATCAACAGCCTTGTTTTCGGCTTTGACTGGAAAGGCAGCGGCTTTGAGGTAGTGGCCACCGCCACCAACGGACGGGAAGCGCTGGCGCTGATCAGCAGCGCTAAGCCGGAGGTAGTGCTGACCGACGTGAAAATGCCCGGCCTTACCGGCATCGAGCTGATGGAGCAATGCCGGGAGCTGGAAGCGCCGCCCTTGTTTGTGATCATCAGCGGTCATGCGGAATTTCGCTACGCCCAGGACGCTATCCGCTTGGGGGCGGCAGGCTATTGCCTTAAGCCTGTGGAAAATGAGGAGCTTGCGGAAATATTGCAGCAAATCAAGGGCAGGCTGGAGGACGACGAGGCGCGGCGCAACCGAGCCATGGGGCATTTTTTGACGGCTCCGTCCCCGGAGAACGCTCGTCCACTGCTGGCGGGCTTTGCCGAAGGCCAGCCCATTGCCGTGGGCTTATCCGACGGTGCTGGGGAAGCGCCGCTAAAGGGCGTGCTGCCAGCTACCGCTCTCCGGGTGGGGGAACGCTGCCGGATGTATCTGATTCAAGGAGATTTAACGGCGCTGGAGGGCTATCCCTTCCGCTCGGCGCTGCTGGCGGCGGTCACGGAGGGGCAGCTGTCCGCCTTTGTGTACGACGTAACCTCTCAGCCGGAAAGCTATCTCTGTAACAGCTTTGAAGCGCTTTGCGGTCAGCTTTACGCTGGATTTTTCAACCCGGGACAGAACCCCTTGGGGCGGGTAGAGCCGCAAAGCGCCGAGCCTACCGCCTTTTCGGAAAAATTCCGTTCCCTTTGCAATCACAACCGACCCAAGGAAGCCATCCACAGCCTGTCCTCCCTAAGCCCGGAGGAGCAATCGGCGCTGCGGCTGGGGGATGCGGTAACGGTTCACAATCAATGTCAGACTTTGCTGTGTCGCATGAAAAATCAGCCCTGCCCCACTCCCCTGCGGTTTGGCTTCGAGGTAGCCGAGCGCTACGGCTCCTTTGAAGCCATGGTCAAAGCGCTGTGCCGGGAGCTTAGCCATATGACCGGGCCCGCCTTTAACGCGGATCAGCTTCACAACGAAACCTTGCGACAGGTGGTTACAGAGATCAACGGAAGCTTCACCAAGGAAATTTCCTTTCAAGAGCTGAGCACCCGCCACTGCATCAACCCCAGCTATCTGAGCCAGCTATTTAAAAAGGAGCTGGGCACGACCTTTACCAATTACCTGAACGCGCTTCGCATGGATTACGCTCGGGAGCTTTTGGAAACGACGAATTTGCTGGTTTCGGAAATCAGCGACAAGGCGGGCTATGACAGCTACCTAACCTTCACCAAGCTGTTTAAGCGAGAGACGGGCGTAACGCCCAAGCAGTACCGCAATCAGGCTCAGCAGGGATGAGTGCGGAAATCCAGCTCCGTCGGCAAAGCCGATGCTTGAACCTCGCTCCCCGACTTTGCCTCCTGCAGCTCAAACCAAAGCTTGGTCACGCCCAACTCTCCCTCCCGCAAATCGGAAATACACAGCGTGGGATAAAGAGCCTCCGCCTCCTTGATCCGCTTTAACCGCACCAGCGCCGTGCAGCGGTATAGCCGCACCCGGGGCGTCGCCCGTACGCTTTGCGGCAGTCCCTCCTCCAATGCCAGCGCTCGTTTAGGCGCGTCGGCTTCCAGCAGACGGCGAAGGGCCTCCACCGCCAGCGCTCCCGTATCGGGAGAAAAGGAGACTGCCTTTAGCAGCCAATTCAAAGCCGTTTTCGGCTCCCCCATATAGGACAAACCGTACATCGCCCATGCCGAAGGGCGGAGCTTCAAGGAACGCCGCAGACAAGCAGCAGCTACCTTGAGCTCTTTTTTTACCAGCAGCGACATGCCCAGCTCTAGCTGAGCATAGGCGTTTTCTTGGTCTGGGCCAGAAACGGCAGTCTGCATCAGCTTTATCCACTCCTGCTGCAGCATCCAGCTTTCCGGCGGCGCATCAAGGGGATGCTCCCCGAAGGAGCCCTCCAGCAGGAGCCGTTTCCATGGCTCCTGTAGCTGTCCGGGCCGCCCGAAATCCAGCCACGGGCAAAGAGGAGCGTCCTGCTGCCGCTCCCGCCGCAGAACCTCCAGCGCACCCCAGCCGTCGCCTTGAAATAAAACCTCGTCGGCAGGGCTGACCGCCATGGCATGGGTAGCCGCCAGCAATTCATCCATTCGATCTCTGGGGATCAACGCTTCCATCCGAAGCAGCAGCTCCTCCTGCGCAGCCTGCCAATCTCCGTGCACCCGGCTGGGCTCCGCCTCCATGGGGCCGTAAGCCTCCAGCCATTCCCACGCGGTTTGGGGCGGCATGGGCAGGCATTCATACTGGGTGCGGGCCAAACCCGCCTGTATCTCAACATAACAGCCATCATCGCCCGCGCCGGTAAGGAACCGCTCCCAATTGCGGCTCCCGGGGGTCTGTCCCCAGACAAAGAGCTTTCGGCCTTGGAGCCGGTCGGTGGAGCATTGGCACAATCCATACCCCTCGCCGTCCAAGCAGGCAAACGCCCGTCGTGCCTTATCCCGCACCTTCCAGAAGTAATCCACCGCTCCGGGATTGTGGGTGGGATAGGTCACGTCGATACCGTCTACCATGGGGATATCGGTACGGGAAACCGCGCCATGAGCGTGGGTATAGGCTTGCTGTGCCGGTACCAGCACCCGCGCCTGATCGTTTTCAGGCACGGCTATATTGCTCCACCAGTACATGGGGATGGTTTCCTTGTGGGGATTGTAAATCCGGGTGCGCACATACAGCTGCCGAGAGTCCTGCGGCAGAAAAATGTCCAGCTGATAAACCGCCGCGCGGATGCGCTCAAAGGCGTACAGCCGAAGCACCGGCGTGCCGTCCTGAAGCGCCGTGCGGGCAGCGAAAACCGGCTGACAGGTGTAGGGTGTGTGACCAATCACGCCGCAGTTCCATTCCACGCCGCCGGAGGTCCACGCGTTTCGCACAGCAAGATTCCGGGGCCGGATCACCGGGTTGCAATATAAAAGCTCTCGACCCTTTTGCAAATCGATTAGCGAGCGCAGCTTACCGCCCAGCGTGGGGCAAAGCTCCGCCCGGAGGTACTTGTTTTCCAGCACCACCACAGGCAGCTCGCCTTGCGTTAGCTCTTCGCCATAGCCGTCCAGCGTCCGGTACGGAAAGCAGCCGTTCACAAAGCCGTAGCCTAAATACAGACCGTCGCTCTCGTCCAGCGTGCTCTGGGCGCGCTGCTGCACGTTACCCACGCCCGCGATGGGCGGCAGCGGGTTTTCCGGCCCAAGGGGAGCCATTGGCAAGCGCAGGGTTTCCACCGTCATTTTCGTCATTGCAGCGTTACTCCTTATGGCACGTTTTTTTAGATTGTGTTTATCATATCCTATTTTTTATTGGCTTGCAATGCGGGACGGTGAATATCTAAAAACCGGACAGTTTTTTATGCATGCAGGGCAGAAAAATCCCGTTAAAAATAATGATTGACACCCCCTAGCGGCAGGTGTATAACAATGGCGCACATCGAGTACTATTGAAAAAGGATGGTGGTTTCATGGAGGCTATGGATTTGGATATCCCTCTCCCGTTTACCGGTTTCAAGGTTGGCGTATTGTATAACCTTAAAAAAGGCGTGAAAGGAAAAACCGACGATTGCGAAGCTGAGTATGACAGCATCGACACCGTTCATGCCATTTGCAACGCATTACAGGAAAAAGGCGCGGAGGTGCTAGCGCTTGAGGCTGGGCCTGAGCTGGTGCAAACGCTGCAAGCCGCTCCTGTTGATATCGCTTTTAACATTGCGGAGGGCTTCTGCGGGCGAGGACGGGAAGCGCAGATACCCGCGCTTCTGAACATGATGGGAATCCCCTTTACAGGCTCCGACGAAACCGCCCTTTGCGTAGCGCTGGATAAGGCGCTGGCCAAGCGGCTTCTAAGCACCTACCATATCCGTACGCCTCATTATGCCGTCATCACCGAAGAGAATCTATCGCAGCTACCTTCGCTTCATTATCCCGTGATTGTCAAGCCCAATGCGGAGGGCTCCAGCAAGGGGATTTCCGGCATGAGCGTGGTGCAAAACGCAAAGGAGCTGCGCGCCCTATGCCAGCGTAATTTTGATGCTTACGAAGAAGAAATGCTAGCCGAGGAGTATGTTGAGGGGCGGGAGTTCACCGTTGGCCTTCTTGGCAACGGAACGGAGCTGCGGGCCTTTTCACCCATGGAAATTATCTACAAGCAGCCCACTCAGGGCAGCTATCACGTCTATGACTATACCGTTAAGCAGGATTACACCCGCTATGTCAGCTATCAATGCCCGGCGGCTCTATCCCCCGCCCAGGAACAGGAAATGATCAAGGCGTCCCTGCGCGCTTTTCGCCAGCTGGGCTGCAAGGATTTTGCCAGAGCTGATTTCCGCATGGACGCGGAGGGAAAATGCTATTTTATTGAGCTGAACCCGCTGCCTGGGCTGGCGCCCAACTACAGCGATTACCCCATGCTGGCGGATTTCTGCGGCGTCTCTTATTCCCAGCTGGTCTGCGACATTCTTCAAACCGCTATCAAACGCTGCGGTTTACGCAAGGGAGCCTGATCGTATGACGTTGTCAGCCTCCCAATGTCCCAAATGGAACGACTGGAAATGGCAATTTGCACACCGCATTCAAACCGCCGACGCTCTTTCGCAGGTCATCCCCCTCACCGAAGCCGAAAAAGAGGATATTAACCGCTGCTTGAGCCATTTCCGCATGGCGATATCCCCCTATTACGCATCTCTCATCCATCCGGAGGATCCGCAGGACCCCATCCGTATGCAAAGCGTGCCGATGATTGAGGAAACCTTCGATTGCTCCAATGATTTGGAGGATCCGCTGGGGGAGGAATCAGACAGTCCCGTTCCTCATTTGGTGCACCGTTATCCGGACCGCGTGCTGCTGCTGGTGACGCTTCAATGCGCCATGTACTGCCGGCACTGCACCCGCCGTAGGGCGGTGGGAGAAGAGGATCGCGTGATTAGCGAAAAGGCGTTTCAAAACGCACTTTCCTATATCCGCGACCATCCCGCGATCCGCGACGTGCTTATTTCCGGCGGCGATCCGCTGACCATGAGCACCATAAAGCTGGAGCACATCATTTCCTCGCTGCGCGCCATTCCCCATGTGGAGATCATTCGTATCGGCACGCGGGTGCCCGTGGTGCTGCCCATGCGCATCGACGACGAGCTACTGACCATGCTCAAGCGCTACCAGCCCATTTGGATCAACACCCATTTTAACCATCCCCGGGAGATCACGCCGGATTCCCAACGCGCCTGCGAAGCCATTGTGGACGCGGGCATTCCGCTGGGCAATCAAAGCGTGCTGTTAAAAGGCGTCAACGACAATGTGGACACGATGAAAACCCTGCTGCTCAAGCTGGTCAAGATGCGGGTACGTCCCTACTATCTCTACCAGTGCGATTTAAGCCGCGGCATTTCCCATTTCCGCACCACGGTGGATCAAGGCATCGACATCATGCACAGCTTGCAGGGCAACATATCCGGCTACGCTTTGCCCCGCTATGTCATCGACGCGCCGGGCGGCGGTGGAAAAATCCCCATTGTCTATCCGTATGTTATCAGCAAGGACGACAAGGAGGTCGTCATGGAAAACTACCTTGGAAAGCGGTATCGCTATCCCCAGCCTAAGCCAGAAAAGGCATAATAAAAAAACGAGACTCTGTTCGCAAAGAACCCGCTCCGCCCGTCTACGGCAGACAGAACGGGATAAAAGCGTAGGCGTAAAGCCACTGCCTTCTCTCTTCGCGAACAGTCTCGTTTTTTGATGCAGCAAATCCTATCGGAGTTACACGCTAAGCTCCTGATGCTCGCCCAACACCGACGCGTTCTGCGCTAGCACAGGCCGAATGACCTCGTTTAGGTATTCCTCCACCTGTTGAGCGCTGCGGCCGATAAAACGCTTGGGGTCGAGAATTTTCTGGATTTCCTCCTTGGTGATCATAAAGGCGGGGTCGGCGGCTACCCGCTCCATTAGATCATTGGGAAGGCCGTTCTCCTTGACGGCTTTGGCGGCGGCTTGGCTGTGCACCCGCAGCTTCTCGTGGAGCTGCTGCCGGTCGCCGCCCTTTTTCACTGCGTCCATCATAATATTTTCCGTGGCCATAAAGGGCAGCTCGTTCATGACTCGCGCGTGCACCACCTTGGGGTATACCACCAAGCCGTTGCAAACATTCATCATGATATTCAAAATCGCATCCACGCCGAGGAACGCTTCGCTGACCGCAATGCGGCGGTTGGCGCTGTCGTCCAGCGTGCGCTCAAACCACTGGGTACCGGCGGTGATGGCTGCGTTCAAGGTATCCACCATCACATAACGGCTCAAGGAGGTAATGCGCTCGGAGCGCATGGGGTTGCGCTTGTAGGGCATAGCCGAGGAACCGATTTGCGCAGCCTCGAAGGGCTCCTCCATTTCCTTAAAGTTCTGCAAAAGCCGCAGATCATAGCTGAACTTGCTGGCGCTTTGGGCTACGCCGGATAAGGTGCTAACCACCATGTAGTCCATTTTGCGGCTATAGGTCTGACCGCTGACAGGCACCACCCGGTCGAAGCCCATATCAGCTGCGATATCCATTTCCACCTGCTTGATCTTCCGGCTATCGTTATTGAAAAGCTCCATAAAGCTGGCTTGGGTACCGGTGGTGCCCTTGCTGCCCAGCAGCGCCAGCGAGCCCATACGGTGCTCCAGCTCCTCCAAATCCATGTACAGCTCGTTCATCCATAAGGTGGCGCGCTTGCCGACGGTGGTCAGCTGGGCGGGCTGGAGGTGGGTGTAGGCCAGCGCCGGGGTATCCTTGTACTTATCCGCAAAGGCGGCCAACAAATCTAGCACGTTGAGCACCTTGCGCCGCACCAGCTGTAGACCTTGCTTCATAATGATGACGTCGGTGTTGTCGCCCACGTAGCAGCTGGTGGCGCCCAGATGGATAATTCCCTTGGCGTTGGGGCATTGAAGACCGTAAGCATATACATGGCTCATCACGTCGTGGCGGCATTCCCGCTCCCGGCGCTGAGCGTCCTCATAGTTGATATCGTCCTTATGGGCCGTAAGCTCGGCAATTTGTTCGTCCGTAATGGGCAGACCTTGCTTTTGCTCCGCTTTAGCCAGCGCGATCCACAATCTGCGCCAATTGCGAAATTTGTTGTCCTCCGAAAAAATAAACTGCATCTCCGGGCTTGCATACCGGGTAGAAAAAGGGCTGATATAGGATGAATGATCGGCCATAAAGAACCCCTCCTGTGCGTTGCTTTTCAATAGAGATTATACATGAAGCCGCTAAGGAAAGCAAACGACGGATGATTTGCCCATAAACGGCTAAAAAGCCAATGCGCACGGTTTTTCCACTACCGTACGCACTGGCTTTTGGGGGAATTATTTCTCTGTCAGGCCGTAGTCCGGCTGTGCACCGTCGCCCGGCAGCGCCGCAAGGGGCAGAAAGCGGGAGCGGATGCAGGCGCAGGGCTCAAAGTAGGAGGCGCTTTTGGGAAAGCCCAGCTCCTGGGGGGTGGAGCCTACAAAGCTGCTATGGATCCCCTCTACCCGTATGCCGTTTTCATCAATGGTTACAACGGCATACAGGGGATCGTAATAGGGTGCGCAGCTAGCTAAGTGCGGGTAGGCGCGGCAGATGGTTTCGCTATAGCGCGTGGTTTTAAACTCACTGCCCAGCCAAAGGTTGGAGGCGCTGTTGATGCTTAGGAACGGCACCCCGCGACGCACGCTCAAGCCGTCCACGTGGTTGTGGCCGTTAATGGCCACGATCACCCGTCGCTTGTCCTGATTTACCTCGTCGATGATCGCCCACACCTCCTGCATGTTGTTGATGTTGAGCAGATCGTCGCCTAGCGGCGTATGGGAAAGCAGCACGCAAGGCTCCGAGGAGGACAGGATTTCTTTGCGCAGCCAATCCAGCTGCTCCTTTGGTAAAAAAGAGGTTTGGCGGCGCTTGTAGTCCCGGTAGTTATTGTGCTCGAAATCAACCAGCCCGTCATCTGTGCGGATGAAATTGCTGTCCAACACCAGAAAACGCACGCCGCCCTCCACAAACGCGTAATAGGGCGCAGGCATATTCCAGTATCGGCAGGCGGTTTCTTTGTCGCAGGAGTCCATGTCATGGTTACCCAGCACGCCGTACAAGGGTCGCTCTGTCGCCCTAAGCATGCATAAAATCGCGGTCTTTTCGTCGTCCCGATCATTGAGGAACCATGCCCGCTGGCGCTTCACAAGGCTTTCCGGCGCGTACTGCTGCAAAAAAGCCGCATGAGGATACATAATATCGCCAAGGTGCAGCAGAAAATCTACTTTTTCCCGCTTGGCTGCATCGCAAATCACCTGCATACGCGCCGCGCCGTCATGCATGATGTCCACATGGAGATCCGTGAAAATTAAAAATTTTGCGCCCATGGTACTCATCCTTTAATCGCCCCGATCATAACGCCCTGCACAAAGTACTTTTGCAGGAACGGGTACAGCACCGCCACCGGCAGCACCGTAACGATGATGACCGCGTATTTAAGCTGCTCCACGATCAGCGCCCGGCTGTAGCCCGCGCTTCCCTCCTCAGCCAAGGCTTCCGTGTCCTGAATCAGCACCCGAATCAGATAAACCTGTACGGGCTGCAAATCCGTTTTGGGAATGAAAAGCATGGCTGGGAAATAGCTGTTCCAATGCGCCACGGCGTAGAATAGCACCAGCACCGCCAAAATCGCCTTGGATAATGGAAGCACAATGGAAAACAACACGCGGATATCGTTTGCGCCGTCCAGCCGAGCGGATTCCACCAGACTGTCCGGGATGCCCTCAAAGAAGGTGCGGCAGACAATGAGGTTGTAGGTGTTGATAGCGTAGGGCAGAATCACCGCCCAGCGGGTGTTGTACAGGCCGGTTTTGTTTACGATGATGAACAAGGGAATCAAGCCGCCGGAGAAAAACATGGTGAACGTAATCAGCTTCATGATGGGCCGACGCAGAAAGAACTGCGTGCGGGACATGGGATAAGCCAGCGTCACCGTCAAGAAAATATTCACCAGCGTTCCCACGCAGACAATCCATAGGGTGTTGCCATAATTGGTCCAGAACATTTTGTTCTGCATCACCATACGGTACGCGTCAAAGTTCACACCCTTAGGCCATAGATAAATCTCCTGCCGGGAAACCAGCGAAGGATCGCTTACCGACATAGCAATGACGTGGAGGAAGGGAACCAGCGTAACCACCAGCGCCAGAAGGCCGATGAACCACACCACAACGTCGATGGTAATATCGCTGCCGCTTCGGCGGATGGCATGATGATTGCTTTTTTGAATCTGTATCATTCCTTCACGCCCCTTACCACATGCTCACGTCGCTGACGCGACGGCTGAGCGCATTCACGGCTACCAGCAGCACCAAATTGATGACCGAGTTGAACAGCCCAACCGCTGTGGAAAAGCTGAACTGCCCCTTTAAGATGCCTCTGCGATAAACATAGGTGGAGATTACATCCGCAACCTCATAGGTGGCGGGCTCATACATCAGAATAATCTTCTCATAGCCAACGCTCATGGTGCGGCCCAGCTGCATGATGAGCAAAATGATAATGGTAGGTAGAATGCAGGGAATGGACACGTGCACGATTTGCTGCCAGCGGTTTGCACCGTCGATGCGGGCCGCTTCATACAGTGCGGGGTCGGCGCTGGTAAGAGCCGCTAAATAGATGATGGAATTCCATCCAAAGCTCTGCCATACGTCCGAACCGATATACAGCGGTCGGAAATAATCGGCGGTGCCAAAGAAATTAATAGCGTTTCCGCCGGAAGCGCGAATGAGGTTGTTAATAACGCCGTCCGTAGGCGAAAGCATGGCTTTGAGCATACCCACGATGACCACGACGGAAATGAAGTGGGGCAAATAGCTGACCGTCTGCACAACGCGTTTAAAGCTGCGGGAGCGCATCTCATGCAAAGCCAACGCGAATAAGATGGGGATGGGGAAGCTGAAAACCAGATTCAATAAGCTGATGATCAGCGTATTGCTTAACAACCGTCCAAAATAATAGGACTCAAAGAATTCCTGAAACCACTTTAGGCCCACCCACGGCGCGTTCCAGATGGTGGTTCCGCCCTTATAGTTTTTAAAAGCCATCAGTACGCCGTACATGGGCGCGTAATGAAACACGAGGTAGTAAATTAGACCCGGCAGCATCAGCAAAATCAGGTACTTCGCCTGCAAGCATTTGCGCCATACGGACGGCCTGCGCGCCGTCAGGGGATTGTTCATGGCAAGTCCTCCCCAAAAGGGGGAATGCGTCCCAAGGCGCATTCCCCCGGTTTGAATGGTTTATTTCTGATAGTAGCGGTCCAGCTGAGCCTGATAGATATTGGTCAGGTCGTCGCCGCCCATGCCGCGCACGGTCTCGCGGAAGGAATCAAAGCCGTCCAGAGAGGTTTGACCGGTGATGAAGTTTTGAATCATTTCGCTCTCATAGGTGTCGATGTCAGCGCTGAGAGAAGCGATCTCATCCAGCTCTTCCTCCGTGCCCATCACCTGCGGGAAGGGCAGAATCTGGTATTGCACAACCGCTTCGCTTTCTTCAGCGGCGCGTTGGCTATACAGCATCTTACCAAAATCAAGGGTGCGGTTGGAGAACTGCGCCGGGAACGCGCCCACGCTGCGCAAAGCGGAAGCTACGTTCAAGCCGTCGGGATTCTTGGCCACAAAGTCGGTCCAAGTCTTGCTTCCGTCTGCGTTGACGGTGTAGGTTAGGCCTTCCAGACCATAGAGCATGGTATCGCGGCCTTCAGGATTGGCGTAGATGTAATCCAGCCATTTCACAGCCAGCTCGGGGTTTTTGCAATCGCGGGTTACGCCGTAGCAGAAGCCGGTGAGGGCGCGGGCCAGCAGGCGAATCTCGGTGCCGTCCTCCGCCTTGGGCGAGCATACCATGTGGTATTCAGCGGCGGCGCTGTTGGGGTTGCCCGCCTGCTTGGCGGTGCCTTCCCACAACTCGGCGATGTCGGCGTAATGAGCGGAGCAGCCCACCAAATCCTTGGAGCACAGCGCGTTCATCTTGGATTCGTCTCCCAGCGTGTACTGAGGATCCATAAGTCCCTCGGTGTAGAGCTTGTTAAGGAAGGTAAGGAAATCCTTAAAGCCCGGCAAATCATATTGGCATACGGCAGCGCCGTCTACATCGATGTACTTGGCTACGGGAGCGGCTAGGCCAAAGGCGGTACCCAGATAGCCGTACTCGCTCAAGGGATTGGAGCCAAAGGCGGTCAGCGGGATTTCGTCCGCCTGCCCGTTGCCGTTGGGATCCTGCTCTTTAAATGCCTTCAAAACGGTATACCACTCGTCGGCGGTGGTGGGCACTTCTAAATTAAGGGCGGTCAGCCAGTCGGTACGGAGCAGCAGACCCTTGCTGGCTACCTTGTTGGTGCCGTCAAAGTTCTGCGCGATGTGGTAGATATGGCCGTCGGGAGCGGTGAGCGCCTCGCCCAGCTCCGGCATTTCTTCCCAGATCAGCTTGCTTAGGTTGGGGGCGTACTGCTTAATCAGGTCCTCCAAGGGAATCAGAATGCCCTGAGACGCATAGGAGAAAACCTCGCCCTTGTTGCCGTAGCTGCCGGGAATCTGTACGATGTCGGGCAGATCAACGCCGGCAGCCAGACGAACGCGCATTACTTCATCATATTGGCTGGGCACGGTTACGTCCCAAGCAATCTGCACTCCGGTGGTCTTTTCGATGGATTCCAGCACCTCTAGGGGTTCTGCGTAGCTTGCAGCCGCATAATAGTTATCGCCGCAGGCAATGGTGAGGGTATCCGTGTCATAATTACCAAAGGGAAGCGTGTACTCCTCTGCGCCTGCAGAAACCAGAGACAGCGCCATCACGGCGACCAGCAACATCGAAAGCCATTTCTTCATTGTTTCGTTGCTCCTTGTTCACTTATTTGGAATATGCGGAAAAGTGCGCGCCGCTTTCCCGCTCCTTCTGGGAACAAGTGTAATCGCGGCCGCCGTTGTTCACAAGTGGTAAAATATTTTCCATCGTTGATTTTTTGTCGTAGCCTGCCGCCTCTTGCCATGGAAAGCCAGCGGCTACCCGCATTGAGGGAGCGGCCCGTCAAAAATTGCGTACCCTCGTTTTTTTATTCCGTCAGGGAGGAGGGCACCACGCCCTCGTATTTTTTAAACAGGCGGCGCAGCGTCGCGTCATTCCCCACGCCCACCCGTTGGGCGGCTTCCCGCACCTTGCACTGCTCCACAGCCAGCATTTCCTTGGCCAGCAGCACGCGCTTGCGGTTTACGTAATCCAAATAGCCTACGCCGAAGGTTTCCTTAAAGTAGCGGCTGAGGTAAGCGGAGCTTAGTGAAAACTGCTCCGCCGTTGACGCCAGACTGAGCTGCTCGCTGCAGATGTGCTCGTCGATATAGAGAAGCACCTTATTGGCCAGCTCGGAACGGGCAGCCTCTGCATTGCACTGATGATACTCCGCAGCCGCGCTTACCAGCGCCCGGGCATAGGTCACGCCGCCCTCGATATCCGGCGTTTCCCGGGGACGTTCGATACTCCGCAGTTGATCTGCCAAGCCGCCCTTGCCGTCGTCGGTTTTCAGCAGACTGACCTCTAGCGTGATCAGCAAATGGCGAAGGGTGAGCGCGTCGTCATTGCGCTTTAGCAGCTGATCCAGCACCTTCAGCGCCGTTTGCCCGTTCCCGGCGCGCACCTCGCAGAGCAGCTGATGCTCAACGTCCTCAGGGTACCATGTGGATTTCTCGGCGGGCAGCTCCTCAAACCAATAAACATTATCCGGCGCGTCGATTCGTCTGCGGGCCAGCGTCTGCTTTGCTTCCTCGTAGGCTTGGGCATAGCCTTGTATATGGGGCTGCATAGACGAAAGGCATAGAGCCCGGCACAGCGGAGCGATTGCCTGCACCAAGGGACGATGACCCTCCCGCGCCTGATAATTCATCAGAAGCGTCACCGTTTCGCCTTGCCTGACGGCATAGCAGCGAACCGCCGTCCCCAAACAGGCGGCGCGTGTGGTGCCGATCAGCTTTTCCTCATCCTGCACGCCGTAGCACAGCGCCGCACGGTTGAAGCGATAAGGCATCTTAATGCCCAGCATAGCCAGCGAGGTCTGGTGGGTCAGCGCCTGATAAGCTTCGCCGCCCTCCAGCAAATGGGTTAGCGCCGCATATTGCAGCAGCTCGCGGTTCGCGCCGGCGCTTTTGCGCAGCTCGTCCTGCTCCCTAAGCATATCCAGCAGTTTTTTCTCAACCTCGTCCATCTTGGTTGGAGAGGACACATCCTTGAAATATTCGCCCAACGTGCGAAACAAATGTCCCAGCGGTCGATAATTCAGGGCTGCCAGCTCCCACGACATGAACCCGCCCAGCACGGCTACGACGCCCATAATGGCCGCAATCCATAACGTCACCTCATGGGCGTTGCCGTAAATAGCGCTTTGGGGCACGAGCACCTTATAGGTCCAGCCAGAGCTAGGCTGAGTCCATTCCAGCTTTTCATACTGCACGCCGTCCTCGCCCACTACCGTGCGCTGCTCCTGTGCCAGCAGCGCGTCAAAATCAGTGGGAGGCGGCTGCTCTCCGTTGGTGCAGATCGTCCTGCCCTGCTCGTCCAATAAGCCGATCATAGCGCTGGGGTACAGCTCCAAATCTCGCAAATATCCCTTCAAGGTGCTTTCGTTGACCCAGAACAGCACGCACATCAGCGGTTTTCCCGTCGCTGAGGTTATGCCCTGCCGTAAAAAGGCCGCGCCCCTTTTGGCATAGCCGTACACGCTAATCTCCAAGCCGGGAATCAAAAGGTTTTTGTCTAAATTTTGCCGGATAATGTCCGGGTCTTGATTGAGAATATGGAACTCGTCCTCCCACAGCCATTCCAGCCGCCAGATTCCCAGCGTGGATACAATGCAATCCTTTTGCGGAAAGCAAAGGACAATATCGTCATACAAGCCGCTGTTGGTGCAGTGCAGAATAAGCTGCTTTTTATACTCCTGCAGCTGCGTTAGGCTGATGCGCGAATAATCCACGCTGTCGCCCCGCATATAAGCCAGCCGGGAAATGGTGGAATCCTTGGCAAACAGCGTAACAGCCTTGGTCATGCCCTGCACGGCCTCCTCCAAACGCTCCCCCGTGTTCTTCATGGCGGCAGTGTAAGCGGATACGGCGTTGTTCATTAGCGTGCTGAAGGACCAGCGCATGGCAACAATGCCCAATAGCAGCACCGGCAATAGCAGAAAAGCATAAAAAGACAGAAACAATCTGATTCGTATGGGCTCTCGTTTGAGCTTTTCCCCATGCCTGCGCACTGCCGCTCCCCCATTTCTTTTTCTGATCCATCACGTGGTCACAGGATATCACGGCATGGGTTTACTGTCAAACCGATTTACAGATTCCTTCTTTTTTGCTACAATAGAACTATCCCTGTAGCACAGAACGTCACGAAGGCGTTTTTTGTCCTTTCCGAAGAAAGGCGCAAGGGTCTTTTCGGATTATAATAGGGAGAGGACGTTTCATAGATGAAAAAGAATCAAATGACAAAAATGGTGATTTCCGCGCTTCTACTAGCTATCGGGCTGGTGCTTCCCTTTTTGACGGGACAAATTCCCCAATTAGGCAGCATGCTGCTCCCCCTGCATCTGCCTGTGCTGATTTGCGGCTTTGTTTGCGGCTGGAGCTGGGGGCTGGCGGTGGGCTTTATCCTTCCGCTTTTCCGCAGCCTGCTCTTCGGCATGCCGCCCATGGTGCCTACGGCGCTGGCGATGGCCTTTGAAATGGCCGCCTATGGCGCGATCTCCGGCCTTTTGTACCAAAAACTGGAAAAGAAGCCCACTACCGTATATGTATCGCTGATCCTAGCGATGCTGGTAGGAAGAATCGTGTGGGGGCTGGTCAGCATTCCCCTATACGCCCTGTTCACCGACCGTACCTTCGCCATTGCTACGTTCTGGATGGGCGGCTTTGTGAACGCATGGCCGGGCATGGTGCTTCAGCTGGTATTGGTGCCGGTCATCGTGTTTGCGCTGGAAAGGGCAAAAATCATTCCCATGAAGGGCGACGTACAAGCGCAAGCCTGAGCAGAGCGCTAAATAGCAGCATCCATGGAAGGAAACGAATGAAAATGAATGAAGCGCTTTTGAAAAAGCGAATCAAGGAGGCTCCGCGAATGGAGCCAACGGACGCGGTCAAGCTCGTTTACCAAAACGAGTTTGGCTGCGGCCATCTTTTTACCGATTTATCCGCCTGTATCAGCTGGCTGCGGAGGGAAACCGCAGCCGTACCAGTACGAAAGAACGCCATAGCGGCTACGCCTATCGGGAACGGGCTTTGCCGACTCAATCTGGAAGCGCCGGCAGTGCGAGCGCTTCGACCGGAGCGGCTAGCCGCCATGATGAAGCTGACTGCACAGGAGCAAAAGGGCAGCGCAGCCTCCTTTCAGCAGTCGCTGGAGCAGCTTAGAAAGCTGGCTGTTGCAGGCGAAACGCCCTTCTCCGCTGAAGCGCTGGAGCAATATCTGGCGGAGTATCGGGCAAAGGGGTATCCCGCCGTAAGCCATAGCGCAGGCTATCGCGAGGCCTACCATCCCGCCTATCGGGTGGTATTTAGCGATTTTGCCGTGCTCCTGCCCTTGATTGCGGAGCTGGACAACCGCCTGTGCGGCGAGGCGGAAGCGGGGCGTGCCCTCACCGTGGTGCTGGACGGCTACTGCGGAGCGGGCAAGACCACGTTAGGAGAGCTGCTTTCGCGGCTCTATGACGGCGTGCCCGTAATACACATGGACGATTTTTTTCTTCCCTTTGATTTGCGCACTCCCGCCCGTTTTCAGGAGCCCGGCGGCAACGTGCATTATGAGCGGTTTATTCGTGAGGTACTGCCCAACCTGCCCTTAGAAAAGTCGTTTTCCTATCGACGCTTTCATTGCGCCGACGGCAGCATGAGCCCCTTTTACTGCCCGACGGCACGGCTGCGCGTTGTGGAGGGCAGCTATTCCATGCACCCTCGCTTTCTATCCGCTTATGAGCAAATGAACGCGTTAACCGCTTTCCTGCGGGTGGACGGCGATGAGCAGCTGCGCCGTCTGGCTCACCGAAACCCGGAGAAGCTGGAACGCTTCGAGCAGGAATGGATACCCCTTGAAAAAAAGTACTTCGGGGCGTATGATATGGAAGGAAGAGCAAACATAGTTCTTTCCAGTCTGTCTTGGGAGGAAACGCTTTGAAGATTTTGGTGATTGACGGTCAGGGCGGCGGCGTAGGCAAGGCCATCGTGTCGGCGCTGAAGCAGTCCATGCCGGATCAACCGGTGATCGGTCTGGGAACCAACGTGCAGGCTACAACCGCCATGCTCAAGGCGGGCGCGGATTACGCCGCCACTGGCGAAAACGCGATTCGCTACCAATGCCGAAGCGCCGACGTGATTATCGGCGTAAGCGGTATTCTCCATGCGAACTCCATGATGGGGGAGGTTTCCCCCGCCATTGCCGCGGCGGTCAGCCTTAGCGAGGCGGAGAAAATCCTCATTCCTCTGGAACGCTGCGGCCTACGCATCGCCGGTGTCGGCGTTCAATCGCTGGACGCGCTCATCCGTGAGGGCGTGCGTATGGTTGGAGAGCTTGCCGGACAAACTGAGCGGTAAACCGAGTAAAAGGAGAAGGAAACGATCATGAGCGAATGTACACATGACTGCTCTACCTGCGGGCAGAGCTGCGGCGAACGCACCGAGCCGGAAAGCTTGCTGCAAAAGCCCCACGAGCTTAGCCACATCAAAAAAGTGATCGGCGTATGCAGCGGCAAGGGCGGCGTAGGCAAGAGCATGGTAACTGCGCTGCTGGCTGTATTATCCCAGCGCATGGGGCTGAAAACGGGCATTCTGGACGCAGATATCACAGGCCCCTCCATTCCCCGTGCCTTTGGCCTTAAGGAAAAAGCAGCCGGAACGGATACAGGCATTTTTCCCGTGCGCACCAAAACCGGTATTGACGTGATGAGCTTGAACCTACTTTTGGAAAATGACAACGACCCGGTGGTCTGGCGCGGGCCGGTGATCGCGGGGGCAGTAGGTCAGTTCTGGACCGACGTTATCTGGGGCGATAAGGACGTGCTGTATATCGATATGCCGCCGGGAACCGGCGACGTCATGCTTACCGTATTCCAGTCCATCCCCGTGGACGGCGTGGTGCTGGTGAGCACGCCGCAGGAGCTGGTAGGCATGATCGTTGAAAAAGCGCTGAAAATGACGGAAATGATGAATGTTCCCGTTTTAGGGCTTGTGGAAAACATGAGCTATGTGGAATGCCCGGATTGCCACAAGAAGGTGGAGCTGTTCGGACAGAGCCGCCGGAATGAAATCGCCCAAAAGTATGAGATCCCGCTGACAGCCGCGTTGCCCATTGATCCCAAGCTGGCAGGCGGTATTGACAAGGGCATGATCGAGCTGTTTAACGGCACATGGCTGGATCAGCTAGCAGAAGCCATCGCCGATTTGCAGCCCAAAACCCATGAGTGAGCTGAGGGAGCCCATCGACGGAGAAGCAAAAGCGGCAAAAGCCCGGGATTTGTTTCTAGAAGGCTATAATTGCGCTCAGGCTGTTTTTGCGGCGTTTGCCGAGGAAATGGGACTGTCCCAAGAGCAAGCCTTGCGCATCGCCAGCGGCATGGGCGGCGGCATGGGCGGGCTGCGCTTTACCTGCGGGACGGTCAGCGCCATGTTTATGGTGCTGGGCGCTTTGCAAGGCTATGACGACCCGGAGGACAAGGTGGGCAAGCAGCAGCTTTACGCTCGGGTGCAGGGGCTGCACGCCCGTTTTACCGACCAATACCATACCTCTAACTGCCGGGAGCTATTGAGCGCCGCGGGGATCGCCGCCAAGGCGGAGCCTGAGGCGCGCACGCCGGAGTACTATCGCGTCAGGCCTTGCGCGCGTTATGTGGAAGCCAGCGCCCGTCTGCTAAGCGAGGAAATCAACGCAGGCTTGTAATGGTGGGCCGCAACGAAATGATTCTCGATCATGGTTCAACGCAAGGAACATGAAAACCCGAAGCTAGAGGGCGTCTCGCAGAACGCCTCCTCGCTGTTGATCAAAACGACAACAAAAGTGATAACGCAAGGGAGGGTGCTTGATTCACCTTCCCTTTTCATTAGCGGTATTTATCAGCAAACGGGCAAGGTTACTGTGAGCCTTTTACAGCCAACATAAAAAGGGTAGAGGAGCATCCCCATGAGAAAAGTACGTTTCTTCTTCATTATCTTCACGTTCGTCCTCATATTGTCCTATACCGCTTCTTCATTTGCTCAAGCGGCAAAAGAAATCACAAATGACTGCACGTTCTGGCGCAACGGCCAAACAAGCCGCAGTGCCGAAATAAAAGATCACGATTATTCAACTTTTGGAAAGCTGCGTCGGGGCGAGGCTCTAGAAATCGTGAGTGAAGGTAATCCAATCGGCGGGCTTTATATTCAATGGTACGACCGTCCATCCTTAGTGGAAATTCAAGTGAAGACGTATGATCAATGGACGACTATCGCCTCTGGGGGAACCCATTTAAGCGATTGGTTTCCTTTACCAACGGGCGTTGACCGTTGCCGAATCAGCAATGTTGATAAAGGCCAACTCTTTCTGGCAGAGATTACCGTTTACGGGGAGGGCGATAAGCCCGAAAACGTACAGCAATGGACAGACCTAGAAAAGGCGGATTTAATGGTGCTGGTAGCCCACCCGGACGACGAGCTTCTTTGGATGGGAGGATTACTACCCACCTATGCAGGGGAACGAAAAAACAAAGTACAAGTAGTTTATCTGGTACGTTCCACGCCCCTGCGGCGATTGGAGCTTTTAGATGGATTATGGCATTGCGGTGTAACTGCCTACCCGGATACCCTATCTATGACAGACTTTTATTCCAATACGCTTAAAAAGCAATATCAAGGCTGGCGGCGAGAAACGCTGATGGAACGGCTTGTAAGCGTTCTTCGAAGACATCAGCCAGAAGTGCTAGTAACCCATGATATAAATGGTGAATATGGCCACGGCGCACACCGCGCTGCTGCGGATATCAGTATATCAGCGATGAACGCGGCGGCTGACCCAGCTTCGTATCCAGCATCTGCCGCATCCTATGGGGCGTGGCAGGTTAAAAAGCTCTATCTTCATCTATGGACTCAGGAGGGACAGCGCGTTACCCAAATGGATTGGAGTAAGCCCCTATCGGCATTTCAAGGTAAGGATAGCATAACGATAGCAACGGAGGCGCTAGAATACCACGCAAGCCAGCGGCAGCGCAAATGGGAAATGACGGTAGGAGGAGAGTACGATAACGCGCTGTTTGGATTGTACGCCTCCACCGTTGGGCCGGACGAGCATTGTGACGACTTGCTGGAGCATATCCTTCCATAAAAATGCTTTCCAAATGCTTTCCATATTTTCATTTTTAATAGGTTGCGCACCCCGAGCGGCGCATGTTATAATAAAATTTGAGTTATGCTGCTTATAAGCGGCTACCGCTATGCTGAAGGAGACTGAAAGCTTTGGGAATGATGGACGTCGTTAAGAAACTGTTTGGTCAGAGCAACGAAAAAGAGGTCAAACAGCTGCAAAAGATCGCAGCCAACGTACTGGCGCTGGAAGCGGAATATAAGGCGCTCAGCGACGAAGCGCTGCAAGCCAAAACCCCGGAATTCAAGAATCGTTTGAAAAACGGTGAAACCATTGATCAACTGCTGCCCGAAGCTTTTGCAGCCTGCCGGGAAGCGGCGGATCGCACGGTGGGCATGCGGCCCTATCCCGTGCAGGTGGTGGGCGGTATCTGCCTCCATCAGGGACGGATTGCCGAGATGAAAACCGGCGAGGGCAAAACCTTGGTGGCTACCCTACCCGCCTACCTGAACGCCTTAACCGGCGAGGGCGTGCATATCGTCACGGTGAACGACTACCTCGCCAAGCGCGATAGTGAATGGATGGGGAAAATTTACCGCTTTATGGGGCTTACCGTGGGCCTGATCGTCCATGATTTGGACAATGCCCAGCGCAGAGAGGCCTATGCCTGCGATATCACCTACGGCACCAATAACGAAATGGGCTTTGATTATCTTCGGGATAACATGGTCATTCAGGAAAAGGACATGGTGCAGCGGGGACATGTGTACGCCGTCGTGGACGAGGTGGACTCCATCTTGATCGACGAAGCCCGCACGCCGCTGATTATTTCAGGTCAAGGGGACAAGTCCACAGACCTGTATGAAAAGGCTGATCGTTTTGTGTCCCGCCTGCGTAACGAGGCAGATTACACCATCGCCGAGAAGGAAAAGGCCGTCACCCTGACGGAGGACGGCGTTGCCAAGGCGCAGCAGGCCTTTAACGTAGAAAACATCGCCGATCTGGATAACAGCGAGCTGTACCATCACATTCTAGCCGCGCTAAAGGCCCACACCTTGATGAAGCGAGACGTAGACTATGTGGTGCAAAACGGCGAGGTTGTCATTGTAGACGAGTTTACCGGGCGCTTGATGGTGGGCCGCCGCTACAGCGACGGGCTTCATCAGGCCATCGAAGCCAAGGAGCACGTCAAGGTGGAGCGGGAAAGCAAAACGCTAGCCACCATCACCTTCCAGAACTACTTCCGCATGTATCAGAAGATCAGCGGCATGACCGGTACTGCCAAAACCGAGGAAGAGGAATTCCAAGGCATCTACAATCTGGACGTCGTGCAAATTCCCACCAATAAGCCCATGATCCGCAAGGATACCAACGACGTGGTCTATAAAACCAAAAAAGGCAAGTTCAACGCCGTGGTGGAAGAAATCGTGGAGCGCCACAAGAGCGGTCAGCCCATCTTGGTAGGTACGGTCAACGTGGAAACCAGCGAAATGCTCAGCCACTTGATTAGTCTGCGCGGCGTACCTCACGAGGTTTTGAACGCCAAGAACCACCAGAAGGAAGCAGAAATTGTAGCGCAGGCCGGTCACGTCGGCTCCGTCACTATCGCTACCAACATGGCCGGACGCGGCACGGATATTTTGCTGGGCGGCAACCCCGACTTTCTGGCTCGCCGCGCCATGCGCCAGGAAAGCTATCCCGATGAGCTGATCGAGGCAGCCACCGGCCATAACGAAAATGTAGACCAAACCGTGCTGGACGCGCGCAAGCGTTACCGGGAGCTGTATGACGGCTTCCGCAAGGAAACCGATGCGGAGCACGAGAAGGTCATGTCCGTCGGCGGTCTGCACATCATCGGCACCGAACGTCACGAGAGCCGCCGCATCGACAACCAGCTGCGGGGTCGCGCCGGTCGTCAAGGCGATCCGGGCAGCACCCAGTTCTTTATCAGCCTAGAGGATGACGTGATGCGCCTCTTCGGCTCGGAACGCATCGCGCCCATGATCGAGCGGTTGGGACTTACCGAGGATCAACCGCTGGAAGCCGGCATGCTCACCAAGCAAATCGAAGCCGCTCAGAAGCGCATCGAGGGTCGTAACTTCTCCATCCGTAAGAGCGTGCTGGAATACGACGACGTGATGAACAAGCAGCGGGAGCAGATTTACGGTCAGCGCAAAGACATCCTGATGGGCGGCAACGTCCGGGATACCATCGTCTCCATGGTGCACAAGCTGATCGACGCCACCGGCGAGCGCAACTTTACCGGCGAGGGCAGCTTCGATTGGAGCCTTGAGGACGCGAAGGACTATTTGGAGCATTTATGCCTAAAGCCCGGCACCTTCGACAAATACTCCGAGCAGATCAAGAAAATGGAGGAGCCGGAGGAGCTTACCAAGCTTCTCTACAAGGATGCGGACGAATTCTACGCCGAACGGGAAGCCATGCTGGCGGAAATCGGCGTGGATATGCGTGAATTTGAACGAGTGGTGCTCTTAAGCGCCATCGACCGCCATTGGATGGACCATATCGACGATATGGATAACCTGCGGGACGGCATTGGTCTACGGGCCTACGGCCAACGCAACCCTGTGCAGGAGTATCGTATGGAAAGCTACGATATGTTTAACGATATGATTCACCTCATCCGGGAGGAAACCAGCCGTCGCATTTACCAAAGCCGTATCGAGCGTCTCCCGGAGCGTCACCGCGCGGTGGACTTAAGCAAGACCCAAGCCGAGCTTCAAGGCGACGACAACGGTCAAGCCAAAAAAGGCGGCGCGCCCACCAACAAAGCCATTCCGGGCGCTCCGGGCCGCAATCAGCCCTGTCCCTGCGGCAGCGGCAAAAAATATAAACACTGCTGTGGGAAGAACGGCTAAGGGAGAGGGAATTACCGATGATCGATACGGAACGATATGCATTGGAGCTAGAAAAGCTTCGCGATACGGTGGATAAAGCCGCCGACGCTCTGAACCTTCCGCATATGAAGGAGGAGCTGACAGAGCTAAAAGAGGAAATGAACGCGCCTGAGTTCTGGAACGATCTGGAACGTTCTACCTCCGTCAACCGCAAGGTAAGCCAGATCGAAAGCAAAATCGGCCACGTGGAGCATTTGAAAAGCCGGGCGGACGATATCGAAGCCATGCTCACTTTGCTTAACGAGGACCCGGACGAAGAAATGGGCGAGGAATGCGAAAGCGAGCTGAACTCCCTGACCGCAGACGCGGACGCGCTAGAGCTGGAAACCTTGATGCGGGGCGAATATGACAACTGCAACGCCATTTTATCCCTGCACGCGGGCGCAGGCGGAACCGAAGCGCAGGACTGGACACAGATGCTGTACCGCATGTATACCCGCTACTGCGAGCGCCATGGCTTCAAGGTAACGGTCAATGATCTGTTGGACGGCGACGAAGCCGGGGTAAAGAGCGTTACCTTCGAGGTAGTGGGCGAAAATGCCTACGGCTTTTTACGCAGCGAGCGTGGCGTTCACCGTTTGGTGCGTATCTCCCCCTTTGATTCCAACGCGCGCCGTCATACCTCCTTTAGCTCGCTGGACGTGGCTCCCGTTTTGGAGGGCGAGCAGGATTTCGAGGTGAACATGGAGGAGGTTCGCATCGACACCTATCGTTCGGGCGGCGCGGGCGGTCAGCATGTTAACCGCACCGACAGCGCCGTGCGTATGACCCATATTCCCACCGGCGTTGTTGCGCAGTGTCAGAACGAGCGCAGCCAAATCCAGAACCGGGAGGTTTGCCTGCGTATCCTCAAGGGTCGCCTTTTTGAGCTGTACCAGCGGGAAAAAGAGGAACAGATGTCCGACATTAAAGGCGAAATGAAGAAGATTGAATGGGGCAGCCAAATCCGCAGCTATGTTTTCCAGCCCTACACCATGGTGAAGGATCACCGCACGGGCTTTGAAAGCGGCAATGTAGACGATGTGATGGACGGCAATCTGGACGGCTTTATCACCGCATTTTTAAAGATGCAGTAAGGTTGCTTCGCGATCATGGGGATTGCTCGTGGGGTACGGGGCACGCCGCCTCTGCGCCCCTTTGACGGCAATCCCCCTTTTCTTTCTATAAAGGAGGAACCCAATGGAACCCCTTCTTTTCCAGCCTATGATGACCGAAGCGGAGGCGCGGCAAAAAACGCCGCTGGCCCTGGCCTTTATCGGCGACACGGTTTGGGATTTTCTGGTTAGACGGCGGCTGCTTTGCAGCAGCGCTAAGGCAGGCACGCTGCATAAGCAAGCCATCCAGCTGGTAAACGCGGGGACGCAGGCCAAGGCGGCGCTTTTGCTGGAACCTTACCTGCTGGATGCGGAGGCCGAGATTTTCCGTCGCGGAAAGAACGCCCATGCCAAGCACGCCGCGCCCAAGAATCAGAACCCCGTGGATTACAGCACAGCCAGCGGCTTAGAAGCGCTGCTGGGCTATCTCTGCCTCACCGGGCAATGGGAAAGAATCGGTGAATTATTTGACATTGCTGTACCAATCCATTAAAATGAGTTGTTATGGTTATTGTAATACTAATCTCAGTTAAAACGACGTACAGATTGGGGTGATTTTGGCACAGCGGCAAGGAAGGAAACCGCAGGAATAGCAGAGCTATTTCAAGGTTGACTGACGCAGCCGATGGGCTAAAGGCATCCCCAATCTAAAGCCGTTTTAATGCAAGATTAGTATAACTACGGGAGGTATTAACCATGCCAGAACGCACACAACGGGTGCTGCTGGTGCGTCATACGCTCGACCCTCAGGAGCTGGTGGCGTTGGGAGCACGGCTATGCTACGCCGGCGGCGATGTGGACTCGCTGATGACGCTGGTAACGGAGAAGGACCAGCAGGCGTTCGTAAAAAAAATCATGAGCATGGGACATGAAAGTGTACTGGAGCACGCCTCCTTTACCTTCTTGGCAGAAGGAGTCAGCCGGGTGCTGCTGGCTCAGCTTACACGTCACCGCGTCGCCAGCTTCAGCGTGCAATCCCAGCGCTATGTCAGCTATGAGGACGGCTTTGGCTACATCATTCCCCCCGCCATTGCAGCCTTGGGGCCGGAAGCCGCCGACGAGTACCGGGCGCAAATGGAGCAAATCCAGCGCTGGTATACAGACTGGCAGAGCCGCTTGGGCGCGGCGGGAGAAAAAAGCAACGAGGACGCCCGCTTCGTACTGCCGGGCGCATGCGAAACCCGTATTCTATTTACCATGAATGTGCGAGAGCTGCGGCACTTCTTCGCACTGCGCATGTGCAGCCGCGCACAGTGGGAAATCCGCCAGATGGCGGGCAGCATGTTCGAACAATGCTACCAAGTATGTCCGGCGCTTTTTGAAAACGCCGGGCCAGAATGTCTGCGGGGGAACTGCCCCGAAGGGGACAAGTCCTGCGGACGACAAACGGAAATGAAGGCGGCGCGGGAATCGCTACGCCAACGGCTGCGGAAGGAAAAGCTTCCGCCCAACGATGAGAAAGCAGGAGAATAAAGAAATGGCATTTTATCAGAACGCAATCGGAAAATCCCGTAAGGAAAAGCAACAGCAGGCTCAGGCTCGCGGCGGCTACGCCGACGAGGGAAGCCAATACAGCGGCAATCGCGGCGGCGCCGGACGCGGCAAAAGCTTCGGAAAAGGCGGCGCGCAAGGGCATTATGGCGACTCAGCTGATCGCAAGCCCTATTCCGGCAGCTACGCCGATCGCAAGCCTCGCCCCAGCGGCAACGCTGACCGCAAGCCCTACTCCAACGACAATCGCTTCGATGATCGCAAGCCCCGCCCCAGCGGCAACGCCGACCGCAAGCCCTACTCCAACGATAATCGCTTTGACGATCGCAAGCCTCGCCCCAACGGCAACCGTTTCGATGATCGCAAGCCCTACTCCAATGATAATCGCTTCGACGATCGCAAGCCTCGCCCTAACGGCAATCGCTTCGACGATCGCAAGCCCTACTCCAACGACAATCGCTTCGATGATCGCAAGCCTCGCCCCAACGGCAACCGCTTCGATGATCGCAAGCCCTACGCTAGCGACGGCCATCCGGTCAGCTTCCGGGATCGTCCCCGTTCCACCCCTCAGGGAGAGCGTCCCCAGATGGATCGCAACGCGCCCCGTGATTTTAAGAAAAGCGGGAATTATCGCTTCTCCACCGGCATGCCCAGCCGTTATGACGACCGCGGCTCCGGCATGACTCCCCAGCCCTACAACGAGCAGCGCCGGGCGCGTTCTCAAGAGGATCCGGGGTATAACAGCTATCGCTACAACGGCCCCGCCGCTTACGACGTGGCGCAGGACGCTGAAGAGCATGATCTTGTCCCCAACGAAAACTTGCTAAGCGGCCGCAATCCCATCCGGGAAGCGCTGAAGAGCGGGCGGGACATTGAAAAGCTACTGGTGGCGCGGGGCGAGCTCAGCGGCTCTGCCCGTGAAATCGTGCAGATGGCCAAGGAGCGCCGGGTACCCGTGCAGGAGGTGGATCGCTCCAGACTGGACGATATCACCCATAATCATCAGGGCATGCTGGCTTTCG
The DNA here is from genome assembly GCA_028693055.1 of Eubacteriales bacterium. Classification (GTDB taxonomy): domain Bacteria; phylum Bacillota; class Clostridia; order Christensenellales; family Aristaeellaceae; genus Limiplasma. The sequence goes on along the minus strand of JAQUWD010000012.1, from coordinate 12,690 downwards.
CCTCCGCCTACCAGTACAGCAATTTGGACGCTATGCTGGCGTTGGCGCAGGAGCGTAACGAAGCCCCCTTCCTCGTGTTGCTGGACGGTATTACCGACCCCCACAACTTGGGCGCGATCATCCGTACCGCCGAATGCGCGGGCGCACACGGCGTAATTGTGGAGGAGCGCCGCGCCGTAGGTCTAACCCCGGCGGCTGTCAAGGCCAGCGCGGGAGCAATCGAGCATATCCCGGTGGCGCGGATCACCAACCTTTCCAACACCATTCAATCCCTTAAGGAGCGCAACATTTGGGTGTACGCCGCCGATATGGAAGGCGAGGACTACGGGACCGTGAACTTTGACGGCGCGGTGGCGCTGGTCATTGGCGCGGAGGGCGAGGGCGTTGGCCGCCGCGTGCTAGATACCTGCGACAAGGCCGTGTCCATCCCCCTCAAGGGCAAGCTGGACAGCCTCAACGCCAGCGTAGCCGCCGGCATCTTGATGTACGCCGTTGCCCGGACTCGATAAGCGGTGAAACCGCTATTGTATGTGGACGGCTACAACGTCATTGGCGCGTGGGCTCAAGCGGATCGGGAGGGCTGGCCGCTGGATGAATGCCGGGACCGGCTCATCCATCTCATGGAGGACTATGCCGGCTATACCGAGCAAGAGGTATGGCTCATCTTCGACGGCTACCGCACGGAGCGTCCTCTGCGCACTATCGAGCAGCGAGCGGTGCTGACGGTGGTTTACACCCGCCATGGCGAAACGGCTGATCACTACATTGAACGAATGTGCCAGCAGCTGCCCCGTTACCGGGAAGCGCGGGTCGCCACCAGCGACGGCGTGGAGCAGACGCTGATTCTTGGGCGCGGAGCCACACGGCTCAGCGCCCGGGAGCTTTGGCGGGAGCTTGGCACGGTGCGCAGCGCGGGCCGCGACCGGCATCAAGCCAAGCCATCCGGCGGCGGCACGTCCATGGCTGCGGCGCTTAGCGCCGAGCAATACGCGTTGCTGGAGGAACTCAGACGCAAAAAATAACCAACGAGGAGGTGATTTCTCATGGCTGACTTACTGGATGAAGATTTTGAGCCTATGGACGCTGACGAACCAAACCAAGACGATAGCGATGACGGGCTTGACAAAGCGGACGACGACGTTGAAAAAGAGGACAGCCAGTGGGAAGTCTCCAACCGTTTTACCGACATGACCGACGAAGAGGTGGTCGCTCTGGCTCAACAGGGCGACAGCGTAGCCGTCGAGTACTTGCTGTATAAATACAAGAATTTTGTACGCTCAAAGGCGCGCAGTTATTTTCTCATTGGCGCAGATCACGAGGATATCGTGCAGGAGGGAATGATCGGCCTGTTCAAGGCCGTGTGGGATTATCAGCCGGAGCGTCTTAGCAGCTTCCGTGCCTTCGCGGAGCTGTGCATCACTCGCCAGATTATTACAGCGATCAAAACAGCCACCCGGCCGAAGCATGTGCCGCTGAATAGCTATGTATCATTGAATAAACCTATTTACGACGAGGAAAGCGACCGCACTTTGATGGACGTCATTGTAGAGGGCCGCGCCCAGAATCCGGAGGATTTAATCATCGGCCGGGAAGATCTGGTCAGCATTCGCGACCGGGTGGATCAGGTGCTCTCCGGGCTGGAGCAGGACGTGCTCAACGCCTATCTGGACGGCAAAAGCTATCAGGAAATTGCGGAAAAGCTAGGCCGCCACGTCAAATCCATCGATAACGCCCTACAGCGGGTGAAGCGAAAGCTGGAAAAGTTTCTTTTGGAAACGAAGGCTCAGGAGGACGACTGACCGGCGATTGGAGGACGACGAATGCCGATAGAAATTTACGAAATCGTCGCCCAAGGGGCGCGGTATTGGTTTTTGTTCCTGATGGCGCTGATTGTTTGGCGCAGCTACCGTTGGTTTGTGCGCGACCGTAGGCAGCGCAAGAAACGAATGCGCCTCTTGCCTGACGCCGGATATATTGGCGAAATGGTAGTCATCGACGGCGGCGACGAGCTGCAAAAGGGCGCTGCACTGCCCATCCCCCGGGAAGGAACGCTGGGACGCAGCCGCATGAACGATCTCTGTTTGCCCCTTCAGCATATCAAAAATAAACATTGCTGGTTTTGCTATGACCGGGAAGAGGGTCTGCGCATGGAGCCGTATCACGGCTGCACCATCGCGATAGACGGCGAGGAGCGCACCGGCAGGCGGGACCCACTTTATATGCAGCACGGCTCTCGACTAACCATCGGCGGCGCGGAGCTGCGTTTGCGCATGTTCGCGGGCTTTGAAACCGCACTGCGACCCTCTGCACAGCCTACCAACGACGAAAACGGCGCTCCACAGGCTGCGCCCGCCATCATGACCCAGGAGCAATTCGCCCAATGGCAAGCCCAGCAAATGCAGCAGCAATACATACAGCAAATGACCTATCTGCAATGGATGGCTCAGCAGCAGGCAATAGCCGCTGCCTCTACGGCTGCACCGGCATCCACACCGTCCGGCAATCCTTCTCCCCTACCGCCTACCGCGCCGGAAAGCGACGGTTACGAGCCTTCCGATGAACCGATCTATGACGCTTCCTCCTACGCGCCGCCGGGCCCCAGCCGTCAAATTGAGTTTGACCACGGCATGAACTTCTATCCACCCACCGACAGTGAAGAGGACCCATGGCCCTATGCGCCCAACCCGGACGCCTTTCCCATGCCGGAGGAGGAGGATTTCTACGCGCAGGAGCTGGACGAGGACTTAACCGACGCAGCCGCTCCACCCAAAAGCGCCTATGTAGGGCACGATGAATCCGAAGCTGCCAAAAAAGCGTTCTGGGATCGATATCTGGGGGGAGGCGAAAAGCGATGAGCAAACGCCAAGCCTATGAGGCCTATCGGAAGGAACGGCAAGACAAGCGTCGCCCGGATCGACGGATGTGCTCTGCCATGATGCTGTTCTTTTTCAGCGGTTTTCTACTTATCTCGCTGAAAAATGAAATTGCATGGCAGGGATTAGCGCTGTCCATCGTTGTTCCTGCTTTGATTTACGTTGCAACCATGTGGCTGCCCCGCTTTTTCCCGGCGGATAAGCTGCTGCTATCCATTGCAAACTTTTTGTGCGCTTTGGGCGTGCTCATTCTTTATTCCACCGATTTGGACGGCGGCACTAGTCGCGGTATTCAACAGGCCATGTATTACGGCGTGGGCATTCTGGTCATGCTGTTTTGCATTATGCTGGTGCGCTATATCAGGCGTTGGTCGTTCTTCATCTATGTGATTATGTTTGGCGCGGCGCTGCTGCTGGCGTTGCCGTTGGCGATCGGCACCGAGCAGAACGGCGCTACCAACTGGATTAACATCGGCGGCACCAGTCTACAACCCAGCGAAATCGTCAAATTGGCGCTACTGTTGGTGTTAAGCTACTTCATGAGCCGTAATCGGCTGCTGCCATGGCTCCTGTTCGCCCTGTTTTCCTTGGGTGTTTTAATGCTGCAAAAGGATCTGGGTACCGCCCTCATCTATTACTTTACAGCCCTTTTCATGTACTACGCCGCCACCGGCAATTTGCTGATGACGGGCTTCGGGCTTGTAGGCGCTGCGGGCGCGTCCGTGGCGGGCTACATGATGTTTGCTCACGTCAAAAAACGGGTCGCAATCTGGCGTAACCCATGGATGTACTACGAAACCTCCGGCTACCAGATCGTGCAAATGCTGATGGCCATTGCCTCCGGCGGCCTTTTCGGCGTTGGGCTGGGGCTGGGCTCTCCGCGGGTAATCCCCGTGTACTTCACCGACTGTATTTTTGCCGTTATCTGCGAGCAGTTCGGCATCATCTTCGGCGTACTGGTGCTGGTGATGTACGTGATTATGATTTTACGGGGTACGTCTATCGCCACCTCGGCGCGGCACAGCTTTCACGGGCTGCTGGCCTTGGGTGCGACCTCCATGCTGGGTATCCAAACCTTTGTGATCATCGGCGGCGTGCTCAAGCTGATTCCCTTGACCGGCGTAACCATGCCCTTTGTCAGCTACGGCGGCACCTCCATGGTTAGCTGCATGGGGCTTATCGGCCTGCTGCAAGGGGTGGACAGCTTAAACCGGGACGACCTTAGCTACGACTATGAAATCAGCCGCAGCCTACAGGAAACCGCCGACCTACCAGACGCTGACAATCGCTAAAAAAGAGTAGGAGGGAGATCGAATGAAGCAGCTGCGCTTTCGTTTCCGTGCGCTGGCGTTGATCGTCATCGGCCTTTTAACCGTAGCCGGCGTATACGGGGTTTATTCGGTGTCCACCTATGGCAGCAGATGGTTCAGCAACGCACGCAACACCCGCTACCAAAGCGCCAAGCGCACCGTGGTTCAAGGGGATATTATCGACCGCAACGGCGTTGTGCTGGCTACCGTGGACGAGGAAGGCAACCGAGTCTACCAAAGCAATATCAAAAGCCGAAGCGCCATCGTTCACCTGATCGGCGACAACGAGGGTAACGTAGCCAACGGTGTGGATTCCTTCCAAGCCAATTATCTGCTGGGCTTTGAAACCAGCCTGACCGAACGGGTGACAGCGCTGCTTCGGGGCGAAACCCGCCGGGGCGACAACGTCACCCTGACAGCAGACAGCAAGCTATGCACCGCAATTGTGGACGCATTCGCCAGCGGTGAGGTGAGCCGGGGAAAGGCCGGAGCCGCTGTGGTGCTCAATTATCAAACCGGCGAGCTTTTAGCCATGGTCAGTCTCCCGGTTTTCGACCCCATGAACATTAGCGAAACGGTCACCCAAAATACCCAGCACCCTTTTTGGAACCGCGCGCTCCAAAGCACCCTACCGCCGGGCTCCACCTTTAAGATCATCACTACCGCAGCGGCGTTGGAAAACCTGTCGGACGTCGAAAGCCTTATATTCACCTGTACAGGCGCAACTCAAGTGATGGATCAGCTCATCCGGGACTACAACAACGCGCAGCACGGTGAGATAACGCTGGCCCGTGCTTTCCGCGTCAGCTGTAACAACACCTTCTCCCAAGCGGCGCTTTTGATGGGCGACAACGCTCTGCGCAAAACCGCCGAAAGCTTTGGCTTTAACGATAACTTCCTTTTCCGGGATATCGTTGTGGAAAACAGCGTTTACCCCACCAGCAGCCGTAACGATGTGGAGGTCGCATGGAGCGGAGTTGGGCAGAGCCAAGTAGCCGCCACGCCGCTGCATATGTGCATGGTAGCCGCCGCCATTGCCAACGACGGGGTCATGATGGAGCCAAGGCTTTTAAGCAAGGTCGAAAGCCCCTCCGGCGTGGTGAGGCTGAAGTATTCCCAAAAGATTTATCGCCGCGCCCTATCTGCCGAGCTTGCCCAAAAGATCGACGGTTACATGAAGGACGTGGTAGAACGGGGCACCGGTACCCGTGCCCAGGTGGACGGATTGACCATTGCAGGAAAAACAGGCAGCGCGGAAAGCGCCGCCAATGGTCAGAATGTAACCCACGCGTGGTTCGTGGGCTATATCGACGACGACGCATATCCCTATGCTTGCTGCGTATTCGTGGAGGAAGGCAGCTCCGGCGGCAGCGTGGCTGCGCCTATCGCCAAAACCATCTTCACCTATTTAAAAAACAACACAAAGTAACGTGCTATTCGTATTGCGCCCTGCTTTGGAAGCTCAACTGCCCGTCCTGCCGAATCACATCATAAGCGGCAATCGACCAATCCATGTCCTCATAAAGCCCTAAAGCATCCTGTACGCTGCCCCAATACGCTTCGTCGTCAATGCGCAATAGCAGCAGGTCGCAGCGATTACCATTGAGCATGTCCGTCAGCATTTCGGTACTGATGCTGTCCAAAAAATCATACTCGCCATAGGGATATTGCAGCACATGCACATATAGCGGCATGCCAAAATACTGGTAAGCATGGGTTTTTCCGCTTTCACTCTTCACCTCGGACGCACCATAGCTGCATTCAATCAGCAAAGCGTGCTTCTTCGCGTCCTCAGGCGTTAGCTGATTTCCGATTTCAGTGGTATAGTACTCCTGAGCAAGGAGGCTGTAGCTTTCAAGCTCATGATTTAGCGTAAACTGCTCCCCCATAGCGGAGGGAGGCGTAACCAGCAGCATTCCCGCCAGTACGAAAGGCAACGCCACTCGTCCGGCAATCGCCGTTTTTCCCCGGGAGGCAGCGGCGCGAATCGTCAAGCATACCAACGCCAGCAATAGCGGCGTAGTGACTGTTACCAGATAATTCACCGCCGCGCCGGAGGTTTCAGCCTGCACAAAATAACTGCCAAAAAGCCCCAGCAGATAAAGCACTGCCGCCGTCAGCAGCACGCCTAGCAGCGCCAAAATGCGCCCGCGCTCCTGCCTTGTACTAAAAAGGCAAACGGGAACCATCGGCAGGAAGAAGAGCCACAGCCAAACCAGCTTGCTCTGCCCATAGGCAGCAAAGGTGTCGGCAATCAGCTGTTCCACCGCCATCAGGTTCTCTTGACTAAAAGCGGAGAGCAACTGTCCGCTGCGAGGATTCCCGCTAAACAGATCACTCAATGAAAAGACAGGGCGAGCGCCCTCGACAGCCACGCCAGTATAAGGAACCGCAGCCACGGCGGCTTCGTAATCCCCCAACCGGGTCATATAGTGGTACAGCCCGGACCAGCTGAATTGCATCACCAAGCAGAGCAGCAGCGCGGAAAGGCTCAGCAGCAGCAAGGGCTTTTTGCGAGCTCTCTCTTTTTTTGCCGCGCCTCGGACAGAAAACAGCATGCAAAAGCCCAGAACCAGCGCCAGCATCAGCCCGGTATAAATCTTGAAGCCCGCCAGCACCGCTGTTACGCAAAAGGTAGGCAGCCACGCGGTGGAAGAATCGTCCCGACGGAGGAATAGGCACAAGACTCCCGCTGCAAACAACGCAGAAATGGGGCCGTCGGCACGGGTGGAAAACAGCGGGCTGCCCATGACGCAATAGGCGTACAATAGCAGCACTGCCGCAAGAGCAGCCCATCCCCGGCGCTCGTCCAGCAGATCAACAATCGCCGCTATGGCTACAAGTATGCAGCTAAAGGTTACATAAAGGATGGAGGCGTCCTGCCAGCCAAAGACAGCCATCACGCAATACTGTAAGGAAGCCAGCAGCGGAATGTAATCCGTGTGGTACATGGTGGTGTCCCCGTGAATGGGAAACCGCTCGTAGGTAAACAGCTCCTTGACGATCCGGGCCCAATAGGAAAGGGAATCATGGTCGCTGATCACCACGTCCCTAAGCAGGAAAATCCCTGCGACTGCGCATAGCAAAAACAAGCCCATGCCCACAGACGGTATTCTGCCCCGCAATCCACGGCGATTGAGAATCAGCAGCAGCACTCCCGCCAGCAACGCCGCCAGTCCACCATAAAGCAGCAAATACGCCGCAGGCCGCATCACCTGCGCCGCGATCACCCCATAATAAGACACGAAAAGCATGCCGCATAAGGCGCAAAGCAGCGCATGTCCCACTTTTAGCCGCGGCAAAAACGCCATCAGCGCCAGCGCCCAGCCCACAAGGGCGAAAAAGTATAAAAATCCAAGGTTCATGCTGGATCCTCCCCGCTTCTTCTGTAGCGCAAAGCCGCTTACTTACCTTTCGCCGCGAGACGTTTGCGATCCTTCTCCAGCATCGGAGCCAGATACTGCCCGGTGTAGCTTTTTTTGCATTTTGCCACCGTTTCCGGCGTGCCGACGCACACAATGCTTCCTCCCTGATCTCCACCCTCCGGCCCCAAATCGATCAGGTAATCGGCAGTCTTAATCACATCCAGATTGTGCTCAATAACCAGTACGCTATTGCCCGCCTCTACCAAGCGCTGTAGCACGTCGATCAGCTTGTCCACGTCCGCCATGTGAAGCCCGGTGGTGGGCTCGTCCAGCAGGTATAGGGTGCGGCCGGTACCGCGACGGCTCAACTCCGTCGCCAGCTTAATCCGTTGGGCTTCGCCGCCGGAAAGCTGGGTGCTGGGCTGCCCCAATTTTATGTAGTTCAGCCCAACATCGTAAAGGGTTTGCAGCTTGCGCTGTATCGGCTCGTGATTTTCAAAAAACTCCAGCGCTTCCTCCACGGTCATTTCCAGCACTTCATAAATATTCTTTCCCTTGTAGCGCACATCCAGCGTCTCCCGGTTGTAGCGGCTGCCCTTGCACACGTCGCAGGGCACGTAGATATCCGGCAAAAAGTGCATCTCAATTTTGAGTAGGCCGTCGCCGGAGCAGGCCTCGCAGCGCCCGCCCTTAACGTTGAAGGAGAAACGGTTTTCCTTATATCCCCTCGCCTTTGCCTCCGGGGTCATGGCAAAAATCTTGCGAATCAGGTCAAACATGCCGGTATAGGTGGCTGGATTGGAGCGCGGCGTACGGCCGATGGGGCTTTGATCGATGCAGATGATCTTGTCCAGCTGCTCCACGCCCTCCATGGAATCGAACTTTCCCCCATGGGTTTTGGCGCGGTTCAACACCCGTGCCAGATGCTTATGCAAAATCTCGTTGACCAGACTGGATTTACCTGAGCCGCTAACCCCTGTAACGCAGCAGAACACCCCCAGTGGGAAGGCCGCGTCCACATTTTTCAGGTTGTTTTCCCGCGCGCCCCGAACCGTCAGGAAGCCTTTGGGCTCTCGGCGGGTTTGAGGTACGGGGATAAACCGTTTTCCGCTTAAATATTGCCCGGTCAGGGAATTGGGATTGGCTAAAATGTCGTCGATGGTGCCCTCGGCGGTGATATAGCCGCCATGAATGCCAGCGCCGGGGCCTACGTCCACAATCCAATCGGCGGCATACATGGTGTCCTCGTCATGCTCCACCACAATCAGCGTATTGCCAAGATCCCGCATACGCTTCAGCGTGCTCAGCAGCTTGTCGTTATCCCGCTGATGGAGACCGATGGAGGGCTCATCCAGAATATAAAGCACGCCCATCAGGCTGGAGCCGATTTGGGTTGCTAGACGGATACGCTGGGCCTCGCCGCCGGAAAGGGTTGCCGCCGCCCGGGAAAGCGTTAGATAGCTCAAGCCCACGCTGTCCAAAAAGCCGAGACGCGCGTCGATTTCCTTCAAAATTTGGGCGGCGATCATCCGCTGCTTTTCCGACAGCTTCAATTGCTGAAAAAATGCCCGCGCCTTGGTAACGCTTAACTCGCAAAGCTCGCTGATGTTGAGCCCGCCAACCGTTACCGCCAGCACCTCCGGCTTTAAGCGGCGGCCCTGACAAACGTCGCAGAAATCTGCGGCCATGTACTCCTCATAGGCGGCCTTCATGCCCTCGCTGGTGGTTTCCCGGTAGCGGCGCTCCAAGGAGGGAATCACGCCCTCATAATCGGTGGTATAGGTGCTTTCCCCATGAGCGCCCTGATAGGTGACCGTAATTTTCTCCTTGTTCCCATACAACAGAATGTCCAGCGCTTCTTTGGGCAGCTTGTTCACCGGCGTTGCCAAATCGAAATGGTACTGCTTTGCCAAAGCCGAAAAGAAGGTATGAGCCATGCTGCCCTCATCCGCCACATTCCAAGCCATGGCCTGCAAAGCGCCCTGCTTGAAGCTCAGGTTCATGTTGGGGATAATGCTGTCCGGCGTGATACGCAGCACCGTTCCCAGTCCGTCGCAATGGGGGCAAGCGCCGTATGGGCTGTTAAAGCTGAACATCCGGGGCGCAAGCTCCTCGATGGAGACGCCGCAGTCTGGGCAGGCATAGTTTTGCGAGAAAAGAAGGGTTCCTTTCTCAAATAGGTCGACTAACACCAGCCCGCCGCTTTCCTTGGCGGCGGCCTCCAAACTGTCCGCCAGGCGCTTGCGGAACTGATCGCTGTTGCGCACAATCAGCCGGTCGATCACAATCTCAATGGTATGCTTGCGCTTCTTATCCAACGTGGGCAGATCGTCCAGCTCGTAGACCTCGCCGTCGATTTTCACCCGGACAAAGCCCTGCTTCTGGGCGCTTTCCAGCACCTTTGCGTGCTCGCCTTTGCGTCCCCGCACCACGGGAGCCAGCACCTGCATTTTCTGCCCCTCGGGCTGGGCCATAATCTGGTCCACCATCTGATCCACGGTTTGCTGCTTGATTTCCTTGCCGCATTTGGGGCAGTGAGGCGTTCCAATTCGGGCGTATAATAGCCGCAGATAATCATAGATCTCCGTTACCGTGCCTACCGTGGAACGGGGATTTCGACCTGTGGTTTTTTGGTCGATGGAGATGGCGGGAGACAGCCCCTCGATGGAGTCCACGTCGGGCTTTTCCATCTGTCCTAAAAACATACGGGCATAGGAGCTGAGGCTTTCCACATAGCGACGCTGCCCTTCGGCGTAAATCGTATCGAAAGCAAGACTGGTTTTGCCCGAACCGCTAAGGCCTGTAAACACCACCAGCTTGTTTCTGGGAATCTCTATGGTAACATTTTTCAGGTTATGTTCACGCGCGCCGCGCACAATCAGCTTGTCCTGCAAGAATTCCACCTCGTTAGAAAAAATTCGACTTACCAATGCGAAAGTCAGTTCGCATATTGGCATTCTACCATAGTATGCCCAAGCTTTCAAGAGCGGGATGATAGGAAGAAAGAAATGGAAGAAAAAAATGGTAGTCACTCTTCATTGAACGTCAACCGACGATGGGCTCCGCTTTCGGTCGTCGACTTGCGCCCGTTCCTCTCAAATGGTATACTAACAGGCGTTGGTTTTCACCGGCACATAAGACGGTAAAGGCAGGTATCATCGCATGCTTGATTCGCTGATTTCCCTTAAGCCAAAGGAGCGCACCCAAACGCTGCTCTCTTGGGCATTGATGATTTTTTCACCGTTTCTGCTGCTGGGCGCGCTGTCGCTCCTGATGGGCAAAAACGCTTTTTCTGCCTATCCCGTATGGTCTAACGAGCTGGGCTGCTGGCAAAGCGTGTCCAATTGGAACGCCGTAGGCCTGTCCGGCGGGTACAGCGGTTTTTTTGAGGTTACACCCAACGTGGGCAGCCAAGGCGTATACGGCCTTGCCCCCATCCTCCTCTATGGCTGGTTTGTGAAGCTTTTCGGCCTTACCCCCTCCAGCCTTTTACTCTGTAATGCTACGTGGATTTCCCTCGGCGCTTTGGTTTTTTGCGCCTTGAACAAACCAAAGCCCGTCGTTTCCTTGGTCATTACCGCATTTTTCCTCACCTATACGCCGGTCATCCTGTATGCCTTCACCTCCATGACCGAGCTTTTCGACTATGCAATGGTGCTTCTCTACATTGCATTTCTACTCAAATATCATCGCACTCATTGCCCGTGGATGCTGCTACTCTGCCTGCTGACCGTATGCTTTGCCAGCTTCTACCGCATTACCTTTTTCCTGTTGTTTTTCCCTGCCGCTTGGCTTTACGGCGGCTCGCGGATGAGTAAGAAAACGGTGTTCAGCGCTCTGGGACTGCTGGCGCTCGCCTTTGGCTGCTATTGTCTGTCCACTGCCTTTACCGCCCCGTATCAGCAGGGCTTCCTGTATAACCTGCTCCACGCTGGCAGCTTCGACCTTGCCACAGCCATGACCTTAAGCCACACGAAATCCAACTTTATCGACTACATCACCTATTATCGGATCGATGCGGTACAGCAAGCCTTCCGCGCGGTCTACCTGTTTACGGCGGTGCTCTGCCTCATCAGCGCCTTTGTGCGCTTTGGCAAAAAAGAGGGAAAGCTTACCCTCTATGCTAGATATCATCCAGAAATGATGGGCTGTTTTCTTTGGCTGACCGCCGAGCTTTGCATCATTATGGTGCTATACGAAACCAACGACTGGTCGGATTTTCGCATTCTTGCGCCCGTACTTTGGCTCACGCCGGTCTATCTGTGCTGCCGTGGGCATCGGGGCGTGCCCTTAACCATTTTAGCCGCTTCCCTATGCATGCTCATCCCTCTTTACCAAACTGCGCCGGTTGGCTCCTTTGCCGATACGGAACGCTTTACCCCCCCGGCGATTGAAGAACGATATGAAACGGTCTCCCGGTTCATTTCCTATGATCCCGAGGCAGACAATCCCTTTGACAACAGCGTTCGCACCGATTTGAGCGGCTGGCAGCTGACCTCCGCCCTAGAGCCGGGGCTTGGACTGGAGTCCGGCTGGTTGACCGAGGATAACATCGGAAAAAGCCGCTGGCTGCTTACCGATACCTTGAAGCTGCCCCTATCCGGCTACGAGCAGGTTTACCGTGATCATGAAATCGCCCTTTACCGCCGAAGCGACTCAATAAAGGAGCCCTGAAATGCAAGTGAAAGCAACCCGCCGTTTCGACTGGCTGACAGCCCTATTCTGCGCCTTCTTATTTCTGCTGACCTATTGCGTGGGCTATGCGCTCTGTCTGCGTCCTAGCTCCGACATCAGCATTCATGCTACCTGGGCAGCCGAGGGAAATTTTCAAGATTTGACCAGTTTTTTTCATCATGGCGCTCATCCCATGTGGCATATGCTGGTCGCCATTCCCCTTCTGCTAGGGATGCCGCTGCCTGTAGCGGCGGCGATTGTCACCGCCCTATGCAAGGCGCTTGAATTTCTGCTGACGCGTCGGCTTTTCTCCAAGCTTTTCGCCAATCGCTTTCCAGAATTGGTCGTTACGGTATCCGCCCTCGTCTGTCTGATGGTATCCAGCCTCTGTCTGCCCTTCTACAACCCGACGGTCTATGCCGGAGTGGGCACGCCCAACACTTGGCACAGCCCCACCCAGATGATCGC
>JAQUWD010000061.1 GCA_028693055.1 Eubacteriales bacterium | reverse complement strand
GTCTGCAGGCTTACCATAGGAACGCGCACCGGCGGCGGGCTTGCCATAGGGCTTTGCTCCTTCGCTGCGGCTTGCAGTTCCCGCCCCTGCCGGACGGCTATACCGTTTTTCACCGTCTGCAGGCTTGCCATAGGAATGGGCTCCGGCGGCGGGCTTGCCATAGGGCTTTGCTCCTTCGCCACGGCTTGCAGTTCCCGCCCCTGCCGGTCGGCTATACCGTTTTTCGCCGTCTACGGGCTTGCCATAGGAACGCGCACCGGCGGCGGGCTTGCCATAGGGCTTCGCACCTTCGCCGCGACTTGCGGTACTCGCCCCTGTCGGACGGCTATACCGTTTTTCGCCGTCTACAGGCTTGCCATAGGAACGGGCTCCGGCGGCAGGCTTGCCATAGGGCTTCGCCCCTTCGCCGCGACTTGCGGGACTCGCCCCTGCCGGACGGCCATACCGTTTTTCGCCACTTCCCGCTTTACCATAGGAACGCGCTCCGGCTGCGGGCTTGCCATAGGGTTTTGCCCCTTCGCTTCGATGGGATGCGCCACCCGCCGGACGGCTATATTGTTTTCCGTTTCCATTCTGATGAGAATCGTTTCTGCTACCGTCGCTCATAATTTAACCTCATTCAGCGGTTTTCCCGCTTCCATTTCGTGTCCCAGTAAATAAACTTTCGCGTCCATCCTTTTGGCGTTGGGCGCTTGAATTTCGCATAGCTCCATCGCGCCGTCCCCGGTAGCGACAACCAATCCGTTTTTTCTGTCAGCGGTAAGAATCCTACCCGGCAAGCCCGTCCCTTGAGCCGCCCTAGCGCGCCAAACCTTGATAGCGCCTGTTTCAAGCTCCACATATGCGCAAGGCCAAGGCGACATGGCCCGTACCCGATTTAAGCACTGCTCCGTCGTTTCGTGAAAATCCAGAACGCCCATTTCCTTGGTAATCTTCGGATCGTAGGTCATTTGGGCTTCGTCCTGCTTCGTTCTTACCAAGTCGCCAAGCTCCGCATGACGAAGGGTTTCAATCAACAGCTCCGCGCCGATGTAAGACAACCGTTCCGTCAGCTCGCCCGCCGTTTCCTCCGGGCCGATTTCCACCTCTCGTCTCAGTAGCATATCCCCGGTATCGATTCCCGCGTCGCTAAACATGGTGGTCACGCCGGAAAGCTTGTCTCCCTGCAAAACTGCCCATTGGACGGGAGCCGCTCCCCGGTGCCGGGGCAGCAAAGAGGTGTGCACGTTTACCGTCCCCATAGGTGGCACATCCAGCACCGCCTGAGAAAGAATCTGCCCAAAGGCTGCCGTTACGCAGATTTCTGGTTGTAGCGCCTGAAGCGGCTCCAAGCCGTCCAGACGCATCTTCACCGGCTGAAAGACGGGTATGCCGTACTTCATCGCGCATTCCTTCACGGGGCTCATCTGCACCTTTCCGCCCCGCCCCTTCGGTTTATCCGGCTGGGTAAATACGCCTGCCACCTCATGCCCCGCGGCGATTAGCGCTTCCAGCGTCGGTACGGAGAACGCAGGCGTGCCCATAAAGACAACTCTCATTCCTCGTCCCCCTTCTCCTCGTCGTCGTCAAAGATTTCTCTTTCCATTTTATCCACATACAAAACGCCATCCAGATGATCCAGCTCATGGCACAGCGCCCGGGCAAAGAATTCCTCCCCGGTAATTTCGATTTCCTTTCCCTCCTCGTTCTGGGCGTGCACCACCACCAGGTTGGGGCGGCTGACCATGCCGGAACGGCCCGGCACGCTCAGGCAGCCCTCAGGGCCGCACTGCTCGCCCTCAGAGCGCACAATGGTAGGGTTCACCAGCTTAAATAGCCCGTCGCCCACATCCACCACCACAGCCCGGCGAAGGATTCCCACCTGCGGGGCGGCTAAGCCTACGCCATTGGCTTTGTACATGGTGTCGGCCATATCGTTGAGCAGCATTTTCAGCCGCCAATCGAATTTTTCTACCGTCTTGGCATGCTTACGCAGCTTTTCGTCGCCAATTTCCACAATTCTTCTTGTTGCCATTTGCAATTCCTCCTACATCATCGTCGCGGGGTTGACCTCGCAGTATATATGGCAGCGTTCGTCGCCCAAGGCGGTCAATTCTGCCATCTGCCGCAGAATCGGGCTAGCGTCTGGGTGATCAAACAGCTTAAGCAACACATGATAGCGGTATTGTCCCCGGATGCGTTTCACCGGCGCTTCATCCGCCCGGATCATCAATACCCTGCGTTTCTGCGGTGCATGGCTTAATAAATAGGTCTGCATAATCTCATACAGCCGATCCGCCATTTCCTTCGCGCCAGCCTCGTCCGGGCATTCCACCAAAAGCCTTGCTAGCAGCGTAAAGGGAGGATACAGCCCCGTCCGCCTGCGGGCAAATTCCAGCTCGAAAAAGGCGCGATAATCTTGATGGGCGGCAGCCAGAATGCAGGGATTATCCGGCTTATAGGTCTGCACCACCACCTGACCGGGCCGATCCGCACGCCCGGCGCGCCCCGCCACTTGGGTAATTAGCTGGAAGGTGCGCTCCGGCGCACGGTAATCCGGCAGGTTCAGCGTCATGTCCGCCGCCACCACCCCCACCAGCGTCACCTTGGGAAAATCCAGCCCCTTGGCAATCATTTGGGTGCCGATGAGCACCTGCGCCCTGCCGGAGCCGAACTCGTCCAGCAGCTTGGCGTGAGCGTCCCTGCCCTTGGTGGTGTCGATGTCCATGCGCACGGTTTTCACCTGAGAAAAAAGCTTATGCATTTCCTCCTCTACCCGCTGGGTTCCGCTGCCAAAATAACGGATGTATTTACTGCCGCATTCCGGGCAAACGTCCGGCGGCTTGCGGACGGCGCCGCACATGTGGCATCGCAGCTCCCCCGGATCATCTGGGCCGGAGCGCTGCAGCGTCATGCTTAGGTCACATTGATCGCATTTAACCACATAGCCGCAGCTGCGGCAGCTAACGAAGGTGCTGAAGCCCCGACGGTTTAGGAAGAGCATCGCCTGCTCCCCTCGGCTTATGCACTCGCCCAGCTTTTGGGCAAGCAGCGTGCTGAAAATGGAACGATTACCCGCTTCCAGCTCCACGCGCATATCCACCACCGTTACCTCTGGCAGTGGGCGCTCGTTAACCCGATTAGGCATCTCCACCAGCGTATAATCCCCGCGCCTCGCCATGGCAAAGGAAAGAATGCTGGGCGTAGCGCTGCTTAGGACCAGCGTCGCCCCCTCGTTTTCACAGCGCCGCTTTGCTACCCGTCGCGCGTCGTAGCGTGGATGCTTGTCGCTCAGGTAGGTTTGCTCGTGCTCCTCGTCAACAACGATCAGCCCCAGCCGCTCCACCGGTGCAAAGATCGCCGAGCGTGCGCCAACCACAACCCTTGCGTCTCCCAAGCGGATGCGCCGCCATTCATCAAACCGCTGGCCGTCCGTCAAGCGGCTATGAAGCACCGCTGTAGAGTGCCCGAAGCGATTGCGAAACCAACGCACCATCTGCGGGGTCAGCGCTATTTCCGGCACCAACACAATCGCGCCCTTGCCCTGCTGCAAGACCTGCTTGACCATAGCAAGGTAAACCTCTGTTTTGCCGCTGCCGGTAACGCCGTGGAGCAAGAACGCTCCATTGCCCTGCGTTAAGGACGGAAGCATGCTTTGCAGCGCTTCCCGCTGATCCGCGGTAAGCGGCGGCGCTTCGCTCCGCTTTTCGTCCTCTTGGTCGTAGGGGGAACGGAATACCTCCCGTTCCTCTACTGTAACCAGCCCCGCTTCCTCCAACGCTTTAAGGCTTTCCCTCGGATTGGACACCAGCTGCGCAAGCTCGCTCACGCTACGGGCCTCGCCATCCTTCAGCAGCCGAAGAAGAGTGGCGCGTTTGGGCGCGCGCTTTAGCTTTGCCGCCTCCGCTTCTCCATCGACCTGCGAAAGCTTGACGTACAGCTCCTGCTTTTGCTTGATGCGCCCTGTACGCATAGCGGCGGGGAGCATCAGACGCAAGGTCTCGCTCAAGGGGCAATGGTTTTCCTGCGCCATCTGCTCCGCTAACAGAATCAGGGGCGGCAGCAAAGCCGGATAGTCCTCTAAAACACTGTCAATAGGCCGCAGCTTATGAATGGGCACCTCCGTGGGCAGCTGGTCGTCCGTAAGCAGCCCGGTTACCAATCCATCCACCTTTCGCTTACCCAGCGGTACCCGTACTCTGGAGCCAAGCGCCAGTTTCATTCCGTCGGGTACTAAATAGGAAAAGGGCTTATCCACATTGGTATGCACCACGTCCACAATGACCTGCGCGATCATACGCCCTCTCCTTCGTTTGTCATGGCATTGGTTTTGTCGCCACCGTTTTTATCGGAAAAAACGGTTCTTGGGTTTGGGTACGCGCCCCTTCTTATGCCGGCCTGTTCTGCGGAACAGCCGCATCAATAGCCGGATCACCAAGAACACAGCGCCGATAGGCAGCACAACCATCAGCACCATTTCCACGGAAAGCGGCGGCAACGGATTGGGGTCTGCCTGTACAGCCGCCTCTATTTCGTCCAGCGTCAGCGGCGCGTTTTCTCGGCGTTCAATGGTTCGCCCAGCCTCTAGATTGTATACCACGGCGCTACCGCCGTCGGCGGGGAAATAGGTCATGGTGCCCATGACCTCGCCCTTTTGAATCGGGGCTGAAAAATCCCGGCTATATTCCACCAGCATGGTCTGGCGCAGGTTACGAGCCATGGCCTCCAGTTCAGCCTTGGTAGCCACAATATGCACCGTGCGCGCGCCGTCGGCGGGAACCGCGTTCAAGGTCAGCCGTCCCATATCCGCATCGTCAAGGGAAAAGCCGGAGGTTTCCAGCACAATGGGATTTTCGCTGTAAAGCTCGTCGGGCGTCATGCTGACAAACTGAGAAAAGCCGTACTCCATCAGCTTTTTACTGTCCAGCCAGCGGCCGTCCTTGCTGGTGTAGAGCACTACGGAAATCAGCTCCACACCGTCCTTTTCCGCCGCGCCTACATAACAGTATCCGGCTCTGTCAATAAAGCCGGTCTTGATACCGATGGCATAGGGATAATAGGTGCTGGGGCTTTTCTCCGTATCCTCCTGGCTTTGGTTCATCCAGTTGCTGCTGGTGCCCATAACCACGGTAGCACGGCGCAGATTGCTGCGAGGTAACGAGTAGGAAAAGGTTCCGGCAATCTTACGGAAGGTTTCGTTTTCCATCGCCGCCTGTGCAATTTTTGCCATGTCGCGGGCGGTGGTATAGTGATTTTCGTCAAATAGACCGCTGGGATTGGAAAAATGTGTGTTGGTGCAGCCGTACATCGCCGCCGCCTGATTCATCAGCTCTGCAAAGCCCTCATAGCTGCCGCTGATGGTTTCCGCAATCAGGTTTGCGCCGTCGTTACCTGATTTGATCATCGTGGCATACAATAAATCCAAGAAGTTGATGGTTTCCCCTACTTCAAGCCCTGTGGTGGCGCTGCCGGCTTCCACGGTATGGGCCGATTCGCTCATGGTAACCTGCTGGTTCAGGTCGCCCATCATAATGCCGAGCAGCGTGGTCAGTATCTTGGTTGTAGAGGCGGGGTACATCGCGTTATCGGCGTTTTTTTCAAAAATAACCTCGCCGGTGGTAGCCTCGATTAAAATAGCGGATTTGGCATATAGCTGCTCCTCGCTTAGCTCCTCCGGGTGCTCCGGGTCGTAGGGGTCAGCATCGCTGGGCAGCTTCGGAGCCACATAGGTGGTTACCGTTTCCCCCGCATCCTCGGCTATGGCTGTGGGAAGGCTGTTAAACGGTATGCAGGGCAATACTACGCTAAAAAGCAGGGCTATGGTCAGCGCCATGCAAAAAAGTCGGAGCTTGCCTCCTTGCCGTTTTCTCATTCGCTTCCTCCTTCTCTGCCTTGACGAAATAGCTAAATCATAACAGTTTATTATACACTGAAAGGACACTTAATACAAGCGGCGGGCAGATGTAGCGGAAATGGTCAAAAATATTGCCCAAACGGTCAATCCGGGGTATAATCATTGTTGGTTTATGGCCCTTGAACGATTGATTTTACAAATAAGGAGCGTATCCATTATGAGCCGATTGGGAGATTTGTTACGAACCGAGCGCATGCGCCGTAATATGACGCTAAAGCAGGTAGCCAAGCTGGGCGGCGTCAGCGAGGGGTACCTCAAGGACGTGGAAGCGGGAACCCGCATTATCGCTGATGATCAAGCGCGCCGCATCCTCAAAAAAATGGGTTTACAGGAGCATAACGAGGCGGGCTTCACCTTGGACGACATCGCAGCTACCGTGGATTTGCAGACAGCTTCCCCTAAGCCCGCCCCTGAAGCCGCCCCTGTGCGCAAGCATGCCCCGGAGACGGAGAAGGTCTATGAAACCGAGGACAAAAGCGTCTCCGGCGGCGTATGGCTGGACGCGCTAACCAGCGTGCTGCGTCGGGTGCCTGTATATAACGTAGTCATGAAGGAAGTCGATCACCACTTACTGCCCATTCTGGACGGTCGCATTGAGGGTGCCGCACCGGATAAGGTATTTTATCTTTCTGCGCCGGACGACAGCATGCGCGGCTTTCGCATCATGCGGGAGGATCAGTGCCTGATCGTCCCCTCCAACAGCCCCATCGACGGAACCATCATGCTGGTGGAATATGCCGGCCATCGCTGCCTGCGCAAGGTCAAAAAGCTGGACGCCATGAACGTGCTCTTACAAAGCTATGACCGGGAATATGCGGGCGAAACCCTCGCGCTGCCCGACGTAAGCTTTATCGGCCGGGCGGTACGGGTGGAGTTTTCGCTTTAATCGCCTTAGCCCAGCGCTACGTCCAGTACCATCATCAGTAGGAAACCAGCCATCACGCTCAAAGTGCCCGCATGGCTATGCTCTCCCAGATTAGCCTCCGGGATCAGCTCCTCCACGACCACATAAATCATGGCCCCTGCGGCAAAGGAGAGCATCCACGGCATAATAGCGGTCACGCTGCCCGCAATCAGCACGCCCAGCACCCCGGCAATGGGCTCCACGATACCGCTTAACGCTCCGTAAACGAAGCTTTTCAAATTGCTGCAGCCCTCTTTTTTCAAAGGCAGCGATATGGCTGCGCCCTCAGGAAAATTTTGCAGCGCCATACCCAGCGATAAAGCCATAGCCCCCGAAAGGGTCATGGCGCTGCTTCCTCCTGCCAGACCAAAAGCTAAACCTACCGCTAAGCCTTCGGGGATGTTATGAAGCGTCACAGCCAAGACCAGCATCGTCGTTCTGGCAAAGGAGCTTTTGACACCCTCGGGTTGGTTGCTGCCGGGATGCAGGTGAGGCATCAAACGATCCAAGAGTAAAAGGAACACTGTTCCAATGACGAATCCGCCTGCGGCGGGAATCCATTTCAGCACGCCCTGCTCCGCCGCCATATCCATGGACGGCAACAGCAGCGACCATACGGACGCTGCAATCATAATCCCCGCCGCAAACCCCAAAAAGATCCGCTGCGACGTTTCGGGGATTTCCTTACGAAATAGGAAAACCATAGCAGCGCCTAGCGCGGTGCCAAAAAAGGTAAACATGGTACCGAGAAATGCCAGTAATAATGGCGACATAACCAAAAACCTCCCATAAAATGCAATGTGCATATTCTATCATAGCACAAATCATCGCAAGTGAAACAACAGGTTTTAACACACAAATCAAACAGTGCGAATGAAAAGCCTGAAAGGAATGACAGACCCCATGAGCGAAACCAAGCAAACGACGGCGCAAATCCTTAAGGATTACGGCATGCTGACCATCGCTACGCTGCTGATGTGCATCGGTATTTACTTCTTTAAATTTCCCAATAACTTTTCCACCGGCGGCGTCAGCGGTATCTCCATCATCCTTGGTCATTACGTCCCCAACCTCTCTGCCGGCGCGTTTGTGTTTATCATCAATCAGCTCCTGCTAATACTGGGCTTCCTGATCTTTGGCCGCTCCTTTGGCATACGCACGGCTTATGTAAGCCTGTTGATGTCCGGCGTGATCTGGGGATTGGAATACATCTGCCCCATGGATGCGCCCTTAACCACCCAGCCCCTTTTGGAGCTGGTCTTTGCCGTCGCCTTTCCCGCCATTGGCAGCGCGATTATGTTTAACATGCAGGCCTCCAGCGGCGGCACGGACATCGTTGCAATGATACTGAAAAAGAAAACGAACATTAATATCGGTAATTGCTTGCTCATGGTTGATTTTTCCATTACCGTTATTGCCTGCATAGCCTTTGGCTTTGAAACCGGCCTGTTCAGCATGCTGGGACTAGCGCTGAAATCCGTCATTGTGGATATGGTGCTTGAAAACATCAAGGTGCACAAATGCTTCCAAATCATCACCTCAAAGCCGGATGAAATTGTCCAATTTATTGTGGGTCAGCTGCATCGTGGCGCGACAGAAATAAATGGCGAGGGCGCGTTCACTCATGAGAACAAAACCGTCATTCTCACAGTGGTCAACCGCGCCCAAGCCATTCAACTGCGACTATATGCAAAAAATATTGATCCGACCAGCTTCATCCTTATTACCAACACCACGGAAATTATCGGTAAGGGGTTTCGCGGCGTAATGTGAAAAGGCTTTACTCGTTCCCGCTTTCCCCGTTATCGATAGTGGTGACGGGGAAAACCGTAGCCTCCTGCGTCGGTTCGGCAGTCGCTTCGGCTACCGCAGCGCCAAGGTCAAAATAGGGAAGGAGCAGCGCGCTGGCCTTCAAAGCCGAAGCGCTCAACAGTGCGTTTACCTCTGCCGTCGTCATGGCGGCGATCTCCTGCTGCTGCGCCGGTATCTCTGTAGGAGTCCATTGCTTGCGGGTTTTTCCATTAGCCGTAAGCACAATGGTTTGGAGTCTTTTTTCCCCGCTCAGGGTCAGCTTCATATCCATTTCGGTGGAAGCGGTTTTCAACGTCTGGGAGGAGAAAAGCAAATCCAGCGCTATGTCCATATCCTCAAACGCTACGATCTGCGTCTGATCCCGATCAGGATCAGGGGATACGTTTAACTGATATTGACAACGATAGGTGTCGCGGCCCTCGTCGTCCTTGCCGCTATCGTTCTGCTGCCGCAGGGTAAAAGCCACTGCCAACGATTTCTCGGTTTGCGGATCGTTTGCCTGCTCGTCCGACACCACAAAAGTACCATCGTTAGGCTCACTGGAAAAAACGCCTTGCAGCACCGTTACATCCGTCATGCTGCTATATTCCAAATAGGCCAGCTTCAGCACCTGCTTCTCCGTCTCCAGCGTAATGGTGTTGTCATCCGGCAAATCCCCCTCGCCCCGCAAGCGGTCATAGCGCAGTGTGGAGCTGCCGCCTTTTGCATCGTAAAACGGTAACGCTAAATGCAACGCCAAGGTATCGCCTTTCAGGCTTACCGTGCGGACGATGGTTAAGTCCTCCGCCAACGGCAGCTGATCGATAGCGGCAAAATAATATGGCTGTAGTTGTGGGTTAAAAAGCGCAGAAGCGTTGGTTTCTCCAAAATAGCTGTTCAGCTGAGCGATCGCGTTCTCGTCTGCTAAGAGATCCAGCAGCATCTGCTTTAGCTGCGCCTTAATATTCGCGGGTGAAATAGAGTAGCCAAGCTCCATGGTAGCCGTGCCGTCCTCTAGCTTGCCGATCTCCGTGCTTTGGCGATAGCCCACGATCCATAGATCCATACGGGTTAAATAGGTGTCCATCAGCGCGGACAGATCCACGCTTTGATCTCCTCCGCTTAACAATGCGGGGATCATCGCTTCCAGCAAGGCGGGCACGCCGGTTTGGGCAAGCGCCGTTCCCAGCGTCGCGCTAATCCATCCAGCGACGGACGAGTCGGAGGCTTGCTCCGCCGTGCCGGATGAAAGCTCGGATGGAACCAGACGATACCATTGGTCCCCCAAAAGATCTGCTTGTACGCTGACGGCTCCGCTTTTTAGCTGAATATGGGCGTTGGTCAACGCCGTTTCGCCGTCCATCAGCCCAAGATCCACTCGCTGCTCTTCCTCCACCGTACCGTTAGGCCGAACATAAATATAATCCCATTGCACGTTTAACGGCTTAAGGGTGGTGAGGGTCTGCGTCCCCTCCGGAGCGGAGATTTCCAGCTGCATGGTACCGCTAAATCCGCTACCAGCCTGAATTTGCTTTTCTAATTTTTCGGCTACCGTATAATCCATCGAAGTCTCGGATGCATTGGCGGCGGGAAGACCGCAAAGCAGAAGCGCTGCCGCAAGAGCCGTACAAAGAAGCTTTTTCATGGACCAACCCTCCTGATTATAATCCGCTCACCCTGTTCATAAAGGTCGCGAAATCCTCATCCGTCATATTATCCTTAAGCAGCGCGCCATCCTCGTCCGGTAGCGCCACCAACGCCTTTAGCAAATAGCCCGCCCCATACTGGGCCATTTCCTCCCTCAAGGCTTGACGAACCGCTTCGTCCGCCGTATCCAAATCAACGGTTTGTACTTCTTTAGGGACGGTGTAGGTCGTCATACCAACCGGCGCTTCTCCAACATTTGTGGCGGCGGGCTGGACGGTTGCATCAGGCTTGGTTGTCGTCAGCTCAACCTCGTCCAAATTTTGCGCCAAGCTGCTGCCGCCGATGGTAATGGTCACCTCGTCGCTTCCCGCGTTGTCAGCCACCGCATACAATGTTCCCTCTGCCGCAGCGGCGCTCAAAGCCGTCGCCGGGTCTTTGTCAAAGCGTACAGTCATTCGAAGCTGCTCTTTTTTCCCTAGCTTCTTCACCATGCCAACCGTTCCGCTTAGGACGCCGCTTCCCTCCGCTGAGGTAAGGGTCAGCTCCGGCTCCAGCTCCGTTGTCACTGTTTCGCTGCTGCCGTCCACGGTGGTCTTTACCTCCGTGCTGATTGTGCCCGTCAGGGTTGTCTCACTGCTGCCTGTTTGACCCTTCAAGCTATGCTTCTCCGTCACAGCGACGGTTCCCTCAGCATCCTTAAAAGTTGCGGTGCTTTTTTGTGTGACGGAAAGCTTTTCCTTCTCGTTTGTAGCCGTCAGGCTTCCCTCCACCACTCGCCGCTCAGCGGGAGCTTTGGAGCGGATCAGCTCCAGCTTATAACTGTCCTTATTACCGGTTTCCGTGCGGGTAAACGCCCATAGATAGGATAAGGTGCGCGTATCATTTTCTCCCAAGGATACGCTGCCCTTCATGTACACCGCCAAATCATCGCCCATTTCTTTGGTCTGGTACAGCGCTATGGTAAAACCGTTTTTGCAGGTCATCTGCTGTAAGGATTGACGGAATCCGTCGTCCATACCGCAGCTCAACAGGTCAATCATGGCGGGCAGTAAGGCGGCGCTTTGTTCCTCGGTCAGCCGCGCAAGTTGAACCCATTTGGCGTAGCCGATGTTTGTGATTTTATAGTTTGCCTTTTTCGCTTCCGCGTAAGGCTCAATAGCGTCCGTAAGCTTCTGGTAGCATTTCTCCGCCTCGGCAACCGCCTTTGGCAGATCAAAGGATTTCTCCGTCTCCTCCTGATCGGCAAAAAGGACGTCCAACGGGCTTTGAGAGCCTGTCAGAATACGGTTTGGCAAAAGGGACGTCGTCATGCTGTAACGGCCGTTTTCCTCTTTTTCCTGTATCTCTGCCAACGAAAGCCCATCTACGGCAAGGCCGAGCGCGGTATCGCCGCCGACGATTTCGGCATTCATCGCCACATGCTTCATCACTCCGTTGATCATGCCCAGCATATCGTCGCCAAAGGGGGGCAAATTCTGAAACTCGAAGCTTATGGACATGCGAACGTCATCGTTGATATCGAAATACTCCGATAAAACACGGTCGAGTGATAATGTGTCGGCCATAGCCGCACCGCCCAGCAGGCAGAGCATGAGCACAAAAGCACATAATCTTGTAGCAACTTTTATCATTCCAGTTCCTCCTTGTCGTCCAGCAGCCGTTCCAGCAGATCGTCCATCTCCTGCTTGGTTTTGGCGGCGTTCATTTCTCTTCGTAGAGCACCCGCGCCGCGTATTCCGCTGATATAGTGCCCGATATGCTTTCGCATTTCCAATACGCCCAAGCGCTCCCCCTTATACTCTGTCATCCACTCCATATGAAGCCGCGCAACTGCGATTCGTTCTTCTAGGGAAACGGGGGTGACGGCTTCGCCGCGGAGGCACTGCCTTGCCCCGCGGAATAGCCAAGGGTTACCCATGGCTCCGCGCCCGATCATCAGCCCGCTGCATCCCGTTTCCTTCAAAATCCGGGGAGCGTCCTCCGGTTCAAATACATCTCCGTTGGCAATTACAGGGATGGACAGCCGCTGCCGTACACTGGCAATCGCTTCATAATCCGCATGGCCGGCATATTGCTGCTGCCGAGTACGGCCGTGAAGGGCCATCCATTGGAAACCAAGGCTTTGCGCCGCTTCCCCTAACAGCGTCGCATTCATGCTGTCCCCGTCAAAGCCAAGCCTTGTTTTGATTGTTACCGGCAAGGTTGTGTTTCGCTTCACCGCTTCCATCACCCGATAAGCCTGTTCTGGGTTAAGCAGCAGTGCGCTGCCTTCGCCAATGGAAACCACCTTTCGAGCCGGACAGCCCATATTGATATCAAGGGAAGCGAAGCGCCCCAGCTCCGTGATGCGTTGAGCTGCTTCCCCCATTACCGTGGGATCCTTTCCAAAAAGCTGGCAGGCGGTGGCGGTTTCCTCCTGATGAACCTTGAGCAGCTGACGATAAACCAGATTGTCGGGCTTGGCGCACATGAAACCGACGGCGCTGACCATTTCGCTGCAAGCATATTCCGCACCCATGCGGTAGCACAGCACCCGCATCGGCCAATCGGTCATTCCAGCCATGGGGGCTAATGATAAAACGGGAATGAAGTCCGCTTTCATCCCATTCATGCCCTTGCGCAGGGGAAGGCAGTGATTCGGCCCTCGGTTCCCGCATAGGGAATCAGTGTCAGCTCATAGGCGGGACCCATGGGAACGGCCTGAGGCGGCGGTAAAATAAAGCCTGCTTTTTCCTGCCACGCTTGTGCTTCGCACGCTGCCAGCAATACGTCCGGATGTCCATCGTCCTCCACAAAGGTGAGGGGCATACCGGTAACCAAGGCGTAACGCCATGCCATGGACGGCTCGGGGAGAGCCAGCGCCATCAACGTGCCGCCAAAAAATACGGACATACTACCCCGGAACCCTGCTTCCAGCCTTGGGCCTTGGCTGATATGTAGCGTTACCACATCTCCATTTTGGAACGTGCGGTTTACAACATAAAGCTCTCCTTGGGGTACTGCCAGCGCCTTTGCGCCGTTGACGCTAACGGAGGCAGCATCGGCGTAAGAGGGAATGCGCAGCTGCAAAGCAAAGCTGACCGCCTGCTTGCACTCCACGCGGATTTCCACCTCCCGCTGGGTCAATCCACTGGACTTGGCGGTCAAACGCACGGGCACGCCGTTCATTCGCGTCAAGCAGCCGCCGTCAACCGGCAAAAGCCACGCGATGGTATTATCATCCTTGGTCATCCATGCACCCCGGCGCAGCGCATAAAGCGCTCGCAACAAAGCCGTCATCTCGTCTCGATCAGGCTTGTGGGTTTGGCAGCTCTCATCATTCGCTAGCCGATTTGCCGGCTGGAGGGAACGTACGCCCATGGGCAGCAGCATGTCCGGCAACGAATTGACCATCAGGCTTTCCAGCCTTTCGGCGAACGTCACCTCTCCCGTTAGACAAAGGGCGTCCAAAAGCGCCTCAATCTGGGCGCAGAGCGCGTCCAGCTCCACTGCTCTGGCAGGATCCCTTCCCGCCAGATAGGGGTCGGCGGAAAACGCACCGGATGGCATTCCATGAAAACGACTGAGGGCGGCTAAACCAGCCGCTGGTGCGGCTGCGTCCCGACCGGATCCGCTGTACTGAGCCAGCAACGCGGTCATAGCCAGCGCGTCCGCTGCTCCGCGCCCCATGGCAAAGCGCTCCATACGCTGATAATACAGCTTTTCGTCCTCAGTGCTTCCGTGGCTTCCCTGCCGATACTCCCGTTGGAACGGAAAGGTATGCATTAGCCCAGAGACGTCGGGTAATTGAGAACGCAAGGTTTCTAACACATTGAGCAAAAACGGCTGACCCGTGCGACGGTACAAATCCAACGTCAGCCTTAGCGCGTCAGCACCGCACCAGAACAGCTTTTCCTCCGTTACGGTTGGCAGGGCATCCAAAAACGCTCTCATGCCGCCCAGCACGCGAAGCATACCCTCGCGGTCTTTGCTCATCGCCGCCAGCATGGAGGCGCTTTTTAGGATCGTAATAAAACGACCCGGCTCTTTCGGTAAAAAGGAAGCAGCGGCTTCCACATCAGGCATAGGGGGCAGCTCGGCATAGCCGCCCAAGCGGGTAGCCAGCACGGCGTCTAACGAGGACATATGGGCGACATCCACCATAGAAAGCGCTCGCTTTATCAGCTCCTCCTGCAATCCCTCCGTATGAACGGCGGTATCGGACAGCGAAACATAAGCGGGGTTTACCAATGGGGCACGGCGATAGGCGGTAGCGGCAGGCATAAAGACGCTCCTTCTTGATTCGGCAAAAGCCGACAATCTTCTCAATTCTACCTCATTATATCGCAAAATCGCGCTAGGTCAAGCAAAAGGAGTTTTCCAACGCATCAACGCGGACTTGCCACAGCTTGTCGAAACGTGTATAATTGCCATAAAAGGAGGTATGCGGCACGAAAAAGGAAGAAAGCCAAGGCCGGCTATGGATACGCCTGATGAAGAAGCACCGCATGGCCAAGAGCATCATGACCCCCTGCACCCGGGATGACCCGCAAGATGCGCTGCGCCGTGCGCTTCCCACTTTGGATTTGAGCCAACCCATGTGGCTGCCCCGCCACCAAAGCGACTGGGACGCTTATGCATTGACGCGTTTTTTACCGGATCATTTTTTAGAGCCGGTTCCCTTTGAATTTATGGAGATCAGCTATATCTATCCCGGAGACGAGCACAAACCCTCGCGCCAGCGTTCACCGCTGGAAGACGCATAAAAAAAGCTATGTTTACAAATGTAAACATAGCCCTTTTTTATGCATCTTGTTAGCCAACCCAGCCAAAGCGCGAGCCAAGCGGCCCTTCGCCGCGCGGCGGTATCGTGGGACACCCCCTTGCAGCTATCCCCCAAGCCCTGCCCGCCAAGGCGGGCAGTCCGGGGTGCAGGGGCACAGCCCCTGCTATTCGAGAACCTTGGCTACAACGCCGGAGCCTACGGTACGGCCGCCTTCGCGGATAGCGAAGCGCAAGCCCTGCTCGATGGCGATAGGAGTGATC
Organism: Eubacteriales bacterium; assembly: GCA_028693055.1. GTDB lineage: Bacteria > Bacillota > Clostridia > Christensenellales > Aristaeellaceae > Limiplasma. Next base: position 6,418 of record JAQUWD010000061.1, on the reverse strand, counting down.
AAGGTGATCTCCATGTCGATGTTGTCGCCAGGCATAACCATCTCAACGCCGTCGGGCAGCTTGATATTGCCGGTTACGTCGGTGGTACGGAAGTAGAACTGGGGACGATAGCCGTTGAAGAAGGGGGTATGACGGCCGCCCTCTTCCTTGGTCAGCACGTACACCTGACCCATGAAATGGGTGTGGGGATGAATGGTGCCGGGCTTGGCCAGAACCTGTCCACGCTCGATTTCGTTGCGCTGTACGCCACGAAGCAACAGACCAACGTTGTCGCCGGCTTCCGCCTGATCCAGCAGCTTGCGGAACATTTCCACGCCGGTTACAACAACCTGACGGGGCTTCTCCATCAAGCCAACCAACTCAACGGTGTCGGAAATCTTAACAGTACCGCGCTCAACACGACCAGTGGCAACAGTGCCGCGGCCGGTGATGGAGAACACGTCCTCAACGGGCATCAGGAAGGGCAAGTCGGTAGCGCGCTCAGGAGCGGGGATATAGCTGTCCACAGCGTCCATCAGCTCGAAGATGCAGGCGCACTCGGGGGCGTTCTTGACGTCGGTGCCGCCGTTTTGCACATACTCCAAAGCTTTCAGAGCGGAGCCCTTGATGATCGGCACATCGTCGCCGGGGAAATCGTAGGAGCTAAGCAGCTCGCGGATTTCCATTTCGACCAGCTCCAGCAGCTCGGGGTCATCCATCATGTCCGTCTTGTTCATGAACACGACGATGTAAGGCACGCCTACCTGACGGGCCAGCAGGATATGCTCGCGGGTCTGGGGCATGGGGCCGTCGGGAGCGGACACAACCAAGATTGCGCCGTCCATCTGCGCAGCGCCGGTGATCATGTTCTTAACATAGTCGGCATGGCCGGGGCAGTCCACGTGAGCGTAGTGACGGGCTTCCGTCTGATACTCAACGTGGGCGGTGTTGATTGTAATTCCACGAGCTTTTTCCTCGGGAGCCTTATCGATGTCTTCGTACTTCATGCCTTCCGCTTCGCCCAGCTGAGCCAGCGTCATGGTGATAGCGGCGGTCAAAGTGGTCTTGCCGTGGTCAACGTGACCGATAGTGCCGATGTTAACGTGCGGCTTGTTTCGTTCAAAATGCGCCTTAGCCATGAAAATTCGACCTCCTATTCGTTTCACACAGTACTATTATGTTATCCGGTTGGTTTCATGCGGTTGGAGCGGGTGATGGGAATCGAACCCACGTAGCCAGCTTGGGAAGCTGGAACTCTACCATTGAGTTACACCCGCATGTCCGCATTGACCGTGCTACCAGACATGGGATATTGTAACGGTTTTCTCCTATATTGTCAACCGTTTTTATTTTTTTACCCTTAACCAGCGCAGATTCGCCTCTAAGCCAGCCCCAGTGCCGAGATGATATTGAAGGCGCAAAGCGCGAGTATGAAAGCAATCGCAACATTATAGAGCGTCTTTACGGCTTGATTACTCATGCGCTTGGAAAGCGAGCGTCCGATCATACCGCCGAGGATTCCAGACAGGCACGCCGTCATTAGGAGAGGAAACGCAGGCAAGCTGCCGCCGGAAATCAACGCGGTAGCAATCCCTGCCGTTTGGGAAAAAATGATAATGAACAGAGAATACAGCGCCGCTTCTTTATGAAGCATACAATAGATGCCTGTCAAAGCCAGCATATTGAGCGGCCCGCCCCCAATGCCCAAAAAAGCAGACAGCAGACCCAGCACCAGCCCAACGGTCAATCCCATCCCCGCCGGACGCTCGCGCAGCGCTTTTTCATCGTTCTTACGCAAAGCATTGATCAGCACAATAGACATTAGCAGAAAAAGCAGTCCGTTCTGTACGCTTTTAACCAGCACGTCCGCTGCTAACGCCTTTGATATTTCATTAAAAAGGAGCTTGCCCAAAACGCCGCCTACGGTACTGCCAATCGCCAGCGGAATGCCCACGTTCAGCTTTAATACCTGCGGATTTTTTTGTAAATAATTCTTTCCTACGCTGAAAAGCGACATGGACAGAACTGCGCAGGAGGATAGCAGACTGATCACCGGCATGCCCAAATCAGGAATCGTTAGATCCAGCATGGGCTTGATAAGCACGCCCCCGCCAATCCCGCTGATGGCTCCCAGCATGGTGCTCAGTACGCAGACAATCAGGCAAACTGCAATCGTCATCCATTTCTCCGCCTTTGTATTTCTTCCGGTAAGCAAAACAAATTCGCTCCGTTATCGTATGCAGTTTATGCTACTCCTAGGGCTTTGTCAATCGAACAAAAGTCACCCGATCAGCCTCCTCTTAGAGTTGACACACGGGTTTCGGCGTGCTATGCTATGAACGTAAGGTGGATATTTGCGTCATTTTCTTTTGCGAATATCAATGGTCTTGGAGGCATTTTATGCGCGATAAACGGTTTTATTCAACGCAGTTGATGAAACTTGCTTTTCAATCTTTTCTCTATTTTTTCCTTTTTATTTCTTTCTTTGGTCTTCTTTCCATTAATAATCCCCAGCTGCTCAACCTAAGCCGTACCGCCGCCACAACCATGGCTACCTTCGCGGCGTGCATGCTGATCCTATCCATTGTTTACGGCGGCTTTGACATCGGTGTCAAAAAAATGCGCTCCGTCTTTGCCAGTCTTACGCTAACCACGTTTTTTACGGACATCGTCTCCTACCTATATTTGCAGATCATGAACGTTAACCCTCAAAACCCGGACGCAAACAAAACCTTGATTTTGTGGGGCGAAGATTTTTATCTTCTCCTAGCCGCCTACGTTCTCCAAACGCTGCTGATTTTCTTATTTGTGTCCCTGGCGTACCGCAGCTACTTCCGTATCAACCCGCCCAAGCGTTGCCTGATTGTCACCTCCTCTCAGGAATTAGCCAAGCATATTGCCCTCAAAATGAACACCTTTCCCCAGCGATATCAGCTATGCGAGGTAGTCCACTACGAATGCTCGGATATTATGGAAACCATTTTAGAATATGACGCAATTTTCATCGCAGGCATCCCTGACACCGAGGAAGCCGTACTCAAAAGCTTCTGTTACCAATACAACAAAACCATTTATTTAATGGCGGAGCTGGAGGACGTCATCATCTCCACCGCCGAAAGCTGCATCCTTGATGACATGCCCTTCCTATGCATTCATCGGATAGAGCCCACCTTGATACAGCATCTGGTGAAGCGTGGCTGCGACATTGTGATCAGCGTTCTTGGAATACTGATTACGAGCCCAGTCATGCTGATTACCGCCTTGATTTTAAAACTGAGTCACAACGGCTCTGTTCTCTTCCATCAGAAACGCGCCACCATCAATGGAGACGTGTTCGAGATTCTCAAATTCCGCACCATGTATGAGGCTGCTCGCGACGAGGTGGAGGTTTCCGCTTCCATTGACGACAGCCGCATCACTCCCGTAGGCCGTTTTTTACGAAAATATCGTTTTGACGAGCTTCCCCAGCTTTTCAATGTGCTACACGGGGAAATGAGCATCGTGGGCCCCCGTCCTGAAATGTTGGAAAACGTGGAGCGCTACACCCGCGAGGTTCCAGAATTCCGCTATCGTCAGCAGATGAAGGCCGGCTTAACGGGCCTTGCGCAGATTGAAGGCAAGTACAACACCTCCCCCAAGGACAAGGCCATTTTGGATCTACTCTATATCGAGAATTTTTCTTTGGCTTACGATTTCAAGCTCATGCTGCGCACGCTGACCATTTTTTTCCGGCGGGACAGTGCGGAGGGCTTTGTGGATCGACAATGTGCTTGTCCCAAAATGCGCGTCGTTGCGCGTAACGTTCAGGAGTGCAAAAAGCGCGGCCTACATACCAGCGGTGAAAAGTCATCTGAAGCGCCGCCTACCGCTCAAAAGGATGATTCACCACTACGCGCTGCATTATAAAGCTTGTTTTCTCCCGCACCGTTACACGGTTCGGGAGGTGAACATAGAATACTTGGGAGGAATATAAACATGGATAAGACCTTAGTAATCATGGCGGCCGGTATGGGTTCACGTTATGGCGGCGATAAGCAAATCGACGGCATGGGCCCCCATAATGAGGTTCTAATGCTCTATTCCATCTATGACGCGGTTAAAGCCGGCTTTACCAAGGTGGTTTTCATTATCAAACACAGCTTTGAAGCCCGCTTCAAGGAAAGTGTTGGGGATGTCGTAAAGGGCAAGGTCAAGGTAGAATACGCTTTTCAGGAATTAAGCGACCTACCCGCCGGCTGCTCCATTCCAGCCGAGCGCACCAAGCCGCTTGGCACCGTACAGGCTTTGCTATCCGCCAAGGATCTCATTCACGAGCCTTTTGCCGTTATCAACGCGGACGACTATTACGGCGTTCCTGCCTACAAAACCATGATCGAGCATTTGGGGAAGCTGAATCCTGAAAAGCATGCCTGCATGGTAGGCTACTATTTGAAAAACACCGTCAGCGAAAACGGTCATGTCACCCGTGGCGTATGCACCGTGGATGCGGAGAATCATCTTTCCAGTGTAACGGAGACTTACAAAATTCAGCCCTTCCCGGACGGCACTATTCGCGACACCGAAAAGGATCCAAACGGCGTTATCCTTGACCCCGAATGCTTAGTCAGCATGAACTTTTTCGGCTTTACCCCTTGGCTTTTTGAAAAGGCCGAGGCGCGTCTTACCTCCTTCCTCAAGGGGCTTTCTCCCACTGAGCTAAAGGCGGAGTACGTTTTACCCGTTTTAGTGGACCAGCTCATGCATGAGGAAGGCTTGAAGGTAGACATGCTCACCACCGACGCTGTATGGTTCGGCGTTACCTACAAGGAGGATAAGCCCTACGTGCAGCAGGAGCTCCTGAAAATGCACCGGAACGGCACCTATCCCGACGCATTATTCTAATTCATACCAACACCAAATTTTACAAAGAGGTGGCATATTATGAAGATTCTTTTAACAGGCGGCGCAGGCTTTATTGGTTCCCATACCTATGTGGAGCTAGTCGCAGCCGGACATCAGCCGGTCATTGTGGATAATCTATACAACGCCAGCGAGAAGGTATTAGAACGTCTTCAAGCCATCACCGGCAAGCCTGTAGCATTTTACAATGCAGACGTATGCGACGCTACCGCTCTAGACCCTATCTTTGAAAAAGAACATTTTGACGCCGTCATCCATTTTGCGGGCTACAAAGCCGTTGGCGAAAGCGTCTACAAGCCCCTTGAGTACTACCGCAACAATCTGGATACTACCTTAACCCTATGCGAATGCATGCGCAAGCATGATGTAAAACGCATCGTATTCAGCTCCTCCGCTACCGTTTACGGCATGAGCGACGAAATGCCGCTAGTGGAAACCATGTTTTGCAGCGGCTGCACCAATCCCTACGGCTGGACGAAGTACATGATCGAAAAAATCCTACAGGATGTAGCCCATGCCTATCCCGACTGGTCAGTAGCGCTTCTTCGTTACTTCAACCCCATCGGCGCTCACGTCAGCGGCACCATGGGTGAGGATCCTGTCGGTATCCCCAACAACCTCATGCCTTACATCACCCAAGTAGCCTCCGGCAAGCTCAAGCAGCTCAGTGTTTTTGGCGATGATTACGACACTCCCGACGGCACTGGCGTGCGGGACTACATTCATGTGGTGGATCTAGCCAAGGGGCATGTGGCTGCCTGCAACTATCTCAAGGACCACATCGGCTGCGAGATCATCAATCTAGGTACCGGCGTTGGCTACAGCGTACTCGATTTAGTCAAAACCTTCGAAAAGGTCAACGGCGTCAAAATCCCCTACGTGATCGCTCCTCGCCGTGCAGGTGATGTGGCGCGTTGCTACTCCGACGCCACCAAAGCCAAAAATCTACTGGGCTGGGTAGCCGAAAAAAATCTCGAAGACATGTGTCGTGACAGCTGGCGCTGGCAACAAGCCAACCCCAACGGTTACCGCTAAGCAGGGGCAGTGCCCCTGCACCCCACTCTGCCTGCGGGCAGGGGGGATGGTTGGAAACGCCCCGCGACGGAGGGTCGCGGGGCTTCTTCGTGGTTGGGTGTTTGTGTTGCTCTACCTGCGGGCAGGCGGGGCGGTTGGAAGCGCCCTGTGACGGTTGGTCGCAAGGGCTTCTTCGTGGTTGGGTGTTTGCGTTGCTCTACCTGCGGGCAGGCGGGGCGGTTGGAAGCGCCCTGTGACGGTTGGTCGCAAGGGTTTCTTCGTGGCTAGGTGCTTGCGTTGCTCTGCCTGTGGGCAGGGGGTGAGGGTTGGAAACGCCCCGCGACGGAGGGTCGCGGGGCTTCTTCGTGGTTGGGTGTTTGTGTTGCTCTGCCTGCGGGCAGGAGGGTCGGTTGGAAACGTCCTGTGACGGTTGGTCGCAAGGGCTTCTTCGTGGTTGGGTGCTTGCGCTGCTCTGCCTGTAGGCAGGGGGTGAGGGTTGGAAACGCCCCGCGACGGAGGGTCGCGT
>JAQUWD010000103.1 GCA_028693055.1 Eubacteriales bacterium | reverse complement strand
AGGGGCAGCAAAAGAGGCAAAGGCAATAGGCTTGAACAAAGTGAAAGCCCGCGCCTTTAGACGCGAGCCGGTATTAATAGGCTTTTAGCCTTAGAGCAAACCACCCGTTTGACGGGTGGTTTTGATTTTTTTTATTAGTGAAGCTGCGCGTCCACATCTTGGAACATGCCGTCCACATCCTCGGGTACGCCGCGCTTATCAAGCTTGGAGCCGACAATCGCGCAAAGACCGCCGATGAGGAAGCCGGGCAGCAGCTCATAAATACCGGTAGAGGCTGAAAGAAACAGCATCCACAATACGTCGGTCAACGCGCCGCCGACGATGCCAGCCACGGCTCCCTTGTAGGTCATTTTTTTCCAATACAAAGACAGAAGAATGACCGGGCCGAAGGCGGAGCCGAAGCCTGCCCACGCGTTCTCCACCAAATCCATAATGTCGCCGGAGTTGGGATTGATGGCGATGAGGAAGGCGGCGATGGTAATGCATACCACAACCAAACGGCTGACCAGCATCATTTCTTTATTATCTGCCTTTTTACGGAAGATAGGCTTATAAACGTCGCTGGTGAAGGCGGAGGCTGATACCAGCAGCTGGGAGTCCGCCGTGCTCATGGAAGCGGCTAGTATGGCGGAGAGAAGCACGCCGGAAACCAGCGGCGGGAAGAGGTTGCGAACCATATGGATAAACACCAGAGAACGATCGCCGTCCGCCAAAGTGGGCAGATAAACCCGACCCACGAGACCAACCGCCACCGCCGCGCCCAACGCCAGAATGATCCATACGATAGCGATGGAGCGGGAACGCTTGATTTCTTTGGCAGTGGAGATGGACATGAAGCGCACCAAGATATGAGGCATGCCAAAGTAGCCGAGGCCCCATGCAAGCCCGGACAGAATGCTCTGCCAGCTTTGCCAGTCCAGCTTGCCGGAGGGCAACAGGCTCCAGTAGTTTTCCGCTAGAACCGCCGTACCCTCTACCGCCCCGGCTTCGATGGCCTGTAGGGCAAAAATGGGAGCGAGCAGCAGCGCTACCAGCATCAGCATGCCTTGGAAGAAGTCCGTCCAGCATACGGCGGCAAAGCCGCCCAAAAAGGTGTAGGAAACAATGATCACAGCCGCAATCAGCGCCGCCAAGGTTTCGTCAATGCCGATTACCGTGTGGAACAGCGTGCCGCAGGCCTTGAAGCTGGAGGCGGCATAAACCGCGAAGCAGACAAAGAACACAATGGCGCTGACTACCTGCAGGGTTTTATGCTTGCTGCGAAAGCGACCGGAAAGATATTGAGGAACGGTGATTGCATCCCCGGCTACCTGCGAGAAGGCGCGCAGACGGGGAGCGGTAAAGATCCAGTTGAGAATGGTGCCGATTAACAGGCCGATGGCAATCCAGACCTGCCCCATGCCAAAGGCGAGAATAGAACCAGGCAGGCCCATTAGCAGCCAAGCGCTCATATCCGAGGCTTGGGCGCTTAAGGCTACAGCCCATGGGTTCATATTGCGTCCACCTAAAAAGAATTCCTTTTCGCCGCCGCCTCGGTTTTTGAAAAATACCGCGACGCCAACGCCCAGCATGCCGATCAGATAGAGGATAAAGGCAACCAATTCTCCCGTTCTCATCTGTGTTTTCCCCTTTTCATTACAAAGGATAATGAATACCATTACAAAATTGCATGTTTGATTATACGCCGCCAGCTTATTGAAAACAACCCTCGAGCCGGGAGAAGTACCGACAAAAAACAATGACCGTAGAATGGGAAACTGGCGTAAGATATGGTAAAATGAAACCGCCTTGAGAACGGCGGTCAGACTGTCGCAAAACCCCTTAAGAGGGTGTCGGGGGAGCCCGAAGGCTACCCTGACTGCATTCGTATCGCTCGGCTTTGCCGGGCGGGCGGGCAGTTTGCGGCAAAGCCGCAAACAGTACCCGTAACTGGCGAAAAGCGTGTAGCGCTTTTTTGACACGCTGACCGCCTTGAGAACGGCGGCGGGGAGGAAAGAAAATGACGGCGGATAAGTATCAGGTTTTTCTGCGGGTGGCGGAGCTGGGCAGCGTAACCCGTGCCGCCGAGGAGCTGGGCTATACACAGTCCGGCGTTAGCCATATGATCAATGCGCTGGAGGAGGACTTGGCGCTGACGCTTCTGCGCCGGGGCCGGAGCGGCGTAACCTTGACGGACGCGGGGGAACGGCTATTGCCCGCTTTTCGGGCTATTGTGCGGGAAAGCGAGCAGCTGCGCCAAACGGCGGCTGCCATACGAGGACTGCGAGAGGGAAAGGTGCGTGTGGGCGCTTTTTCCAGCGTGAGCGTGGCATGGCTGCCCGCCATTTTAAAGGAGTTCATCGTAGAGGAGCCCGGCATCGAGATTCAGCTTTTAAACGGGGATTATCACGATATCAGCCGCTGGATTGCGGAAGGCGCGGTGGATGTGGCTTTTGTTACGCTACCCCAAGAAGGAGAATGTGAGCTGATTCCCTTAAAGGATGACCCCCTGCTGGTGATACTGCCAAAGGAGCATCCGCTGGCAGGGCTTACGTCGTTTCCGTTGCAAGCGCTGGGGAAGGAGCCCTTCATTAGCTTGCTGGCTAGCTCCGCGCATGATGTACGGCGGGTTGTGGAGGGACGCTCCATCGAGATCAAGGTGCGATATTTTACCAAGGATGATTATGCATTGATTGCTATGGTGGAAAACGGGCTTGGTATTAGCGTGGTGCCGGAGCTACTACTGCGGGGGCAGGAGGGAAGGGTTGCCGCCATTCCCCCGGAGACCCATGATGTGCGTAGAATTGCGCTGGCGGTAAGCAGAGCGCCTTCGCCCGCTGCCCGTTGCTTTGCGGATTTTGTTTGTAAATGGACGGAAGCAAATGCATAAGATAATGAAATGAATGAATGGAGGAATAATAAGTGATGAACTGTCCGTTGATTGGCGTTTGCGGAAGCATTGATCGGGAGGAAAAGCAGCAGTATATTTTGACCAGCTATTTAGAGGCGATTTCGAAGGCGGGAGGAATTCCGGTGTTGCTGTCCATGACGATGGAGAGCGAGCAGATTGCGGAGTGCGCGAAGCGGCTGGACGGACTGCTGCTGGCAGGGGGAAACGACGTAGCTCCGGAGTTTTTTGGGCATAGGCCGGTTGGGGAGCTGGGAGAGGTAAACCCGCGGCGGGATGAACTGGAAATGAGAATGATAAAAGAAGCGGTCAGTAAGAAGCTGCCCGTTTTGGGGATATGTAGGGGCATTCAAATGATGAATGTGGCGCTGGGTGGAAGTCTGTATCAGGATTTAGGAACGCAGTATAAGGAAAAGGCGATGGGGCATAGGCAGACGCGGCCGGGAAGGTATGGCTCTCATAAGGTAACGGTAAAAAAAGGGACGCTGCTGCATCGGGTGGTGGGGGAGGAACAGCTGTGGGTCAATTCCTTCCATCATCAAGCGGTGTGGGAGCTTGCGCCGGGATGTATGGAGAATGCAATGGCGGAGGATGGTGTTGTGGAGGGCATAGAGGGAGTGCAGACGCCGTTTTTTTTAGGCGTGCAGTGGCATCCGGAGAGGATGATCGAGGAGGATCCCACGGCGCGAAGCCTGTTCACCGCCTTCATCACAGCCTGTAAGGGGTAAAAGGGGTAAAAAGAGGTAAAAAGAGGGGTCAAGGGGCCTCAGGCCCCTTGCGGGGCTTGGGGCGGCGCCCCAAACCCTCGTGCCGCAGCGCCCACCCCGCCAGCAATGCTGCCGAAGGCAGCGAGCGACCCCCAAAAACCAGTAGATTGAAATACTCTGGCTTTAGGAATCCTCCTCATCCTCGGAAAAGCTGGTTTTGATTTCTCCATTTTCTTTTTCGTAGCTTTCAATATGTTGAAGCAAAATATATTCTATGTAATTCGTCATTGAGCGGTGGTCGGCTGATGCCAGACGACCAATTTTATCAAAAATTTCATCGTTCATGCGTAAGGTAAAGACACGTTTGAGTGTAGCCATCTCAACCTCCAAATGATTTCAATGAACTTATTTTAGCCATCAACATAATTAAATTATGCAGTTTATTGACATCTAAGTGACATCATTTTATAATGCAAATTAGCAAAAGATAACACTATACAATGGGAGGTTCAACATGGACTACAAATACATGGGCGAGCGCATCAGAACGCGTAGACGCGAGCTGTCAATGACGCAGGAAGCATTAGCAGAGCATGTCGACATAAGCATCAGCTTTGTGGGACATATTGAGCGAGCCAGCCGAAAGCCCAGTCTAGAAACCGTTGTAAATATTTGCGAATGCCTGAATATGGCGCTGGACGATGTGATCCCAATCAGTAAACGACGGCAGCGGGATGGCGAGTGCACGTCGGAGCAATTGGAAAAGGTGAAAAAGCTGTTTGAATGGGCGCTTGAAATGTGCAAATAAAATGGGAGTGTCTCAAAATGATTTTGGGGCACTCTCTTGTTATAGGCATCATTTGTATCGTAAATAATACAGCAAAGCGGCGAAAAAGCAGCTGAAAACACGCCAAAGCCGCAAACATACGCATAGCA
>JAQUWD010000060.1 GCA_028693055.1 Eubacteriales bacterium | reverse complement strand
AAGCACGGGGCTTTCGCACCTATCTAGGCTACCGCTGTTGCATATTTCTGCAAGTTGGTAAACTCGATTTTAAGTTACTTCCATTATTTTCCTGAATGTACTTTTTCACGGTAAGAAGAAAAGAACCCCGCCCGAATCGTCTCTTGAAAGCATGATGTCTTTGTGATACAATCATCCGGTATAATGAGGAGCGGACAGGAAATCGCAGTATATACTCCCGGCGAAAGACCAAACCGCTTGAAAGTAGGATGTTGATGGAAAAGTACGATAGCGTAACAGCCACCCTTCAAAGCTTCCACGATGAAACCGAGGGCCAAAAAAGATGAAATTAACGATGCCTATTACCAAAAAAAGCATAAAGAACCATTTTGCCTATGCATGGTGGCAGTATGCCCTGCTGTTGGGCTTTGCCATTTTTGGCTGGAATCTCCTTTTTACCACCACCCATTACAGAAGCCCGGCAAACCTTAAGGTGGAATGGTATTGCGACAGCCATGTGCTAGAGGCGGAAAAGGATATCGACGGCTTGATGACCGAGCTGCACGAATCTCTTTTCCCGGACATGGAAGAGATCAACTTTATTCCCGTCGTGCTGGACGACACCTACGGCGCGATGCAGCTGACCGTATGGATTAGCGCTGGCGAGGGCGACGTGTTTCTGCTGAATAAGGACTCCTTTAGCAGCATGGCTGGAAGCGGCGGCATGATCGAGCTTGAACCATACATTGAGGACGGCACGCTGGACGTGGAGGGGCTGGATTTAAAAAATGGGTATGTTGTGGACGCGGAAACCGGCAAGAGCCATTTGGCTGGCATTCCCGCCGAACAGCTGACCAAATTACAGGAGTACGGTATTTATTCGACGAACGAAGTTTTTGGTCTGTCCGCCACAGGCGGTAATATCGACAACGCAGTTAAACTGCTCAATTGGCTGATCCACAATATGAAATAAATGGATGAATTCGTCCCCTTTCGGGCATGCTGTAACTGGAAACGGTTTCCATGCTTGGGAGGGGATGTATTGCATGATTAAGCAGCAACGGTGTCTGCTGTGCGGACAGGAATATCCAGCCGGTTTACATGTCATGGGGTGCCTTATTTGTTTTCCTTGTGAAAAAAGACTTTTAAGCTCTACCGAGCCGCCGAAAAGGCCGGTAAGGCTTCGTCTGATCAAGCTGTACGGAGAAGAAAAAAAGCGGGAGCGCTCGAGCTGTTTGCAGTAGCAGACAGCTCCACGTGTCAAAAAAGCGCTACGCGCTTTTTCGCCAGTTACGGGTATTGTTTACGGCAACGCCGTAAACTGCCCGCCCGACCGGCAAAGCCGGTCGATACGAATACAGTCAGGGTAGCCTACTGGCTCCCCCGACACCCCCTTTCAGTTTATTTTTCGACGGTCTGAGCTGTTTGCAGTAGCAGGCAGTTTTTTTGATGTGTTGCCCTCTTGCAACCCATGGTTTTTTTTGCTATGCTGTAGCGGCTGCTAGTAAGGCGGCCTATTTTGCGAACCAAATCCGAAAGGACTGTACAACGGTTGCTGCAACGTCCAATTGATCAGATGCTACGAAAAGCCTCCTCGCGGCTGTCCCTTCATATGCCGGGGGCTCAAGGGCATGCGCCCTTCGACTCCTTTGACCCCTATCTGCTGGATACTACCGAGCTATCGGTAACGGACGATCTTTACAGACCCTCCGCCGGGATTGTCGAGGCGCAAGCGTTAGCTGCGAAAAGCGCGGGAGCCGCCCATACGATTTTTTTACACGGCGGCAGTACCGCCGGGATGCACGCTATGCTCTTGTATGCGGCTCAGCAAGGCGATACCGTGCTTCTTCCCCGGAACGTGCACATCAGCGCCTTACATCTGTGCGCCTTGCGGGGAATTGTGCCTGCTTTCGTACAGCCCTCCTACACCCCCAAGGGTCGGCCTTACGCTACTGTGGATCATTACCTCCGTGCGATGGAGGCCCATCCGCAGGCAAAGGCCGTTTTGGCCGTTCGACCGGATTATTATGGCATTCAATGCGATTTCAAAAAGATTGCCGAAGCGGCTCACGCTCGCGGCATGCTCATGCTGTGCGACGAAGCGCACGGCGCTCATTTTAACTGGTCTCCTTATGCCATGAACGCCGGTCGCTGCGGAGCCGACCTGTTCATCCAATCCGCTCACAAAACGCTGCCCGCCCTGACTGCCGGGGCTTGGCTCCATGCCTCCCCCACCGTGGATAGCGAGCGTCTGCTCCGGCTTTTACGCATGGTGCAAACCAGTAGTCCTTCCTTTGTGAACATGCTTTCGCTGGACGACGCAAGAGCTTGGATGGACGAAAATGGCGCTATGGCTTGTGATAGACTGGCGCAAGCCGTGAGTGATTTTCACCAAAAGGCGGCAAGACTTGGCTATTCAAACGGACAAGAGGATTTTCCTGCGTTTCTGGGCAAGGATCCCCTCAGACTGGTGCTGGACGCCCCGCAGGGCGGCTTTCGGCTGGGAGAACAGCTTCAAGAGGTCGGCATAGACGTAGAAATGTGCGATGACTCCGGGGTGGTATGCATCTTATCGCTGATGGACGGAGCGGAAAGGCTCGACCGACTGTACGCCGCGCTTGAAGCCTTGAATAGAAGCGAGCAAAAGTCTCCCCTAACCAATCCCGCGCCGCCGGGGATTCCTCCTCGGATCATGCCTTTGTCAACGGCAGTCTTCGCTCCCAGCGAATATGTTGCCCCGGCACAGGCGCTGGGCCGAATCAGCGCCTGTCAAGTGGGGCTTTATCCTCCCGGAGTGGCGCTGTTAACCGCCGGAGAGCAAATTACGGAAGAAATCCTTTGCTATCTTTCCTCTGTACCCAAAGACAGCCTGTTTGGTTTGAACGCGGACGGCTGCCTGAACTGTGTAATCAATAAAGGAGCAGCTACATGAATACTTATCCCTATGACGCGGTCATTTTCGACTTGGACGGCACCCTTTTTGACGCGGAGGACGGCATTGTATCCTCGGTAAAATCCGCCATGGAGCAAATGGAGCTGGAAGTACCCGCGGAAGCCGATCTACGCAAGGTGGTCGGCCCACCCCTTCGCGACTCCTTCGAGCATTTACTCAAGGTACCGGTCGATCGCATCGACGAAGCAGTCAAGCTTTATGCCGTCTCCTTTTTGGAACAGGGCATGTTCCAATACGCGGTTTATCCCCATATCCGCCACATCCTGCAAATGCTGCACGAGAGCCATGTGCATGTAGGCTTAGCCAGCACCAAGCCCCAAGGGCTGTGCGAGCGCATCCTTACCTACTTTGGACTTGCCCATTTCTTTGACGCCATTGTGGGCGAAACCAACGATCGCGCCACGCTAGGCAAGCCGGAGCTCATCCGCCGCGCCCTGCCGGAGCGCTACGAGCTTGCCGCCATGGTGGGCGACCGCTGCTATGACATGGAGGGGGCAAAGGCCGCTGGAGTAGAGGGCGTCGGCGTCAGCTACGGCTGCGGAGGCGAGCAGGAGCTACAGGATGCTGGCGCGACCCATATCGTGCCCGATACCGAGGCGCTGCGGGCGCTGCTCTGCCCGGGCGGCGATATTCCCCGAGGCTTTTTCCTTACCATGGAGGGGCTGGATGGCAGCGGGAAAACCACGCAGGCTGATCTGCTGGAAAAATCGCTGCGCCAGTTTGGCTTTACCATTCTACGCACCCGAGAGCCGGGCGGCTGCGATATCAGCGAGGATATTCGGCATATCATTCTGGATACCGAGAACATGGAGATGTGCGCGTCCTGCGAGGCGCTTTTGTATGCAGCCTCACGCGCCCAGCATGTGCATCAGGTCATCAAGCCTGCTGTGGAGCGGGGGATGGTGGTATTAAGCGATCGCTTTGTGGACAGCTCCGTCGCTTATCAGGGAGGCGGTCGAGAGCTGGGCGTGGATACGGTGCAGCAGATTAACGCCCCGGCGGTGATGGACATGCTCCCTGATGCGACCCTTTATCTGGCAATTGATCATACCACAGCCTTGAACCGCCGTTTAAGTGCTTCCACCCCCGACCGGCTGGAGCTGGAGGACGGGGAGTTTTATGAGCGGGTGCAGAAGGCATACGAGCGGCTCATTCGGGAAAACAAGAAACGCTTTATGGTTGTGGACGCGGAACGGGACATTGAAAGCATCCAAAAGGATGTGCTGACAGCAACCTTAAACCGGCTGGAGCCGGAATTCCGGCGGGAGGCGTAAAGGGTGGAACGCATTGTGGTAGGCATGTCCGGCGGCGTTGACAGCTCCGTAGCCGCGCTTCTGTTAAAGCGTCAGGGCTATGACGTGGTGGGCGTGTTCATGAAAAATTGGGAAGAGAAGGACGATAACGGCAC
The DNA here is from genome assembly GCA_028693055.1 of Eubacteriales bacterium. Taxonomy (GTDB): domain Bacteria; phylum Bacillota; class Clostridia; order Christensenellales; family Aristaeellaceae; genus Limiplasma. The sequence continues at coordinate 17,492 of JAQUWD010000060.1, read as the reverse complement.
CTGTACCGCCGCTGCCGACTGGCAGGACGTGGAGGCTGTCTGCGACCTGATTGATATTCCCTACTATTCGGTCAATTTCGCCAAGGAGTACTACGACAGAGTATTTCGCACTTTTCTGGATGAATACCAAAAAGGGCGCACTCCAAACCCGGACGTGCTGTGCAACCGAGAAATCAAATTCAAGGCGTTTTTAGACTACGCCATGAAGCTGGGCGGCGCGAAAATGGCCACCGGGCATTTCGTCAAGACCGACAAGCGGGACGGCCATACGGTGCTCTTAAAGGGCGACGACCCCGGCAAGGATCAAAGCTATTTTCTCTATATGCTAAAGGATGCGCAATTGGAGCGTTCCCTATTCCCTGTGGGCAATCTAACCAAGGCGCAGGTGCGGGAAATCGCCCGAGAAAACGGGCTGCCAGTCAGCGGAAAAAAGGATTCCACTGGGGTTTGCTTCATCGGTGAGCGAAACTTCCGTCAATTTCTACAGGGCTTTTTGCCCCTTCAGCCCGGCGATATGCGCACCGAGCAGGGCGAAAAGGTGGGCGAGCATATCGGCCTTAGCTATTACACCTTGGGGCAGCGCAAGGGGCTGTCCATCGGTGGCAGAGGCGACGGACGCAGCTGGTTTGTCATCGATAAGGATTTAAAACGCAATGTGCTGGTGGTGGCGCAGGGCGAGGACAGCCCTCGACTGTATCATCGCTATATCCGCGCGTCTCAGCCCACGTGGATTGCCGAAAGCGCGCCCATGGCCGAAGGCGAATGCTACCGCTGCACGGCGCGGTTCCGCTACCGTCAACCCGATCAGGCTGTAACCGTGCTTCGCCGGGGAGACGAGCTTTTCATTGAGGCGGACGAGCCTCAGCGCGCGATTACCCCCGGCCAAAGCGTCGTACTTTACCTAGACGACGTTTGCTTAGGCGGAGCAATTGAAGAGGAAGCATCCGATACTTCCGCTTTTTAGCAATCAAAAGAAACAAAGATAAAACAACGCAAATCTTGACAAAGCACCTGTCAAATCGTATGATGGCAAACAAACGAGCGGCCTTCGCGCGGTTCGTTTATTCTCTAATAGGAGGCTTTCCCATGAAAAAGATGAAGGTACTTGTCTCTTTTGTATTGGTTATCGCAATGGCGCTTACCATGGTTTCCGCAGCCGTGGCCGAGGGCGCTCTAAAGATTGGCTTTATTGGCCCGCTGACCGGCGCGGCTGCCGTATACGGCATTTCCGCCAAGCAGGGCAGTGAAATTGCCGTAGAAGAGATTAACGCGCTAGGCGGCATGCAGATTGAGTTTAACGCTCAGGATGACGAGCACGACGCTGAGAAGTCCGTTAACGCTTACAACAACCTGATGGACTGGGGCGTACAGCTGATCGACGGTTGCGTAACCACCACTCCCTGCGTTGCGGTTTCTGCCGAAGCCTTTAACGATCGCGTCTTTATGCTGACCCCCTCCGCTTCCTCCACCGCCGTTATCGCGGACAAGGACAACGTGTATCAGGTTTGCTTCACCGATCCCGCTCAGGGCGCTGCTTCCGCACAGTACATTGGCGAGCATGCGCTGGCTACCAAGGTTGGCGTCATCTACAACAATGCTGACGCTTACTCCACCGGCATCTACCAAACCTTCATGACCGAAGCCGCCAACCAGCCCTTCGAGGTTGTGATCGAAACCACCTTCACCGACGACACCACCGACTTCTCCGTGCAGGTATCTGCCGCGAAGGATGCTGGAGCCGAGCTGATCTTCCTGCCCATCTACTACACCCCCGCTTCCATGATCCTCAAGCAAGCCGAGTCCATGGAATACAACTGCACCTTCTTCGGTGTGGACGGTATGGACGGTATCCTGACCATGGAAGGCTTTGATCCCGCTTTGGCTGAGGGCGTAATGCTGCTGACCCCCTTCTCTGCCGATGCTACCGACGACAAAACCGTAAGCTTTGTCACCAAGTATCAAGAGAAATACGGCGAAGTGCCCACCCAGTTTGCCGCAGACAGCTATGACGCAGTTTACGCGCTGTATCAGGCCATGCAAACCTCTGGCATGACGGAAGCCAACACCACCGAGGAAATCTGCGAAGCTATGGTCGCCACCTTCCCCACCATGACCTATGAAGGCATCACCGGCACCATGCAGTGGGCCGCCGACGGCACCGTGTCCAAGACTCCTAAAGCCGTTAAGATTGTGGATGGCGTATACGTAGGCCAGTAACCGCGGCTTCGTCATCATCCGTGTTGATTCCGGGAGAACGCCGCATGCAATAGGCGTTCTCCCCTTTTCCGTCTTTTCAATCTTTCCATTTTTTCTACTGAACTTATAGAATGGGGTGGATGCCACTTGTCGTTTCTTTCCAACCTGATCAACGGCATCAGTCTGGGAAGCGTGTACGCCATCATCGCTTTGGGCTATACCATGGTTTATGGTATTGCTAAAATGCTCAACTTCGCCCACGGCGACGTTATTATGATCGGCGCCTACATTTCCTTTTGCGTAACCCAATACATGGGGCTTCCGGCATGGGTCTCCGTGCTGGCGGCGATGCTGGTTTGCACCTTGCTGGGTATCACCATTGAAAGTCTGGCATACAAGCCCCTGCGCAACGCGCCTTCCTTAGCGGTGCTGATTACCGCAATCGGCATGAGCTATTTCCTGCAAAACGTGGCGCTACTCATTTGGGGCTCTAACCCCAAAAGCTTCACCTCAGTGATCGACGCAGACCCCATTCGTTTGTTTGACGGCCAGCTGATCATCTCCGACGTGGCGCTGGTGACGGTAGCCGCCTGCATTTTGATCATGATCGGGCTGACATGGTTCACGGGCAAAACCAAGATGGGCCGGGCCATGCGCGCCGTATCCGAGGATAAGGGCGCGGCGCAGCTTATGGGCGTAAACGTCAACCTAACCATTTCCGTCACCTTTGCCATCGGCTCCGCCTTGGCGGCGATTGCCGGCGTGCTGCTCTGCTCCGCTTACCCCACCCTAATGCCCACCACCGGCTCCATGCCCGGTATTAAGGCCTTTACCGCCGCCGTGTTCGGCGGGATCGGCAGTATTCCCGGCGCTCTTTTGGGCGGCATTTTGCTGGGCATTATCGAAATCTTCGGCAAAACCTATATTTCAACCGAGCTGGGCGACGCGATTGTATTCGCGATCCTGATCCTTCTTTTGCTGGTAAAGCCCACGGGCTTGCTGGGCAAGAAGGTCAGAGAAAAGGTGTAAGGGGGCGAGGGCATGAAAAAGAAAACAAGCAAAGAATTTATCAATAATGCCGTCACCTACCTTCTGGTGATTGCAGCCTTCCTGATTGTAAACACCATGAAAGAGGCCGGAATGCTGACCCGCTCCTTAACCGGGCAGCTGATTCCCATCTGCGCCTACATTGTCATGGCGATTTCTTTGAACTTGGTGGTAGGTATTTCTGGCGAGTTAAGCCTAGGCCACGCGGGCTTCATGTCCGTAGGCGCGTTTACCGGCGCTGTGGTAACCGCTTCTATGGCAGCCGCCATTCCCGACCCCACTGTGCGGATGATCATGGCAATGATCATCGGAGGCATAGCCGCCGGAATCATGGGCGTGATCGTAGGCGTGCCTGTTCTGCGTTTGCAGGGCGACTACTTGGCCATTGTAACGCTGGCCTTTGGCGAAATCATCCGCAACGTAATTAACTGTCTCTATGTTTCCATGGATGAAGGACGGCTTTTCATCAGCTTTAACGACCCCTCTCTCCCCGGCAAGCTGCTGATCAACGGCCCCCAAGGAGCGCTGGGCATATCGAAAATATCCACCTTTGTGATGGGCTTTGCGCTGATCATCTTTACGCTGATCGTGGTGCTGAACCTGATGAACAGCCGCAACGGACGCGCGATGATGGCCCTTCGGGATAACCGTATCGCCGCAGAAAGCGTGGGCATCGGCGTAACAAAATACAAGCTGATGGCCTTTGTGACTGCCTCCGTTCTAGCCGGTATGGCGGGCGTGCTCTACGCCATGAACTATTCCACTATCACGGCTGGAAAGTTCAAATTCGACACTTCCATTTTAGTGCTCGTATTTGTGGTGCTGGGCGGCATCGGCAATATTCGCGGCTCCATCATCGCGGCGGCTATCTTGACGATTCTACCGGAGCTGCTGCGCTCCTTTAACGATTATCGCATGCTGGTATACGCCATTGTGCTGATTCTGGTCATGCTGGCTACCAACAACGAGCATCTGAAGCAATGGGGCTCCGCCTTTAAGCGCAGGCTGTTCAGCCGTCACAAGGCTATGAAAGGAGGCGCTGAGGAATGAGCGAGAGAAAGCAACGCACCCCGATGGTTCCCTTTCCCAGCGACGCAATCATTCCCGAACGCGACCTTGGCACTCGGCCCGTTCTGGACGCGCGGCACTTGGGCGTTGAGTTTGGCGGTCTTAAGGCGGTGGATGATTTTAACCTGATCATCGGCCGCACGGAGATTGCCGGATTGATCGGCCCCAACGGCGCGGGAAAAACCACCATTTTCAACCTCATCACCAAGGTTTACTCCCCCACTACCGGCACGATTTTAATTGACGGTAAGGATACCGCCAATATGAACACCATTCAGGTAAACAAAGCCGGTATCGCCCGCACCTTTCAGAACATTCGATTGTTCGGCAAGATGAGCGTTGAGGACAACGTAAAGATCGGCTTGCATAATAAAATGAAATACTCCATGGCAACCGGCATTCTTCGACTGCCCGCCTATTGGAAAACGGAAAAGCTGATGCACGAGAAAGCCCTAGAGCTATTGTCCATCTTCGATATGCAGGACATGGCAGGCGCTATTGCAGGCTCTCTCCCCTATGGAGCTCAGCGCCGTCTGGAAATCGTGCGTGCGCTAGCCACCGGCCCCAAGCTGCTGCTGCTGGACGAGCCCGCCGCCGGTATGAACCCCGCTGAAACCAGCGAGCTGATGGAGAACATCCTGAAAATCCGCGACACCTTCCAAATCGCAGTAATGCTGATCGAGCATGACATGCACCTTGTGATGGGCATCTGCGAGGGCATTGCCGTTTTAAATTATGGCAGTATCATCGCCAAGGGCACCCCGGAGCAGATTCAGTCCAACCCGGCTGTTATCGAAGCCTATCTCGGCAAGCGGAAGGAGGGAGACGCATGAGCCTTTTAAAGGTGGAGCAGCTGCACGTTTACTACGGCAGCATTCACGCCATTAAGGGCGTATCCTTCGAGGTCAACGAGGGCGAAATCGTCACGCTGATCGGCGCTAACGGCGCGGGAAAATCCACGACGCTGAACACCGTCGCCGGGCTGCTAAAGCCCCGCAGCGGCAGCATCATGCTACACGATAAGAGCATCGTCGGCGTTCCGGCCGACAAGATGGTTTCCCGGGGAATGGCCCTTTGCCCCGAAGGACGACGCATTTTTCTACAAATGACGGTGCGGGAAAACCTTGAAATGGGCGGCTACTCCCGACCGCTAAACGAAATTGCAGAATCTATCGAGCATGTATATCAGCGCTTTCCACGCTTGAAAGAACGGTATAAGCAGATTGCCGGTACGCTTTCCGGCGGCGAGCAGCAAATGCTGGCCATGGGCCGCGCATTGATGAGCAAGCCAAAGCTGATGATGATGGACGAGCCTTCCATGGGCTTGGCGCCCATTCTGGTTGAGCAGATTTTCGACATTATCAAAGAGTTGAAAAACGCCGGAACCACCATTCTTCTCGTGGAGCAGAACGCGCAAATGGCCCTTTCCATCGCCGACCGCGCCTATGTGCTGGAAACGGGACATATTGTGAACGAAGGCAGCGCATCGGAGCTGCTTCACGATGACAGCGTTCGCGCGGCATATCTGGGCAACTAAACTGGCAAAAAGGCGCGTAACGTTATTTGACACGCTTAGACTGTGCAAAGGCAGCTTTGCACAGTCTTTTTTCTCGCTTTGTCGGAAAAGATTGAAAAATGACAAAAAACCTTTATAATGGAAAGCAATTCTAAATAAAGGAATGAAGCACCAATGAAAAAGTGGACCAATTGGCAAATCGGAAAAATGATTATCGCCTTTGTGTTGACCTTTGTCATCGGAGGCGTTTATCTTTTCTGTGCGGCAACGCTTCTCTATCAGGACAGGGCTGCCGAGGACTTCTATTGGCAAGCGGCTTTGGATGAAGAACAAGAAAGCATAGCGTTGTTTGACAGCGTTGGCGGCGACCCCATTGAGGTGCTCTGCGGTAATTACATTGAAAACCTGAAGGAGGTTTCCATTAAGGGATCTTACTTTCGGTTGGAGGCCCAAATCTGGTTTCGCTGGCAGGGCGATCCTTCTTTGGATATGATGAACCACTTTCGCTTCTATCGAGGCACCATTAATAAAATGACCGTTATTAAAGATTATCATCAAGGCGACGATAACTATCAGCTGGTACGCTGCGACGTAACCATCACCAAGCAATTCTGGACGCGGCGCTTCCCGCTGGAATCCCATCAGCTACGAATGTATCTGGTATCCAACTTTTCAGCAGATCAAGTTCGGCTTGTGGCGGATAAGGAAAATAGCAGCTTAAACAGCGGCTTGAGCATAGCAGGCTTCGACATTAGACGGGTGGACTACGCTTCCATTGCCTATATGCAAAATGGAACCCATAGCGATCCTGAGCTTTCCAGCAATTTAATTCAAAGCGAATGCCTAACCCAGATTGAGCTGAACCGAAGCAACTGGGGCATGTATGCCCGGTGCTTTATGGCCTTAATCGGTACGATTACATGGGTAATGATCTCGCTGTTCCTAAACAGCTATCACGAGGTCAACCCCTTGGGAATGCTTCCGGCCGCTCTCTTTGGAACCGTGACCAATATCGCGGTAGGCGCAAGCTTCTTAGCCGACGGACTGGAAATGGGACTTTTAGAGCTGGTAAACATCTGGGGCATCATGACGATTATCATCGTTACGATTTCCATTATCAATATCAACCGTATCCGGGATAAATATCACGACGCGAGGTTTGCCACCTTCTATGGACGCACGCTTTTCTATTTAATGCTTTTCTTCGTGGCTCTGGGCAACATTCTGCTGCCCGTCGTGGCCTATATGTGGTAATACCCGCTGCGCATAGGAGCATGATTGACGCATCGGCTCTCCCCCATAGCGCCGATTCTGATGAGGAGTGGTCAGCATGGAAACAACCAGTGTTTTGGAACGTATTTATACCATCGTCAAACGCGCGGAGGGAAAGGATAAGGCCAGCCGTTTTTATAACCTGTTTATTACGCTGATGGCGATCGCGAGCCTTGTCCCGCTGATGTTTCGGGAGCAGACGCCGCTGCTGGAGAAGCTGGATACGATAACGGTATACTTTCTATTTCTGGACTACATCCTTCGCTGGATGACCTATGGCTTTGAGCACCCTGAACGAAAAAGCAAGTGGTGGGCTTATCTCCTTTATCCCCTTACGCCTTTCGCAATCTTTGATTTGTTGTCCTTATTGCCGTCCTTGGGAGTGCTGAATCAAGGCTTTAGCATTTTAAGGATGCTGCGTTTTGTGAAAATTCTGCGGTACTCCAAAAATTTCATGTACATCTCCAATGTGATCAAGAACGAGCGCAAAACCTTGTTATCCGTGCTGATCATTGCGATTGCGTACATCTTTATCTCGGCGCTCGCCATGTTTTGCAATGAGGACAACGAAACCTTTAGCAGCTTTTTTGACGCGCTGTATTGGGCCACAACGGCTTTAACCACCGTGGGCTACGGCGATATCTATCCCCATACGGATTTGGGTCGGCTAATCAGCATGATTTCCTCATTGTTTGGGATTGCGATTATTGCGCTCCCTGCCGGCATTGTAACCGGCGGCTACATCGATCAGATGAACAAGGCCAAGACGGAGGCGCAGGAAGCGGACAAAGCCCCCGTATCGGTACGGAGGCTGAGCCGTTCACAGCTCTATCGATTTAGTGCGGTTGTGATCATCGGCATCGTCCTGAACGAGGTCTGCTACCAGCTGGTCAAGGAACTTCCCTTGTGGCTGGATATGGTGGGAACCTGCTTTGCCGCCATGGTGATGGGGCCCGCTGCGGGATTGCTGGTCGGCCTTGCAGACAACTACTATTTGGCGCTGTCTGGGCTTGGTAACCTCAGTATCATTTACTATGCGGTCAGCGCCTGCGCTGCGTTGATGGTTGGCTTTTGGATCGGCAAGGCACAGCGGATCACATGGAAAAGAATCCTTTGGGTAGGCGCGGCTACGATTGTCTCTTCCTCGCTGATCAGCTTTGCAATTACCATGCTGATGAGCGGCGGCGTGCCGGGGGTGGCATGGGAGTACAAAATATATAGCAGCATCGTAGCCGCCGGCTTTCCCGGTTGGGTTGGCTGCCTCTGCAGCGCCTCTGCCATCAAGGCCATGGACGGCGTTGTGACCGTCGTTTTGCTCTGTGGGCTACAATGGCTGGTGAAGCTGTGGCGGAAAAACCATGGGGAATCCAAAACCCTTGAGGAGTAAGCGACATAGGCGGTCGATACGAATGCAATCAAGGTAGCCTTCGTTCTTCCCCGACACCCCCTTAAGTGGGCTACAATATGAGGCTGTTACCTAAGCCTTACTATTTAAAAACCGCTATAAAAAATCCGCTTTCAAGGATTACTTGTTAGCGGATTTTCTGATTGTTGCACAAGGACATTCTCAAAAATCATACTGATGCAACTACATTTTTTTATTCTTGTACCAAGTATTCATGACAAGCCATCGCCGCCTGCTGCCCTTCGTTTATCGCACGTACCACTAGGCTTTGACCGCTGTGCATATCCCCGGCTGTAAAGACGCCTTTGCATACGGTCTGATAGTTTTCCGCCGCCACATTGGAGCGCCCGTCCTGAGTTAAGCCGTAGGACTGAATGAGCGTATCCTCCGGGCCGGTAAAGCCCATGGCGATCAACACTAGGTCGGCTTGCCATTTCTTAGTGGTGCCTTCCAGCACCTTGGGACTCATGCGTCCGTCCTCGCCGCGAATCCATTGAATACGATCGGTAATGACGGCGCAGACATTCCCTTTTTCATCCCGCTGAATTTCCCGGGTTTGCAGTTGGTATTGCCGAGGATCGCTGCCGTATTTTGCGATAGCCTCCTGCTGAGCATAGTCGATTTTCAATATTTTTGGATACTCCGGCCAAGGGTTTTGTGCGGTGCGGCTGACCGGCGGCTTGGGCATAATCTCCAGCTGATGAACGCTCTTGCAGCCTTGACGCAGCGCCGTACCTACGCAATCCGTGCCTGTATCGCCGCCACCAACAATAATAACGTGCTTGTCTTTCGCGTTAAGCTCCTCCGGGAGGTCTGCCTTTCCATCCAGCACATGACGGGTGGAGGCGGTCAGGTAGGAAAGAGCATAGGCGACTCCCCTCCCCTCGCTTCCCGGCACGTTCAAACTCCGCGGCTTTCCGCTGCCGCAGCAAAGCACAACTGCGTCAAAATCCTTTATCAATTCATCAGCGGATTGATTCACACCTACATGACAGCTCGTGCGAAAGGTAACGCCTTCCTTTTTCATCAACTCCACGCGCCGATCCACAATCCGCTTTTCCAGCTTCATATTGGGGATGCCGTACATCAGCAGTCCACCGACGCGGTCGCTGCGTTCAAACACCGTTACGCTATGACCAAGCCGATTCAGAATTTCTGCGCAGGCCAATCCAGCGGGGCCGCTGCCTACGATCGCTATCTTTTTACCCGTTGAGACGGCAGGCCGTCTCGGCTCCATAAAGCCGTTTTCGAAGGCATGCTCAATGATGCTTAGCTCGTTTTGGCGCACGGTGATCTGCGGCTGGTGAATACCGCAGGTGCACGCGCCTTCGCAAAGGGCAGGACAGACCCGACCCGTAAATTCGGGAAAGCTGTTGGTGCGAAGCAGACGTTCCTTTGCTAAATTCCATTGTTCTTTATACAGCAGGTCGTTCCACTCGGGGATCAGATTATGGAGCGGGCAGCCTGTAGGCACGCCCTTTATAACCATACCACTGTGGCAGAATGGCACGGCGCAGCTCATGCACCGCCCTGCTTGCTCCTTTTGCTTTTCCAAGGGCAGCAGCTCGTGAATCTCATTCCAGTCATTCAGGCGCTCCAAGGGGTCGCGATCCTCAGGCAGCTGACGTTCATACTGCAAAAAACCAAACAGCTTACCCATCTTAGCGCACCTCCTTTTTTTGCTGCATTAAGTATTTCTTATACTCTACAGGAATGACTTTTTGGAAGCGGAGAACGGCTGTACCCCATTCAGCCAACAGCTTTGCCGCCAGCGGACTGCCTGTGCGCTCCTCATGGCGCTGCACCCATTGCTTCAGACGGATGACCTCCTCGGGATCGTCCAACCCTTCCAGAAGAACCATTTCCGTATTACAGCGGTCGGCAAAGGTACCGTCGCTGTCATAGACATACGCCACGCCGCCGGACATCCCCGCCGCAAAATTGCGCCCGGTCTGCCCCAGTATTACGGCATAGCCGCCCGTCATGTACTCGCAGCCGTGATCGCCTACGCCCTCCACCACCGCCAAAGCGCCGGAGTTGCGCACGCAGAAGCGCTCGCCAGCCATTCCGTTGACATAAGCCTCCCCGGAGGTAGCGCCGTAAAGCGCCACATTGCCGATAATGATGTTATCCTGCGGCACAAAAGTGGTTCCTTTTGGAGGACGAACGCATAGAACGCCGCCGGACAAGCCCTTGCCCATATAGTCGTTACAGTCGCCCTCCAGCTCCAAGGTAATGCCCTTTGGCAAAAACGCACCAAAGCTCTGACCAGCGCTGCCACGGAAGGTAAAATCGATGGTATCGTCTGCCATGCCAGCGTCGCCGAATTTTTGGGTCAGCTCGCTGCCCAAAATGGTACCCGTAACTCGATCCGTGTTATGGATTGCCAAGGTGGCGGCTACGGACTGCCCATTTTCCAGCGCCGGCTTTGCCAATGTGCATAACAAATTTTCATCGAGGGTATGACCGATGAAATGGGCTTGCTTTTCACAGGCATGGCGCACGCCGTTTTCACTATCGGGATGCTGAAGAATGGCGCTCAAGTCCACCGTAGCATGCTTCCAATTTCCCGTAGAGGCTTTCTTGGTCAGCACCTCGCTATGACCCACCATTTCATCGATGGTGCGGAAGCCTAGCTTCGCCATGATTTCCCGTAGCTCCTGCGCGATAAACCGCATGAAGCTGATAATGTACTCCGGCTTGCCCTTGAACCGCGCCCGCAGCTCCGGCTTTTGCGTGGCAATGCCCATGGGGCAGCTATCCAGATTGCACACCCGCATCATCACGCAGCCCATAGTGACCAGCGGCGCGGTGGCAAAGCCGAACTCCTCCGCGCCCAGCAGCGCGGCAACAGCCACGTCCCGGCCAGTCATGAGCTTTCCGTCCGTTTCCAAAATGACCCGACTGCGCAGCTGGTTCAGCATCAACGTTTGATGCGCCTCTGCCAGCCCTAACTCCCATGGCAATCCGGCGTGCTTGATGCTGGAGCGAGGGGAAGCGCCGGTTCCGCCATCGTAGCCGCTGATGAGGATCACATCCGCACTGCCCTTGGCAACGCCCGCTGCAATCGTGCCAACACCCGCCTCGCTGACCAGCTTTACGCTGATACGAGCCTTGCGGTTTGCGTTTTTCAGGTCGAAAATCAGCTCCGCCAAATCCTCGATGGAGTAGATATCATGATGAGGCGGGGGCGAAATCAACCCAACGCCTGTGGTGGAGTGACGGGTTTTGGCGATCCACGGGTAAACCTTGGAGCCTGGTAGCTGACCGCCCTCGCCGGGCTTGGCTCCCTGCGCCATTTTAATCTGCAGCTCCTTGGCATGCACCAGATAATTGCTAGTAACGCCGAAACGGCCGGAGGCCACCTGCTTGATAGCGCTGGAACGATCGTCGCCGTTTGCGTCCGGCTGATAACGATCCTCGTCCTCGCCGCCCTCGCCGGAATTGCTTTTGCCGCCGATACGGTTCATGGCGATTGCCATGCACTCATGAGCCTCCTTGCTTAAGGAGCCGTAGCTCATTGCGCCCGTTTTAAAGCGGCGGCAGATGCTTTCCACGCTTTCCACCTCTTCCATGGGAACAGCGGGACGGTTGGAGCAAAAATCCATCAGGCTACGTAAGGTAGCCTTCTGCGGGCTGTTATCCAGCCGATCAGAATACTTTTGAAAGGCTGCGTAGTCGTCGTTCCAAACCGCTTCCTGCAAAAGATGAATGGTTTCCGGGTTGTAAAGATGGTATTCCTCGCCATTGCGCCACTGGAACACGCCTCCGGGGGTCAAGGTGCTCTCACCGGTAGGATCGGCAAATGCGGAAGCATGCCTTGCCTCGTTCTCCTTGGCAACGCCGTCAAGGCCGATACCGCCGATTGGGCTAATGGTTTCCGGAAAATATTCATCAATCAACTGCTTGCTAAGGCCGACGGCTTCGAAAATCTGGGAACCGCGATAGCTTTGGATGGTGGAAATACCCATTTTGGACATGGTTTTGACCACACCCTTGACCACCGCCTTTAGGTAGTGAGCCTGCGCCTCCTCCACGCTTTGTGCAACGAGCGCGCCCTGCTTTACCGCCTCCCCTACCGTACGCAGCGCTAAATAGGGATTGACAGCCGTTACGCCATAGCCGATCAGCAGCGCAAAATGGTGTACCTCGTTAGGTTCGCCGCTTTCCAGCAAAATACTTAGCTGGGTACGAATTCCCCGACGAATGGTATGATTCTGCACGCCGGACACGGCTAGCAGAGACGGAACGGCGATCCTTTCCTCGTTTATGCCACGATCCGACAGAATAAAAATGTCATATCCCTCTGCAAACCTTGCGTCAATCTCCTGATAAATGCGTTCCATGGTTGCCCGAAGCCCCTGCTCCCCCTCCGATGCTTTGTAAAGCAAGGACAGGGTGCAGGCGTGAAAGCCGTCGCAATGGAGAACGCGAACCTTTTCCAGCTCTTCGTCGGTCATGATGGGCGATGGCAGCTTTAATTGGCGGCAGCTTTGGGGAGACGGCGCTAACAAATCACCCTCGGAGCCAATATAGACCTGAGTGGAGGTTACGATTTCTTCCCGAATCGCGTCGATGGGTGGATTGGTCACCTGGGCAAAAAGCTGATGAAAGTAATCAAACAACAGCTGCGGCTTATCGGAAAGCACCGCTAGCGGCAAATCAGCGCCCATAGCGCCCGTTGGCTCCATCCCTTTGTCAGCCATAGGGAGAATCACATTTTGCACCTGCTCCCAAGTATAGCCGAAGTTTTTCTGCTGCTGCCAGAGCGGCGCTTCCTCCCGCAGGACAGGCTCTGTATCCGGCAGCTCCTCGATGCTGATACGCAGCTGCTTAATCCAGCGAGAATAGGGATACATTGCCGCCATCCGGCTTTTGATTTCGTCGTCCTGTATCACCCTTCCGGCTTGCGTGTCCACCAGCAGCATCCGACCGGGGCGTAAACGATCTTTATACAATACCTTTTCCGGCGCAAGCTCCATCACGCCCGTTTCGGAAGCCATGATTAGCATGCCGTCTGTAGTTACGCAGTACCTTGCGGGGCGCAGGCCGTTACGGTCCAGCATCGCCAACGCCTGAACGCCGTTGGTCACCGCCATTGCGGCAGGACCGTCCCATGCATCCATCACATGGCTGTGAAATTCGTAAAACGACCGCAGCTCCTTGGACATGGTCTTGTTCTTTTCCCATGGCTCAGGAATCATCATCATGGCGGCGTGGGGCATGGCGCGGCCGGTCAGCAGCAGAAATTCCAGAGCGTTATCAAACATGGCGCTATCGCTACCGTCGTCATTTACAATGGGGAAAACATTTTCAAGCTTCTCGCCGAACAGCTCCGTATGGACATGGGTTTGCCGGGCATTCATGCGCTTTTGATTTCCATGAATGGTGTTGATTTCTCCATTATGGATGGTGTAGCGGTTGGGGTGCGCCCTTTCCCAGCTGGGGAAGGTATTGGTGGAATAGCGGCTGTGAACCAGCGCAATCGCGGTTTGGTACTCCAAATCCGACAAATCAAGGTAAAGCTCGCTTACCTGACGGCTTAGCAGCATGCCCTTATATACGATAGTTCGGCAGGAAAGACTGGCGGCGTAGAAATCCTCGCTGTTCGCGCCTTGACCGTAGCGAAGCGTTTTTTCCGCTGTTTTACGGATCAGGTACAGCTTACGCTCAAACGCCGTTTCATCTTCCATATCGGCGCTTTTCTGGATAAAGGCTTGACGGATGCAGGGCATACAGCCCCGAGAGGTTTTCCCAAGGGTGGAGGGATTGACCGGCACATCCCTCCACCCTAAAAACTGCTGACCTTCCTCGGTTACGATTTTCTCAAAATCCCTTTCGATTTTGAAGCGTTTCTCCGGGTCGGTGCTCAAAAACAGCATCCCCACCCCATAAGCGCCGGGAGCGGGCAGTACGATTCCGTTCAGCCGACATTCCCGTTCAAAAAAGGTATGAGGGATCTGTGTTAATATTCCCGCACCGTCGCCCGTATCCGGCTCCGCGCCCGTGCCGCCGCGGTGGGCAAGGTTCGTCAGCACCTGTAGCGCATCGGATACAATCTGGTGGGAGCGTTCGCCCCTGATATTCACCAGCATACCGATGCCGCATGCGTCATGCTCATATTTAGGCGTATACAGCCCTTGCTGTCGTGGGTATCCCATACAATCAGCCTCCCTGTGTGATCCGGCTCCCCCGGAAAAATACGGAACAAAAAAGCACGCCAAAAAACGATACTCGTCTTTGAGCGTGCCCCACAGCCCTATACTGTGTGAGAAACAGTATACCGCACGTGTTCCCCCTCTGACAAGCTGTATACAAAGGAAAAACAGCGGGGCAGCTCTATTGTGCCGCTTTACATACCATAAAACTCCTTGTTTGCAAAACGAAACCCCCATGGTATAATTATGATTGAAAATGTGTGCGAATGACGCCATGGAAAGGATGCCACGAATGGATATTACTGCGATACTCTGTCAAGAATTTCATCTTAAAAAGCAACAATGCGAAAACGTGCTTCGCTTGATTGACGATGGAAATACCATCCCCTTTATTGCCCGTTACCGCAAGGAACAGACCGACTCCTTGGACGATCAGGTGCTACGGGAAATTTTTGAGCGCTTGGAATATTTGCGCGGGTTGGATAAGCGTCGGGGCGAAATTGAGGCAACGCTTACCGAGCAGGGCAATCTAACGGAGGAGCTTACCCAGAAGCTTGCCGCCGCGACAACGCTGGCGGAGCTGGAGGATATCTATCGTCCGTTTAGGCCCAAGCGCCGTACGAGAGCCACCATCGCCAAGGAAAAGGGCCTTGAACCGCTGGCGCTACAGCTTTTGATGCAAAACGTCTCCAAAGGCACGGCAGAGGAGCTAGCCGCCGGCTTTGTGAATGAGGAAAAGGGCGTTTCCACCTCTGAGGAAGCCTTGCAGGGCGCGCGGGATATCATCGCGGAGCAAATCAGCGACGACGCCGACGCGCGCAAAGCACTGCGGGAGCTTGCCTTCCGCTCCGGCGTGCTGGAAAGCAAAAAAGCCAAAGAAGAAGACAGCGTCTACACCATGTACTATGATTTTTCTCAGGAGGTTCGCTCCATTCCCGGCCACCGCGTGCTAGCGGTGAATCGCGGGGAACGAGAGGAGTTTTTGAAGGTTTCGATTCGTATGAACGACGCTGGTTCGATTGTGATCCTCAACAAGGCTTTTGTCCGGGATGGCAGCGTAACCACCCAGCAGGTGCGCATGGCCGCTGAGGACGCTTGGGAACGCTTAATCGAGCCCAGCCTTGAACGAGAGGTGCGCGCAGAGCTTACGGATCGGGCGGGAACCTCCGCCATTCAAGTCTTTGGCAAGAATCTGCATCAATTGCTTATGGCCCCTCCGGTGAAGGGGAAGGTAACGCTGGGCGTAGACCCCGGCTTTCGTACGGGCTGCAAGCTGGCGGTGGTAGACGAGAACGGCAAAGTGCTAGCCACTGGCGTGGGGCATTTTACGCTGCCCGGACAGGAAGCCGCCAAGGCGCGAGCCAGAGTTGAAGTTGTGGGCATGTGCAAGAAATACGGAGTAACAGCCATCGCCATCGGCAACGGCACCGCCTCCCGGGAAGCGGAACAGTTTATCGCCTCCATTTTGCCGGAGCTGGCTCCGGGTACGGCGTACATGATCGTCAGCGAGGCGGGCGCTTCCGTTTACTCCGCCAGCAAGCTGGCGGCGGAGGAGTTCCCGCAGTTTGACGTATCCCTGCGCAGTGCGGTCAGCATTGCCCGGCGCATGCAGGATCCGTTAGCGGAGCTGGTGAAGATCGACCCTAAAGCCATCGGCGTTGGACAATATCAGCACGACCTAAAGGAAAGCCAGCTAGAGGAAGCGCTGGACGGCGTTGTAGAGGGCTGCGTGAACAACGTAGGCGTTGAGCTGTCTACCGCATCGCCCTCCCTCTTGTCCCACGTGGCTGGAATCGGCGGCGCACTGGCAAAGAATATCGTAGCCTACCGCGAAGAAAACGGAATCACCAGCCGCGCACAGCTAAAAAAGGTGCCGAAGCTTGGGCCTAAAGCCTTTGAACAGTGCGCCGGCTTCCTACGGGTGCGCGACAGCAAAAACGCGCTGGACTCCACAGCCGTTCATCCTGAAAGCTATGACGCAGCCAAGGCGCTGCTTGCTACCTTAGGCTATGAACTAAGCGACGTGAAGGCGGGAAAGCTGACGGATTTACAGGCGCGTATGGACGAGCGGGGCGTGAAGAAGCTAGCGGAGGAATTGAACGTTGGCGAGCCCACGCTTAAGGATATCGCAAGGGAGCTGCAAAAGCCGGGACGCGACCCCCGGGATGATCTTCCCAAGCCCGTGCTGCGCACCGATGTGCTGGACATCAAGGATTTAGCGCCCGGCATGGAGCTGATGGGCACCGTTCGCAATGTTATTGATTTTGGAGCGTTTGTGGATATTGGCGTTCATCAGGACGGGCTGGTTCACATCAGCCGTATGGTCAACCGCTTCATTAAGCACCCTTCCGAGGTTGTCAAGGTTGGCGACGTTATCAAGGTTTGGGTGGTGGAGGTAGATATTAAAAAGCAGAGAATCGCCTTGACGATGCTTCCACCCAAGGCCTGATAAATGGAGAGAAAAGTAAATTGAATCATTTCTTGTAATGAAGACAGAAATGGTGGTAAAATGGATGGCATAGAAAAGATGACAGCGTATCAAATCAGTGCGTCCACAGCTTTCGCAGTTAAGGATATGGAAGGGGCTTGAGCACACGGAACGGGAGGATGCAATGCATGAACTAAACAGTTTTCCCAAAACAGTATTGATCGTAGACGATTCGCCGATCAACCGTGCCGTTCTGGAGAATATTCTTCAGCCTGACTACCCCATTTTACGGGCGCAGGATGGCTTGGAGGCTATTTCACAGGTGGAGCAGCACGAAAATGAAATTGCGATCATCCTGTTGGATATTATCATGCCGAAGCTGGATGGATTTGGCGTGCTCGA
>JAQUWD010000102.1 GCA_028693055.1 Eubacteriales bacterium | reverse complement strand
ATAAACAGTGGTATTGGCGCAGAGCAGATGCAGAGGAAGGTGCTGAATCATGAATGTTGCTCCATTCCATGTTGCGAGCTATGTGAAACTGGCAAAGCTGTGGGAACGTGATCGGGACGCAGCGGTCACGCTGCATAACCGGTATTTCCGCGAACGCTTTGCTGATAGGGAAGGCTTCTTCCTAAACGGTGTCTACGTTGAAATCACCGGCAAGAAGCTGATCCGGCAGCGGCCTGAAATGATCCGTTTGTTGCAGGCGTGTATCGCAGGCACGGTAAACTGCATTGCAACCCAAACAAGAGCATACCTTGCAGCTTCTCCCATGGAGTTTTTCTATCTGATGCGGTTTCTGATTGATACGCATATTGATGTAATCACAGAGGACGCAGAGTATAACATCAATACCATTCAGAACGAAGATCATCAGATAGAGGCGATCTACGAGACAGCACGGCAGTTTGCTTCTCTCAAGCCGGGAGATTACGATAAGTGGAAGCAAGAGATAATGACCGCTATCAAAGGTGCTGACAATGCCTAAGCATAAACCAATGACGAAGAAAGAGAGCTGATTCTTCATGGGCACGCCCGATGAACAGACTTTGCAGCCGTGTGCGGATGCACCGCAAAAAAACACCGATGCGTTAAAGCAAAACGCTGATATGATCGGCACCGAAGTGATGATTCGTAGCGATGCAAAAACATCGTTGCAGGTGATGCGTGCAGCGCGAAATGAGCGAATCGAGCAGACCCGTCAGCGGGTGCGTACTGCCAGCGTGAAAAAGGGTACCATCTTCATGAAGGCCAGACCGAAGCCATCCGTCAATGATGAAGGTCCAAAGGTTGTGGCGGCCTATGCACGGGTGAGTACGAAGAGCGAGGAACAGGTTTCTTCCATAGAGAATCAGACGCGTTACTATACCGAGAAAATCGAGGGAACGCCCGATTGGACGCTTCAGGCTGTGTATGCCGATGAGGGCAAGTCGGGCACCTCCATGAGCAAGCGAACGGAGTTTCAACGCATGATGCGGGATGCGGCAGATAAAAAGATGGACATGATCCTATGCGCCAGCGTTTCTCGTTTTGCTCGAAACGTTAAGGATTGTTTGGAGCAGATTCGGCTGCTGAAGACGGTCAACCCAAAGCATCCGATTGGCGTTTACTTTGAAACGGAAAACATCTACACGCTCGACCCAAATTGTGACCAGATGCTGGATATGCACGCGATGCTGGCAGCATGGGAGTCCAAGAATAAGAGTAGCCGCATGATTCTCTCCTATGATCAGCGTATCCGTATGGGACAGTATCCTGTTCTGGACCTGTTGGGCTATCGGCACACGAAGGATGGACAACTGGTTGTGGTGGAGGAAGAGGCAAAAACGGTGCGCTTGATCTTTGTTGCGTACCTGTACGGATATTCCACTGAACAAATTGCCAATATTCTTACGGAAAAAGAGCGAAAAACGCTCGCAGGTCGTACCACGTGGAATAGCAGCATGGTCAAAGATATCATGGGAAATGAGCGGCGCTGGGGCGATCTTCACGCACGAAAAACGATTGTCATCGACATTGAGAAGCATACCTCCATCCGAAACGATGATGAGCGGGATTCTGCCTATGCCGTCGGCCATCATACAGGCATCGTAACCCCGGAAATCGCCAAAGCTGTGCGGGCGTTTTCCATCCATGGTCGTAGAAAGACAAATGCATTGCCCGACCTTGCTGTGATTCAAACCGGTGCACTGAAGGGCTTTGTCACGGTTTGTCCAGCGTGGAAGAACATCAATCGTGTAATCTATCGCAGTCTATGCCAGCGTGCCTACTCGGAAGAGGAGTACGCATTGGTTGAACGCGAAGCACGGATGATCTGTGGGGACGAGCACAGTAATGTACGCAGTATGCAGTTCAACGGCTATAGGGTACCACGCGGCGTATACTTCATGACAAGCCAAACAGCCAGCATGACTGTGACGCATGGCAGCATTACATTCAGCAAGGCCTGTGTAAAGGAATTGAATTGTTGCGAGAATATCGAGCTGCTCTATCATCCGTTGTTACAAGCCGTTGTTATTCGCCCATGTTCAGCAGACGCAACGACAGCCATCGCTTGGAGAAATTCAAAGAATGTGGCGAAGCTCCTCGTGCCTGATTTCTGCAATGCTCTCTATGATGAGATGGATTGGATGACGGAGTATAGCTTTCGTTTTCGTGGGATAATTCGTGTGCGAGGCAAGCAAAAATTGATGCTCTTTTTCCTGGACGAGCCGCAGATATTGGTCGGAAAAGCGGATAAATGCGGTGATGCAGATGGCGAAAAAACGCAGACGGAGACGCAATATATTCCCTATAAGAAAGGAAATGCGCTCCCCGCAGATGATATAAAGTATGCTTACCCGGATGAATGGGCACATGAGAGATTTGGCATGACCTATGAACTGCGCAAGCGGAGAGATCATACGATAGATACACTGAGCGAAGAAGACATAAGCGAGCAAGGTATAATTGTTGAAAACCCGTTGTTCGGTAGCATTCCCTCCATGCCGGAGCTTCAAGCGGAGATCGAGCAATTACTAATGAGTATGTAAAGGAGGGGTAGATCATCATGGATACGAAGGAACCGTTTGAACAGCACGATCAAGGGCAGGTGCCTCAGGAGCCGCAGATCAAGGAGCAAACGTCCCAATCAGAACAGTCAGTGCAGGAGCTGACGCCATCAGAGCAGGAAAAGCTTCTTGGAGAAACATACTCTGTAATGGATCAGGCATTGATCCAGCAGCTTATAAAGTCACGGTTGGATCAGAAGGCAGAGCTGGAGTATGATAACCTTGATGGATACGAAGTGCCGCCTCCAACGCAGTTTTCCATGCTGAAAAAACCTGCGGTCAATATTCGCTATGGGAAGCTTTGCTTCAACACAGCGGCTGTCCGTCTGTTTTCGGGCATTAAGTACGTTTTGCCGTTGATCCATCCAGAGAAGAAGCGCTTAACGATCATTATGTGTACAGAGGAGGAATCTGCCTCTGTTCAATGGGCGCGCTGCAAGGACGAGCTGTGGTGCACGCGGGACATCACCTCCGAGGACTTCACGGCGAATGTGTATAAAATGATGAAATGGGATTCCAATTGCCGTTATAAAGCAATGGGACGGATCGCAAATTCCCCGCGTGGGCTCATTCTGATCTTTGATCTCAATGAAGCAATCATGTTCACGCAGAAGCCTTTCGAATATGTCGATAAAGAGACGGGGCTGGTTAAAAAGAAGAAAGTGAAATACTATCCGGATCAGTATAAAGACCATATTGGTAAAACCTATGACGACTACTTTGCAACAAGGCAGACAAGCATGTTCGAACAATTTGATGGGTATGTTGGACAGGATGATGCACCACAAAATACTGACGCAGGCGATCCTCAAGCCGATCAAATCAATCATGCGTCACCGGCAGTTGAGACGGGTAGCCTTCCTGGACAACATACGCCAATGTCAAACGCTATAGTCTCACAATCAGGCTTAGGGACACAGATTACGGCTGAACCACAGTCCATCATGGAACCACATCCTGTTATAGAACCACAGATGGGAGGAATGACACATGACCAAAATTCTAACGATTGAAGAAGCTAATGGAGAAAACCGTCTGTCTAATGGGATTAAGCGAACAAATGCTGTCCTTGCGGCGAGGCTTACGCATGACAGAAGATCAATCTATTTGTGGAGAGACGTGGTGCGGGTACTTGGAGCACCCAAATATGTAAGCATCCGGGTCAATCAAGAATATGATTCTTTTGCCGTTACCCCGGGTGAAGCCAATGGATATATGTCGTTTTTAGTGCCGGACGGCTTATCCAGCGCTAAACAGCCGGCTGTAGGCATCCATAGTTCTCGGTTTTGCGAGGAACTCATTGCCATGAATGATCTGACAGTGGGGGAATCATATCGAATTGAGGGGCACTACTCGGAGAAAAACAACGCCGTTATATTTAATGTCGCGGATGCTGTCGTTATTCCCAAAAAGAAAAGCAGCTGATATGCTGCTATGAAACGGCTGATGCTGCATCGGCGCTTCATGGAGGGAGTGAACATCGCTGCTCATAAAAACAGCTGATAGCCAACCAACCTCGGAGGTCATCCGAGCCGGATAGGGGATCAGCCAAAATGTATATCCATTTTGGGAGTTGAAATATGCCAAAATGGATGTCGCGGCGCGAATTACATTACAAATTCGGCGCGAATTAAATTACAAACGCTTTCTGCATAAATTTTCAGCACAGCGCGGGAAAATGCGCGCGCGTTTTACCTAAAAAAGCTCTGAATAACCCCCAAAAAGCACGCGCGGCCCGGGCCAATATGCACCGGGCCGCTGTTTTTTTTATCTCATATTGGCGCGAATTGCGTTGCAAAACACCCCCTGTTTTGCGCTCTGTTAACCCTGTTCCGCGCCCCTTGCCCCTTCCTCATTACACGCCTATCGTTTCCCTTTCCACCGCCACACACAGCCTGTCCGCCGCCGTTTTTGCTATCTGCGGGCTGGCCTCCACGCCCACGGCAGAGTAGCC
>JAQUWD010000101.1 GCA_028693055.1 Eubacteriales bacterium | reverse complement strand
GCATCGGAGCCGCCTATTACGCCGCCCGTCTCCCCCGCATCCTCAAAGGCGTCCTCGACGTTATCCTAACCCTTCCCCTCGTCCTTCCCCCTACGGTCTGCGGCTATTTTCTTCTTCTCCTCTTCGGCGCAAAGCGCCCGCTAGGCCTTTTTCTCGCCCAGTTCGGCATTCAATTCGTCATGACATGGTACGGCGGCATACTCGCCGCCTCCTTAGTCGCCTTTCCCCTGATGTACCGCACCGCACGCGGCGCTTTTGAAAGCTTCGATCCTACCCTCGCCTACTCCGGCCAAACCCTTGGCCTTAGCAATACCTATATCTTCTGGCGTATCCGCATACCCGCATGCCGTCAAGGCATTCTCGCAGGTACGGTGCTCGCCTTTGCCAGAGCCTTGGGCGAGTATGGCGCAACCGGTATGCTCATCGGCTATATTCCCGGCCGTACCGCCACCATTTCCACCACCGTATATCAGCTTTGGCGCACCAATGACGAAGCAGGCGCGATGCAATGGGTGCTTATTGATCTGGCCATCTCTGCCGTGGTACTGCTAGCGGTGAACCTCATGGAGCAAAAAAGCCGAAAGGCGGTGCGCCTATGAGTCTCCTTATCGACATTGAAAAAAAGCTGAACGGCTTCACCTTGCAGACCACCTTTCAAGCCGATAGCGGCATCACCGGCCTTTTAGGAGCATCGGGCTGCGGCAAAAGCATGACCCTGCGCTGTATCGCCGGGGTGGAACGCCCGGACAGCGGCCATATCGAGCTGAATGGCATTACCCTTTTCGATAGCAAAAAGCACATCAACCTGCCGCCTCAGCAGCGCCACATCGGCTATCTGTTCCAACACTATGCCCTTTTCCCCAACATGACGGTGGAAAAAAACATCCTCTGCGGCCTTCGCCACCAGCCTGATCGCCGTAAGCGAGAGGCAGAATGCGCAAAAATGCTTAACTGGCTCCAACTAACCGGGCTGGAAAACCGCCGTCCTTCTCAGCTCTCAGGAGGGCAGCAGCAGCGAGTAGCGTTGGCGCGGATGCTGGTCAACGACCCCGCGCTGTTAATGCTGGACGAGCCCTTCAGCGCTTTGGACGCACATCTTCGGGTTCGCTTGCAGATGGAAACCAAGAAACTGCTGCTAGACGTTGGTAAACCCGCGCTGATGGTCAGCCATAGCCGGGACGAGGTTTACCACCTATGCGATTCCATCGCTGTTATGGATCAAGGAAAAGTGATGCAGCACAAGGAAACCAAATTGCTTTTCGCCAACCCGGAAAGCCGCTGCGCCGCGCTGTTGACCGGCTGCAAGAACCTCTCCGCCGCTCGCAAAATAAGCGAACACGAATTGGAGGCGCTGGACTGGGGCGTGCGCTTGGCCACAGCTCTGCCCTTGCGCGACGACCTTATCGCCGTTGCCATCCGCGCCCACTACTTTCATCCTAAGGCAGCCCAAAACCTGCTACCCATCCGCTTCCAAGACGAAATGGAGGAGCCGTTTGAAACCATCCTTCCCTTCCGTTACACGAGTCAAAAGGAAAACGCCCCGGCTCTTTGGTGGCGTATCGCCAAGGATAAAAAGCCATCCCCCCTGCCCGAAGCGCTGGGTGTGGCGGCTGTTAACGTATTGCCCCTGTACCAATAGTTCAAAGATAGGAGCCGGTTTTACATGCGCCTTTTACATTTGGGAGACCTTCATATTGGCCGCCGCTTAAACAGCGTCAGTCTGCTTGACGATCAGCGGCAAATCGTGGAACAAATCATGGCATTGGCCAAGGATTGCGACGGTGTGCTGCTGGCGGGCGACCTGTTTGACAAAGCCCAGCCCGGCGCGGAAAGCATTAAAATGGTCAGCGACCTGTTTGTCCGTCTCTGCGGTCTGGGAAAACCTGTGCTGGTCATCAGCGGCAATCACGATAATCCGGAGCTGCTCGCATACTGCCGCGAGTTATTAACTGCTCATCAGCTCTATCTCGCCCCCGCCTACGATGGAAGCCTTGCCCATTATACCCTGACGGACAAGCGTGGCCCCGTTCATTTTTGGCTGCTGCCGTTCCTAAAGCCAGCCAGCGTTCGGCCCTTTCATCCGGAGGTCGTCACCTATGACGACGCAGTTCGCTCCGCTCTTCATGACGCGCCCATCGATTACACCCAGCGGAATATACTGCTAGCCCATCAATACGTCAGAGGCGCGGAAAGCTGCCAATCCGAAGCTTTGCTGATCGGCGGTCTGGACAGCGTCAATCCCAAGCTGCTGGAAGGCTTTGATTATGTGGCGCTGGGGCATCTTCACTCTCCTCAACACCTGTTGGGCGGCAAAATCTGCTATGCCGGATCGCCCCTTGCCTATTCCCTGTCCGAGGAACACCAAAAGAAAGCGGCGTTGATCGTCACTCTTGAGGAAAAAGGCGCGCTCTCGCTGGAATCGGTTCCTTTTCACGCGCCCCATAAGCTGCGCACCTTGCGCGGAAACCTAAGCCAGCTGATCGCCGAACCCAGCGACGATTATATTTACGCTGTTTTAACCGATGAGGACGCACTGCTGGACCCTATCGGCTCCTTGCGTCTGAGCTTCCCCAATCTGCTAGGCATGCGGCTGGAGAACAGCCATACCGTTGAGGACGCTGTGTTTACAGACATTGAAACAGCGGAAGCGCTAAGCCCGCTAGAGCATTTTACCGCATTCTACCGCGCGCAAAACAACAATCAGGAACCCACTGCTCGGCAGCTTGCCATCCTGCGAGAGGTCATTGCTGAGGCACAGGAGGAGGATCATCATGCGTCCAATCCGGCTTGAATTAAATGCCTTCGGCCCCTATGCCGGGCATGAAACCGTGGATTTCACCCGTTTTGGTCAAGCGGGGCTTTTTCTGATCACCGGGGATACGGGCGCGGGGAAAACTACGATTTTTGACGCAATCTCCTTCGCCCTTTACGGCGTAGCGACCGGCAGCGGCAGCAATCAACGGACCGCAAAATCCTTTCGCAGCGACTTTGCACCGCCCGAAAGCGAGCCTTGGGTCAGCTTTACCTTTGAGAACGGCGGCGAGCTGTACACCATACGTCGCAGCCCGGAATATCAAAAGCCGGGACGAAAGAATCCCACGCCCCCGGAGGCAGAGCTCCGATGCCCCGACGGACGGGTGTATGTGAAACAAACAGCAGTCAACGAAGCTGTGGAAAATCTGCTTGGGCTTACCGCCGCGCAGTTCGCGCAGGTCGCCATGATTGCTCAGGGAGATTTTCTCTCCATTTTACAGGCTGACAGCACGGAGCGAGCCAAGATTTTTCGTCGAATTTTTGGCACGCAGCTCTATGCGCAAATCACCGAGCTTTTAAAGCAGCGCCGCGCTAATGCGCAGGGAGCGCTAGACGGGGAGGTCGCTTCCTATAAAGCGCTAGCCGCGCAATTATCACTACCTCAGGAGGGGCTTTCCGTCTATGTGGATACCTATGGTCGAAGCGACGAGCTAATCGCCGCCGTACAAAAGGGCATGGCAGACGACGAAGCCGCGCTTGCCCAGCTTTCTCAAGAATATGCCGCCCTTCAAACGAAAAGCAACGAGTGCGCCTCTATGCTCCAAACGGCCGAAACCCAAAACCGCGGCGTTGCCAGTCTGATGCAAAACCAAGAGGAAGCAAGGCTGCTGCTTAAGCAGGAGCCGTCCATTGCACCTCAGCGTCTGCTGGTGGAAGCCGCCGAACGCGCCAAAGCAATCAAGCCTTTCAAAGACAACACAATTCGGGAAGCCGAAAGGGATGTGGAGGCGCAAAAGCTGCTTGCCGCAAGGCAGGCGGAGGAAGGAACGGCTCAGCAGCGCTTGGCCGCTTCGCAAAAAGCTTTTGAAGAGGCGCAAGCCGCACAGCCTCGCATGCAGGAGCTGCGCGAAAAAAGCGGCAAGCTCGAGCTGGCGATGCCCTTGTTTGCCAGCTATCGACAAGCCCAAAAAGAACAGGAGCGATGCGTCCAAATTTTGACCGATGCCTTGCGCCTGCGGGATGAAGCCGCCCAAGCCTATCTTGATCTGTCACGGGCCTATCTGGCCGATCAGGCAGGGGTGTTAGCTGATACCTTGACGATTGGTCAGCCCTGTCCTGTCTGCGGCGCAACGACACATCCCTCCCCCGCCGCCCATCTGGCCCACGCGCCTGATAAGGCCAGCGTGGACAAAGCCGCCAAGGCCAAGGAAAAAGCCGAAAGCAAGGCAAACACAGACGGACAGAGCGCAGCGGCGGCAAAGCAACGGCGGCAGGAAGTCTATGAGCGTCTCACCGCTGCCCTCAACGGCAAGGAACCTACGGAGGAAATGGAGCGCCAATGCAAGCTGAGCCGTGAAAAACTGCTCACCACCCTCACGGCGCTGGAGCAAGCCCTTTCTCAAGCGCAGAGCAGCCTAACTTCCGCGGAAAGCGCGCTCCACACCGCTCAGTCTAGGCGGCAGGACGGTCAAGCCGCGCTGGAAACCCAGCAGCGCGCGGCAGCCGAAGCCGCCGAGGCATGGCAGAACGCCTTGGGCGATCATGGGTTTAGCGAAGAAGCATCCTATGAAAAAGCTGTGATGCCGGACAGCGCCATGAAAGCCTCCAAAGCTAAAATAGACCAGTATGACCGCCAGCGTCTCAGCGTAGAGGCCGCC
>JAQUWD010000059.1 GCA_028693055.1 Eubacteriales bacterium | reverse complement strand
AGGGGATAACCGAACGACCGTTGAGCTTTAGGTCGCCCTCAAAATAGGCGCGGTCAAAGGGATCCAGCAGGCGTTGGGTATCCGCTACCCCTTCAAGGCTCAGCTTTTGAAGGAACTCCTCCCAGCCGGAAAAATCCGTTTGTCCATCCGGAGGGAAAGCGTCCGCGTGGAGCTTAAAGCTCAGCTGAAAGTCCGACCGGGTGACGGACATGTCAGGCTCTTCGCCTAGAGCCGTTACCGGCAGCAGACAAAGGCACAGCAGCAGTGCAAAAAGGCGTTGACGCCAATGGTTTTTCATGATCAAAATCCTCCTTTCATGAGGGAAAAATGAAGCTGCGGGGCAAGGGGGAATCCGCTTCTCCCGCGCCCCGCTCTATATCATTTTCCTATCCGTTACTGCTTGGAACGGAAGGCGGCGCGGGCGCGCTGCTCGTGGTTCAGCTCCCGCTTACGCATCCGCAAATTCTTGGGGGTAATCTCCAGCAGCTCGTCGTCGTCGATAAATTCTAGGCATTCCTCCAACGTCAGAGGATGCACGCTGATGAGACGCAGGCTGTCCTCGCTGGCGGAAGCGTTACGCATATTGGTTACATGCTTCTGCTTGCACACGTTCACGACCAAATCGTCAGGCCGCGCGTTCTGGCCGCAGATCATGCCCTTGTACACCGGGGTTTGCGCGCCGATGAACAGCGTGCCCCGCTCCTGCGTGTTAAACAGACCGTAGCTGGTGCTCTCGCCCGCCTCGAAGCAAACCAGCGCCCCCAGACTGCGGTGAGGAATATCACCCTTTTGGGGCTCGTATTTCTCAAATACGGCGCTCATTACGCCTTCGCCGCGGGTGTCGGTCATAAACTCGCTGCGGTAGCCGAACAAGCCACGGGAGGGCACTAGGAATTCCAAACGAACCCGGGAGGTGCCGTGCATGCTTTCCAGCGTACCCCGACGGCGGCCGATTTTTTCAATGACCGCGCCCGCATAGGCCTGCGGCACGTCGGCTACCATGCGCTCGATAGGCTCGCATTTCTTGCCGTCGATTTCCCGATACAATACCTGGGGCTTGCTAACCTGAAACTCGTAGCCCTGACGGCGCATGTTCTCGATCAAAATGCTCAGGTGCAGCTCGCCACGGCCGCGGACCTCAAAGCTATCCGGGCTGTCGGTCTCGTTGACGCGAAGGCTTACGTCGGTTTGCAGCTCCTTAAACAACCGCGCCCGGAGGTGACGGCTAGTGACATATTCGCCCTCCTGTCCTGCGAAGGGGCTGTTATTGACGCTAAAGGTCATGGTAACGGTGGGCTCGGTGATGCTGACGAAGGGCAGCGCTTCAACGTCCTGCGGGTCGCAGACCGTATCGCCGATGGAGATATCCTCCAAGCCGCTCATGGCTACGATGTCGCCCATGCTGGCAGAGTCCGTCGGCAGGCGCTTTAAGCCGTCGAAGGTGTACAGGCTGGTCAGCCGCAGGGGTTGGCTCTGGGCGCCGGTATCATAGTTGGTCTTCACCACCATCATGCCCGTGGTCAGGGTTCCCCGATTGATGCGGCCCACGCCGATACGGCCCACATATTCGTTGTAGTCGATGGTGGAAACCAGCACCTGTGCAGGACCGTCCATCTCGCCCTCGGGGGCGGGGATGTATTCAAGAATCGTGTCAAACAGGGGACGCAGATCGCTGCCGGGCTGCTCCATATCAAGGGTGGCTGTGCCCGCCCGGGCGGAAGCGTACACGATGGGGCGATCCAGTGCCGTTTCGTCGGCTCCCAGCTCGATGAACAGATCCAGCACCTCGTCCACCACCTCTTCGCAGCGAGCGTCGGGGCGGTCGATCTTGTTAATCACCACAATAACGGGCAGCTTCAAGCCCAGCGCTTTTTTAAGCACGAAGCGGGTCTGGGGCATGGGGCCTTCAAAGCTATCCACCAGCAACAGCACGCCGTCCACCATTTTCAGCACCCGCTCCACCTCGCCGCCGAAATCGGCATGGCCCGGCGTATCCACAATGTTGATCTTGGTGGTTTTATAGTGTACGGCGGTGTTCTTGGCAAGGATGGTAATGCCGCGCTCCCGCTCGATATCGTTAGAGTCCATCACCCGCTCGGCCACCTGTTGGTTTTCCCGGAACACGCCGCCCTGCTTGAGCATTTCGTCAACCAAGGTGGTCTTGCCGTGGTCAACGTGGGCAATAATGGCAATGTTACGGATATCGTTACGAATCATAATGGTTTCCTTCTTTCTTATCCTCTAGGTTGGGTTAGCGCTGCTCGGCTTCGGCGGCGCGGGTGGAGGTCTCCGCCAGCTCCAGCCCATCGTTGTTTTCTGTGGCCAGACGGATGGACCAGTCGTTTTCAAACAGCAGCACGTCCCGGTCGTCGCTATCGTAGGCGCGGCCGGAGGTGGATGTCAGCTTCAGCTCATCCACCGGCTTGGGGGTTTGGGTGACCCAGCGCACATAGCGGAAGGGCATGCGGTCCATCAGCATGGTTACGCCGTACTCGGTTTTCAGCCGATGCTCCAGCACCTCAAACTGCAATACGCCCACAACGCCCACCAAGAACTCTTCCCGGCCTGTTTCTGTGCGGCGGAAGGTTTGAATGGCGCCTTCCTCCGCCAGCTGATAAATGCCCTTTTGGAATTGCTTGCGCTTCATGCTATCCTCAGGCCGCACTCTAGCAAAATGCTCCGGTGCGAAAACGGGGATGGAACCGAAGCGCAGCTTCGGCCCGTCGGAAAGGCTATCGCCCAGCCGGAAGCAGCCCGGATCGAACAAGCCGATAATATCCCCGGCATAGGCGGTTTCCACGGCCTCCCGCTCGTCGGCCATGAACTGCTGGGGCTGCTTCAGCTGCATCTGCTTGTCGGTGCCGCTGTGGTAAACGGTCATGCCCTTGGTGAACTCGCCGCTGACAATGCGCAGAAACGCCAGCCGATCCCGATGGGCGGGATTCATGTTCGCCTGAATTTTGAAGATAAAGCCGCTGAAATAGGGTTCCGTGGGCTTGATTTCTCCAATGTCCGCCTCCCTTGGTAGGGGAGGGGGCGTAATATCCAAAAACGCCTCTAAAAACGGTTCCACGCCGAAGTTGGTAATCGCGGAGCCAAAAAACAGGGGCGTCAGCTGGCCGGAGAGCACGGCTTCCTTATCAAAAGCATCGCCCGCCTCGTCCAGCAGCTCAATCTCGTCCCGGAGACGGTCCCGGTAGTGCTTCGCCAAGGCCTTTTCCGCCTCGGGGCTAGAAAGGGGAATGTTCAGCTCTTCCGCCATGCTCATCCCATGGTTGCCGCCGGAGTACAGCAGCACATGACCGCTAGCGCGCTGATACACGCCCTGAAAGTCTCCGTCAACGCCGATGGGCCAGTTCATGGGGCAGGAACGGATTCCCAGCACCTGCTCCAGCTCCTCCATCAAGGCGAAGGGATCCTTGCAGGCGCGGTCCATCTTGTTCACAAAGGTAAAAATAGGAATATGGCGCATGCGGCAGACCTTGAACAGCTTGATGGTCTGCTCCTCCACGCCCTTGGCCGCGTCAATCAGCATCACCGCCGCGTCGGCGGCTACCAGCACGCGGTAGGTGTCCTCGCTAAAATCTTGGTGACCTGGCGTATCCAGTATATTGATGCGGAAGCCGTCGAATTCGAACTGCATGGCGCTGGACGTGACGCTGATGCCGCGCTGCTTTTCGATATCCATCCAGTCGCTGGTGGCGTGGCGCTCGGCCTTTCGCGCCTTGACGCTGCCCGCCTGACGGATTGCGCCTCCATAGAGCAGCAGCTTTTCGGTTAACGTGGTTTTGCCCGCGTCGGGGTGACTGATGATGGCAAAGGTTCGCCGCTTTTCAATTTCCTTGAGTACGTTAGGGCTTAATTGGTCTGGGGTCATGAAGGTGCGTTCCCTCTCTTCCTTCTACAGGTCTAATACATAGTACAACATCTTATTGTACTATGGAGAAAAGGGTGCTGTCAAGCAGACAATTGGGAGCCAAAGGTTTAATTTACAAAGGTTTTGCAAGATAACAAAAAAAACGCGCCATCGGAGACATGGGGGCCCATAAGCCCCGCTGATCTCTCCATGTAGCGCGTTTAGGATCGTAAAATGCTCTTGCAAAAGGTCTACGGCCCCACACTCAGTTCGGGTGTGACGGTGATTTCCGTCGGGATTTGGTTGACGCCTTCGGTCGGAGGGACGGCGGTTTCAACGGGAGCCGCCGTCAGGAAAGGCTCTAGGGTTTGCTCCATCGGGGGAACGGTTTCTGGGTACGGAACCGCCGTGGCGGTAGGATCGACCCACCCGATATTTTGATCGCTTACCCAGCTGTTATCCTCCGGCCAGACAGCCGTTTCCTCCGGCCAAGTGGTCAGCCTGTCTCCGCTGCGGTTTTCGTACCACAGATTCAGCTGGTTTTGAAGCTCGCTACCATTCAAATCATATTGAAAGGTAGGCAAGCCCGCAGGATTGTAGCTGACCTGCATGGGCATATACAGCAGGGCGCTGGCTGCGCCGGCTACGTTAATCCATTCCCCCACGCCTACGGAGGAAAGCCCCATATAGGCGGGATCGCCGTTTATCTGGCTGCAATCGGTAATAACGTACAGCGAAAGCCCCTGCACCTCCACATTGGCGGACGGATCCAAGTTCAACTGCACGGATAGATTATCGCCCTCCATGCTTACGGTAGCCTGACCGATGACGTAGGCGTTGCTGGCGCAGATATTCAGCCAGTTTACGCCCATCATGCGCATCTCGTTCAGGTCCAGCATGGTTCCCATGAGCCAATCCTGGCTGAGGCCATCGTCCAAATCCCTCAGGCGCACGCCGTAGGTGCAGGCCCCGTTGTATTCCAGCCTTGGCTGTAATTGCATAAAGGGCATGGCGTAAACCGTATCGCCTACATACAGCGTTACCAGATAGGGAATGGTGCGGTTATCCACATAGGGCAGATAAATCACACCGCTGTTAAAGGTGCAGCTTTGGTAGCCAAAATCACGGTCGATCACTACCGTTTTGGTATCCATCTGGGTCAGCGTCAAGCGAACGGTTTGGGCCAGCTCGCTGCTGTCGCTGATCTGCTTGATCACACAGATTCCCTGAGCCTGCGCGGACAGGTGCTGCGCCACATAATCGTTACTGTTGAGCTGGTTCATGTCCAGCGCGTCCACATCCAAGGTAAAATAATCTTCTCCTTGGGCTGCGGAAGCCAGTCCAAGCACCAATAGAAAACAGCACAGCACCGTCAGCCATCGTCCGCTACCCGTGCGAAAATTGTTACTCATTCCCGGTCTCCCTCTCGAATGCGGTAAAAAACGGCATTCAAACATGCAACGTCTAAGTTTACCATTTTCATGCCGCAAAGTAAAGGAAATGTGCAATCGTAACAATTCTCTCTCCCTTTGTCGCTTACAGTAGGTTTAAGGAGCGAAAGAACGAGAGCTTTGTATTATAGGGATCAATTTCCTCCAGCGCGTTCAACTCTTTCCGATGATCTTTCCCTAAGCCGACGTTTCCAAGGATTAACAGCACATATCCGTCGATTCGGTTCATCCGGCGAATGTCTAGCTCGCTAGGCAACGGCGCAGCCATTCCCACCCCAAAATATCCAAAACGATGGCAATTGCGCAGACGGTTCTGTCCCTCTTCTAGCATTTGCGTATATACCTGCCGCGCTTCCTCGCCACGGCTTAGCTTTTCCATAGCCTTTGCTGCAAAAAAGCTCATTTCCGTAATTTGGTTGGGCTGATTTGCCGCCGCTTGATAGGCCTCCCGGGCGCGGGCTAAATTGCCCATGGCTTCCCAAGTCAAGCCGGTATAATAGTAAATATTACCCTCTTGAGCGCTGTAATGCCGCCCCTCTCCGTAATTGGCGGGGTATTCCAATCCATTTTTCAGCAGCGCCAGCGCTTCCTCGCTGTTACCCGTCCTGAAGGCCTCGTACCCCATCAGCGTATAGAGCCAGCCATGGTGACGGGTCAGCTTGCCCTCTCCGCCTTCGTAAATATTGAAGCGCTTGCTAAGCAGCAGCTCCTTTGCCTTTTGGTACTCTCCGGCTTGGGTGTATAGAATAATCTCATCCAAAAAGCAGTCGTCCCTGCTCCGGGCAAGGGAATCGTGGCTTTCAAGCAGCGTCAATCGATCGCGGACGCTGTAGCCCATGTTCTTTTGCATCTGCAAAAGCTCGTACAGGATACGCGCGTTATCCGGCGCTAGGGCCATTGCTTCCTCCAGCAGGCGAAGGGCGTGCTGCGGCTGCCGCATATGATCAAAGTAAGCCTGAGCCAAGCAGCGTTTGGTAAAGGCATGGTCCGGCTTTAGCCTTGCGGCTTCCTCCCACGCCTCCACAGCAGCCGTCCAATTCATCCGATCATAATAGAGACAGCCCAACAAATACTGCGCCTGCCACTCATCCCGGCAAAGCGCGGGGATATCCTCAAGCCGGTTCGGGAAGCAATAGTCCAAGCTGCAATGCTTCGGCTCCTCGCCCGTCAGCTGGGCTAAATGATAGTAAAGCAGCTGGGACGGCTGCTGACAGCTTTCCAAAGCCGTACGGGCTTCCTTGCCAAGGCCTGCGTGGGATAGATCCAACGCGATATCCAATAGATCCTCGCTGCGAGACAGCAGATACCCGCTAAGGGGCTTCCCGGTTAGCAGATAAAGGCAGAAACGGCTCAATCCGTCTTGGGGGGCTTCCTCCACAATTGCCTGTAGCGCTTCTTCATCCTTGGTCAGATAGCCTAGCAGCGCCCGGGCCCCATAATGGCGGGCGTTGGTTTCCAGACACAGCCGAAGATGCTCTAAGGCGCTTTCCCGTTGACCGCGCGTCAGCTCAATACAAGCAATTTCATAATAGCTGGGGCTGCGCCATGCATATTGCCAAGCCGCCTGCCAAAACAGCTCGTAGGCTTGATCTATGTTTCCCTGCAAGCGCTCCAGGCGCGCCAGCTGATAAATCGCTTCCGTGTCGGCAGGATTATCGTTTCGCATTTTTAGCTTGGCGACGGCAGCTTCCAAATACTTCCGTGCCGAAGCATAATCGGCCTGCTCCATCATGATGCGTCCCATAGCCAGATTGCAGCGAAGGTCGGTTCCGTCTCGGCGCAGCGCTTCCAGATAGTAATCCTGTGGCACATAGGTATGGTGTTTATATTGCTCCAAATGCGCGCCGTGCAAATAGAGCTCCTCCACGCTGCTTATCTGCGCAGGCTCCGGGGGAATCTGACGAGGGGCGGGCGCTTTCTTTTGGGAGCAATCCATCGGCTGATAAGAAAGCAGCTCCTTACCCTGTTCGTCCAGCAGCGACAGCCGTAGCTCGGTTTCCTTGGCTCCTTGGGGAAGGGGACACTCTCCGCAATACGCGGTTTCGGGCGACAGGTCCATCTTTTTTTCAAAGAGGATTTCACCGTTTCGGCTCAAGCGCACGGTGGCGTTTCTGCGCTCGCAGGTGGGTAACGCTCCCAAGCAGACCTTGTGGTTCTCCACCCGTAACGACAGCGCACCCTCCCGAGATGCGTTTTTCGCCTCGCCAATGGTGTGTATGGGAAACCATAGTTGCGTAAATACCTTTGTTTCTCCGGGCATGATATAGGTGAAATCCGGTTGGTTGTCCGTATATACGCCCGTCATCAGCTCGATATAGCGGTCTCCGTTATCCGTAAGGTTCGCGCACCACGCCCGACCAAACGGGCCGTCGCCCCATGTCCACATTTTTTTACCAACCGAGGTATGATGGCAGGATACGGTAACAGTACCGGCGTTGGCGGCAAAGTCGTAGCCGCCCAGAAAGTTCATGTCGCTTTGCCCGCGCATCACCATAACCGAGGTAGGCAGCTTGATATTGGAAAACCAAGTAGCGTCCGTTCCTTCTCCATAATCGAAGGGTCGGGCTGTGTGATATACTCCCTTCATCACCGGGAAGGGGATCACCGCTCGGCGATCATGATCGTTTCCATAAGCCACGTCCGGCGGGAAGGTCGCCTTGTACTGATCATGCACCCGCACAGCCAGATTGTTCCACCACATAAAGGGCAGCGGGGTATCGGTGCGATTATACACAACCGCCTTGGCCTCTACGTAGGAGCGGTCGGGGTAAACGGTTATGCCAACCATTCCCCGCATGCGGTGAAACGGCTCTGCCTCTCCCATCCATACGGTGACGGAGCCATCCGCGTTTTGGCAGGGCGTAGCCTCCATGGGATGAAAGGTGGTAGGCCGGTGATGCTGGGGCCAGTTAAACTCCACGCCTCCAGATACCCACGGCCCAGCCAAGCCCACCATGGCGGGCTTGATCACTGTATTTTGATAAACAAACTCATACCCATTGTGCTTGTCTACCGCGCCATGGATTTTGCCGCCTAGCTCCGGCAGTAAGGTCACCTTGATATGCTCGTTTTCCAACGTATAGGAATCGTAGGTCTTGTCCACGGGATGGTTGGACAGCCGGTCGGTATATGGAATGGGATACACGCGCCCCGTCGCGCCTTGATAGGCCTTTTTCTCAAAAAAGAAGGGAAGGGTATTGGCTGGGTGAGGTTCATAGGTGGGTATGGTCATCGGTTCGTGCTTTAACGCTACGCTCATGCTTGATCGTTCCTTTCATCGTTTGTATGCACAGTGTACCAGCGTAGGCAGCAAGGTTTCAAACCAAAACCGCGCAGGCTGCCCGACGTAACTTTGGCTTGACAGTGCATCCTTGTCGTGGTTTACTATTAGGTTATCCTTCGTGTGGGGTGTTTACATGATTCCCTTGCTACTGGAACCAAACAGCGGCGAGAACTGCTGGGCGCAGGCCTGTCTTTTGGGCGTACGGGACGAGGCGCGCCGCCGTGGCCTTTCGCTTCTTCCTAAGGAAAGCGAGGAGCCCGTGCCTTCCTTAGTGGTGGGCAGCACCATCCCATGGCTGCACGCCTGTCTAAGCCATTTGCAAAGCCGGGGCCTTGCCCCTGTGGTGGTTGGCGTCCCTCCCCAGGGATGGCTATGCAGCTTCATCTCCCCTGATTATGAGCAAGCCGTATCTCATTTTATCTGCCACACAAAGGGCAAGCGCGCATTGTTTGGGGTACACGCCGCCTCCGCCGCCGACCAGATCAAAAACGCGGCGTTTCAAAGGCTTTGTCCTGAGGAAAGGGTTTATCGCAATTACGGCAGCCTGCTGGAAAGCGCTAAAGCATTCGCGGCTCAAGCGGATCAGTTCGATTCTGTTTTATGCGCAAATGATATGGCCGCCGTTATTCTGCGCCGTTTGCTGCCTTGCGGCGGCCCGGCCCTGTATGCCTTTGGCGACCAGCAGCTGCCCCCGGAGGAAAAGATTCAAATCTATCGCATGCCCTTAGAAGAAATGGGCAGGCAAGCGGTAGCGCTGTACCGTTGGCAGGAAAAGGATACATCCGCGCGCCATTGCGTCTATTTACGCTGCGCGCCTGAAGCAGCGAGCGGCGAGGTTTCCCCCGCCGTTCCCGCGCCCGTCATTTCCGCTGATTTTTATCAAGACCCCGATGTAGCGGAGCTATTCCGTTTTAAAACTTTGCTATACGCCATGGATAGCTTAGACCTGGATATTGTGCGCAGCCTGCTGGCGGGCCAACGCTATTTTGACATGACGGAAAGCCTGCATACCACTGAAAACACAATCAAATATCGAGTCAAACGGATGATGCATAATGCCGGAGCAGCCACCCGGGAAGAGCTGCTGCTCTTCACCAAGCGCTTCCTTCTTCCCTAATCATGCTCTATGCCTTATGGTTGGCGATTTTTTTCCATTCACCCGGCGTAACGCCGGTATAAAGCTTGAAGCATTTGATGAAATGGGAAATATTAAAGTACCCCACCTTTTCGGCTGTTTGCGCAATCGTCAAGTCCTCGTCGTGCAAGAAACGCTTTGCGGCCTCCATACGCAGCTGCAAAAGATATTCCTTAAACGTTGCGCCCACATCCGCACGCAAAAGACGGGTTACCTGCTTGGTGGAGATTCCCAGCGCCAGCGCCGTTGAGGACAGGCTGATGCTGGCGGACAAGCAGTTATCCCGCACATAGGCTGCTGTGGCGCTGGTTTGCTCATTGGGCGTTAATACGGTTTGGGCATTATCCATGCATAAAGCCTCCACCATACGCCTCATCCGTTGGGTGATTACCTCCGGCGTTTGAGCTCCGGCATTCTCCGGCTCCGTCGCCACCCAAACCCCAGCCTGATAGGCCAATGCCGCGATACGCTGGTTCAGCATATTCAGCATATAAATCCGCATCAGATAAGAGGGATAACGGTTCTCCGTCTGCGCGATCATCGTATCCAGCAGCGTCAGCGCATTTTCTAAATTTCCCGTATTGATGACGCTCATCAGCTGCTTTAAACCGTCAACCGCCTGCTCCTCGTCCACCGACACAGGCACATTCACAGGCTTCATATTAAGTGCTTCGATGGCTGCGGACGCGATTTCCTTCAGCTGGTTGCAGCTACGGCTAAGCTGAATGCGCGCGGATAGCTCGCGGGTCGTCAGGGTTTCAGCCAGTAGCTCCATGAGATCCTGACGCTCCTCCTCCTCGTCATAATTGATCAGCACGGCATACTCACGGTCTTCCTGCAGCTCCGCTGCATATAACGAGCACTCCTCATCGGAAAAATCTTCAATATTCTTAAGCAACCCCTCATTATCACCCTCGCGGTTCAAATGAATAAACAAAATGGCGAAGCTTCCATGCGCCATTTCAAAGCCCAGCTCCTGAATCTGACGTTGAACAACGGGGCTGTCGTTGCCGGAAATCAGCATCATCACCAATTGCTGCTTCAGCCACGCCTCTTGCTTGTGCAGCTGATCCATCTGCTGTACAAGCTGGCCTTGGGACAGCGTGTTAATCTTTAAGGTGGAGCTAAGCAGCTCTTCGATGGTTTGCAGCTCGTTGCTATGCTTTTCACCGCTTTGGGCATATTTTCCATACAGCCGCCCAATGGGCTGATAATTCCGCCAAGCGGCGTAGCCAGCCAAAAGAACCGCTGCGATCGCTACCGCGATCACGATTGCCAAGGTCATGGTTTCAAACGAGGTCAGGCGCTTGAAAGCAGAAAAGCTGGGGGATTGCATGGTCAGGCGCACTCTGTTCTTAGTGCCCATGGCGCTGATACCGTTATCCGCTTCCGACGGGCTGCCCAGCATCAGTCTATCCTCACAGGTCAGCGAAAACATCGTTTCCCGTTCCGTGCCCGTCATTTCCCACACCATCTGCCGAAGGGTGTTCAGCTTGACCAAGAAAACCAACGCGCATTTTTCTGTTGGCGCTCTCGCCGTCCCAAAATAAAAGGGGATCGCGATCATCAGCATATCCGGGCGGCTTTCCAGCACGTCAAAGGAAATGGCTTCCGCACCGAGAAGCGATTCCAGCCGTTCCTGCACGCTTGCCGCTCCCATCACCTGCCGAAAGAAAACGTCGCCGGTATACGCGCTGTTGGCTCCATATACCTTATCCATTTCACGGTACCATAAATAATATTCCTGAATCCAGCTGGAATAGCTGCTGTATTGAGCAAAATGATCGATCAGCTCTAAATCGTGTATAACGTCTCGTTTTAAATAAAAGGGCTGATAAATGAGGTTGGTCTTAATATCCAGCTGGATATCCTCCATTGCCTTTAGCTGACGTTCAATATAGTCCGCCGCCAGCACCAGCCGCCCCTGATGCAGTTCAATTTCCGCCTGCTGCAATTCGCGTGTGGATACCAGCGTCAGGGTGATTCCCAGAACGAGGCAAACAGCGAGCGCCACGGATACATAGGAAAAAAGGTACCGCTTGAACACCTGCCCCTGTAGCTGCTTCATGGTTCATCCTCCCCAGCCGTTTGCGAAAAACAGCAAAGCCATCAGGCCGGGAAAACCCGGTCGACGGCGTTTATTCATGGTTATTCGATACCGCCGCGTTCACTCTAGAGGAACGCGGCGGTATTGTCAAGCGAGAAATCTCTTCCTTACTGCTTGGCGGCTAAATAGTTTTCATAAGCCTGCGTATAGTACCCAAGCAGCTCTTCCACGCCCATACCCTTGAGCTCTTCTTGGAAGCGGCTGAACTCGGATAGATCGCGAGCGCCGGTGATGAACTTAGCCATCTCTGACTCGATGTAGGGGTCGAGGATGGTGTGCAGCTCGTCAATGGCCAAGGTGGTTTCCTCGTCGTAGTAGACCACCATGGGGAAGGACTCGGCGCGGTAGGGCTCCACGTTGTTGCGCACGTTCAACAGATGCGCGCCAGAACCAAAGTTGGGGTCGTAGTTGTAGGGCAGAATGTTATCCTTGTTGTAGTAGTAGGAGCGCATTTCGGGGCGATTGGTCACGCCTGCGTCAAAGGCTTCTTTGTTTTCCAAGGGATGAGAACGGTTGCCAAAGCCATGAGCAATGTTGCCGGAATCGCCCTCCATGAAGGCTTGGCTTTCCATCTTGTTACCGTCTTTATCCAGCCACACATAGGCGTTATCCTCGGTTACCGTATAGCCGCCGATGATTCCCAAGGTGTCGGCGCTGGTAGCAGCGGGGCCGCACCACAGGTACATGCCGCCCAGATCGGAATAGAAGTAATCCAGATAGCGCATAACGGTTTCAATCTTATTCGGATCGATGTTAGCGTTCAGCGATACATTGCCATAACGGAATTTATTCAGTGCGCCCGCCTTGGCGGTCTCGTTCCACTGGCTGGTCAAAGGAGAGGTATCCACCCATTTTGTAAAATCTTCCTTCTCAGGCAGCGCCAGATAGGCCACGCCAGCGTAAGCGCCTACGGAGTCCTCAGCCAGCTGCGCAAAGGCGGTGGTTTGGTCGATGGTGAAGAAATCCTTGGACATCAAGCCGTCCGTATAATACTGATTCATCAGCTTCAAAAACTCGACAAACGTATCGTCATACGCGGGAATGACGGCCTTGCCTTCACGCACCGCGGGGTTGGCGGCGATGGTATAAGCGCTTGAAGTGTCGGGCCAGAGGTAGCCAAAGGCGTTTAGCAGGAAGTTGCGGGGATCCCGGGCTTCCTTGCCCTCGCCGTTCTTCGCGCCGGAGCCTAGAGCGATTCCTTCGGGGTGCAGCTCTTTAAATTTATACAGCATGGCGGTGAACTCGTCCAAGGTCTTGGGCATTTCCAGCCCAGCTTCCTCCAGCCATTCGGTATTGAGCTGCATAATGTTGGGGCCGTCAGCTTGAATATAGAAATCGCTGTAGCCGGGCAAGGTATAAATCTTACCGTCGGGCGTGGTGCAGTAAGCGATGGACTGGGGATAGGCTTCAATCCATTTGCACAGGTGAGGCATGATTTCCGGGGTGATGTAGGGCGTTAAGTCCAGCAGCAGGCCCTCGCCCACGCCATAACGCACCAGCTCGCTGGTGGATAGGCTGACGCCGAACAGCACATCGGGCAGATCGCCGGAGGCAAACATGAGGCTCTTGCGCTCGTTCACAGTGGTCGATAGAATCTGATCTACCTCGAAGTCAATACCGGTTGCCTGCTCGGACCAGATCCAGAACCATTGATCCTCGGGGTCCTTGCCGTACTGCTCGCTGCGCTTGGTAGCGACGGTAACGGTCATGCTTTCGCCGTCCTTGACCAGCGGAAATTGGGAGTAGTCGGTATGGTCGTTGTAAGCGGCCAATGCGCTCGTGCAGCTGACGAGCATGAGGAAGGCCAACAGGATACTGAGGGTTCTTTTCATTTTGGGGTACTCCTTTCAAATTTGTATTCACTCTATGGAAACGGCGTCAACAGCCGTTCATCCCTTTACAGCGCCTACCATCATGCCTTTCACAAAGTGCTTTTGCACAAAGGGATAGGCTACCAGCAGCGGCGCGGACGAAACCACGATTAAGGCGTACTTCATGGCTTCGGCCATATATGCCAG
The DNA here is from genome assembly GCA_028693055.1 of Eubacteriales bacterium. Lineage (GTDB taxonomy): Bacteria > Bacillota > Clostridia > Christensenellales > Aristaeellaceae > Limiplasma. The sequence continues at coordinate 8,544 of JAQUWD010000059.1, read as the reverse complement.
CCGCGCCGCGTTCTTTATCGCGTCCACATCCATGGAGGATGTATCCACCTTTTGCAGCGCCGTTTGGCTATTAAGCAAAATGGAGCGCAGCACCATCTGCAAGGGTAGATAATCGTTCTTGGTAACATAAATCAAAGAATTGAAATAGTCGTTCCAACGCGAAACCGCAAAGAACAGCGTCATAACGGCGATGATGGGCGTAACCAGCGGAAGGGCGATGGCAAAGAAGGTCTTTAGCTCGTTTGCCCCGTCGATTCGGGCGGATTCGTACAATTCCTCCGGCACGTTGCTTTGGAAATAGACCCGGGTCACAATCATGTTGTAAACGCTGGAGGCTGCTATCAAAATCATGGAATACCATTGATTGACTAGGTTTAGATCCTTCATCACCAAATAGGTGGGGATCAATCCGCCGCTGAAATACATGGGTATCAAAAAGTAAATGCTGAGTAAATGCTTGCCGGGTAAGGACTTTTTGCTCAGTCCATACGCACTGGGGATGGTTAAGAACAGGCTGAAGGTGGTGCCCACCACCGTATAAAAAATCGTATTGCGATAGCCCGTCCAAACCCGCGGCTCCTTAAATACATTCATATACGATTCCCAGGTAAAGCCGTTGGGCCAAAGAAATACCTGCCCCTTCGCCACTGCGTATGCGTCTGACACGGAGGCAATCAATACGAAATACAACGGATACAGTGCGATTAAGAGAATCAAAACCATGAATATGACGTTCAACACGTCAAAAACCTTGTCCGCTCGGGTACGGCGAATGATGGCGGCTTTCATTATACGCTGCGCTCCCTTTCCCAATCAAAATGGATTCCACAAGAGGAGAATCGTCCCGTTACCACAGGGATACATCAGAGATGCGCCTGCAAATGGTATTTACAATCACCAGCATCAGCACATTGACGATTGTGTTGAATAGACCGATGGCGGTGGAGTAGCTATACTGCCCTCCCAGCAAGCCCAGCTCGTAGGTGTAGGTGGAGATAACCTGAGACACGTCCAAATTCAACGAGTTTTGCAGCAGATAAATCTTTTCAAAACCAACGGATAGGATTCTTCCGCAGTTCATAATCAACATGATCACAACGGTGGGAAGAATGGAGGGGATATTCACATGCCAGATGATCTGCATGCGGTTTGCACCGTCCATATAAGCCGCTTCATGCAGCTCCGGTGAAACGCTGGAAAGCGTCGCCAAATAGATAATGGTTCCCCATCCAAGGTCCTGCCACACACTGCTCCACACATAGATATGGGGGAAGAAGGACGCATTGCCCAAAAAGTCCACGCGGCTTCCGCCCAGCATTTCAGAAATATTGTTAAACAAGCCCGTGGATTGGTTCATAAATAAGTTAATCATGGAACAAATAACCACGGTGGATATGAAATGGGGCGCGTAGGTGATCATCTGGACGGTCTTTTTAAAAACGCCGCTTCTAAGCTCGTTGATCAGCAGCGCCGCGATGATGGAAAGAGGAAAGGTAGCCAGCGTATACAAGGAAAGCCCCAGCGTATTTCGGATAATCTTCCAGCATTGCGGATGAGAAAAGAACTTCTGAAAATATTTCCATCCGACCCAAGTGCTGTCCCAGATTCCCTTGGTAACCCGATAATCCCGAAAAGCGATTTGCAGCCCGGCCATGGGCATATAATAGAAAATAAAGAAATAGATCATTGCCGGCATAATCAGCAAATAAATTTGCCAGTGATCCAGAATTCTACGGCCCAAGCTCCTATGCGGAACTACGGGAACGCTGGGAACGCTATTGGTCATAAAGCAATCTTCCTTTCCTGGGTTAAAGCATACAGAGTAAAAGTAGAACCTTAGCGTCATCGCTATCGCTCTGCGCCGTCCTGACCTCGTCTCTCGGCTGTGACTATGCTCATGATAAATGCATCGTGCTTCAAAAGTAAATACGCCTTTACGGACATGCTATGCCCCTTTTGAGACAGAAGCGAGCAAAGCTTTTACCGGACAGGCTTTATGGAGAACCGGTTCGGCCTGCTTCCGTTGAACCCCGATGCGGCGTTTGGGACAGCCGATGCCGCGTTTGAGACATAGCCCTATTTTCCATGCCCTGATGGAGCATATCCGGTCCCTTTTCCGTTATAGCTTCGGCTTGCTCTTCCGTATATAATGAACGCAGGAAATACAACTGAAGGAGATGGTATAATGGAAACCTGTTGGCTGCGCCTGCAAGACCTTACCGTACTGACTGGGCAGCGTCAAGGAAATAGGCTGATTGCCGACCATGGTAGAATTGTGTTATCAGCCTCGTTGCCCCGTGGATGGGAGCTATGGGAAACTGCCGCCGTGCATTTGAACGCCCAGGCGGAGCATCAATATGAAATCAAGCTGGGTCTTGGAGACGCCCAGCAGCCGCGGCTCGCCATGCATTACCGCGTGCTGCCCAAATGCCTGGTTCAGGTTCCCTTTCCCCTTACCTCAAAAGCGTTGGCTGTGGACTTCGCCTTTTTGCCCCCATGGCCGGGCGTATTTAAGGGCGGCATAGACGGTACGCCTACCAAGGCTGAAGAAGTTCAAACGCTATCCCTGACGCTTTATGAACCCACCTTGAAAAGCGCAACCTTGGAGGGCATTGACTTTTGCCAAGCATGGAGCCCCTGCGACGTGATGGGCGACGCTTTGGTGGACGAGCTGGGCCAATGCAAGGCAGGGCAATGGCCCGGCAAGACGGAAAATCGGAAGGCGCTAGACGACTATCTACGCAAGGAGCTTACTTGGGCAGAGAAAAATAATCGCTATCCCGACGAATGGTCCGCCTATGGCGGTTGGACAAAAAAACGCTTTCCTGCTACCGGATGGTTTCATACAGCCCATGACGGCCGACGCTGGTGGCTGGTGGACCCCGAAGGGTACGCCTTTTTTTCCAACGGTATGTGCTATGGCAACAGAACCGGCATCTACGCCATGGCGGACCATATTGAAGCATTGTACGATTGGCTTCCTACAGAAAGCGGGCTGGAAAGCCATAGTTGGACAACCGGCGATCAGATACCCCAGTATGTGGTGCGCAACGGTCTGGAGGCGGCAAAAGCACGTCGGTTAGTGAATTTTCCCCGCGCTAATATGATGAAGGTTTTCGGTGAAAAATGGTTGGACGCGTGGATCACCATCAACGCCGCACGCATGCGGTCCTATGGAATAAACACGCTGGGCGTAGGCGTAAACGACTATGGAGACGAGCCCACCGCCGAATTTCTTGCAAAGGCCAAGATTCCCTACGTGATTACGCTCAAATATTTCCCCTTGACTGAGCAGCGGATCTTCCGCGATTTTCCCGACGTATTCAGCGAGGAGTACCTCCAGCTAGCCCAAAGCATGGCGCAAAAGGAGCTTTCCCCCTATCGGGACGACCCCTATCTCATTGGCTACTTCGTCACCAACGAGCCGGAATGGCTTATGAATCAAGGCGTCAATCTGGCTCAACGCCTATTAGCCGCCTCGGGCTGCACAGCGTCCAAAAAGGCGCTGATCCATGCTTTATGGGAGCGCTATGGCGATATTGCAAAGCTAAACGAGGCATGGCAGACCTCCCTTGCATCCTTTGACGAGCTGCTTGTCCCTATGGTGCGGGACAGCTGGACGGAGAAGGCCCTTACAGACCTGAACGACTTCCATCTGCTGCTGGTTGAAAAGTACGGACAGGTGGTCAGCAGCGCACTCAAAGAGGTTGCGCCCCATCACCTCAACCTTGGCATGCGCTACAGCCACGCTTCCAAAAAAACGCTTTGCGGGCCGCTCAACTACTTCGACGTGTTCTCCTTTAACCGCTATGGAGACCAGCCTGCTTCTTCCGCCGCGATGATCGCACAGGGCGCGGACATGCCTATGATCGTCGGCGAATGGCATATCGGCGCGCAGGAAAGCGGACTGGACGCATGGGGGCTCTACTATACGGAAACCCAAGCCCAGCGTGCGCAAGCCATTGCCTATTATTTGGAGCAAAGCACACAGGAGCCTCATCTGACAGGTATACACTACTTTGAATACAGCGATCAACCTTATCTGGGACGCTTTGACGGCGAGTGCTATCAAATTGGTATCATCGACGTGTGCAACCGTCCCTATCCCCTTGTGGCGGAAGCCTTCCGCTCCTTTGCGCAAAGGATGTATCCCCTGTTGGACGGTCGGCTAACGCCCGCCGTTCCCCCCGTTAAGCTGGATAGCCTAATCAAATAGGTCAAAGAGTGACAGGAGGTTCGCATGAAAATTCAATACGACGCAGAGCAACGTTTTTTCCACTTACAGGCTGGTGAAATGTCCTACGCCTTCGGTATCGCCCCGGACGGGCGGCTGCTCAACCTTTACTGGGGGCCGGTCCTTGAAACACCCCAAGCCCTTAGCCCCTTGGTGGAGGAAGTTCTTCGTCCCTTCCAAAGCTCTGGCGGCGTAGATCAAAATACGCCCCTCAACTTTGAAGTCCCCACACGGGAGCCATGGGATTACAGCGACCCTGTATTGTGGGTGCGCCATCCTGATGGAAATCGCGGGCTACGGCTGCTGTATCATAGCCATGAAATTGTAAACAACCAGCTGAACCTTATTCTGCGCGATGAGCACTACCCCGTTGAGGTGGAGCTGCATTACCGCGGCTGGGGCGACTTGCCGCTGCTGACGCGCTGGCTGACCGTTCGTCATTCGGGAAATCAACCCCTCCAGCTTCAAGCCGTCAAAAGCGCTGCTTGGCATGTACCGGCTGGGCTGGATTATCGCCTGACCCATCTAAGCGGCAATTGGGGATGCGAGTATACCCGTAATCAGCTCATGCTTACCCAAGCCCGAACGGTGCTGCAAAACACGCGGGTCACCTCTTCGGCGGCACAGCAAACGCCTTTCTTTGCGCTGGATCAGGATGGCGCGGCTACTGAAAAGGCAGGAGAGGTTTATTTCGGCATGCTCCATTGGGGAGGAGATTTTAATATCACCATCGAGCAGCAATTTGGCAAACGGGTATCCGTTACCGGCGGCGTTAACGAATTTGACAGCGATTACGTCTTACAACCCGGTGAAAGCTTCGAAACGCCGGAGTTTACCGGCGGCTTCTCCACCCGCGGCTTTGAACACATGTCAGAAATCCTCTATGATTGGCAATTGGACGCTCTGATGCCGCGAGGCCAAAAAAGCGATAAAGCCCACGCCACGCGCCCGGTGATTTACAACTCATGGTATCCATACGAGTTTTCCGTGGACGAGGAAAACTGTCTCGCCCTGATTGACAAATGCGCGCCGTTAGGGGTAGAGCTGTTCGTAATTGACGACGGATGGATGCCCAAGCGAATCAACGATCGGGCGGGCTTAGGGGATTGGGTGGCCGATCCGGCTCGTTTTCCTCACGGTATGAGCGCCGTTGCGGACGCATGCCATGCAAAGGGGATGCTATTTGGCTTATGGGTGGAGCCGGAAATGGTAAACCCGGACAGCGAGCTTTACCGCGCTCATCCCGATTGGATTATCCAAATCCCGACCCGTAAGCCTTCCTTGCAGCGGCACCAGCTAGTGCTTAATTTAGCCAGAGATGAGATACGCGATTGGATCATTGACTGGCTGGATCAGCTCATTCGGGATTTTCATTTAGATTACCTCAAATGGGATATGAACCGCTATGTAAGCGAAAACGGCTGGCCGGACGCCGCTATTGAGGATCAGCCCAGCCTATCCATCCGCTATACCCAAAACCTGATGAGCATTTGGAAGCATCTAAACGAAGCCTTCCCCGATGTGCTTTTTGAAAACTGCGCCGCAGGCGGCGGACGAACCAATTTTGCCATGGTTCCCTACGCGGATCGTATCAACCGTTCAGATAACGCAGATCCTGTTGATCTGATGGTTCTCCACGAAGGCTTTTCCATGCTGTTTGTGCCAAAAACCGCAGGGGGCGCTGGGAATATCGCCCCTGCCGCGCATCACATTCACCAGCGTCCCACACCTCTGGATTTTCGCGTGCACTGGGGAATGACGGGCTCCATGAGCATCGGTATCAATCTGCTGACAGCCTCTGAGCAGGAATTGACCACCCTTCAAGGCGCTATCACTGAATTCAAGCGCCTTCGCGGTGATCTTCAGGATGCATACGTGTATCGCATCGCATCTGCCACCAAAAACCCATATGCGCTGTTTCAATATGTACGGCGCGACCGCGGTGCTTTTACCCTTTTCGCCTTCGCCCATGGCATGCGCTGCTGGAATCTACCAATGCCCCGCTTCCGCATGCGCGGCTTGGATCCAAAGGCTGTCTATTGCTGTGAGGACGGGCGCAGCATGACGGGAGAGGCGTTGATGAACATCGGGCTTTCCCTTCGGTTGAAGGGGGACTGTGACAGCGTCATGTCCGTCTGGCGTCGACAGGAGTAGTCCTCCAAAGCTGTTCCATTCATCATTGACAAAAACAAAATATTAAAACCGTAACACTTTCGTAATAGTATTTACTTTTTCGCAACGTTTTGATATACTACGGTCATGATGTGCGCAAACCCGCCATCTTTGGTGTTTTTCCAACAGAAAGCACCAAAGCAACGCTCCTCCATTTTCCGCCGAATCTGGGCAAAAAATGGGGGTCTATCGCAAGGAGGACATGCTCCATGACCGACCGCAAGCTTTTTCGCCAAGGAGCCGCTATTCTATTATTAGCGGCTCTTTTATGCGCCGTTCTGCCCGCCGGTGCTTCCAGCTCCACCACGCTGGAATTTGGTTCCAAGGGTACCGAGGTGCTCAATCTGCAAAAGGCATTGGTCACCTTGGGCTATGATCCCAATGGTACGGACGGCAAATTCGGCCGGGGTACAGAAGCCGCCGTCAAGCTCTACCAGCAGACCATGGGGCTTACAGCGGACGGAAAAGCGGGAACGCTTACGCTCAACCGCATCTATGCCGATTTAGCTACGATCAGCAGCGGCACAACCAATTCCACCACCACTGACGCTACCACTGACACCACAACCGCCTATAACCCAAACACCATCAAATATGGCGACAGCGGTACCCGGGTGACGGAGCTGCAAACGGCCCTGAAAAAGCTTGGCTATGATCCCAACGGGATCGACGGTCGCTTCGGGGCGGGTACGAAGCTGGCGGTAATCAATTTTCAGAAGGCCAACAATCTAACTGCCGACGGTCTGGCGGGTACCCAAACCCAAAACCTGCTCTATTCGCTGGCTAACGCCAGCACGGGTTCCGGCTCCTCTGGCACCACAGACTCCTCCGGTAGCACCGGCAGCACCACTGGCGGCACGGTTTATACCCGCACCTTACGCAAGGGATATACGGGAGCGGATGTTACCGCCGTACAAACCCGCCTGAAGGAGCTTGGATATTACACCTCCACCATAGACGGGGTTTACGGCACGGGCTCCATCGCCGCCGTTAAGCTTTTCCAGCAAACGAATGGCCTCAGCGCCGACGGTCTTGCCGGTTCCCGTACCTTTAGTACCTTATTTTCTTCCTCCGCGCTAGCTGCCGGCAGCTCCTCCAGCAGCGGGTCAACGAGCGGGTCAACGTCCGACAGCGGCAGCGGCAGCGGCACTACCACCGATAACGGCGGCTCTAGCAGTAGCGGGTCAACCTCTACCGACTCGACCTATGTAACCCTCAGCTACGGCTCCACAGGCTCCGATGTAAAACGGCTACAGCAGGCGCTTAAAAACCTGAATTACAACGTAGGCGTGGATGGGGACTACGGTGCTTTGACCCAGACGGCGGTCGCGGCGTTCCAAAAGCAGAACGGGCTCACCTCCGACGGCGTAGCAGGGGCGAAAACCCAAGAGGTGCTATACAGCGGCAGCGCAAACGCAGCCGATCCCAACGCCAACAGCGATATGACCATTCCCGACGGCACCGGCACAGCCAGCGGCCCCAGCGTAAGCGAGGTCAAGCTACTGCACTGGTACAACGATGTAAAGCCCAGTCTCTCCACCGGCAACAAGCTGATTGTTTTTGATCCCGCCACCAACCTACAATGGACGCTACGGGTTTACGCACGAGGCCGCCACTGCGACAGCGAGCCTCTGACCCTCACGGATACCCAGATCATGTACAAAGCCTTTGGCAACACCAACACTTGGACCCCCAAGCCGGTCTATGTGCAGCTTCCCAGCGGCGTTTGGACTCTGGCCTCCACCCACAACGTCCCCCATCTAAGCGGCAGCATCACGGACAACGGCTTTGACGGTCACCTATGCGTCCATTTCCTCCGGGATATGGACGAGTGCACTCAGAACGACCCCAATTACGGCGTAACCAACCAGAAAACCATCCGTACCAAATGGAAGCAAATGACGGGGATTACCGTAGAATAGGGAGCAACGGCAGGGGCTTCCTGACAAGGGCTATGCCCTTGACCCATTCTTTGATTGTACACACCCTTACACAAAACCTCATCGAAAAAGGGGCTGTCTCAAAACGGTTAGAAGAAATTAACCAGTAAAGACAGCCCCATTGAATCCCTAAACTTCCCGAGACCCCATAAAAACAAGCGCTACGGCCGCCCGAAAGGGTGTACCGAAGCGCTTGTT
>JAQUWD010000011.1 GCA_028693055.1 Eubacteriales bacterium | reverse complement strand
GACAGCCCGACGATGAACAGCAGATCCAGCCCGATGTTGATCGCGCTGGACAGAATCAAAAAATACAGCGGCACACGGCTGTTGCCGACGGCACGCAAAAATGCTGCGCACATGTTGTACAGGATCGTCAGCACCATGCCGCCGAGGATGATGAAGATGTAGCTGTACGCATCGGCGAAGATCTCGGCAGGCGTGTCCAGCAGGTGCAGCAGCGTTTCCAGCGAAAGCAGCGCCAAGACCGTCAGAGCGGCGGTGATGAGCGTGTTCAGCAGGAGCATGGCGGCGGCGGCCTTGCGGAACAGACGAGTGTCCTTCGCACCAAAAGCACGGGAGAGGATCAGCCCGTACCCGCTGTTCAGCCCGTTGGCGAAGGAGATGATGAGCGAGTAGATTGCCCCCGAAGCGCCGATAGCCGCGATTGCATGATCGCCCAGATTGCGTCCCGCGATCATCGTGTCAAAGAAGCTGTACAGCTGCTGAAAAACCGTGCCGATGAGCAGCGGCACGGCGAAGGTCAAGATATGGCGGAGCGCATTGCCCTGCGTCATATCGGTGGTTTGGGTTCGTCCGTTCATGGTTTTTCCTCTCTTAGATCGAGCAAGAACATCCGTTGATCTTCTCAGGCGTAGACACTTCTTTCAATGTCTTGCGAGTTGCGAATAGCCGCTGCCACAGCCGAGAAAAAAAGGGTGCCTTACGGCTGGGGCGAAGCGCAAATGCAGAGGGGTGCTGCAATTCGGTTATCCCCACATCGTCCGCAAGAATGCGCGACATAGCGGTAGCAATCGGGAAAAGCGCAGGATTCATGAAACTTCTCCTTTCATCTGTTCAAGCGCGTGACGCACCAGCAGTACAACGTCCTTCACCTTCATGCAGCAGCATTTGTCGGATGCGTCAGCATTTTTCAATACATCTTCGCAAGTGACGCCACCATACTCTGCACGGAAGCGTTCGATGATCTGCCCAAGAGCCTCGTCCGAAGCAGTCGATGCAGCACGCAGGATCGCTTCGGCTGCACGCAGGACGCCGCACAGGTTGCTGGGCTGCTGAGGCGGCAATAGGGCAGGCTCGTCCATGAAGGCATCCAGCACAGCTTGCGTACAGGAGCCTTTGCCCTGATAGCTCTGCGACGCACGCTTCAGGCAATCGTCAAGCCTTGCGCAGCTTACAGCAGATTGATGCGATCCCATTGAATATTGCCCTGCTCGTCCAGATACTGCTCGTCACAATGCACGGCCTCCACCAAACCGATAAACAGCTCGTGGGTGCCCGGCTTGATGCTTTCCACCACGCTGCACTCAATGCTCACGGGGCAGTTGCTGAGGATCGGCGCATTGACGGCCGTGCCATTCTCCGTTTTCAGCCCCAGCTTGGCAAGTTTATCTTCATTCGCGCCGCTATGAGAGCCGAGATAGTCGTATGCCTCCTTCTGATCCTTGGCGGGCAGGTTGACCACAAAGCAGCCGGTCTCCTTGACCATGTGATGGGAATAACGCGAAGGCATGATGCCTACCATGATCATCGGCGGGTTCAGGCTGACATTAGCGGCAAAGCCGACCACCAGCGCGTTATCCTTGCCCTGCGCATCGCGGCAGGATACGATGGTCTGGGGCACAGGCTGAAGAGTCAGCACTTTGTTATCAACGATCTTCTTCATGGGTCTTTCCTCCTGTTTGTTGGTTTACAAGGTCAGTATAGCGTCATCGGCACGCTCTGGCCACGCTAAACCTTCATGAAAAGTGTGGTGATTTCTCATGTCTTATGCTATACTTATTGACAGCAGGAGGTGAGAGAGATGGAGTCGTGTCTTTCGTCTGCCATTGAGAAATTGACTGCAGATTTCAAGCAGATTCATTGGAAGCATCTTGATGTTCCCGCGGGCAGTCCGCGCGAGAAGACGCAGCTTTGGCCCGGTGAACCTGACGAGGAGGTCATGATCTGCGTAGCCGACAGCCAATTGACAAACGAGACCTTTCATCGTCAGGATTTCTTCTTTTTCAACTTTGCCTATCGCGGCGATTATGACGCCATCAGCTATCAGTCCGACAACCGCATCACCATCCATGAGGGTGAGTGCTACATCGGTCAGCCCTATGCGGGCTATGCCATCAGCGGGGCGAAGTCAGACGGGCTGATCGTGGGTGTGTTGATCCAGACGGACGCATTCTTCAAAAAATTTCTACATGCGCTGTCTGCGGACGCCAAGCTGTTCCGTTTCTTTCTGGAGCCGCAGACGAATGAGTTTTCCGATGCATTCATTCGACTGCGCTTCGATGATCCATTTTCCATCCATGCGCTGCTGGACATGATGATCGTCGAATATGCCAACCGTCGCGAGGATACCCAAGCGATCTTGCAGCCCATGGCGCTGACGCTGATGATGCAGGTGGCGCGGCAATATCGCAAAGGCACGATCTTGCCCGTGGACGAAACGTCCGCAGAAAAGATCGTGCGCTATATGAATGAGCACACGGAGGCCGTAACGCTCAAGGACATCGCCGCACATTTTTCCTATCATCCGAATTATGTATCCACCATCATCCGCAAGAAGTTCGGCAAAACTTTTTCTGAAATACTGCTGACGCAGCGGATGGAGCGTGCCGAGGTGCTGCTCAAGGGTACGAAGCTTCCCATCGAGGAGATCGCCTTCATGCTGGGTTACAGCAACAGCAGCAATTTTTATAAGGCGTTCCGCGAATATTTCCATGCAGCGCCAAGAGAATATGCCGACGCTGGTCTGCAAGGAATGCAATAACCACGTTCTCTGCATTTGAACAGGACATGAGAATTTGCCATAATATTCCTCAAAAGAAGATACAGCCTTCTTGCATTCTCTTTTTGACAATCTCGGTCGATGAAACGTTTCCTTTCACAAAAAGATGTAAGAAGGTAGCACCATGAAAAAGGTGCTTGCAATTCTGACCATGATTTGTCTGCTGGGTGTGCAGACATTCAGCACAGTTGCTGAAGCATCGGGTTCCTATCAGGCAGGAACCTATACTGGTACCGGGGAAGGCCGCTTTGGCACCATCACGGTAAAGGTGACGGTCAGCGACTCGGCCATTGAAGCCGTTGAAGTTATGGAACATCACGATTCGGCGGGTGTCAGCGACCTGCCGATCAGCCGGATTCCCGCTGACATCGTGAAGTATCAGTCCCTCGGTGTGGATACGGTTTCTGGCGCGACGCTGACGTCATATGGCACCATCAATGCCACGGCGGATGCACTGACGCAGACAGGCGCAGATGTTACGGCGCTTCGCAAGGTCGAGGTGAACTATGATGCCATGCCCACCGAGGACATGGAAAATGATGAAGCGTTTGGCAAGAGTGCTGAGCATTTGGTTGCATATGACAATCAAGATGGACTTTATGCCGTCTACCTGTTCCCGACCAGCCTCGGTACGGTCGGCGGTGCTCTGACCGACGAAGCATTCCATGTGCTGGATACGGAAGATCAGGTCATCGAAAACCTGTTTGCGGTGGGCGAGGTCGCAACCTCCACGCTCTTTGGTGATTACTATGTGGGCTCGTTCTCCTTGGGACTCTATACTGCGGCAGGCATGACGGCTGCTCGTACAGCTGTGTTTGAACTCATCAAGTAAATAAAGCGACGGTATCAGGCAGGTGCGTTCCATAGTGGATGCGTTTGCCGGGTACCGTCATTTTTGTTTGCAATTATCTATGGTGAATTAAGCAGCGGAGTAAGCAACCCTCACATACAGTGCCAACCAAGCATTTCAAACAAGGACTGCATTTTTAGCTCATCTGTAGATCAAACGATTCAACACAACCTCCTCAGCCGCATTACGGAGGTTGTTCATCAGTCCCACCCAAGTCATTTGGTCACGGGCCTTCAGCGCTTCATCAACGCCTTGCGCTTTCGCCATTTGACGAACGATGCAATCCACCTGTTCGCTCGCCGCTGCATCCACAGCATTCAAACGCGCTACCAACCGCCCGCTCATCAACAGTTCTGCGTACAAAGCAGGCTACTGTTCTTCAGATAAGCCTTGCGCAGACAGCCATACTTGGTGAAGTGCGGCGTTTCCTCTTGTGGCAGCTTCAAATCGGGGTAGTACATCCCATCCTCGGCCAGATGATAGGTGATCCCTTTTTCAACAATGATTGCTTTCATTTGCGTATCCTTTCCGGCATCTGTGTGCCTATGCCGGCTGCCGATACGGTTCAAAGTTGCTTCAAAACACTTCCGATGTCTTCATTCAGGCAGATCGCCTTTGCCTCCAGCTCCTTAGGCGCATACGCCTCGCCCAGATTCACGCAGGCATAGGTCGCATCGCACCAGCCATGTGCCATCTGCCAGAAGGAAAATTTTACTATTGTTGGCGTATTCATGCCAGTGCCCAGCTCCAAGAAAAGCGTCTTGCTCGTTTGATGCTGATCAAGGAACCTTGCGTACCGCTCGGCGGCAGCATGCCAGCCCTCATCCTCCACAAAGTTTGCATCGGAGCGCAGATTCATCGTCATGGGCTTGCCGCAGACAGGGCAATGTGGAATCAACTCGCTGGGGATGCGCATGTCCTTCTGCTCTGCCAGCATTTGACGGATTGCTTCCTCATTGTCGTAGGTCTTCTGGCAGCAAGGCTCGCTGCATTGGAACAAGCCGTAATCGCCTTGTGTATAGAATAACCGCCGCTTGTCAAAGCCCGCCTTCTGAAACTGATGATCCACGTTCGTCGTCAGCACAAAGTAGTCCTTATCCTTCACCAGTGCCAGCAGATCGTCGTAGACAGGCTTCGGAGCGGGCATATAGCGGTTGATCCAGATGTAGCGGCTCCAATACGCCCAGTGCTCTTCTTGCGTGAGATAGGGGTAGAATCCGCCGGAGTACATATCGGTAAAGCGATATTTCTGCGTGAAGTCATGGAAGTTGGCTTGGAAGCGCTCTCCCGTATAGACAAAACCGGCCGATGTGGAAAGACCCGCGCCCGCGCCGATGATGACGGTCTCCGCCTGTGCCAGCGCTTGCTTGAGCGATGCACTGTCGCTTCGTGCGTTGGCAATCTCAAATCCGAACATATCCTTCATCACGCGCACCGCCTTTCCACGTTATTTGAAATTAAGGGCTGCAAATGTCCCGAAGCACGCTGTTTGCTCAACATTTTCTTTGTTTCTGCCTTGGTGCGCAATGAACGGAACACGGGGGTGTTCATGCCCACTCTCAGCTCCAAAAACAGCGTCCTGCTTGATTGACGCTGCTGGAGGAATGCTCCGTACCGCCGGACGGCTGCGTGCCAGCCCTCGTCCTCCACAAAGGCTTCGTCCGCGCGTAGGTTCATGGTCATGGGTTTTCCACAAACCGGACAGAGCGGAACCAATTCGCTGGGTATGCGCAAATCCGCTTGCCGTTTTACCATTTGCTCAACGACCTTCTTGTTATCATAGGTTTGCTGACAGCAAGGCTCGCTGCATTGAAGCAGCCCATAATCGCCTTGGGGATAAAACAAGCGCTTCTTATCAAAGCCCACTTTTTGAAACTGCTGATCTACATTGGTGGTCAAAACAAAATAGTCCTTCTTCGCAACCAAGGCGAGAAGCTCATCATATACGGGCTTGGGCGCAGGGGCATAGCGATTGATGGAAATGAGGCGGCTCCAATAGGCCCAGCGTTCCTCAGGCGTGGCGAAGGGATAAAAGCCGCCGGAATACATATCGTGGAAGCCGTACCGCGCTTCAAAGTCGGCAAAATGCTTTTGATAGCGAGCGCCGGAGTAGAGGAAGCCCGCAGCCGCCGAAAGCCCCGCTCCCGCGCCGATCACAACGGCGTCGGCCTGTTCCAGCCGTTCTTGAAGCAATAGAATGTTTTGCTCTTTATTCATACTCTCTCACATTAAGGGGAACGCGCTTCATCACGCGTTCCCCCAGGCTGTCGAAAAACTCCCTTAAGAGGGTGTCGGGGGAGCCCGCAGGCTACCCTGACTATATTCGTATCGACCGGCTTTGCCGGTCGGGCGGGCAGTTTGCGGCAAAGCCGCAAACAGTACCCGTAACTGGCGAAAAAACGCGTAGCGCTTTTTTGACACGCTGAGGAGAACGCGCTTCATCACGCGTTCCCCCTCTGTTTTGCCCGGCGAGCGATTATTGATACAAGAAGCCGGCGGTCATTTGCAGATAATTGGAGCCCTCATAATCGGGGAAGGCTTCGTTCATAGCGGCGATGAAGCTTTCAGCGTCAGAGCAGGAGCGCGCCAGCTCCAAGGTCTTTTCCAGATAAGCGATCTTGATCTGCACCGCGTCCTCACCCTCCGGCGCATAGTGGCTGGTGAGTACCAACGTGTAACGGAAGCCCTTTAGCTCCTCGATGAAGGCCTTGATGTGAGCTTCGCCGGTCAGGATATTGTGGCAGTCGGAGCCCATCATATGCAGATACGCGCAGTTGATAGCGGGAATCTCCACACCAAAGCCCTCGTCGCCCTCATTGCGAATGACGAAGTCCATCCCCGCTAGGGTTACGGTATCGCCATAGTTTACGATTTCGGCCGTATCGGGCATAGAGGTTGCGATCACCTCTCCAAAGCCTTGAACGAAGCTATCCGTCAGCCCGCGAACGGAGCCGCCCTCGCCCCAGCTAGCCAGCGCGCTTTTCGTGGTATAAACGGTCACGTTGCCGAAGTTTTCCATGCCGTTGGGATGGTAGGAAAGCAGCGCGCCGACGACCGGCTTTCCAAGGCCTTGGATATAGCCGTTCCATTCGATCAGGTTTGCGGTGAAGGCCGAGGCTTCGATCATAACCAAGCCATCCTTGCCTTCCACCAGGTAGCATTGGTCCGCCAGCGCATCCATGGTATGGTAGGCATGGAGCTTGGCAGAGCCAAAGTCATAAACCGTTACGCTTCCCAGCGGCAGGGCGACGCTTTGAGTCGTTACGGGCACGGCGCTCTCGGCGGATGCGAAGCTGCATAGTTGAAGACCGGTGGCGAAGGCTAATAGCAGAGTTGTCAGTTTTTTCATTTGGGGGTTCCTCCTTGGTTGTTCAGGCGCGTTCCCGCAACCTGTGATTTGATTATACCTGCCCGGCAGACCCCTTGGGAAGTACGCACAAATCTATTCGCTACGCACCTTTTTGTAACGATTGACAAGAGGTTTCGCGGACACTACAATGAACATGTCATTCAAGGGAGGAGACTTTGGTATGCTAACAAAGGAAGAATTGCCCGCGTGCCCCGTAGCGACTACCGTGCAGCTCATCGGCAGCAAGTGGAAGCTGCTCATCATTCGCAATCTACGGATGCGTTCGTGGCGCTTCAATGAATTGCAGAAATCGCTGGAGGGCATCAGCCAAAAGATCTTAACAGACAGCCTGCGCTCCATGGAGGCAGACGGTTTAATTACCCGCACCATTTATGCGGAGGTTCCGCCGCGGGTGGAATATGGACTGTCGCCCCTTGGCGAATCCATGAAGCCTATTCTGGACGCAATGGAGCAGTTTGGACACAGCTATCAGGAGAAGGTTCGCACGCAGCCAAAAGCAGCCGACTAAGCTGCGCGGAGAAACGGTAAGCGGTCAATAGCCGCGCCTATCATAGACGAGAAAACCACAAATCATCATTATTGCCGGAGGCTGGGTTGTTGATGACCATAGATCAATCGAAAAAATCTCGACGGATGGCACGAGTACGAGAGACATGCTTCGTGCTTGGTTCCGCCTTTATAACGCTATGGCTGCTGGAAGGCTTCGCCCGAGGCGACGGCGGCGCATATTTTCAATGGATCGTAACGCAGCCCCTGACCTTTGCGCTGAATTACTTATTTGTGCTGGGGCTGTGCTTTCTTCTGTCCATTTTTCGCTCAAATCGGCTGCGCGTATCGCTAACCTTAGGCCTGCTGCTAATCGGCGCGTTGTTTGGCGTGACCAATCATTATAAGCTGCTCTATCGGCTGGAGCCGATCCTCTGGACAGATATCAGCCAGCTGGGCGACGCGGCGGCTACGGTGGGCAATCTAGCCTTTGATATCGATTTCACACAGATTGCTTGGATATGCGGCCTATTTGTGCTGGGCGTTGGTCTTTGCTGCTGGCGGATTCGCGGCAAAGCGCCGAAGCGCAGTCTTTGGCTGCCCTTAGCTGGGCTGGCGCTGGTGTGCGGGGTTCCCTTTTTGTGCACCTTCTCGCTGGCGAACGGCAGTGTGCGCACGGATATGGCCGACCATGCACGTAACGAGGGTTGCCTTTACACAGCCTTCGCCATGGAAAACCACCGCAGAGGGCTGATGCGAATTGACTATGAAGAAGCCAAGGTAGAGGAGGCTTACGCCGGGCTCCAACAGGAGACGACCCCAGCGGAATCCGACGCGGACAGCCCCAACATCATCTATGTGCTTAGCGAATCCTTTACGGACGAAAGCATCCTTGGCCGATACGTCGATTTTACCGATACGTTAATGCCCTTCTATCAGCGCTTTGTAAACGAATGCCAAACCGGGCTTTTGTATGTGCCAAAAATCGGTGGGGGAACCAGTGAAACGGAGTTTGAGGTGCTGACCGGCATTGAATCCAAATACGGGCTGAACCCTTACTCCGTCGGGCTGCCGCCCATGAACAGCCTCGCCTCGGTTCTAAAGGCCAAGGGCTACACTCCGGCGGTGATTCACTGGTATCTAGGGGTCTACTATAACCGCTATCACAACCTGCCCATGCTGGGCTTTGATGAAATCTACACGCTGGATACCACCGACCGAGCTTTTGAAAAGCAAGGCATGTTTGTTTCCGACCGGGAGCATTACCGCGCCATTACGGAGCAAATGCGCAAAACCGACGGAAAGGATTTTGTTTTCTGCCTTACCATGCAAAACCACGGCGGCTACGGCTATGACGATTTCCGCCAGACCTACGGCGCGGACGTGCCTTTTTCCAACCAGCTGAGCGACGAAAGCGAAAAAATACTGGCGAACTACTGTTATCTGCTGCGTCAAAGCGATGCGGCGCTGGAGGAATGGATTGAGGAGCTGCGCGAATTTGAGGAGCCGGTGCTGCTGGTATTTTTTGGGGATCATTTAGCGCCCCTTGGCACCGAGGTATACCAGGAGCTGAACGTGCCCCTTTCCGGCGACGAAGCTCACCAAACTCCCTATCTGCTCTGGAGCAACCGGGAAACCATGAGCGGCAGCCAAAATATGCGGGCTTATCAGCTAGGGGCCTACGGACTGACCGTTGCCGGGCTTAATGACGATCCGTTCTTTGCCTATGTGGAAAAGCTGCGGCAGCAAAGCGTCCGTCAGGATGAAAGCTACGATCTGCTATGCTACGACGCGCTGTTTGGAAAGCAGTACGCCTATCGTCAGGCTGGGCTGTCCCCAGCCAGCGACAATTGCCTGATCGGCGGTGAAATGGTGCTAACCGGGTTTGACGCAACCGTAATCGGCGACGGCGTTTACGTAAAAGCGAGGCTGAAGGAAAAGGATCAAAGCTATCGCTTGGCGCTCAACGGACAGCTGCAAGGCGTGCGCAGAGTCGGGCTTACCGAGAAGCCGTTTACGCTGCAATGCGTGCTGAACAATTACTACGGCGTGCAGTATAACCAGAGCAACATTCTTTCCTATGCCGGAACAGGCGATCTGCTCAAGCGCAGCGGCAGCCTTGGCTATGAAACCAATCCCCTGTGGGACAGGGAATACGAGACGGTGCGGGACGTATGGTATCAGGATTACGCGGTATACCGAAGCAAGGAAGCCTACCCGGTTAGCGAAGACACCGCTGCCACAGTAAACGGCAAGGAGCTGGACTGGCAGCCCGTCTATGGCATTGGGCGGGCGGGACAGTATGCTGTGGATGAGGACGGACGCGTATATGTTTCCATCTCCAAAAGGGAGCTGAGAAGCAGCGAGACGGTAAAGGCTTATTTGGAGGCGGGGCAGGCCATGCTCTACTCCTTGTACGAATCTCAGTGAAAAAAGCGAACAGCTTGGGGTGATTTTGACTGACGCAGACGATGGGTCAGAATCATCCCAAGCTGTTTTCATGCAAGATTGGTATGATACCAATCTCAGTGAAAACGGCGAACAGATTGGGGGGATTTTGGTTCAGCGGCAAGGAAGGAAACCGCAGGAATAGCAGAGCTATTTCAAGGTTGACTGACGCTGTCGATGGGCCAAAAGCATCCCCAAGATGAAGCTGTTTTCATGCAAGATTGGTATTACCTACTCCGGCGCTTAGCGCGCAGAAGGAATGCCCCGGAGCCGCAGAGTAGACCCGCCAACATCAGTAGCGCCCAGAGCAGCGGCGTGGATGGATCCCCGGTTTTGGGCGGCTGAACGGATAGCACGGTAATCCCCGTATAGCCGTAATTAGCCAGCAAATCATAAACACGGCAGACGTAGCGGTCGCCCGTCATATTTTTTGTGGGATGATTGATCGTGTAGGTAGGAGCAGTCGCACCGTCGATGGGCGACCATACGTCGCTATTCGCCGCTTGGCGATACCATTGATAATTTAGGCTCTCGCCGCCTGCACCTGCTTGGATAACGACGGACTCAGCGTTCACATCAGCCATCATCGTCGATTGCGGCACGAGGCTCAGCGCTGTCAATTCAGTGCCCGACCCGCCGCGAATATCCCGCAGCAGCTTGTTGATGCTTACACGTGATACATAGCTGCCTTGATAGGCGAGCCTGTAATCCAAATCGCTACCCTCGGGCAGACCGACCTTGACGGGGTCGGGCGTGACCATTCCGTTAGAATAGGCTGGCAGCAGCGCAGTATAGACCATCCCAGAGGTATAGGTTTCCAAGGGATTCTTATAAAAGAAAATACGCTTGACGCCGTTCAGCGCCGGGCTGTATTCGCTGACCAGATAGTTGAAGGATACGCTTCCACCAAACGACGGCGAATGGATACTGACGCGATAGGTGCTATCCACCGGCAGCAGCAGCCGCAGCTGGCGGGAGCCGAAGAACTCGGCGGTGTATTTCTTCGTGTCGACCACCTGCCCCGTGGCAGAGAGCCGCTCCACCTTGGCGGTGGTGACGCCGGTAAGGGTCACGGCGCGGTATTCGCCACAGTTGAGCAAAAGGTTACAATCCAGATATTTTCCCGTTACCGGCAGATAATTGCGATCCATAGACATCATCCAAGCCAAGCACACATCAGGGTCGTGGGCTTGGAGCACATTGGTCGCGCCGTAGGAGAAGGTCAGGTAATAATTGTATTCGCGCAGATTATCCATTGGACTATCGCCGACGATTTCCCAGATGATGCTGGTAGCCATCTGGGATACCTCCTTGATGTATTCGTCCGAAATCTGCACTCCTGTTGAGTTTCGCGCTTCTTGGAGGATTTCTGTAAAAGCGCTGACAAAGTTGTCCCGACGCCATTTCCATTCGCCGATTAAATGAACCGTCAGCACCCAGAACATCCACGCCTTGTTAACGGACTTGCTGAAAAAGGCGAGAAACTTTTTCTGGTTCGCCTTGCCGCCAAAGCGTTCACCGCTTCCGCAGAAGAAATCCATCACAAAAGCCAGCGACTTTTCGTATTTCTCCGAATACTGGGCGCGGGTTTTGACGGCATCCGAGGCTAAGTCCGAAACGAAGCGGCTGCAAAACTCCGCCGCGCTTTGGGGCTTGCTAACGTCGCCGTCGTAGGTGCCTGTCAGCTCCAACCGCTTGTTGACGAATTGATCCACAATGTAGGGCGTATTGGAGCGCAACTGGGCAAAGATCGATTTCATCACCGTTTCATATACCGCCGCCTCTGATGAGGTGATGGAGGAGGGCAGGTTTACGTCCGTGCCATAGCGGATAAATGCCGCATCGTTAAAATAAGGCGCGACCTTCGGCACAAGATCGTTGGGATTGATAATATTAAAGATGTTGCTATAGTCGACGCCATGGGCGACAGTATAGGGCGTTACCGTACCCGCCGGCGTTTCGAAGGTGTAGCAGTACAAATCCTCCTTGGCTAAGCTCGCCCCGAGACGAGCTGCCACGGAGCCGTTTGCAATCGCCTCGTCCAGATAGCCGGCGGCTAGGTTGCTGGTGGCGGCGGCGCGGCTGAAGCCGGAAATCCACAGCTTGATGGACTGCCCCTTTAGCTCGGGTACGGAGTCGATATACGCGTTGAGCTCGTCCAACACGATATAAGCAGCCTGTTGAAAGCCCGCGTGGTCGCCCGATAGGCCCACGTTCACATTGCCGCCCCACTCGCTCATATAGTTTGCGCCCCGCACACCCACCACCACCAAGGGAATCGTTTTTGCAAAGCCGCTGCCATCGTTGACGGTAATCTGGTTCCATGCCATGGCAACGCCCACGTTGTCCGTGCGCGTAGGCTTGGTGAAGTAAGCGTTGGTCTGCACATTCCGAAAGCCTAGACTGTCCTGAAAGAGTGCTTTCCAGTTATAGTTAGCCTTAGTAAAATCGTAGGTACCGTCCTTATTGAAGATACGGTTGCTACCGAAAGCCGACATTGCCATACACAGCGTCGCGCTGGCAAGGCTAGGATTGTACTCCGTGGCCGGTTCGGAGAAATAATCCTCCGTGTAATACAAAGTGCGCTCGCTGTCCGCGCCGCCCTCCTCGATGGCTGAATAGAATGAATAAGCCTGCGCTGCTTGGGGCTTATACGGCGTGGCTGCCAATGCCTGTGCGGGCAACAGGGCGGCGAGCGTTGTGGTCAGTAAGCACAGGCTGACGATTTTTTTCAGCAGGATTGCATATCTCTTCATTTGTCCATTCTTCCTTCCGATTTTTGGGCATGATGGATTGCTCGACGATGCTTGCCCATCCGTGAGGCTGAACGGTGCGCCAGCTTCACTACCGCTAGGATGAGTAATCCAAGAAGGATCAGCACCCCTGCGCAGACAGCTAGGAGCACATAAAAGGCCTTGCTTGGATTGGTGAAGAACAAGCCGATTCCAGTCCCGCCCTCAGCCATGTAGGCAGGCTCTTCGCCATAACGTGCGTCGATAACGTGCAGCCCCGCCTCGTCCATGGGCATGGAACGGATATAGTCGTACAGC
Organism: Eubacteriales bacterium; assembly: GCA_028693055.1. GTDB lineage: Bacteria > Bacillota > Clostridia > Christensenellales > Aristaeellaceae > Limiplasma. The sequence continues at coordinate 73,645 of JAQUWD010000011.1, read as the reverse complement.
GCGTACCATTCCTTTAGCTCCGCACCGTTCGGCTGCATCACCACCGTATTGCTCAGCTCCTCCGACAGATAAGGAGCGCCGTTTGCGTCCTTGGGCGTAACGGACAGCATGCCGAAGGACTTGCTGCTAAGAAGCGATAGGTTCTGCATCGCCGTCCAAGACACAGCCACCTTATACAGTTGGGCTGCGCTGCGCTCCACAGCTTCATATGCGCCCGTCTGTCGGTTAAGGATCTCCACCTGATACACCTTGTCCAGCGGAAGCCGGCTATGGCTGTACTGAAAGCGCAGGCCGCCCAACAGCATCTGCGCGGTGTTCATCATACCGCTGAGGGAAACGCTGGTCTCGCACACGTCGTAAAGCTCCTGACCGTTCAGCCAGAAGGTGCAGATCGGCGCGCCGCTAGAGCCGTCCAAGGGCGAAACGCCGTAGCCCAGTGCATTGTACACGTCCATCATCCTCAGCTTGCCCGTGTATAAACCGCCGCGGACAAAGCCTACCGGGACGACCACCGCGTCTACATCCGTAACGCCCGCTTTTTCAAGCCCATTGAAATACCCGTCCGCAATCAGCGCGCCAAAGGGATGATTGCGAAACGTGAGGCACATATGATCTCCGTCCTCAAAATCAAAGGGGCTGACCGCAAAATCGGCCATCACGTCCTCCGTCACATGCAGAGGCGCGAGATAGTCCATTTGGATGCGTTGTGTATAGTCCGCAAGGATAGCTGCAATTTCCGCATCCTCCGGCACGGAGTCGTCCAAGGTGAGCAGCTCGTAGCTTCCGTCCCATCGCTGCCCCTCTAGCGTCAAGGTCAGCTTTCCCAGCGCATTAAGAGCTGTGCCCGCACAGACGATCATGGTGTCACCCTCCCATTGGATCTGGGGCAGGGGAACATGCTCGTGGCCGCTGAGAATCACGTCGATGCCGCCCACCGCCTTGGCAATGTCCGCATCCTCATGGAAGCTACCGTCCGGCATGGTGCCCGCGTGGGACAGCGCCACCACCAGATCGACCTGTTCCACCTCGCGAAGCTGCTTTACGAGGGCCTTGGCTGAAGCAATCGGGTCGGCGAAGCGCAGCGTCGTAACGGGCGTATAGCTGATCGCGTCCTGCCCCATGAGAGAGAACACGCCGACGCGCAGGCCGCTTCGCTCGAACACCTGATAGTTCAGCACTCCTTGGGCCGCAAGGGGATTGTTTTCCATCTCGCTGGTCGTTTTACCGCTTGCGTCCGTCAGATTGGAGCACAGCAGCGCCATGCTCCCGCCCTTGGCACGAAACACGGACAGCTCTTCCCGCAGGCCGTCCTCGCCCAGCTCGAAATCGTGATTACCCAGCGCAACTGCGTCATAACCGATAGCGTCCATCAGCGTTAGCTCCAGCGCGTCGGATTGACAGTAATTCTGATACAGCGTCCCCATGGAGAAATCGCCGCTATCCAGAAGCAGCGTCCGGTCTTTCTGGTAGTATCTATCTACCTCGGTTTTCAGCCGTGCAAAACCGCCGCAGCGTATCCCCTGCCCGTCCATCATGGCGAGGTGAGGAACATCGTTGGAATGGATGTCGGTGGTGAAAAGCAGCGTCAGCGAAGCCGTGCTTTCCTGCCCGGATGCAGACGATGCAAAGCTCACCAGCAGGAGCAGCGTTAGCAAGAGACTGCCTACACGGCAAAGGCTGCGTTTGGAAAAGCTTATCATGAACGTTTCCTCCTTTGAAAGGATAGAATGATTCTTTTATAGCACACAGCGTCCACAAATTGTCGCGGGCGGCAATCTGTGGACGCTGTGAAATCATTCAATTTTGGCTACCAGCACCATAAAGGAGACAAGCCGTTTATCTCTGTAGGCTCTGCATCAGGGCGTAAAAATACCGTGGCTCGCCGGTACGGTAATATTCATACCAAGCTTCCAGCGTATTGGCTTCAAAAACCCCTAAACGATCGATCAGCTGCTTGGCTAGCTGTAGTCCGCCGGTTCCAGCGGCGGTAAGCAGATTCTGGTCCGCAACCGCAGGCTCGTCTACATAAAAACGCTGACCCTGATAGTCGGGAGCGAACATTTCCAGAAAGCCAGGCCCATTGCTGGTATGGGGACGTTGATTCAACAGTCCGGCTTCGGCCAGCGCTACCGTAGCCCCGCAAATGGCGCATACCGTAGCGCCTACGGAAAGGAGCTCTTTCACTTTTGCTATAACGGCGCTCTGCTTTGGGTCGCTCCATGTATTAGCGCCCGGCAGCAGCAGCACGCTGGTTTCGCTTACAACCATCTCCTCAAGGGTACAATCGGGCAGTACCGTCAGCCCGCCCATGGTACGGATGGGTTCCTTGGAGACGCCCACGGTTTGAAGCGCAACGCCCGGCGCATCTTGCTTAAAAAATCGGCCGGAATTCAGCTCCGCCGTGGCATACCCCAGTTCCCAGTCAGCCAAGGTATCCAGAACGTACAGATAGACCGTCATTATTCATTTCCTCCGCTTTCATTGCTTTGTTTACTTCTCTATTGTACAATGAATTGTTGACAGCATTATGGCAACAATGAAAATGAAGGACGGCATTTTTTGATGAAGCTTGACCGGCTTGTGAGCATCGTGATGATGTTGCTTGATCAACAGCGAGTTGGCGCGCAGGAGCTAGCGGAGCGCTTTGAGGTATCGTCCCGCACCATCTACCGGGATGTTGAAGCGATCAACCGGGCGGGCATCCCCATCCGTTCCACACCGGGCGTAGGCGGCGGCTTTGAAATTATGCCGGAGTATAAGCTGGATCGCAAGGTATTTTCCAGCGCGGACCTTTCCACTCTTCTTATGGGGCTTTCCAGCTTATCTCCTTTGATACGGGGCGAAGAACTGGTGCACGCGCTGACAAAGGTGAAGAGCTTCATTCCCGCCGACAGAGCCAAGGAGATAGAGGTTAGGGCAAATCAAATTTATATTGACCTAAGCCCATGGATGGGTAACAGAAGCATTGAAATCTACTTGGAAATCATCAAGCAGGCCCTGCGGGAAAGCAGACTGCTTGGCTTTACATACACGGATCACCATGGCGAAAGAACCCTGCGAACCGTGGAGCCCTATCAGCTCGTCCTCAAAAACAGCCATTGGTATTTACAAGGATACTGCCATGTTCGTATGGATTACCGCTTGTTTAAGCTAACCCGCATGGCCAACCTGCACCTACAAGCAAACTGCTTTTCACCTCGGGATTTTCCCAAGCCCATCTTGGATTTTGACGAGGGCTTCGAAAAGCTGCAAACGAAGCTTACCCTTTGTATTCAACCCTCTGTGATGGACCGAGTGCTTGACCTATGCCCTTATGAGGATTTTCATCCCCAAGAGGATGGCTGCTACCTCGTCGACTTTCCCTTTATCGAGAATGAATACTATTATGATCTATTGTTAAGCTTCGGCGATCAATGCCAATGCTTGGAGCCGAAGCGGATTCGCGCCGAAATAAAGCGAAGAGCGCTGGCGATAGCCGCATTATACGACGACGCTTTTGTACGTTTTTAACCAAAAGTATTGGGGGCAGGGCTATGCCAAGGAAAGCTGCAGAGCGTTGATTGAACGCGCCTTTCAGGACGGAACGCACCGCATTTTTGCCGAATGCGACCCCCGGAATACAAATTCGTGGAAGCTTTTAGAAGCCCTTGATTTTCACAGAGAAGCAAGGTTTAAGCAGAATGTCTATTTTTGGACCGACGATAGCGGAGAACCGATTTGGAAGGATACGTATGTCTATAGTCTGCTGAAGGAATAACAGGAGAATGTGAAGTATGGAAACCAGACCTATGCTGGAGGAAATCATCAAGCGTTTGATTGATCGTGATAGCATCCGTACGGCTGCCATTACTGGCGACCCGGATCATTTGCCCCTTCCCGGCGAAGGGGACGTTGACCTCTTCCTCTTTTGCCGCAAGGTACCGGACGCCGCTACTCGAAAGTCGCTCTATGGCTCGGTTCTGCCCCTATGTGACGAAGGGACGATCGACTTTTTTGAATCCGTGCTGTGGGGTACGGGAGACCGCCTTGTGATGGGCGGCGTTGAGGTCTTCCTGATGTATTTTCGCTGGGATACGACGCTGGCGTACGTCAATACGCTTTCTGAAGGCAGAGATATCAAACGCCTTTCTGACGGCTTCTATCCTACGGGCAGATTATACAGCCTGTTGACCATGCGCCCTTACTTTGACAAAGATCGGGAGCTTGCCGCTTTGCAGCAAAGACTCAGCCGCTATCCCGAAATGTTGAGAACGGCGCTGCTTGCTTACCATCAAAATGAGCTGGACAACACGGAGAATTTCGACCGCGCCGTTCTGCGCAAGGAGGTGCTGCTTTTTCATATGGCGTTTGAAATGCAGCTTGACAGCTTTTTACAAGCCCTATTTGCGTTGAACCGCCGCTACTTTTCAAGCAGGAAGCGCACCTTGCAATTAATGAAGGATTTTTCCTTGCTACCCCCAAGCTGCGAGGAACGGCTGCTTGCCATTTTTCCGCTCGCCGCTGACCCTGAAACGATCGGGCAGGCGGCTGATGCTTGGCACGCCCTCGTTGAGGATTTGCGCATACTTATCAGCGCCAAGGGGTAAGGGTTTTTGATACCGATGGTTTGCTAGCGGCGCATTCCGTTTGTTGAGGGCTATTCGGTCTTTGATAACGCCTTTCCTCTTGACCAATAACGGAAAATGGGGTACAGTAACAATATTGATTGGCAAGGGAGGCGCGATTTGTGAGTGAAGTGATGGAGCCTAAAGAAGGAAAGGAAAAAAAGACGGCTTCCTTCATTAAGCGATTTTGGACGGGCGCAGTTCTGCTGATCGTTCTGGGAACGGTGCTTTATCTACGCGGCTGGTATTTTGCCGTGACTGCCTTTATCGCCGTCACGATTGCGATTCATGAAGAGCTAAACGCATTGATGGCCGGCGGGCATCGCCCCGTATGCTGGACGAGCTATGTGGCGCTGGGCTTGGCTGTGCCCTCCATGATGTTCTATTCCTCCTTGGCGATGATCCCCATTTTAACGCTGCTTTGCTTTTTCGTTATTTTGCAGGTCATGCGTCGGGAAAACCCTGATTTGGTAGATATCATGGTCAGCATTTTGCCAATGTTCTCCGTCGTATTGCCGGGCATGTGCCTCATCGGCCTTTTGGATACGGAGCCCCTCAATCTTCAAGCCATGCTGCTGGTGCTGGTGTTCGCCGTTGCAGTTGGCGGCGATACCTTTGCCTATTTTGTGGGCAGCGCCGTAGGCGGGCCCAAGCTATGCCCCCATATCAGTCCTAATAAAACCATTGCCGGTTCCATCGGCGGGCTAGTGGGCAGCATACTGTGCGCGGTGCTTGTAGGCCGTCTGTTTTCGCTAGCGAATGCAGACTTCCTCGGCTATCCTCCGCTTTGGGGAGACGTTCTGGTGGGTCTATTCGGCGGCGTGGCAGGGCAGGTAGGCGATTTGTTTGCCAGCATGGTGAAGCGTCACTGTAAAATGAAGGACTTTGGCAAGATTTTTCCCGGTCATGGCGGGATGATGGATCGTATGGATAGCATTTTCTTTACCTGCATTATCGTATATAGCTATCGCGCGCTGATATTGGCCTTACTGTAAAGGAGTCTTTATATGCATAAAAATAGAAGAATCGCGATATTAGGCTCCACGGGTAGCATCGGAACCCAAGCCCTCCAAGTGGCGCGATTGCATAACGATCGTTTTTCGGTCGTTGCTCTAACCGCCAATCGCAACAAAGAAAAGCTGTTTGAGCAGGTGCGGGAGTTTCGCCCGATGCTGGCTGGGCTTACGGAGCCTATTGCCATGGAGGAGATTCCCGCCGACCTACGCTTTTGTGATTGGGTCTTTGGTCCCGAAGCGTTGACGCTGGCCGCCCAGACCGATTGTGACGACGTTTTGGTGTCCGTGGTGGGTATGGCGGGACTGAGTAGCGTGCTGACCGCCTTTGCCCATGGCAAGCGCGTACTGCTAGCCAACAAAGAAACGCTGGTAACCGGCGGCGAGCTGGTGATGCGGGCGGCGGCTAAGGCGGGGGAGAACGCACTGCTGCCTGTGGACAGCGAGCACAGCGCAATTTTTCAGTGCCTACAGGGCAGCCATGGCAATCCCGTAGACAAATTGATTTTAACCTGCTCCGGCGGGCCCTTCCGCACATGGAGCAAGGAGGCAATCCGCAGCGCGGTAAAGGGGCAGGCCCTCAAGCACCCTAATTGGGTGATGGGACAGAAAATCACCATCGACAGCGCGACTTTATTTAACAAAGCGCTGGAAATCATTGAGGCAAAGTGGCTGTTTAGGGTCTCGCAGGAACAGGTACAGGTGGTGATCCATCCTCAGAGCGTGATTCACAGCGGCGTGCAGTTTAAAGACGGGGCGCTCCTAGCGCAATTGGGCACGCCGGACATGCGGCTTCCCATCCTTTACGCCATGAGCTACCCGGAGCGTCTGCCCACCGGAGGAGAGCCGCTTGATTTATTTTCCCTATCCGGGTTAACCTTTGAAAAGCCCGATCCCCTTCGTTTTCCCTCCTTGCGGCTGGCAGAGGAATGCCTTCGCGCCGGAGGCGCTGCCTGCTGCGTGCTAAACGCCGCCAACGAGGTCGCAGTAGCGCGATTGTTACAGGATGAACAGGGGGAAACCATGACCATAGGTCGAATTTTTGACGTGGTAGAGGAAACCCTCGCCAAGGCGGGGCAGCTGCCCGCGAATACGCTGGAGGAGATTCTCTACGCCGACAATTTTGCAAGGAAAATAGCTCTGGATCGATTGAATCACTTTTAAGCGCATATCCTAAAGCGAATGTTTGATGGGAAGGACGGAATCCATGTCAGTAATCTATATTCTATTGGCGATTGTTCTCCTTGGCATTTTGATCATGGTGCATGAATTTGGCCATTTTGCCGTTACCCGGCTTTGCGGCATTGCAGTCAAGGAATTTTCCATTGGCTTCGGGCCAAAAATTTGGCAGAGAATAAGCAAAAAAACGGGGACTGCTTTTAGTATACGTCCTATTCCCCTAGGCGGCTACTGTATGTTTTACGGCGATACGGACGACGACCCCAAGGGGGAAAGCAAGGACGATCCCCGTAATTACAACAAAGCTGCCGTTTGGAAGCGGATGCTCAGCGTGGCAGCCGGCCCGCTAATGAACTTTGTACTGGCTTTCGCAGTGGCAATTTGGTTGATGGCGGCCTATGGGATGGTAGCCGTCACCCCCCAAATCAGCGATGTGGAAAGCGGCATGCCCGCCGAAACGGCTGGGCTGCGCGCAGGGGACGTATTTCTGAGCGTCAATGGGCAAGAGGTGGCGGATCAGTCCGTTCAATTTGTCAGCGAGGCGATTGGAAGCGGGGCGGGAGAGACGGTAGAGGTAACCGTCAACCGAGACGGCGAACAGAAAACCTTTACCATCATCCCTACCTATGACAGCGGCTTGGAGCGCTATCGGCTTGGCGTTACCATTACCGGGGCGCAGCCCATGCCCAGCAGCATGGTCGTGCCCGCCGCATGGGAGGCCTGCAAGCAAGCCAGCGTTGCTATTGTCGGCGCTTTGGGGAAGCTAGTAACCACCGGCGAAGGACTGGACCAAACCGCCGGGCCTGTGGGCGTGGTTCAGCTGGTGGCAGAAGAAACCCGACAGGGCGGCTTAGAAATTTATCTATCTCTGATTGTGATGATCTCCATCAATCTGGGCCTGATGAACCTGATCCCCATTCCCGGGTTGGACGGAAGCCGTCTGGTTTTCATGCTGCTAGAAGCGTTACGGGGACGGCCGGTCAGTCAGCGAATCGAGTCCTCCATCCATTTATGCGGATATGTGCTGCTATTTGGGTTGATGATCTTCTTCACGTTTAAGGACGTACTGCGGATTTTTGGAATGTAAGGTATGAGGACGAGGCTGCATGGGATAAAACCCAGCAGCCTCGTTTTGCTTTTCCTATTTCTGGCAGCACCAACACGATCGAAGATTTATCACGTCACTTTTTCAAGAACGCAAGCTTGCTCATTCTATTCGCAAGCGCATTCAGGCTATGCTCTGGTGCGCGGGCAATGGCAAGTTGGAGCTGATCATCAAATGGAGCCAACCATTTCGCTTCCAAGCTTCCTTCCCCATAATAAGCGCCTAAAATAGAACCAGCCGTACACCCGTAGCTATCGGTGTCATTTCCTTGCATGACTTGCAGGCAGATTCCTGTTCCGCAATCTTTTGCAAATCGAAGCGTATTGATGAGCGTAGCCGTTTCCTGATACACTAAACAGTGCGTATATTCACCAAGCTCCGCATGAATTTGTTCATACGCCGTAAAATAATCCGGCGCGCTTGCCACTATATCGTATCCACGGCTGACCCGTTCATAAAATCGGCTTCGGCGCGGGACACAGCGTAATGCAGTCTCAAATATCTGGAGCGGTTCTTTGGCAACAAACGCTTCCGCTATGGCGGCAGCTGCAAACATTTCTCCGTACACACCGTTTCGCCTATGCGTAAGCGAGCCGTCTTTCCATGCAAGCCGCGCCGCTTTCAGCGGGTCGCCTGCGCATGCGTAGCCGTAAGCGTCTGCGCGAATCATTGCACCGCACATCTCATTTCTGGGTACGGCAACATCTGGCCATTCATCTTCATACGGCAAATCAAATAAACTGTTTTCTCCAATCCTTGCAAGGATAACCCTTTCCGGGCCGAAGGTATAGAATAGCGGCAGGCTTTCGCCCCAAATATTGGCCAACTGCTGATGTGTGAAATCAAAGCCGTTCTTCTCTAAATTCAACATTCCAACGACCGTGTAGTTGATATCATCATCAGCGGCGGCGTAGCAAATGTTTTCTCGTATCGTTTCATTACGGCTTGGATGCTGACGGGGCATATGCTCCATTACAGCGCCGGTTGGATAATCGTCAAGAGGCCATGCATTTTCAGCAGTCAGCGCGTCGCGTATCATCCCCATATCTGGGTTCGTTTCAAACGGTTTACCTAAAATACAACCACAGACGGACGCTAGAAAGGCCTGCCGGATGCGCGGTTCAATCTCATGGGGTGAAACCTTTGTGGCTACAGGCGGATTGTCCATTTCGGATACAATCTCCTCCCATGCACTTGGCTCGACATACCGATAATCTTTCCGCAGGGGCAGCTTTGGCAGCTTATGTGCAAAATCAAGCAATGCATCATAGGACAACGGCAGTTGATACAGTTCTGTATGGGCTGATTGCACGTCATAGCCTTGCAGCTCCATATCGGATACAACATGTTCCAGCTGGGAGAAAAGTTGTTCTTTACTAAGCACTTTCGCAATCCCCTTTGTTTTATGTATTATCCGTATCCGTCGGACAAATTGTGAGCGAAAACCTTGCCTCCGAATCTATCTCCGTTTGAAAATAGTCAATGGTGTAGACTTTTACCTCTTTGGTTTCAGCCGTCGTATTACCGCAACGCACGCGATAGCTTTCAACGCCCAGCTTGGGCGTCAACGCTGACGAAAGCTTTAAATAGCCTCCGATATTTACGCTCCCGTCGCTGAGAAGCTGTGGATTGACCGTGGTAATCAATCTTTCTGTAATGCAATGCCGTGCTCCGTCATTGGCAAATGTCGCTTGATCGCATAAGGTAATGATCCCTTTATCATAGCTTACCTTACGCAGAAGGGATATCAGCGATTCTAAACCGTATGCGCCAGAGATATCCATTTGCTGCACGCAACGATCCTTCTCCTTTTGAAACGCTACATTTTTTGCTGCAAAATTAATCCCTGCCTGCTGTTCATGCCCATCGACAATAGGCACACTATGCCCTAGCGAAGAGCAATTGATGTATGTATAGCGTTTATCTGAAAAATAATCACGGGTATATGAAGCGCTGCCAAGATCGCATAACAGCTGCTGTCCGTCAATGTCAACAATGATTCCTCCGACGTCGTTATGGTTATGGGATACGCCGTTATGCCCTCCTTTGACAGCCAGTGCAATTCTCTTCCGACCAATTTTCCCCCGTACGATCATTAATTGAGCGTCTTTAAACACAGTACTTCCCACGCCAAAGCCTTCGCTGGTCAGCAGAGCTTCCTCTACATAGATTTAATGCACGGCAAGGTAATATAACGAAGCATTTGAAAATGACTAGCGCCGTCGATGCGTGCCGCCTCGTAAATCTCGTTGGATACGTTTACGATAGCCGCCAAATAGATTATGGTTCCCCACCCGGACTCTTTCCATATGCTTGTTAATATAACCAATGGTCTGAAGTAGTCTTTATCCGCCATGAAGAAAATAGAGTCAAGCCCCATCGCCTGGCGCAAATCGTTTATTACGCCGCCTGAGGGCGATAGGAAGTTGGTAAGAATGCTGCCAACCACTACCCACGAAATAAAATGTGGTAGATAGATGACCGTTTGAATGGTTTTCTGGTAAAAGGCATTGTTAATTTCATTCATCATTAACGCCAGCAATATCGGTATTGGGAATGTCAGGACAATTCGAAGCAAGCTTAGGATCAGCGAATTTCCAACAACATTATAGAAATCTTTTAGTCCAAACATATAGCTGAAATTTTCCAGCCCGCACCAAGCGCTGTCCCAGATTCCTTTTTTGAAGCTGAAGTCCTTGAATGCTATGATTATGCCGCCCATGGGAAGATAGTTAAAGATCAAAAAGTATAGTATGCAAGGTATCAGCATTATATATAGGCACTTTTTTTTGCGGACATAGTACCAGAAACCGCTCCTCTTTTTAGCCTTTGTTGGGAGCATTGGAGTATCGTGTATTTGCATTGGGCTGTCTTCCTTTCTTAACTGTGCAGCGCTGGCTTCATCGCACAAGGTGATTTATTGCTAATCTACCATCGTTCTTATACGATGTAAATAATGCTTTTTGTGTATGGCAACACAAATCACACTTTTTCTGCTTTGTTGCAATTTGTGTTATAGCCTTCTTGTTTTTTTATTGAACTGACTTGGGATTTGTTATATAATTTCAGAGAAAAAATGCAATCAAAAATACAATTTATCTATTGGGACTACCAATATTTTGTTATTGCTTCAATAACCCATGAGAAAGTGAAGCGTTAGGAGTATATGCTATGTATAAAAACTTCCTGCATAAAATTATGCGAATCATCACCATCGTTGTTATCTCCTTGCTTTTACTTTCCTTAAGCGCCTATATGATTCTTATTTCAATGCTTCAGGCTTCAAATATTGACGCTGCCAATTTAGAGTACTGCAAGCAGATCGCCACAGCGATGGAAATGATTCTGGGGCAATCTGCCGATCAAACGTATCGTTTCATATTAAATGATACCGGCATGTCTGAAGCGATTTCGCGAATGCGCGACAAGCCTACCATCATGGCTGATTTTGCTACCAAAGTAACGCAAATTCTGGTTAGCGACCGTTACTATGATAGTGTGCTAGTCTATTCCCAAATCGACGATTGGATTTATTCCAGCGCAAACAATAGCTTTCAATCGACCGAAAACTATGAAGATCAACAAATGCTGGACAAGCTAAACGAAGGGTCTATCGCGGTATACGGGCCGCGCCTAGTACAAAAATCATCGATGCCAGGCACATCGAATCTGCTTTATTCCCTCATTGTACCGATACGCCTCAACAGCGCCGACAATAGATGCATGCTCGTCGTAAACGTGGACATTGGCACGATATTCAAGAATCTGCTCGTACGTATGGACGACATATCCTCCAGCCACGTATTTATCGCATCGGATGACGGGACGATTTTGCTTGCCCGCGACTATGGTGACATCAACAAAAACATAGCGGAGCTTGAGTATAACGATTGTGCCCCGAATATGTACAAGAGCCTGTTAAGCGGGGCTCAGGTATGCTACCATGCGGAGTATGATTTTGATAAGCTGGGCTGGCATGTTCATCTCTATCAATTGGGAAACAATGTGCCGATTAAATTTATCAATATTTGGGGCATACTATTGACAATTCTATTTACCGGGACGGTGCTATTGTTTATCGCATATCTATGCTTACGCAAAAGTATGCACCCCGTTTCTGAGCTAGCCATGTCACAAAAGGAGCTTGCCCTCAAGGAAGCGATCCTGTCACCGGGAACGGCAGCGCAAGAACCATACCCTCTTGCTTACAATTACTTCTTTATCATACTCTATGAAACCCCGGAAAATGTATCGGAACGGGCGCTGGAATGGTGCCGAACGAGTATTGAATGGCCGGTTGACACGGAAAAATATATTATTCGCTCAAATGTCTGCCAGACGATGATGCTGGTCTGTTATGCGGATGGTAGCAACGCAGATTTTTGGCGTCAATGGCTTTGCTCGACCCATGAAAGAATGGAAAAGGAGATTGAGCTCTGCATTCCCATGACTATTAGCACCACCAAGCAGAGCGGCGCCTCCCTTGCAGAGGCGTACCAAGAATCGCAGCTATTGATGAATTACACCATGCAAATGGATGATGAGCGCATACTCTTCCGTGCAGATGTTTCCCCAAGCCTTATCCCCCATGAATATCCCGAATCAATAGAGCGGCAGCTTTGTAACAACCTTGTGGTAGGAGATGATTCCGTATGTCAGGAGCTGCTGGCAAAGTTTGAGGACATCGTTTTTGACAAAAGCCTATATCTACAGGATAATGAAATGATTGCCTGGGTAATCCGGATGCAGAACGCGCTTTTATTACAAGCCGCATCTATCCCATTGCGTCTTCCAGCCGATATGTCCTGCCAATACTCGCCGCAGGATACGCGCGCAGGCGTAATGAGCAAGCTGAACAGCTTTACAAGTCAGCTTTTCACATTGCTCACCGCCCAAGTGGACGATGATGGCAGCAAGCTTGAGGAAAGTGTTTTTGAGTATATCGATCAAACGCTGGCTGATGAAAACTTCAATCTGACTGCGGTGCTTGATGCGTTTTCGATCAGCCGTAATCAGCTTGCACATATCCTAAAACGCCGTACGGATATGACGTTCAACGAATATGTAAACCACATTAAGGTTGAGCGTGCCTGCAAGCTTTTGGAAGATAAGACATTGACGATAGACAGCATTGCTCATCAGGTTGGGTTTACCTATTCTCACTACTTTATCAAGGTGTTCAAAATGATCGAAGGCGTAACACCGGGTCAATATCGAGAGCGTATTACCCAAAAAGGCATGATAGCAAAAATCTAAATCGATAAGAATATTCGTATTGAAAGGCGCGACACAGTACTATTTGTTACGAATCGCAGTATTTCTTATTTACTTCATTCTCGGCAGACATTATCCTGTTTACAACAAAGCCGCGATATGATACTTCAATAATTGATTGTCGCGGTAAACAAAAGGAAAGGAAGACCAACCATGAAGAAGAGTATCTCTGTTATCCTATCAACCATCTTGGCGTTTGCGTTTTTCCAGGTACCGGTATCCACGGCGGCGCTTGCCGAGGCAAGCGTACCAACCATTCGGATTATGAACCGCCTTAATCCCGAGGTATCAGTAGATGATAGCAACCTCATCATCAAGGCACTAGAGGATAAATTGGGAATCAATATTGAATATGAGGCTGTTGCTGTTTCTGCGTACTCGGAAAAAGAGCAGCTGATTATGGCGTCCGGCGATCTTCCGGACATCATTTACCATCATGGCGCAGCTGACGCATACCTTGAAACCTGGGCCAAAGAAGGCACGATCCTCGCATTGGATGACTATCTTCCGAACTATCCTAATCTGATGTCACAGGTGACTCCCGAAATGCAGGAGGCCATGCGTTCTACTGCAACCGGAAAGATCATGTCGATTGCGCGGCCCAACATGGTCAACTACAACGGCTTCGTTATCAACAACGATTGGCTTAAGGCACTGGGATTGGAAGCCCCCGCTACCATTGATGATTTCAAGAAAACGATGATCGCCTTTGCGACAGAAGATCCGGACGGCGACGGCAAGAAAAACACCTATGGCATGATCATGGGCACGAATTGCCTGACTGATTATACCAACAACGGCCTTGCCTCTGCATTCGGACTTTCCTACATCGCTGATCCGGTAACCGGAGCATACAACATTATCCAGCGTATGTCTGGCTATGTTCCCTATCTAACCTTTCTGCGCGAGATGTATGAAGCGGGCGCAATTGACCCTGAATGGGTCATGAACGCTGAGAGTAGTGAAAAACTGCGTTCTGGCACTGTAGGCTGCATTCCCGCCCTGCAGACCACCGCGTTGGCACAGTGCTCTTATCTTGATGATTCTCTTGTTTTGGATAAGTACAACTATATTGCCCCCATGGAAAACATTTACACCAACAAGGCAACCTGCTATTCCATCCCCGCCATGTGGGGATGCTACATGATTAACGCAGAGTCCGAGAATATTGATAAATGCCTAGCTCTTATTGACTACTGCATGTCAGAGGAAGGCTTCATCCTGACCAACCTTGGTATTGAAGGCGTAACCTATAATTCGTATGATATCGCTACCCATACAATTGATCGTACGAGCGAGCAGGCTGCTTTGCTCAATACCATGACAAGCAGCTACTTCACGTTTGAATTTGCTCACGATGGTTTGCCCGCAATCTATACCAACACAGATACGGCTGAAAGACTTGAAAAGTTCACCAACGAGTTTAAGGCCGTATTGAATAAGATTGATCACATTAACGTGCCTTATCAGCGCGCACCCCTATTGAGCACCTTCGACGCCGACCATCCCGATGTGTCTTCTACGCGTCAGACCAAGGAAATTGAGTATATTATGGGCGAGATTTCCCTTGAAGATTTTGAGCAGTATCTGACTGATGAACTATACCCTGTAACCGAAGAGGCTAACGCCGACTATGCAGTGTGGATGGCTGCCAACGATGTGAAAGACTAATAATCAAAGCTTTAGTTACTATCCTTTCTTAAACCGCCCGGCCCTGTCGTTCCTTAGCTAAGCTAAGACGACACAGAGCCGGGCGGTTTTTTTATGGAAATGGACAAGCGACGCCCGCATGTATGGTAGCCCAACCAATTGCATACACTTCCGAGGGATTCCTTTTGACATCCATACCAATCTGCGATACAATCAATTCAGAGATTTTTTCTTTTTTTAGAGAAGGAGGCCGCGAATGGACTTTTCAACAGCAGAGAAGCTTTACGAACGCCTGCGGGAAAGCATCCCGAAGAAGCAGCTCTTTGAAAACGTGCCAATGAGCCGCTATACTACCCTCCATTTAGGCGGCCCAGCTAGAGTTCTATGCGAAATCGCCTCGCCGGATCAGCTCAACGCCGCCTTCGCAGCTGCCAGAGAGTTGGACGTCGCCGTTACCCTAATCGGCAATGGAAGCAATCTGCTGGTGAAGGACGGCGGAATCCCCGGCCTTGTGATCCATATGGGAGATCAGTTTGCAGAGCTAAGCGCGCCAGTACCTTTGCCGGACGGTCGCTTTGCCATCACCGCCCAAGCCGGAGCAACGTTGCAAAAGCTTTGTAATGTTGCAATGGATCATGAGCTGACGGGGTTGGAGTTCGCCTCCGGGATTCCCGGCACCATCGGCGGAGCGGTTTATATGAACGCGGGCGCCTACGGCGGCGAAATGAAGGATGTTGTCTCCCACGTAACGGCTGTTGAATGCAGCGGCAAGAACGCATCCTACGAAATCGGTGACCTGCGCATGAGCTACCGTCACAGCCGCTTTTGCGACGACGAAGAATTAAGCGCTATCACCTCCGTCACCGTCGTCCTTACCAAAGGAGACGGCGAAACCATACAGGCGACCATGCGTGAGTTTTCAGCCCGCCGTCGCGAAAAGCAGCCCCTTACTTTGCCCAGCTGCGGCAGCACCTTCCGTCGACCCGAAGGACAATTTGCAGGCACGCTCATCGACGAAGCCGGACTCAAAGGCTTCCGCATTGGCGGAGCATGCGTTTCACCCCTGCATGCCGGTTTCTTGGTTAATGATGAAAACGGAACAGCTGCTGACTATTTGGCGCTGATCAACCATGTACAACGAACCGTGCAGGAAAAAACGGGTATCTTGCTCATTCCCGAAGTGCGCATACTTGGCGAGGATGCTCCAATACACAACGTCTGACCTTACCTTACAGTGGGAGTTGATCATATGCATTACCTCATTTTAACGGGCATGAGCGGCGCGGGAAAAACCGTAGCGATACGCTACTTAGAGGATCTAGGCGCATTATGCGTGGATAATCTCCCGCCCATGATGCTGGTTCCCTTTATGGAGGCTTGTCAAACAGCCAATCTGCATACTTCCTTGGTTGCGATTGCAGCAGACATACGCTCCGGCGAATTTTTTGATGCAAAAGCCGTAACCAAGATGATCGACGAAGCCCGTATGGTGGGCTTCCATATCGACACCCTCTTTATAGAAGCTGCTGACGACGTGCTTGTGAACCGCTATAAGGAAACTCGCCGAGAGCATCCCCTCACTGCGGAATGCAAGACGCTGGATGCAGCCATCAAGGAGGAGCGCAACCGTCTACAGCCCTTGCGGGAGGCTGCCAATCAGCTCATCGATACCAGCAATCTGCGTCCTCGTGCATTTCAGAATGTGCTAAGCGAGCTAGTGCTGCACGCGGACGAGGAATCTCCCCTTCGGGTAGAAATCCTTAGCTTCGGCTTTAAGCGCGGTATTCCACGAGAAGGCGATTTGGTTTTTGACGTGCGCTTTCTACCGAATCCCTTCTATATTCCAGAGCTTGGACACCATACCGGGCTTGAACCGGACGTAAGAGATTTCGTTTTAAATCACCCTGTAACCCAAGAGTTTCTCACCAAATGTGTGGACATGCTCACCTTCCTTTTACCCAATTACATCACCGAGGGAAAGCATCGCTTGGTCATCGCTATTGGCTGTACCGGCGGTGCGCACCGCAGCGTAGCCATTAGTGAATATATCGGCGAAACCTTAAAGAAATTAGGTTATCGAGTCAATATCAACCATCGCGACATTGCCTTGGAACAAGCCCATTGGGCAGCAAAAAGCGACTATCAGAAGGGCGAACCATAATAAAATGGACGGTCTTTATTACCATTTCTCCCTAAAATACCCGTAACTATTACCTTTTCTATTTATTTTTGTAATCATTTGTATGTGGTAAAAAATTCCATCCATATATCGCAAGGATTTCCTTGCGATTTTCTCTTTTTCTATTTGCATTCCTCTACATCAATCAAAAATGATATTACAGAAACCTAAAACATTTTATATCTATGCAATTTTTTTCAATCCAAGATTCTACACAATGAAGCAACTTTTTTCCCATTTTTTGGGTTATTTTGTTGCGGCAGGTATCATATTTATTCAGGATTTGTCTAAATATATCCATGGCATTTTGTTCATTGTCTCCTTTTATGTCATATTAGCAACATTTCCTTCTATTTTCAACGAAAAGCCCATCCTATAAGGATTCCGTGATATACTAACCGAAAAGCAGGGAATAACGCGAAACGTGCGTTATCTTGAAAAGGAGGAATGCCTATGCCAGGATTAAGAATTCTTGTGGTAGATGATCACAAACCGATGAGAAAGTGTCTGATCGAGTTTCTGCAAAAGCAAGAAGAAATCGGTGAAATCAAGGAAGCCGCAAACGGGGTAGAAGCGTTAAAGTACCTCGCTGACGAATCCTTTGACGTGATGATCACCGATATCATCATGCCCATGATGGACGGCTATACGCTGCTGGCAGAAATGAAGCATATGCAGCTGCCCTCTGTACCGAAAACCATCGTCATCTCCGCCCTTAGCCGGGACGATTTTGTCATGCGCGCCATCGAGCTTGGCGCTAGCTTCTACATGGTCAAGTCCTTTGAAATGCAGCATCTGATTCACCACATCAGAGAGCTGTGCTGCACGGCCGTCCATCCTCAGCCCATACAGGCTCCTCCAGCTAAGCTGGTACGAACCATTGACGAGCGATTAGGCAGTCTCTTTTTAACCATGGGCATCCCCGCCCATATCAAGGGCTACCAGTTTTTACGTTATGCCGTAAAAATGGTCGTCGATCAGCCGGATGTGATCAACAGAATCACCAAAGAGCTATATCCCGGAATCGCAAAGCACTTTGGCACCAGCGCCAGCAAGGTGGAACGCGCCATTCGCCACGCAATCGAAGTGGCATGGAATCGCGGACGAATCGAAACGCTCAATTTCGCCTTTGGCTGCAAGGTATGCACGCCAGAAGATAAGCCGACAAACGGCGAGTTCATTGCAATGCTTGCCGATAAACTCAGTCTTGAAAAGACTGCATAGAGGAAGACAATGGAAGGAAAAAAGAAGCATGCGGCAAGTTTTCTTTGCAGCATGCTTCTTTTTGCACTTATCCGGTTAGAACCCGTCGTTCTGATAGACATACCAATCTTTACCGTCCGTCTCTAACACCGTGGTGCGTTCTGCCGAACAAAAAGCGGCAATCTGCCTGTTTAATGCCTGACGATAACATTTTTGACCACGCTTCTCGTCGCTGGTAATGACCTCGACACTCGGATTGACAGCGTCCAAGAATTCCGTAACCACTGCGTTGATTCCGTGATGAGGCGCTTTCATCACATCCGCCTGCAGCTCTTCCGCCGTCAGCTGCTTTAAGAAGTACCGCTGCGCCGCTCCCGATAGATCCGCACATAGTAGCAGAGTAGCTTCACCATACCGAATATGCTCAATAACGGAGCGCGCGTTGGTATCATCTCCGTCTTCGAAGCGATACAGGGTAATCGACGCATCCCCCAATGAAAATACATCACCGGAAGAAACCCTGCGGATGGCAACTCCGCTTTTTCGGACTACCGCCATGGTTTCCTTAAGCAGCGACACCGTCCGTTCGCCAGCTTCTTTATAAGGGGTTAGAAAAACATCGGCTTGAAACCCATCCTCCAGCAAAAGCTTCAGTCCCGTCAGGTGATCAGCATGATAATGAGTATTCAGCATATAGGTGAAGCGTTGAATTCCCCGCTCTTTTAGCGCCTGTGCCAGCGGCAAACGATGGGAGCCGCCGATGCCGCCGTCAATCATCATGCTTTCGCCACCCGCCTCAAGCAGCATACAGTCGCTGGCGCCTGTGGCAAAGACCGTAAGCCGCAGCAGGTCTCGGGTATTCCAATCCGCAGCCGGGGCAGCATCAATAAAAACCTCGCCCACGGCGCTCGCAGTAGCACAGCCCCACAGCAACAGCGCCACTGCCAAGGCTTTCCATATTCTCATTCGATATCTACCGGCAGATCTGTATCCGTAAATGGATCCTCTCCCGGTTCCTTCGCGTAGGGGTCTAGCTTGCGTATTGGCTGAATAGGAACGTCCTCCATATCCTTAGGCGGTTCAATAATATGAATATCCAGCACCTGATCCGAGAAGGTCATATTCGCAACCATGCCCGGCTTGGTCATCGCTAGAATTTCCGTGTGAGGCGTTTTACCTCTGCGCGCAAAATCAATAGCGATTTCAGGGCGCTCCTGCCAATGCATCGGAATAAAAACCCGCGGCTTTTGCGTCATAATGAAGTGGTTCGCGCCCGCATCATACATCATGCCTTGTCTCGGGTCCACCGGGAACATCGCCACATCGATTTTTTCATCCTTCATAGGCTTCATAGCCTCATAAAATGCATCCTCGGCGGCTTCAATTTCTCGCAGCGTGCTTTCCTGCCGCCAATGCCACAGGTTTAAGTCTCCTGCATGAAAGATGTTCAAGCCATAGGCATGAACCAGAAAGGCAACCCCTAAATCGGTGCTCTGAAAAGCCTTTACCGAAATATCTCTGGTTAACTCCTTCACTTGGAGGGGAGCCATCCGCTTTCCCACCGTGCCAATCGGCATATCATTAGACACGATGTAGGTAATGGGCAAATTCTCCTTAGCCCAAGTATAAATGATTGGATCCAGATGATCAGGATGTCCGTGACTGACAAAGATAAAAATTTGCTCAAACGCCTTTAAAAAGCTGGGGGTAATCCGTACCGACTCGCTGAGCTTTCGCCCCTCGCCCTCCCAGTAATCAAAGAGTAACAGCGTGCTTCCCACCTGAACGGAAAAGCCGCTGTTATAGTAATAGATGATTTTTACCTGTTTGTCCATAAAAAAGATGCGCCTCCACAGTCAAAATCTATAATAATATATCCATTTCTCCCTGCTTTTATGGACAGGATATATTATAAAATGATTGCTCATGAAGCAGCATCAGCTAAGCGGTATCAACCGCAAAAAAAGTTTCAGCCAATGGTCTTTCACCACGGCTTACTGACAAACAAAGTATAGCATATGCCTATATGGGGTGTCAATCTTTATCTTTCCAGAGCGATTTTCTTGGTATTATTCCCTTAAGAAATAAGCTATTTTTCATAAGAATAGGAGAAAAAATGGGCCGAACCCCATTAGAAGCCGTATAAAAACGGCTCAAACTGGGATTCGGCTCCACAATGGGCATCATTGATGAAAATAATCCTTGCTTATTAACGCTGACGTTGAATATGCCAAATCTTTTCGTTGTACTCCCGAATGGTGCGGTCAGAGCTGAAATAGCCAGATTTTGCGGTATTCATAATTGCCATCTTTAGCCATTTCTCTCGGTTCTGATAATCGTCCATCATCCGGCGATTGGCCAAATTATAAGATCCAAAATCCTTCATCACAAAGTACGGATCCGGCATACCGCCGTAATCGCCCACCAAGAGCGTATGATAAAGCTCCTGAAGTACCAAGGGTTGATCCGGGAATAGCGTGCCGTCCAACCATTGGGACATGGCCTTCCGAATTTCCGTATTGGTTTCAAAGATGCTCATGGGATTATAATTACGCTCACGGTACATATTATCGACCGCATCTGCGCACATGCCAAAAATGTAGATGTTTTCCTCGCCGACCTGATCGAAGATTTCCACGTTTGCGCCATCCATGGTGCCAATTGTGATTGCGCCATTCATCATGAATTTCATGTTGCCGGTGCCGCTGGCTTCCTTTCCGGCGGTGGACAGCTGCTCGCTAATTTCCGTTGCGGGCATCAAAACCTCAGCAGTGGAAACATCGTAATTCTCGATATAAACGATCTTCAGCATCTGCTTTGCTCTTGGATGCTTGTCAATCAGCTTCGCTAACGCGTTAATGTAACGAATAATCACCTTGGCACGGCCATAACCCGGCGCAGCCTTGGCCCCAAAGAGGAACAGCCGAGGCGGCATCGAAAAGCTGGGATCGTCCACAATGCGATTGTATAGTACCTGAATATGAAGGGCATTCAGCATTTGCCGCTTATACTCATGTAGTCTCTTCGCTTGCGTATCAAAGATAAAGTCGGTGTCAATATCAATCCCTTGACGGGCCTTGATCAAGGCTTGCAAACGCTGCTTGTTCTGTTTCTTCACTTGATCAAAGCGATCGCGGAAGGCTGCATCGTCCGCAAAGGGTACCAGCTCCTCCAGCTTTTCTGCATCCTGAACAAAGCCGTCGCCAATTGCATCTTTGATCAAGTTGGTAAGGCCTTTATTACTTTCGATCAACCAGCGTCGATGGGTAATGCCATTGGTGATGGCGCAGAACTTCTGCTTTTGCAGCAGCCAGTAGTCGTGAAAGAGGGAGTCGCACAAAATCTTACCATGAAGCTGGCTTACGCCGTTAACGCTAAAGCAAGAGGCTACACAGAGATTCGCCATATGAACCTGCCCGTAAGCAAGGATCGCCATATGGCCAATCCGCTCCCACTGATCGGGATAGCTTTTGCAGAGCATCGCGCATAAACGCTTGTTCATCTCTTCCAGAATCATATAGATACGAGGAAGCGTCTGCTTCATCATTTCCTCCGGCCAGCATTCTAAGGCCTCGGTCATGACGGTGTGATTGGTATACGCCATGCAGCGCTGCGTAATACGATCTGCTAATTCCCAAGTAAGCCCCTCCTGATCAATCAGCAAACGCATCATTTCCGGAATCGCTAAGCCGGGATGAGTATCATTGATATGGAATACGCACTTATCCGGCAACAGGTCAAAATTGTTGCCATAGTACTTTTTAAAGTTCTTTAAAGCATATTGCAGCGTTGCGCTTACAAAGAAGTAGTGCTGCTTCAACCGAAGCATTTTACCCTCATAATGCCGATCCTCCGGGTAAAGCACCTTGGAAATCACTTCGGCCATCTCCATTTCTTCCATGGCCTTCATGTATTCGCCTTCTCCAAAGCTTTGCAGATCAATTCTCTGCTGGCTACGAGCGCTCCACGTGCGAAGAGTGTTTACACATTCGTTATTATACCCCACAATGGGCATATCATAAGGAACGGCGTCAATCGTATAGGCGTCTACTGTGCGGAAAACCTTGCGTCCGTTTTCCTCGGTCTCTTCTACATGACCGCCGTACTGAATTTGGCAGGTATCCTCCATAGCCGCAATTTCCCACACATTGCCGTTTTGCAGCCAATTATCCGGCAGCTCTACCTGCTGCCCATCCACCATCTTTTGACGGAAAAGACCATACTCATACCGAATGGTGCTGCCCATAGCAGGCAGGCTTTCACTGGCCAAGCTATCCATAAAGCAGGCAGCCAAGCGACCCAAGCCGCCGTTTCCCAATGCCGGCTCCGGCTCCTCGGGTAGAATATCCACTAAGTTTATATTCAACTCTCGCAAGGCTTGCTCGTAGATTTCTTGACTGCACAGATTAATGAGGTTGCAGTTCAACGAACGCCCCATCAAAAACTCTACAGAAAGGTAGTAAACCCGCTTTCCGTACTGCTCATGACGCTTCCGACGGGAGGTCATCCATTTCGACATAATTTGATCTCGTGCCGTCGATGCGACCGCTTTGTATAACTGCTGTTGACTCGCCTCCGATACGGTCAAGCCGTAATAGCGTTGCAGCTTACCAATAATGCTCTCTTTAACGCTTTCTGTTGTAATTGTATTACTCGCCATTTTCATCCTCCTCTGCGTCCTGACGTTTCCGTCACGGCGCTTCCCATTATAACAGAAACTGGGATTATGATCAATGTTTCACGTGAAACATGAATTCCAAGTGTGTTGTCGTTCATAAATGTTTCACGTGGAACATTCACTATAAGCGATTTACTCCATTTGTTTCATGTGAAACAAATGGGAAGAGTTGCGATCAGCTACTATTTGCGCTACAATAAACGGGATAGAAAGCGGAGGGGATCATTATGGGCTTTACTCCCGAACAAGAAAGTGCCATTCATGCCAAAAATAAAGAATTACTTGTTTCCGCAGCCGCAGGCAGTGGGAAAACCGCCGTATTGGTAGAGCGCATATTGTATATGATTTCTCATTGGGGCTTGTCCATTGACCGCATGCTGATTGTCACCTATACACGAGCGGCGGCGGCGGAACTGCGTGAGCGTTTGGAAAACAGAATTGTGGACGCTGCGCAAGAGGACGATCGCCTTTTAAAACAAGCGGAGCTTGTGGGCAGCGCACAAATATCAACCATTCACGCCTATTGTCAGCGAGTGATACGGGAGCATTTCAAAGATTGCAACATTGACCCACAGTTTTCCATCGGTGATGAACGTACTTTACAAACAATGTATCAGGAATCCATGGAGGACACGCTAGACCGTATCTATACCGATGCAAAAACCGATCCAGCTATTGGAGCCTTTCTGAAAAAAATGACGGAGAAGCAAATCGCCGCTGTGCTTGATATGACCTTTCGTTTTCTGATTTCACGGCCTAATCCACTACAATGGTTTGAAGAGCAGACCGAAAAGCAGTGGATGGTAGAAGCCTTTGACCAGGAGCCAATTGCAGAGGTTTTTGTATCCGAAGGGGTACTCATGCTGGAAGCCGTACTGGCAGAGTGGGCAAAAACAAAAAGACTAGCAGAGGAACCCGCATTTGCACAGCCACTTTTGAAAACCATTGAGGGTGACTTGGAAACCTTAAACAATCTATCAGATGGAGTCCGAAACGGCTTTTCTGCCATGTTAAAAGCCGTAACGGAGTGCAAGTTTGTTACGCTGGCCAGAACAAAACCGATTACGGAAGATGAAATAGCTCTCGTGGAGGCATATAAAGAGCTTCGTAACGGATACAAAAAGCGGATTCAAAGCTTTAAGGAGCTTCTTCCCATTCGACTGGATACGGCATTGCAGGATATGAATCAAATATCGACGGCAACGGCTGGGCTAGGAAAAGCAATGAAGATCCTTTTTGATACTTTTCAAGGCAGAAAATTAGAGCAGGCGGTTTTAGACTTCAACGACTTAGAGCACATGACCTTGGCGGTTTTAAAAGATTCGAGGCTACAGCAATTAGAAGCCAATCGATTTGACGCGGTATTTGTCGATGAGTATCAAGACGTGAGCGCCATTCAAGAAGCGATTCTGAACGGTTTAAAACGAGAATCGGATGAGGAGCATCCTCAATACTACTTCTATGTGGGGGATGTAAAGCAGAGTATCTATCGATTTCGTCTTGCAGAACCGAAGCTTTTTCTCTCAAAACAAGAAAGCTTTTCAGAAGAAGAAAATGCGACTCACCGAAAAATCATATTGAATCGAAATTTTCGCTCAAGAGAAGGCGTGTTGGACGCTGTAAACCGTACCTTCGCTCATGTGATGGACAAACGAGTAACAGAAATTGATTATGACCGTAATGCCCGTCTTTATCCGGGGATTCCTAGTCGAGAGGATCCATTTTGCGAGTTGAGGGTGTTCTCGTCTGCCGATAGAAAACCTACAGAGGTTGTTCTACAGGAAGCTGAAGAGATTGCACAAGATATACTTGCTACAGTTGGCACTGAGATACGGGATCGGGACGGACAAGCTGTCGGTGTGCTCCATTTTCGGGATATTGCGATTTTGACGCCGGTTGTCAAGAATGTAGCGGACAAGGTGGAAATGGTGCTAACCAAAGCCGGGATTCCCGTATATACGGATGCGGGAGCGAACGCTCTGGGCGGGGAAGAATCCATACAAGCAATTCAGCATCTGCTCTTAATGGACAATCAGCGGAATGATCTGGCTTTGATTGCAGAGCTGAGGAGCCCGTTGTTTCAGATGAACGAAAGCGATCTATCTCAGATCCGTTTGCAGTTACCTCAAAAAGAGGCCAGCTTTTATGAAGCACTACAAAAAACTTCCAAAATGGAACCGCCAGATGAATTGGCTAAGAGATGCAAGGCTGTTCTACAGATGTTGGATGAAGAGCGGTTTCTATACCGGAATCTTCCGCCAGAGGAATATCTGTGGGATTTCTTGATGCGCAGCGGTCTGTATGCCCATTATGGAACTCAGCCGGGAGGGAAGCTGCGACAGGCTAATTTACGGATGCTTTGCCAAAAAGCGGGCGAATATGTGCAAACTCATCGTGACGGCTTACAAGGCTTTTTGGAATGTATTCAAAAGGGAGTAGGCGGCGACAGCTCTTCTCCTACTGTGGTGAATCCATGGGAGGATGTCGTGCGTATTTTGACCATCCATAAATCGAAGGGCTTGGAATTTCCAACAGTCTATTTAATGGGGTTGGGTGGATCGATTGCAAAGCGAAGGCAGACCAAAATCATTTCAATGCATAGCGAGCTTGGAATTGGGCTCATGTATATAAATGAGCACAGCCGTACGAAGCGTACAACCCTTATGCAGAGCGGGATACAGCTTCGTCTTGCTAGCGAAGAGAGAGCAGAAAAAGCGCGTCTTCTGTACGTGGCGATGACACGGCCGAAAAATCGTTTAGTGATGATTGGCTCGACTAAACAGAAAAAGCCAGCCTTAGAATCGACTGTAGAAAACGCATGCTTAAAAGTCAATGAAATCAACGACTTGACGGGGGTGCAATCAGCGGGTTCACTATTGGATTGGTTACTACAATGTATCACGCCTCAGGATTCGATTCAGTGGAATGAAGAAAATCATGTTTCCACAAATCTGATATGGAAAAAAGAAAGCGGAAAAAGTTTTCCTGCGAATCCCACAAGTTTTCCACATAAAAATGCCGTTTGGAGGGTGTTTTTCCACATTGACAAAGAAAAATCAATAAGTTCCTCTGCTGTAGAAGTGGATAACCAGAAAAAGGCAATTTTCGATCTTCCTCTAACAGATGGATGGAAGGAAAATACAAATGCTGACCAGGAGGATTCATTCTCAAACGATCCCCTATCGCCATTGCCTGCCTATCAGCATCTACCGCTCAAGCTGGGTGTAACGGCTCTGTGTAGGGCAATTAGGGAAAAGCAGCCCGTATCCTCCGAAGCTGAGGAAATAGAAACCATCACCATGAAGCGAATGCCTTTATTAACCCAACGCCCAAAGCTCCTCTCTTCTCTTCCGACGGCTCCTGCCTTCCTAGACGCACCCTTGGAGAACAGAGCGGCGATACGCGGAACCGTCACTCATCAGGTGATCAGCTCCATTGATTTGGTGGATCGGCTCCAAAATATAGAGAGCGGTATTCCATATATAAAGGAAGAAATAGAGCGTATGACTCGGCAAGGGATGCTAACAGAAGAGGAAGAAACCCTAATTGATGCGGACGCAATCGGCAGCTTTTTCGCCTCATCAATTGGACAAAGGCTGTTGAAAGCAACTGTGGTGCACCGGGAGTGGAGCTTCAACGTCGCTATCGAGGAGCCGATACGTACCATTGCGCAAGGTGTGATCGATTGCTGCTTTTTGGAAAACAATCACTGGATTCTGATTGATTTCAAAACAGATCATATCAATAACGAGAAGGAGCTATGGGACCTGTACGCTGATCAAATTGCCTTTTATAAACTGGCGCTTGAAAAAGTAACAGGTTTGCAGGTGGGAGAAATGGGGTTCTACTCGCTATCCTTAAAAACGATGATGATGAAAAGACTTGAATAGTGTTTGTATCAATGTTTCGTCAAACAGAATCCGTTAGAATCATGATAAATATGACAGAATTATTTCTTGTTCGAGGATGAAAAACATTTCTCGCATCGTTAATTGGATGGAGAGGTGAATATTAGGTCTTGATTTTGTAAGGGTTTCACTGTACAATATGGAATGTGGAAAACTTGATGCTGTCGCGTTTTCCTTCAAAGGATTGTAACATTTGTCCAGTTCCAGAAATGAAACGGAGTGTTTTGAATGAAGCAGATGAATGCCAATAAAGGCAAAAAATCGTCCATGGCGCTGGCGAAGCGAGTGACATTTGTGCTACTGCTTTGTCTTGTATGCATCGCATTAAGCGCATGCTATATGGACCCAGACCGTGTAGTAGATGAAAATAACGGTCTGAATAACGGAGGAAACGAGAATTTTGCTCCTGTGGTAACGGATACCCCCTATGCAACGGCTACGCCGACCCCCGCGCCCGCGCAAACGGCGGGAAATGAGCAGGTAGACTGGACTGCGTGGAATTTTGGGGACGCGGCTACCAATCCGCCCAGTAACAATACAAATACCAGCGTAACTGACGGCGGCTCCACCAGCGCTACAACTCCGCCCAGCAACGGCGGAACGGTCACGGCGGGGATTACCACGAATACGCCTACTCCCAAGCCGACGACGACAACCACCACCTCGACCGGCTCCTCCTCTCTAAAAACCGGTTCCACGGGAACCGAGGTTAAAACCTTGCAGCAGCGTCTAAAGGATCTTGGCTATTATAAAGGCTCTGTAGACGGCAGCTATGGCGCGGGTACCGCCAATGCGGTTAAAGCCTTCCAAGCAGCAAGCAATTTAACGGCTGACGGCGTTGCCGGTAAAAAAACGCTGGAAGCGGTTTACAGCAAAAATGCTATTAAGGCTTCCGCAACCAACACCAGTACTTCCAGTAATTCCTCCTCATCCACCTCCTCCAGCAGTTCTTCCAGCACTACCTCCTCTAGCTATACCAATGGTCGGACGGATGTATATTTGGAGATTGGTTCCTCTGGCAATCAGGTAAAAATCTTACAGAACCGACTGATTGTCCTTGGATACTTGACTGGTACGGCAGACGGAGATTATGGCGAAACCACCTATGCGGCCGTGAAAGCCTTCCAGAAGCGGAACAGTATTTATGACGACGGCGTAGCCGGGCCCACCACCTTAACCAAGCTTTACTCCTCCTCTGCGAAGAAGGCGGCCTCGGTTGTCGCCAACTTAGGCTCTTTAAAGCAAGGGGCTAACGGCAGTGCAGTGCGGGCATTGCAGCAGCAGCTGAAAACGCTGGGATATTATACAGGCAGCGTTGACGGCGATTACGGCTCCGGCACCGTGCTAGCCGTAACGAATTTCCAAGCAGCTAACGGGCTAACGGCAGACGGCATCGCCGGGAAAGCTACCCAAAACGCCATTTATGCAGCCGTAAACGGCACCGGCAGCGGCGGCAGCTCCTCCGGCGGCGGTTCAAACCCCACCAATTACGGCGCAACTGCTTCCAGTAATGGATATACCACCATTTCCTCTACCTCCGGCAGCAACGCCAACATTACCGCCGTACAGAGCGCTTTATTAGCTAAGGGATATTACAGCGGCAGTTTGGATGGCTCCTTTGGCAGCGGTACCGAAGCCGCCATTAAATCCTTCCAATCCTCCATGGGGTTACGGGTTACAGGGATGGCCGGGCCCACGACCCAGCGCCTGCTTTATGGCGGCACCTCCCAGAATGGCAGCTATAGCAAGCTACAGCAGGGAGATTCAGGCTCTAAGGTGAAGCAGCTGCAATATGCGCTTTATGAGCTGATGTATTACGACGGTGAGATCACCGGCTCCTACGACACTGCCACGGTAAATGCAGTGCTCACCTTTCAGCAGGTGCACGGCTTAACCATGGATGGGATTGCCGGGCAGCAAACCCAGCAGATCCTGTATAGCAGCAGCGCGATTCCCTGCAATGTCTAAAGATTCAAAAAAGGGACTGTATCACAAAGATTTATGTGATGCAGTCCTTTTTGATTACTCAGCGTCATAACCGACTTCAGCCAAGGAAGCCTTCATCGCGTTGACGGCTACGCTTTCGATATGCTCGATCGTAACCGTTTTTTTCTCCAAGTCCACCAAGGCGCTCTTAACGCCGGTGATTCCAAGAAGCGCGCCCTTCACCGCCTTTTCACAATGCTGACACATCATATCGGGTACCTTTAAGACAGTAATCATCGCATCCTTCTCCTTTTGTTGATTTATTGGAACGGCTTAAACCGCTTCAAGCGTAACGCATTGCTAAGCACCGACACCGAGGAAAGAGACATGGCGGCGGCAGCCAGCATGGGATTGAGCAGCGGCCCGCCAAATAAATGGAGCAGCCCAGCCGCGACGGGAATTCCTAAGGTATTATAAGCAAAGGCCCAGAAAAGATTTTGCTTGATATTACGGATGGTGGATTTAGATAGCTGTATGGCGGTGGGAACGTCCATTAGGTCGCTGTGCATCAGGACAATGTCGGCTGATTCGATGGCGACGTCGGTGCCGGAGCCGATGGCAATGCCGATATCCGCTTGGGCCAAAGCGGGCGCATCGTTGATTCCATCCCCTACCATGGCTACCTTCTTTCCTTCCGTTTGCAGCTTTTTCACTTCGTCAGCCTTGTGCTGGGGAAGGACTTCCGATAATATGCGGGTTATGCCGATTTCGCGAGCAATGGCTTCAGCTGTGCGTCGGTTATCCCCGGTCATCATGACGACCTCAATCCCCATAGCGTTTAACTTTTGAATAGCCGCTACGCTGGTTGGCTTTACTACGTCGGCTACTGCCACCAAGCCAGCCGCCTTCCCTGCCAACGCGATAAACATAGGGGTTTTGCCAGCTTGCGCCAATTGGTCAGCATCGGATTGAAGCATGGAAACATCAATGTTGTTTTCTTTCATCAGGCTGCTATTTCCTAACAAGATAGCACCGCTATCGGACTGCACACGAATGCCTTGACCGGTAATCGCTTCAAAATGAGCTACAGCAGGCAAAATGAGCTGGCGCTTTTCCGCTTCGGACACAATGGCTTGCCCTAGCGGATGCTCGGAGCCCTTCTCCGCTGCGGCTGCATAACTTAACAGTTGATTCTCATTCATCGACGATACCGGCAATAAGTCGGTTACGCAAGGCTTTCCTTCCGTAATGGTTCCCGTCTTATCCAATACGACGGTTTGGATGCTATGAGCCGCCTCCAGCGCCTCCCCGCCTTTAATGAGAATGCCCAGCTCCGCTCCCTTCCCCGTACCCACCATAATCGCTGTGGGCGTTGCCAAGCCTAGAGCACAGGGACAGGCGATTACCAATACGGAAACTAAAATGGTTAAAGCAAATGAAAAGCTCTCTCCACTGATGAGCCATGCGGCGGCTGATAAAAAAGCGATGGCAAAGACAATGGGAACAAAATAGCTGGAAACCACATCGGCAATTTTTGCGATGGGAGCCTTAGCGCCCTGCGCGTCCTCTACCAGCTTGACGATTTGGGCGAGGGCCGTCTCCGCGCCTACCTTTACGGCGCGAAACTGAATAACTCCATTCTTGTTCATGGATGCAGCATAGACGAAATCGCCGGTCTTTTTATCCACGGGCATGCTTTCTCCAGTGAGCATGCTCTCATCGATAGCGGTACTGCCGGAGACTACTTCCCCGTCTACGGGTATCTTTGAGCCAGGCTTGACCAGTAGTATATCTCCGGGCTGCACTTCTTCGATGGGGATTTCTCGCTCTTGCCCGTCCTTGATCAAAATTGCGGTCTTGGGTTGAAGGGCGATGAGCTTCTTGATTGCCTCGGAGGTACGCCCTTTGGATACAGCTTCCATGGACTTGCCCAGCAAAATCAAAGCGATAATCACGCCGGCGCTTTCAAAATATAAGCCATGGACGGCATGTATTTCACCTGCTGCAATGCGAAACACGGAATAAAGGCTATATGCCATGGCAGCGGTGGTGCCCATGGCGATAAGGCTATCCATATTGGGGCTTCTGTTCCATAAAGCTCGAAAGCCCACGGAGTAAAACTGATTTCCCGCAATAAGGATGGGGATGGTTAGCAACAGCTGGGTCAATGCATAACGGAGCGGATATTGCTCAGGCGATAGAAACGACGGTACAGGCAGACCTATCATCGGCCCCATGGCAAGGTACAGCAAGGGGATGGCAAAGCCGACCGCTATGCCGAATTTCGTCCACATGCGATAGATGGCTTGATCCTTTTGCTCCGACTTTTTTTGGGCATTGATTTGCGCTTGCTTTTCTACCGTTGCGCCGTAGCCAAGCTTTACCACCAATGCAATGATGCTATCCTCGGTTGCAGGAGTGGTAAAGGTAGCCGTTAGCTTTTCGGTGGTTAGGTTCACGCTAGCGGACGCTACGCCCTCCATCTTGCCCACCATCTTTTCAATGCGAGCAGAGCAGGAAGCGCAGGTCATGCCGGTAATAGCAAAGGTAACGGGTGATTGGCTCATAGCTTACTCCTTATCGATCCATGATCTTTGATAGAATACCCATTATTTCCGAAATCTTTTCATCGCCATTTCCGTTTTCGATGGCGGTTTTGACACAGTGATTCATATGCTGCTGTAGAATCAACAAATTTGCGCGCTTTAGCTGGGCGGATGCAGCAAGAATCTGGTTGGATATATCAATACAATAGCGCTCTTCCTCAATCATACGGATGATTCCTTCCATTTGGCCGGTTGCTGTTTTTAGCGCTTGCACGGCTTTCTGCTTTTCTGCGTTCATTGGAGTCTCCTTTCAAAAATACCCCTCCCACCGGGTGGGGGTATATTGAAATCATAGCATTGATACCCGACTAAGTCAATAGGGTATCAATAAAAAAAGAAGGACGAATCAGCCGTGATGATTCTGTCCTTCGCATCGTACAATTCGTATGGTTTACGCTTCCCGTTGGTAAATCCCTAGCCGATACAGCTCGTCCTCGCTAGGGGCGTTAATGAGCACCGCCTTTAACGGCCCCCAATAAACAAACATGCTTCCGGCTGCCGCCGCGTGAGCGCCGCCGCTTTGAAGGGCCTGCTTCATATCTGAAGCGTCCTTCGCACCGCCGCAAGCGATCAGGGGAATGGTTAGCTCCTTGGCAACCGCCTGAATCAGCTTGAGGTCATAGCCCTGCATAACGCCGTCCCGGTCGACGGAGTTTAAAAGCACCTCGCCCGCCCCTAGCTGTTGGGCACGCTTTGCCAAGGCGACAGGGCTGATGCTGGTTTGTTCCGTACCGTCCTTCACAGCGCAATGGTAACGCTTAAACAAATCCTGCTTTGCGTCGATGGAGGCGACTATGCTCTGCACACCGAAGCGATCGGCGATTTGGCTAATGAGCTCCGGCTGAGCGGTTAAGGCGGTGTTGAGCACCACTTTTTCAAAGCCAATATGGAAAAGCTTTGCAGCCTGTTCCAATGTGGTTACGCCGCCGCCATAGGACAGGGGCATAAACGCTTCTTCCGCCATATCCTTCAATAAATCAAAGTCTGGGCCTCTGCCGTTTTTGGACGCTTCAATATCCTGAATACACAGCTCGTCCACACATTTTTCACTAAAAATCTTGACCGCATTGATGGGATCCCCCAAATAAGTAGGATCCTTGAATTTTACGGTTTTCACCAGATTTCCTTCCGAAAGAAGCAGGCAGGGAATCAGCCGTGGGCGGTGAAACATGCTAACACTCCTTTGCGAAATTGGTAAGCAGCCGCATGCCGAAGCGATGGCTTTTCTCCGGGTGGAACTGGGTTCCCCATACATTGCCGCGATGTACCGCCGCCGCAAAGGAAAGGCCGTAATCACACTGGAAAAGCACGTCGGAGGGATCATCACAGACAGCATAATAGCTGTGAACAAAATAGAACCGGGCAGGCTGCTCCAAGCCTTTCACAAAAGCGTCGTCGGGCTGTACCGTAGCTACGAAGTCCCAGCCCATATGAGGAACCTTCAGCTCCGGATGATCGGGCAGTTGGAACCGTTTTAAATCAAATGGAATATAGCAAAGGCCTTGCCCCGTTCCCTCCTCGCTGCTTCTGCCCAGCATTTGCATCCCTAGACAGATTCCCAGCAGCGGTTTGCCGGAGGCGGCTGCGTCGTCCAGCGCGGGGCGCATGCCGCTCTTTTCAAGCAGCGCCATGCCCTGATCAAACGCGCCTACCCCGGGCAAAATCAGCTTATCGCAGGCGCTCAGCTCATCAGCCGTCGTAACGGCGCAGGCTTGAGCGCCAACCTTTTTGAGCATATTCAAGATGGAACCGATATTGCCAATGCCATAATCCAAAACGCCGATCATGCCTTTGCTTCCTCTTTCACGGACGGCGTGACCACATGCTGAGGCTTCGGCACGTGATACTCGCAGTTCTTATTATACTTCACTTCATCCGGGGGCGTTTCCAGCTCCTCCGGATGGCGCAGGCAATGCTTCATCACCGCGAAAAGCTTGGCATAGACCGCGCCGCCGCAAACCCGCTCGTCAGCGGTAATACCGATGGGCAAAATGCATTTACGAATGATATCGCCGCCGGCGTTTACTCCATAGCTACGCTCCGGATTGCCGATGGAGAAGAACAGGCTGGTATTGCCGAAATTATAGATATGATGATAGACGCGGGTCATACCGATGGAAGCCATATTGGTGACAAACATACTGGTATGGAAGGGGAGCGCATCGATCAAGGATTTTGGCAGCAGACCGTAACGATCCAAAAAACGGATGAGTCCCGCCAGCACCAGCAAAAGGCCGGGAATTTTGACGGCTACCCTTGCCAGCTTTAAAGCAAAACCCGGATCCTCGGGTTTACGATTCTGAGCGATGGTGTCCTTCACCCGCGCGCTTACGTCGTAGATGGTATCGCTGGGGTCGAACATAATCTTTACAGCGGTTTCCTCCAAGCTGCCATCCGGGGTATCTAGCAGCATGGTGAAGCTACAGGTTAGCTCCTTGCGGTTATAGAATTTTTTGTTCATGATGAAGCGATTGATTTCCGGCACCTGCGATACGCCGCGTACAAAGCTGGCGATCAGGATTTCCATAAAGGTAATCTTTACGCCCTCGCGGCTTTTCTGGGCAATGTAGCGCATCATGGGTTCATATTCAACGTCGTGGGCTAGAAATACCTGCGCGTCGCAGCGCATGGGCATGAGATGTGGGGTAACCTGTACAATGGGATCCACATCCTTGATCCGTCGGCCCTCGGGGCGATGTCCAAACATAGTCCGTCATCCTTTCTACGCTCTGCCCGCCCTGCCTTACGATTAGTAATAAGTGCGGTATAACAAATAAGTGGGGGAAAATCGGTCAGTGGCAGCAATAAGCATTGCCATTGTATCGCGAATTTGTGGGGTTCGTCAAGCGTGGGAAATGGCGAAGGGGCGGTCAACACATGAGTTCATTCTATTTTGAATATCTCATCATTAGCGGGTGAGACGTTCAGGCGTTGTTTTTCCGCTTTGAGAGGCGCAGGCATACGTCTCTTTGCTACCTATAAAACCTTTGCGACTGATTTTGGTTGTTTGATGCTTGCGATCACTGCGTGTAGATATCCTCCGAAAAGTATTTGTTCCCATAGACGTCTGTAAGGACATAGCAAAAGCTGCACCTGTCCGCGGGTTCGACGGTTTCATAGGAAACCGTCAGCGTTCCGTCATAGTGAATTTCGTCGCCGTAGTAATAGTAGGTAGACTCCTCCGACTCTTCCGCAAAATACGCGCAATAGGGGGAAATCACGCTGCCGACCTCTATTGGCAATAAACCGTGGGCAACCGTCTGTGCGTCTTCAAAGACCGGCCTTGCGCCGATGACAAGACCATTCGGATGATCGTTGTCCCAGATTATCACAATTTCCCGGTCCTCCCCATCGATCTCCGCAGGTACGCAGCCGCTGTAGCGGAAGGAATCGCCGATTTCTGTATATTCCTCGGAATAGAACGGTACGATTTGCCCGTTCAACGCGACCCATGTTCCATCGAAGTCGGCGATGATATCGCCGTCGTCGTCATAAGCAATTACGTCGTCTACGCCCATAACGATTTGACCGTCCTCATCGAAAATGGATAGCTGCATTTGGACGTTCTCGATCACCTCCAGCGCTTCGGCGGGCAGACATAGGGCGTAATACTCCCCCTTATCCATTAGCTGCATCTCCGACACTGTCAACTGGTTTGAAACGATATATGCGTTCATCTGCTGAGAGAAATCGCCATTAAACCACCAGCTATCGCTGGTTGAAGATTCCGTATTTCCGCTTACTCTCAGCGTGGCAAATTCGGATAAAAGAGATGCAAAAGCTTTCATGTCCGAAAGCGCTGCATAAACCGACTGCATAGAGGAAAGCGCCTCAACATTATTAAAAGGAAAGTAAACGGAAAGCCCGCAGACTTGTCCCGCCGCTTTTCCGGTTTTGCTATAAGGGATTGCTTCGCGTACGCGATTTAGGATTTGCGAGTCGTTGGGTAAATTGACGCGCTCGATGAGATCAATGAGATCCACAAGGTCATGCTGGGAGTAACCAAAAGCCTTGGCGTTGCGCCGTGCCTGCGCAAGCTGTGCGTAGCTTCCGGCAGAAATCATCTCCCGCGCATGCAAAGCGAGCAGGTTCATGATATCCGACGCACTATCCTTTAATTTAGCAAGGTCGATCAGCGAAAGCGTAGCGTCCTGCGCGGCGGAATTATCCGAGCAGGAGTCGATATAACTGTCCACGAGGATTTGCCCGAGGATTTCCGTTTCGACGTCGGGGTTTTGGGAAAGCGCCGAAAGCCACTGGGTGTATGCCCAGCCGGTTCCGGGTTCTGTATTTTCGCTGGCAATCAGATACGAAGCGTACGGAGAGAGCATCAGTCCGGTTTCCAGCGTAGCCATCAGGCAGGCGTCAAAACCGATCAGGTCGAAGCGCACATTAGCGTTGTCAAGCGCCTGTTTTATCTGAACAAGCGACATAGAACCGCCGCCGAAAAGCTCGTCGCTTCCATAGCCGTAAACGGGGCCGCCGCCATGATCCCATAGGATCAGTATATAACGCTCTGCGGGCGCTTCTTTTGCGCAGTAGGTAATAAAATCGCTAAGCGTCTTTTCATCCGCCATATTCACCTTGCCAAGATCCTGTTTCAAATGCAAACCGCCGTCATGTAAAGAAAAACGCTGAACCGTATTGCCGGAAATTCTGCTATCCTTCCAGCGCGCCGCGCCGCCGGTCTGCACATAGACGCGCACGCCGTCGCTTTCTTCCGCCTCCAGCATTTCGGCAATGTCCGTCGACGCCGCGCCGCCCCACTTTTCCAAATCGCTTCCGCAGAGATAGACCATTACTGTGACGGAAGGCAACGGCTCGGCGACGGCAAATGCCTTGGACAGCAGCGCCAGTATCACAAGCGCGATCCATGCGATTCTTTTCATGTCAGCGATTCCTTTCTTAGAGAAAATCGCGGCAGGAGATCACTCCTGCCGCGGGAACGAGTAACACTGCGTTTCATTTTGTCATACGAATCTCCATTAAAGGGGCGAACAGCTTGGGGTGATTTTGGCCAAGCGTCAAGGAAGAAAATACAGGAATAACAGAGCCATTAGCGTCCCCAAGTTGGAGTTGTTCTGATACAAGATTCGTATTATTCGATGATTACGTTCGTCGCCTGCGGGCCGCGAATACCTTCGATAATGTTGAATAACACCCGCTGACCCGGCTCCAGCATCTTGAAGCCATCCATATTAATGCCTGTGTAGTGTACGAAGATTTCAGTACCATCCTCGGACAGAATGTACCCATAGCCTCTGCGGCTATTGAAGGATTTTACCGTACCCTTGACAAATCCTCCCAGTTTCTCGGCCTCGGAAGAAAGCGTCAAGGAACCAAGCAGCTGCTCCAAGGCTTCCTTATTGGCAGAAAACGCTTCCCCCTCCGCGTAGACGGTAAACGTCAATACGTCTGCTTCGGACAATTCGGTCATATAGTACCAAATGCCGTTTTCTGTCTCTTCCATCACATATGGGATGCCGCCAAACTCAAGAGCCTGAGCGCCCGCGTCGATTTTGGCTTGCATTTCCTCTGCCGTGTAGCTTTCCTCTGTGACGTCCAGCGAAACGCTCTTGTCGGCGTTGTGCGCCACCAGCAGCATACCGTTCATCGTATCGGTGGGCATCAATTCGCGAGAGCTCCATCCATCGGGCAGCTGAACCGTCAGGTTTGTGACGTCAATGGGGCAGACAGTACCTTCTGCAAGGACGGTTCCAGAGGTAATGAACATCAGAAGAAGCAACAGTAGTGCAATGATTTTTTTCACTTTTAGTATCCTCCTATTAAAATGTAGTAGGGACTTATGATATTATATCAAATATATTCTCAAATTTCCATCAAACTGCACGAAATGATCCTTAAACAACACGAAAGGCATAAAAATATGGGCACGGACCTAAAACAGCAAAATTGTTTAGCAATAAAAATCGGAAACCCTTATCAACTAAGGATTTCCGATGCTGGTGGAGCATAGGAGACTCGAACTCCTGACCCCAACACTGCCAGTGTTGTGCGCTACCAACTGCGCTAATGCCCCGCGTTTCAGCGTTAACAATGATAACACAAACCCTTTGCTTTGTAAAGTACCATTTTCAATTTTTATTTCTTGTCCCCACTATCTGTTTTTGCTATACTTCCAGTATCACGATCAGAAGGAGGGATTGCTTTGCTAATCGCACTTGTAGCCGATTTACACGGAAACCGCCCGGCTACTGAAACACTGGCGAAGGATCTTGCTCAAATAAAGCCCCAACGGGTAATCTGCTTGGGGGATATTGTTGGCAAAGGCCCCGATAACGCCTTCACCTTTGACTGGGCCATGTCCCATTGCGACCTCGTTTTAGGCGGCAATTGGGATTATGGCGTTGGTTTCCAAAAATTCGAGCCGGATGTTTTTTATTGGGAGCAGCTAGGACAGAAGAGACTGCAGCAGCTGCAGCAGCTTCCCCAAGAAACAGAGCTATGGGTAAGCGGCCGCCGAGTAAGACTTTTCCATGGCAGACCCATCATGGATAATCTTGTGGTGGCTCACCACGGGGAAGACGTGATTATGCCCTACTTTCAGGATCAAAACGGTCAGCGCTATGACGCAGTGATTTATGCGGATGCTCACCGCCAAGCGCTACGAACCATGTCTCCGGGCCTTTTTGTTAATATTGGCAGCGTGGGCAACGCCATGGGCATTCCCCAATGCTGCTACGCCCTGCTTGACGTTACCGAAGGAAAAGCGATTGCTCCCTTTGAAGTACGGCTGCGGCAGCTTGATTATGACCGAGACCAAGCCGTCAAGGACGCGCTGGCTGCGCCGCGGGTGCCGCGCATTGACGCCTACATTCACGAAATCCAAACCGGGATTTATAGCCGCGGTTTACCGGATACTTCGACAATTTAAACGCGAATCCATTCGTAGCTTGAACCCGAAATTCCAAATTTGCCCTCTTCTTTTGGGTGTTTCCAATTCTTGAACAATCGTTTGATCTCCTTG
This sequence comes from Eubacteriales bacterium, assembly GCA_028693055.1. GTDB lineage: Bacteria > Bacillota > Clostridia > Christensenellales > Aristaeellaceae > Limiplasma. Next base: position 35,332 of record JAQUWD010000011.1, on the reverse strand, counting down.
AAAACCAACCTTGTTCATGCTATACTTAGAAAACAGAGTTCCATAAGGAACGATGAATAAAAGGAGGAGCATTTTCAGTGAAAAAATTCTTGGCATTGCTTCTGACTCTCACAATGGTTTTGACTTTGTGCGTGTTCACCGCGACCGCCGAAGCCGTGGACCCCGACACCATCGAGGATACCATGACCTCCGCTGACGGCACCTATGAATTGGCTTTCGTTACCGACGTAGGTCAGCTGAAGGACAAGTCCTTCAACCAAGGCACCTGGAACGGCGTAAAGAGCTACGCCGCCGCTAACAACATGAGCTACAAGTACTATCAGCCCGCCAATGGCGATCAGGCTACCGATGACGACCGTTACGACGCTATGAAGGCCGCCGCGGACGCAGGCGCCAAGGTTATCGTTGCTGCCGGCTTCATGCAGGGCACCGCTTTGACCAAGGCCGCTATCGAATTTTCCGATGTTAAGTTCGTATTTATCGACGGCTGGACGCTGACCGACGCCGCTGGCGCCGCTCTGACCAACGTTGCCCCCATCGCTTTCCAAGAAGAGCAGTGCGGTTACTTCGCCGGCTATGCCGTTGTGAAGGAAGGCTACACCAAGCTGGGCTTCAGCGGTGGCGGCGGCGGAAACAACCCCGCTTGCTGCCGTTACGGCTACGGCTTTGTGCAGGGCGCTAACGCCGCTGCCGCCGAAATGGGCACGGAAGTTGAAATGAACTACTCTTGGCTGTACGGCGCTTCCTTCTCCGCTTCTCCCGAGCTGCAGACCATGGCGAACGGCTGGTATGAGAACGGCACCGAAGTGATCTTCGCCTGCGGCGGTTCCATGTTTGCTTCCATCACTGCCGCCGCCGCCGAGAACGATGCGTTCGTCGTGGGCGTAGACAGCGACCAGAGCTTTGATTCCGAAACCGTTATCACCTCCGCTCTCAAGGGCGTGGGCGAAGCCGCTTCTTGGGCCATCGGCAAGTTCTACGCCAACGAGTGGGACGAAATCGGCGGCGTAGGCGCTAACCTGGGCGCTAAGGACGGCGCTACCGGCATCCCCACCGCTACTTGGATGCTGAAGAACTACACCGTAGAAGAGTACGAAGCCCAGTTCGCCGCCGTTAAGGATGGCACGCTGGTAATCGACGCCGACTACGAAGCCAACCTGACCCAGGAATACAGCAACCTGAAGCTGAACATCATCGAGTAATCGAAGCATTTTCCTCGCGTCCGTCTTTGGAAACAAAGACGGACGCTTTTTCTATGCTTTTTTTTCATAAAGAAACCCGTGGGGGATTTAATGAATGCTTGCATTTTTGCGCTATGAACCCTATAATAAAAGCATGTTTGTCTTTCATTCTATACTGGGAGGTGGGCTCATGGATAGCGCCTCGGAATATGTCATCGAAATGCTCCACATCACCAAGGAGTTTCCGGGCATCAAGGCCAACGACGATATTACCCTACAGCTCAAAAAAGGGGAAATTCACGCCCTGCTGGGTGAAAACGGCGCAGGAAAGTCCACGCTGATGAGCGTCCTGTTCGGCTTGTATCAGCCGGAGGCTGGTGTGATCAAAAAGGACGGTAAGGAAGTAAAAATTAACGATCCCAACGACGCGACCGCTTTGCATATCGGCATGGTGCACCAGCATTTTAAGCTGATCGACGTATTTACCGTGCTGGATAATATCATTCTTGGCGCGGAGGATACCCGCTTTGGTTTTTTGCGCAAAAAAGAGGCTCGCCAAAAGGTAAAAGACTTAAGCGAGCGCTATGGCCTAAAGGTGGACTTGGACGCAAAAATCGAGGATATCACCGTCGGTATGCAGCAGCGGGTAGAAATCCTCAAGATGCTGTACCGGGATAACGAGGTTCTCATCTTTGACGAACCCACCGCCGTGTTGACCCCTCAGGAAATTCAGGAGCTGATCCAAATCATGCATAACCTGACGAACGAGGGGAAGAGCATCCTATTCATCTCTCATAAGCTGAATGAGATTATGGAAGCCTCCGACCGGGTAACCGTGCTGCGCAAGGGAAAATACGTGGGTACAGTCAACACTGCAGAAACCAATGTGGATGAGCTGAGCCGCATGATGGTAGGCCGTCCTGTGCAGCTGATTGTAGAAAAAGGAGAGGAACGTTTAGGCGACCCGGTTTTGACGGTTCGCGGCCTGACGGTTCATTCCAAGCTATACAAAAAAGAAGCTGTGAAAAACGTAACCTTTACCGCCCGGGCAGGAGAAATCCTCTGTATCGCCGGTATCGACGGCAACGGTCAGACCGAGCTGGTACATGCCTTGACCGGCCTTGAAAAACCTAGCGGCGGCAGTGTGACCTTGTGCGGCCGCGATATTACCGAGGCTTCTATTCGTCACCGCAGCCTTGAAGGGATGAGCCATATCCCCGAGGATCGGCATAAGCACGGTTTAATCTTGGACTATACCCTTGAGCAGAACATGGTGCTGCAAAAGTATTTTGAGCCGGAATTCCAGCATGGCGGGTTTATCCGTTTTGATCAGGTGCGCCAATATGCGGAGCGATTGATCAAGCAGTACGACGTTCGCTCCAGCCAAGGGCCTGTAACGGTGGTGCGCAGCATGTCCGGCGGCAATCAGCAAAAAGCCATTGTTGCCCGGGAGATAGACCGGGATCTGCCTTTGATTGTAGCCGTTCAGCCAACCCGCGGCTTGGACGTAGGAGCCATCGAATACATCCACAAGCAGCTGGTAAAGCAGCGAGACGCGGGAAAAGCGGTGCTGCTGGTCTCCTTGGAGTTGGACGAGGTCATGAATCTATCCGACCGCATCCTTGTGATGTATGAGGGCGAAATCGTAGGGGAATTTGATCCGAAGAATACAACGGTAGAGGAGCTAGGTCTTTACATGGCCGGAGCCAAACGCCGAGAAAAGGAGGCCATCGCATGAGTAGAAAAGAAAGCAGTCTTTCCCGAAAAACGGGCGCGCGTTCCGTCGCGGCTTCGCTTCTCTCCATTTTGATCGGCTTATTTGCGGGCGGCTTAATCATCTTTATCGTTGGCTGTACCAACCCTACCCTTGGCCTGAAAAGCGCGTGGGAGGGCATCCAATTGGTGGTCATGGGTCTATTCAGCACCGGCCGAGATGCGGCTGGCGCGTTGACCTTCGGCTTTAACCCCACCAATATGGGCAATCTGCTCTTCCGCTCCACCCCGGTGATTTTGACCGGTCTTTCCGTGGCGCTAGCCTTTAAAACGGGACTTTTCAATATCGGCGCGCCGGGTCAGTATCTGGCAGGTACCGCCGCCACCTTGTATATTGCGCTAGGCGTTCCTACCACCACGGTTGCCCCTTGGCTGGTTTGGTGCCTCGCCTTTGTAGGCGGCATCCTGGCGGGAGCCATTTGGGGAGCCATTCCCGGCATGCTAAAGGCCTTCCTCAACATCAACGAGGTGCTGGCCTGCATCATGACCAACTGGATCGCCGCTAACTTAGTGACTTGGATTTTTGAAGCCAGCAATCTCAAAAACACAGTGGAAAACACCAAAACCGGCTACATCTACAAAACGACCTTTAACAATGTAGCCACCTCAAAAATGGGGTTGGATCAGGTTTTTCCCAATTCTCAGATCAACGGCGGTATCCTAATCGCTATTGTGCTAGCCATCATCGTCTATGTACTGATGAACAAAACCACCTTGGGCTACGAGCTGAAGGCCTGCGGCTCTAACCGCTATGCCGCCCGGTACGCGGGCATTGAGGATAAACGCAATATCGTACTGGCTATGGCCTTAGCCGGATGCTTGGCGGGAGCGGCTGGTTCCCTGTACTACCTGAGCGGCAATACGGAGTTCTACTGGTCCACCTATCAGTCGTTGCCGGCGGTGGGCTTTAATGGTATCCCCGTGGCGCTGTTGGCGGCAAACCATCCCATCGGCGTGATCTTTGCGGGCATCTTTATGTCCATGCTGGATATATCCGGCTTGCAGCTGACCAACCTAACAGCCTATAACGAATATATCACCGACGTGATTATCGCCGTGATTGTGTACCTGTCCGCCTTCTCGCTGGTGATCAAGATGTGGCTCAGCGGAAGGGGAAAAAAGCATAAGCCCGTTCCCTCGTCCCCCGTCACACCAGACGACCAACAGGCCGGAAAGGAGGCGGAGCAGAAATGAGTTTCTTGATCCGTCAAATGTTAATCTATGCAATTCCCCTGATGATTGTGGCGCTGGCAGGCGTATTTGCCGAGCGCAGCGGTATTATCAACCTAGCCCTAGAAGGAATTATGATCTTCGGCGCTTTCGTAGGCGTGTACTTTGTGCGGCTGATGCAGGAGGCGCAGGTTTTTGACGCCGCCAAGGCAGCCGGAGACTGGGCTTCCCTACAGGGCTTCATGATGCTGGCTATGCTGGTAGCGGCGGCGCTGGGCGCGATTTTCTCCTTGCTGTTAGCCTTTGCGGCGATCAATTTAAAGGCCGACCAAACCATCGGCGGTACGGCCCTTAACCTGCTGGCTCCCGCACTGGTGTTATTCTTCGTGCGCATCATTGCAAACCAGAACACCTTGCAAATGTTCTCCGGCGACTCCGCCAGCTGGTTCATGATCAAGAAAACCATGCTTGGTTATGAAAAATCCGATCAGCTGGGCTTCTTAGCCGAAACCTTTCTAAACAAGGTTTATCTTTCCACCTATATCTGCATTGTGCTGTTCATTGTGCTTTCCATTATCCTGTACAAGACGAAATTCGGCTTACGGCTTCGTTCCTGCGGTGAAAACCCGCAAGCAGCCGATTCGCTGGGCATCAACGTAACCAAAACCCGCTACGCTGGCGTTACCATCTCCGGCGCGTTAGCCGGTATGGGCGGCTTCGTTTACGCCCTCACCACCGCCAACTGTACCGCGAACGGCGACGTTGCCGGTTTCGGTTTCTTAGCCTTGGCTGTAATGATCTTCGGCAACTGGAAGCCCTTAAATATTGCTGGAGCGGCGCTTTTGTTCGGACTGTTTAAATGCGTGGCCGCCTCCTACGCCAGCCTTGATATCAACAGCGACGGCCTTTATCTGCTGAAGGATATCGGCCTAAGCTCCAACTTTTACCGTTTGCTTCCTTATCTGATTACGCTCGTAGTGCTAGCCTTTACCTCCAAGAATTCCCGCGCGCCTAAGGCGGAAGGAATTCCCTACGACAAGAGCAGCCGATAATCAACCTTTTCTTCTTTTCACTCGTCTATCGATAGGAGTCCGTCAATGTCCTTTTCCAGCGAATGCAAGAATGAGCTTTGCCTGATCAAGCCGGAAAAAAGCTGCTGTCTGATCAGCGAGCTATGCGCGCTGTACATGACCATGGGAAGCTTGAGTTTACTAGGGCGGGGAAAGGTAAACGTCCAGTTTTCCGGCGAAAACATCACGGTCTGCCGCAGAATTTATACCCTGCTAACCCAAGCGCTGCACCTAGCGCCACAGATTCATTACGTATCTAACGCCCGCTTCGGCGGCACCCGCAAATGTGTATTAACCTTGGGGCCGCTGCAAAGCCCGTCCTTTTTAATCGCTCTACGCATGATGACGGATGAAAAGGACGGGGCCGTTATGCTTCGATCCACCACCCCCAAAGTAAGCCTGACCCGTTCCTGCTGCATGCGCGCCTTTCTTCGGGGCGCGATGCTGGGCGGCGGGTCGATCACCAAGCCGGAACAAGGCTATCATTTGGAAATTTCCTGCCGGGACGATTCCATACGGGAGGATCTGGCCAAATGCCTACAGAAGTTTGATCTCCCCATCAAGCAAAGCGCCCGGAAGGGACACGGCTACCTGTACCTAAAGCAAATTGATCATATCGTCACGTTCTTAAAGGTGGTTGGAGCCAATCAAACGGTGATGGAAATTGAAAATCTGCGGGTTCAAAGGCAGGTTCTTGGCTCCGTCCATCGAATGATTAACTGTGATAACGCCAACTTGAGAAAACAAATGAACGCCAGCGACGAGCAGCTTCGCATGATCGCCGAGCTAGCTGAAAACGACGGATTAAAGGGACTGCCCAAATCCCTTCAAGAGATGGCGGCGGCACGGCTGAACGCGCCGGACGCATCCCTTGCCCAGCTGGGAGAGGCCATGAACCCGCCGATTGGAAAAAGCGGAGTCAATCACCGCATGCGGCGGCTATTAGAGTACGCCGAAAATAAGAAGAAAGAAACGCTGTAAGGAGTCTGTCACCATGAAAAGAACTACGGTAAACATAACGAGCCTGCTGCCTATCAATCGGGAGAAAGCCGCAGCCATCGCCAAAGCGGCTTCCCGGTACGAATGTACCTTTCTGATGGAGCACGGCAATTCCATTCTGAATATGAAAAGCATGCTGGGGCTTCTATCACAGTCCTTCCCCCAAGACGGCGTGGTAACGCTAGCCGCTGACGGCGTGGACGAGGAGCAGGCAATGGAAGAAGTTCTTTCCCTTCTTTTATAATCGCTGGCTGTTGAAAAGATCAGCGCTGCTTGTGGAAAGAGCCGCCAAACGCTTATAGGATTCGACCTTTTTTCTCCTCTTATGCTTTTCCTCAACCTATGGAAAATGTGGAAAAAGGATTTTTTACAAGCTTCTGTCTTTTTTTGAGGAGAGGTTTTCCTTTTTATTTGCAGGAAAGAAAAGGGTCGATCACGAATTTTATAGCTTTGAGCCTACCTAAAAACGAAAGGATAGCGCTCATTTTGAGAAAAGAACGTCTTTGCCTATGGAAAACCTCCTCTTTTCCCAAAATAAACCTTGCTCTTTCCAAGGGCATTTTTGAAACGAGCATTGGAAATAACCCGCTTTTCCATGTTTTCCACACCCCCTACTACTACTACTGTTTATAAATACTACTACTACGGTATTGGAGGTACCCCAATGAAGTTTGAATGCTCCGCGCAGGATTTAGTATACGGCTTGGTAAACGCTACCCGTGCGTTAAGCGCCCGTCCCGCTATGCAAATATTAGAAGGCGTGCTGGTGCGCACGGAGGAGGATGGCGTTAATCTGCTATGCTCCGACGGCTCCTTAAGCATCCGTTCCTTTGTGAAGGCTGATATCAAGGAAGCAGGCGAGGTGGTTTTGCCGGGCCGCCTCTTAACGGAAATCGTTCGAAAGCTACCGGAAGGGATAGCCAGCTTTTCCATGAACGATAATATGGCTGTGTCCATTCGCTGCGGGCAAAGCCGCTCCACCATCACCGGTATGGCTGTAGACGAGTTTCCAGAAATGAAGGATCTCATCAATACCCATGCCCTTCATTTCCCCCAAAAGAAGCTACGGGATATGATCAGCAAGGTAACCTTTGCGATTGCCATTCAGGAGAGCCGTCAGGCCCTTACAGGCTGCTTGATGGAGGTAACCAAGGAGGAGCTTCGTCTGATTGGCTTAGACGGCTTTAGGCTCGCTTTACAGCGTATGCACGATACCTTCGTATTGCCAGAGGGAAAAGATGAGGTTAAAGCCATTATTCCCGGCAGGGTAATGAACGAGCTTACTCATATTATGGACGACGATAACGGCATGTGCACCTTCCATATCGACAGCACCCATCTCATGGCTGTCATTGGGAACACGACGTTAGTCACCAGTCTATTAGCCGGCGAATACATTAATTATCGTCAGATTCTGCCTACCGCATGGTTAAGTCGAGTGACGGTAAAGCGTAAGGAATTGCAGGATTCCATCGAACGCGCCAGCTTGATGGCTAAGGAAGGCAAAAATAATCTGATCCGTATGAAAGCCACCCAAAACAATCTAAAAATCACCTCCAACAGCGAAATGGGAGATGTATTAGAGGATTTGGACGCTCATTTGGAGGGCGAGGATATCGAGATCGCCTTTAACGCCCGGTATATCAGCGACGTGATTAAAAACGTGGACGAGGAATGCTGCACGCTATGCATGAACACCAGCGTCAGCCCGTGCGTGATCTGTCCCTTGGACGGCGATAGCTATTTGTATCTGGTACTGCCGGTAAGGGTATATAATTAAAGGGATTGATAACAATGCAGCGGGAAAAGTTTTCATCGCGTTTGGGCTTTCTTCTTATTTCGGCAGGCTGTGCCATCGGCCTTGGCAACGTATGGAGATTTCCGTACATTGTGGGAAAATACGGCGGCGCTGCCTTTGTATTGTTCTACCTTTTCTTTTTGGCGATTCTGGGGCTTCCCATCATGACGATGGAGTTATCCGTTGGCCGGGCCAGCCAGAAATCCGTTGCGCGCAGCTTTCATACCTTAGAGCCAAAGGGTACGAAATGGCATATCTTTAGCATTTTCGGTGTGATCGGCAACTACCTTTTGATGATGTTTTATACCACTGTCGCCGGGTGGATGCTCTCTTATGTTTTCAAAAGCGCCTCCGGGGTTTTTGACGGGCTGAGCGTTGAAGCGGTAGGCGGCGTTTTTGATGCGATGCTGACAAACCCTGTTGAAATGACTTTTTGGATGCTGATCACCATGCTTCTCGGCTTTTTGATATGCAGCCTTGGACTGCAAAAGGGCGTAGAAAGAATCACAAAGCTGATGATGAGCGCTTTGTTTGTGATCATGATCATCCTTTGCGTGCGCAGCTTGACCTTACCAAACGCTTCCGCTGGCATACAATTTTATTTGGTGCCTGATTTTGGCAGATTAGTGGAAGGCGGATTGTGGGACGCCGTTTATGCGGCTATGGGGCAGGCTTTCTTCACACTGAGCATCGGTATCGGTTCCATGGCGATCTTCGGCAGCTATATCAGCCGGGAGCATAGCCTGATGGGCGAAAGCGTGAACATCTGTCTGTTGGATACCTTCGCTGCTTTTTTGGCTGGCTTGATTATTTTCCCCGCTTGTTTTTCCTTTGGAGTAGAGCCGGGGGCCGGCCCGGGCTTGGTGTTTGTCACCCTTCCCAACGTATTTAATCAGATGGCGGGCGGACGGTTGTGGGGCACGCTTTTCTTTGTGTTTATGTCCTTTGCGGCCTTGTCCACCATTGTGGCTGTCTTTGAAAATATTATTAGCTTTGCCATTGATCTTTGGGGTTGGTCTCGTAAAAAATCCGTTTGGATCAACTTCGGGCTGATCGCATTGCTGAGCCTGCCTTGCGTGCTCGGCTTTAACCTGTTAAGTGGGTTTCATCCCCTAGGCGGCGCGAGCAATATTCAGGATTTAGAGGATTTTATTGTTTCCAACAACCTTCTGCCGCTGGGCAGCTTGATTTATCTGGCCTTTTGTGTCAGCAAAAGCGGCTGGGGCTGGGATCGTTTCATTGAGGAATGCGACGCGGGTAAGGGAATCAAGTTTCCCAAATGGAGCCGTCGATATTTGACCTATGTGCTTCCTGTCATCATGCTGATCATCTTTGTATTGGGTTATGTGGAAAAATTCTTCAAGGCCTAAAAAAGCGCGTTTCTTCTTTGAAAGCCAAATGTTTACTTGAAAAATAGAAATGGATATGCCATAATGAATCAAATGCATTATGGCATTTTTTTCCGTTTTCTTTTGACTACAGCTCGTGAAATGGTAAAGGAGAGACAGTTATGCGTTTCAATAAATTGCTTTGTTGTTTGGTTAGCATTTGCCTTCTTTTTGCTCCCCTTTTTTCGTCAAGCGCAGAGGTATCTAACAACCTATCAGTTCAACGAACCTATGCTTATAACGGTAAGCTGATCGGGCTTACCTATGTGGATGCGTCCGGTAATCCGACAATAGCGGATAATCTTGGCTATGCTACCGTTAAGTATACCTATGCCTCCGGTTCTTTGCTGGTAAAGACGGAGTATTTAGACGCTAAGGGTGAACCCGTCAATAATGCCGACGGTTATGCCGTATGCACACAGAAATGGAATGGAAGCCGCAAGGTCATTGAAAAAATCTACTATGATCAGGACGGACAGCTGGCTGTTGGCCCGGAAGGATTCGCGAAACAAATCAGCGCCTATAAAGGACGTTGGCTGTTGGACACGTGGAATTATGACGCCAATGAGCAGCCGGTACGCTCGGACACTCTTTATGCCCATTGCGTATTTAGCTATTTCACTAATAAATATGATAAGACCAAGAAGAACAAGGAAGAGTATTTTAACGCTGACGGACAGCCGATGAATAATGAAAACGGTTATGCTACGGCTATTTTTGAATATGTAGGGGAAACCTATACAAGCCGTATCGCTTATCTGGATGCGGCAGGTAATAGTGTTTTTAACACCAACGTCGGCTATGCGACGATGGAAAAGACCTATGAAAAAGGCCGTTTTCGTAAAATGGCTTATTATGATGAAAATGGAAATCTGACGATGGTAAAGGCTGGTTATGCCTATGTGACCTACGAATATGCGGGCGGGGCGGTAAACCCCACCAAAGAAATGTATTTTGACGAATTTGAGCAGCCCTGTCAGCAAACGGGGGGATATTATGGAATCTCCCGAGAATATGACGGCAGAAATCGTGTGAGAAGCGAATGCTATTATGATGCGGATGGCAACCGCACCTATCATGACAAGGGATACTCCCGTGTTGATACCGAATATGCCACCAATGGACGCGTCTCTCAGATTCGCTACTATAATGATAAGGATAAGCTCATGATCGTACCGCAGCTGGGATATGCGAAGCTGAAAAACAGCTTTGCTATCAATTCTCAGATTGGAACCACATCCTATTACGATACGAAGGGGAATATCATCGAAAGCGCGGAAGGCTACGCGAAGATTGAGTATTTCTATGATGATGACAAGCACCTGACCGGGCAGCGTTATTTGGATGCAAAAGGCAAACTCGTCGTGACCACGCAGGGGTACAGCTCCATTTCCTATACGGTGGATGAAGACGGCAAAAAGCTGGTAACCACTTATCTGGATACAGACGGGCAGCCTGTTGTAAACGCAAAGGGCTACAGTGAAATCCACTATACTTATTATGATAGCAAGGTTGCTACGGAATCGTATTTTATCAATGGAGAAGGAGTCTATTCCACCTCTGGATATCATGGAGTGAATTACCGCTACCATGAAAACGGTAAAGTGGAGGAAGAAAGCTATTTTGATTTGGAAGGGGAGCTGATGAATTGCTCCTCTGGTTATGCTTCCAAGATAAACGAATACGATGAAGAGGATACGCTTTTATCCACCCTTTACTATTTGAAGGACGGCTCCCTTGCCCTTATGGGCAACGAATACGCCTATACGCGCAAGGCTTACAGTGAGGATCGTACCTCCTATACGCTTACCTATTACGGTGCGGATAACCAGCCGATAAAGCTAGCGGACGGGTATGCCAAAAAGCTCTGCATGCTAAACGAAAATGGGAAGATTGTTAAAGAGAGTTATTTGGACCTTAACGATGGATTCGTGGAAACAGCAAACGGATATGGCACGATCGTTTCCTCCTATGATGAAAATGGAAACGTAATAGAATATGGTTTTTTAGATAGAAACGGAAAGCCAATGATGGGCAAGGACGGCTATGCCGTGCGTTTACGGCAGTACGACGGCAAGCTACTGATCCGGGAAAGCTATTTAGCGGCGGATGGGCAGCCCTGCAAGGTAAGCCAAGGCTATGCTTCTTTTGAACGAGCTTATGATGAAAAGCAATACGTGGCTGAGGAACGATACTTTGATGAACAGGGGAAGGCTACGCGAAATAGCAACGGCTATGCAGCAGTAAAAAAAACGTACTACGATAATGGCAAGCTTGCCAGCGAAAGCTATTTTGATGAAGAAGAACAGCCGATTCTTTGCAAAAACGGATACCATGTGGTTCAGCGCTCTTATGATGAAAACGGTAATGTCTCTTCAGAAACATATTTTGACACGGATGAGCAGCCGTTGCTGAGTAAAGCGGGATATGCGGAGATACAACGGGTGTTTAACGAAAACAAGAAGGTCATTGAGGAAAGCTATTTTGATGAAAAGGGTGCGCCTATCCTACTAGCAAACGGCTATGCAATGCTAAAGCGCGGCTATGACGAAGCGGGCAATGTAAACGAAGAAGCCTATTATGATGGAAACGACCAGCCCATCATGCATAAGAACGGTTATTATTCTTTAAAACGGGTGTACAACGAGGAAAAAAAGATCATTGAAGAAAGCTATTACAATGAAAACGGAGAACCCGTAACGTTGGCAAACGGTTATGCAATGCTAAAGCGCGGCTATGATGAAGCGGGCAATGTAAACGAAGAAGCCTATTTTGACGGTAACGTTCAGCCTGTACAGCACAAGAGCGGTTATGCGATTCTTCGGCGGGTGTACAACGAGAACAAGAAGATTATTCAGGAAAGTTACTTTGACGAGGCAGATCAGCCTGTGACGCTGGCAAACGGCTATGCGATGCTAAAGCGCGGTTATGACGAAGCGGGCAATGTAAATGAAGAAGCTTATTTTGACGGAAACGGACAGCCCGTAGCACACAAAAATGGATATGCCTTAGTAAGGCGTGTATACAATGAAAACAATAAAATCATCGAAGAAAGCTATTTTGACGAAAATGGTGCGTCTGTGACGCTGGCAAACGGCTATGCGATGCTGAAGCGCGGCTATGACGAAGCAGGCAATGTAAACGCAGAAGCTTATTTCGACGGAAACGGACAGCCCGTAGCGCATAAAAACGGGTACGCGCTGGTACGGCGTTTATACAATGAAAATAATAAAATCGTGGAAGAAAGCTATTTCGACGAAAACAGCGCGCCCATAACGCTGACAAACGGCTATGCGATGCTCAAGCGCGACTATGACGAGGTGGGCAATGTAAACGAAGAAGCCTATTTCGACGGAAACGGACAGCCCGTAGCGCACAAAAACGGGTACGCTCTGGTACGGCGCATATACAATGAAAGCAATAAAATTATCGAAGAAAGCTATTTTGACGAAAACAGCGCGCCTGTAACGCTGGCAAACGGCTATGCGATGCTCAAGCGCGGCTATGACGATGCGGGTAATGTAAACGAAGAAGCCTATTTCGATGGAAACGGAAAGCCGGTAGTCCATAAAAATGGATATTCGCTCTTGAGACGTATATTCAACGAAAAAAAACAAATCATCGAAGAAAGCTATTTTGACGGAAACGGTGCGCCTATAACGCTGACAAACGGCTATGCGATGCTGAAGCGCGGCTATGACGAGGCGGGCAATGTAAACGAAGAAGCCTATTTCGATGGAAACGGAAAGCCGGTAGTCCATAAAAATGGATATGCGCTCTTGAGACGTATATTCAACGAAAAAAAACAAATCATCGAAGAAAGCTATTTTGACGGAAACAGCGCGCCTATAACGCTGGCAAACGGCTATGCGATGCTGAAGCGCGGCTATGACGAAGCGGGCAATGTAAGCGAGGAAGCCTATTATGACGGAAATGGACAGCCAGTAACTCACAAGAACGGTTATGTGATTCTTCGGCGGGTGTACAACGAAAATAAAAAAGTGATTCAGGAAAGCTACTTTGATGCGAAAAATCTGCCTATCATCTTGACTAATGGGTACGCGATGCTAAAGCGCGTCTATGATGAAGTGGGAAATGTCATCGAAGAAAGCTATTTCGACGGAAACGGACAGCCCGTTTCTCATAAGAACGGTTATGCCATCGTACGGCGTGTATTTAACGATAAGAAGCAAATTATTGAGGAAAGCTACTTTGATACGTCCAATCAACCGCTTACATTGTCCAACGGCTATGCAGCGCTAAAGCGCGGCTATGATGAAGCGGGCAATGTGAGCGAAGAAAGCTATTTCGACGGTAGCGGACAGCCAGTTGCTCATAAAAATGGGTATTATTCCATACATCGCGTGTACAATGAAAACAAGAAAGTTGTGCAGGAAAGCTACTTTGACAGCAGCGAACAGCCAATGACAATGCCAAACGGCTATGCGATGCTGAAGCGCGGCTATGACGAAGCGGGCAATGTGAACGAAGAAGCCTACTTCGACGGAGAAGGACAGCAAGTCGCCCATAAAAATGGCTATTGGATGATACGACGTGTGTATAATGAGGAAAAGCAGATCATTGAAGAGCGCTACTATGATGGTGACAATCAGCCGTTGACTTTGGCAAACGGTTATGCAATGCTGAAGCGCGGCTATGACGAAGCGGGCAATGTGAACGAAGAGGCCTACTTCGATGGAAACGGCTTGCCGGTAGCTCACAAAAGCGGCTATCACAGGATACAGCGCGTATTTAGTGATAACAAGAAGATTATCGAAGAAAGCTACTTTGATGTGGAAGGTCAGCCGCTTACGCTGCCAAACGGCTATGCAAAGATAAAGCGCGGCTATGACGAAGCGGGCAATGTAAACGAAGAAGCCTATTTTGATGGAAATGGCTTACCGGTGGCTCACAAAAATGGTTACTCGATCCTACGGCGCGTATATAATGAAAATAAGAAAATCATTGAAGAAAGCTACTTTGATGGGGAAGGTCAGCCGCTTACGCTGTCAAACGGCTATGCCATGGTAAAGCGCGGCTATGATGACGCGGGTAATTGTAACGAAGAAGCCTATTATGATGGAAACGGTCAGCCGATCGTTCATAAAAATGGCTATTACATGGTGCAGAGAACCTTTAGGGATCAGAAGATCATTAAGGAGAGCTATTATGACGTAAATAGCGAACCAATGATGATCGATCAAGGTTACGCTATGCTTGAGAGAGAGTATGACGATGCGGGTAATGTGAGCAAAGAATCCTATTACGACGACAGAAGATTGCCAGTGCTGCAGGTAAAGGGCTACGCTATCGTGGTACGCGAGTACAACAGCAACAAAAAAGTTGTGAAGGAAAGCTATTTGGATCGCGGTGGCAGGGCGGTTTTGAATAGCGACGGATATGCGTCTGTGGAATACACCTATCAGACGGACGGTAGCGTTGCCGAGAAAAAGTATTATGACTTGGAAGGAAACCAGATCATCAAATAATCCTATGCTGAAAATGGGGAGAGACGACTATGGAACATTTGGATACTATTCAGCTACATGCCGGACAACATCCCGACCGGGAAACCCACTCCCGTGCCATGCCGATTTATCAAACTACCTCCTACTGCTATGACGACGCGGCTATGGCAGCCGGGGTTTTCAACAGCAGCGTGAAGGGGTTTACCTATACCCGCATCGATAACCCCACCATCGAGGCTCTTGAGCAGCGCATGACCGCCATCGAGCAAGGGGTGGCGACAGTCTGCTTTGCCAGCGGTATGGCGGCGATTTCCGCCGCTATTTACGCCCTTTGCGGACATGGCGACCACATCGTCGCCATATCAACCCTCTATGGAGGTACGTATACCCTGCTCGCTTCCCGGCTGCCTCAGGTGAGCGATATCCATACCACCTTTGTTTCCCCGGATGATTTGGACGCTATGGAAAACGCGATCGGCGAGCGCACGCGAATGATTTATTTAGAAACCATCTGCAACCCGAATATCAATATTCCTGATTTTGAAAAAATCCGCGCCATCGCAAATCGCCACGGCGTTCCCATCGTGCTGGACAATACCTTTGGCATGCCGCCTATCTTTTGCGCAAAGCCCTATGCGGATATTATCGTCCATTCTTTAAGCAAATACGCTGGCGGACATGGCACCTCGATTGGCGGCTGTGTGATCGATATGGGACGTTTTGATTTTCATTCTCCCCGTTTTGCCGTGATGACGCAGCCTGACCCACAAAACGGAAAGATCATTTACGCCGACCAACCCGCGCCGGTAGCAAGCCGTTTGCGCTGCCAAATGATACGTGAATTTGGCGCGTGCCTGAGCCCTTTTAACGCCTTTTTGATTTTGCAAGGATTGGAGACCCTCAGCCTAAGGGTAGAGCGTCACTGCCAAAATGCATTGAAGATTGCGCAATTTCTGGACAGTCACCCCAATGTGGCTTATGTGCACTATCCCATGCTTCCGGGCGATCCCTATCACGAGAGAGCCATGAAATATACGCCTAACGGTGCGGGGGCGGTCATGAGCTTTGGGGTAAAGGGCGGCGTGGAGGAAGGCCGTCGGTTTATTGATCGCCTTCATTTATTCAGCCTACTAGCCAACGTAGCAGACGCAAAGAGCCTTGTGATTCATCCCGCCAGCACCACCCACGGGCAGATGAACAATGAAGAGCTATTGGCGGCCGGGGTACGGCCGGAGCTAATCCGTTTGAGCATTGGGCTTGAAAACCCGGAGGACCTCATCCTCGATTTAAAGCAAGCCTTGGAATAACAGCAGTGCTACTGCATCCCGGACAGCTGCGGCAGTGGATGGGTGTAGAATGCCCCGCGACGGAGGGTCGCGGGGCGTTTTCATTGGGAGTGAGAAGCGAGGGTGCACAGTGATACGATTGGATTGTGTTATTGGAACAGGATTACGGTTCGGACAAAGGAAAAAGGCTTGTTGTGGATTTCGGTGAGGTAACGACTATACATAGTGCGTTTTCCGTGAGAGAGGGTCCTAAATAATGGGCCGCACCGGGAAAAACGATTAGCGATGAGCCTTCGGGAAAGGAAAAATACAAGGGTATTTTTGTTGATGTAAGCAATATCATGGTAGAAATACCTTTAGCAAAAAGAAATTGCTCCTGCTGCGTATGAGTTTCGACTTGTTCAAAACTGGTACATTTGGCTTTACGGCTGGATAAAAAACCGCAGATTGCCGCTGTTTCTAAGGGAAGGGATGCTTGGCATTTTCGCCAAGTTAGCCAGTCATTTTTGAGATCAAACTGCTCTGTTGGCGGTTCATAGATAAACCCCTCCGGCATAGAGCACACTTCGGCTGGCTGGGCGCTTTTCACTTTCCATTCAATCATTTTTAACACTCACAGTCGTTTCATAGGGAGAATAATGGGCTTTTGCATGGAGTATGCAGCTGTCTGATGGGCGTTCAAGTACGTGAATAACTCTTTTTTCAAATGGCAGTATATTGAAGTAGTTATCATCAAATAGCCAACCGAATTCCTGCCCATCGACTCCACCTCCCAGCTCGACACAGTGGGCGAAGCGATCCGTTTGTACAATGATTGTATCGTCGTGCCATTCAAGAGAAAGCTTTGCCTCCGGAAAAGTCAGATAACGTTCCAGCTCGATAAAGGCGTCTTTGCGGGCTAACTCGTGACCGTCACTGGTTGTTAATGAAGCATAAAGCACCCATTCCCGTATCACGGGGCAAATAGGGTCAAGATCTGTGAGGACACGGGATTCACCTGCTCGGAGAGATACAGGCACCGTAAATTCACCCATTATGCGATTATTGGCCATGCTGAAGCCTACAACTCGCAGAGTTCCGCACACCTCATGCGCTGTGTCGTTTACACCCCAAAGCAACAGATGGTTATCGTCTTCAAAAGATAGTAAAATGGGGGCAAAGGAGCGTTTCACCTGATAATAGGGAATATAGGTCTCCATAAAATAGTCAATGAGGGAGCAGTAGAACTGCGGCCATGTATCGTTTACCTTCCATAGCAAATAGCCATTAGGAGTTCGACGACTTTCACTATCAAAATATGGTTTTCCTCGCAGAACACCCTCACTGTACGTCCTCATGAAGTCAGCGTAAGCGGCATTGTATCGATATACTAGAGATGCTGCGTCATGGGCTTCATAAAAACGCTCTACAGCCGCCGATTCGCCTGCAAAGAAACCGGCGCTCCATTTTTTCCATGTATCGGGAATGGGTACCCGCTTCCATAAAGGGATAAAGAATTTTTCGTCGGCTTTGAAATATTTCTCTTTATTGGGATGCGCACTAGGATAGGTGACTTGGTTGATATAGCCCTTCGGCCATATTTCATCTTCGTTCATAAAACGTTTTAGACTACGCAGAGGCCCAGTAGAGGTGCGCGCTGACTCTGAAACAAATACTGGGTATTTCTCCACGGCATGACGATAGGTGTAATACAGAGGATGGCCGTCCCCTTCACCTGGATCGCTTGGATAATTTCCACCACTAGGTGAGCTGAGAAGATAGAAACGGTCTGGATCCGCCTCTTGGGCAGCACGTGCGAAATCCTCCATAAAGGGTGCATAAGATAATTCTGGGCGTTCATAAGCATTTTCTTGGTGATGCATAAGCGTTTCATTTCCGCCACTCCAAAGCAAAATACTGGCATGGTGCTTGAGCCGCCGCACCGTATGAAGTGCTTCTTGATAAAAAAGTTCACGCTCTTTCTCTCCATCAAGATAATAGGACCAATTTAAATAGAAATCTTGATAAATCATGATTCCACTACGGTCACAGTCCTCATAGAAATCATCGCCGTATGGCATACCGCCTCCCCAGAGTCGATATAGATTGCAGCCCAAATCGTCTAAACGATGAAAAAGCTTTGTACTGCGCTGCTTATCCCAACGATGGGTCCAACCATCGATAGGAACCAGATTTCCGCCCCATAGTTTGATTTCCATTCGATTCACTCGAAACCGCATATCACCCGTTTTTTCCAATAGCCTTAGACCCAAAGTTTTGTTTTGGGTATCCACCAATTGATCCATGTTTATGGGTAAAGGTATGTTTTCCAGCTGATTGTGTATTCATATTCGTTTCCCCTTATGAGTTGTCTCGATTGCGCTTTAGAACCAGAAGACTGAATAACAGGATGATAACCATGATGACCCAGGCCATAGCCGATGCATAGCCAAAATCAGTAAATTTAAATGCCGTTTCATAAAGATAATATACCATAAAATAAGTGGATTTCGCCGGTCCTCCACCTGTCATAATAAACGATTGTGCAAATACCTGCACGGTAGAAATAATAGATGTAATGAGATTGTAGATTATCATGGGGATGAGCATCGGCACGGTTATTTTTCGAAAATTAACCCAACCACTGGCGCCGTCAATACTGGCGGCTTCATAATACTCCTGAGGTATCTGTTTAATACCAGCTACAAAAATGAGCATTTGTCCACCGCAAAAGAATAGATTCATTAGCACTAATGCAGGTAATGACCAATCCGGACTGGCTAACCATAATGGACCTTGTATCCCTAGTATTGATAATAGATGATTGATAACCCCGGTAATAGGGTCAAACATATAGTTCCAAACCATGAATACAGCCACACCGGATACAATGGAGGGAAAGTAATATAAACCTTGAAAAAAGGCGCTTCCTGGGAGATTCCGGCATAACAAGGCAGCCAGTAGCAATGCAAATATCAATGAGGTGGGAACCGCAAAAAGGACATACTTGCCAGTTACGATAGCACTATGGATGAATTGGTCATCCATCGTAAACATTATTTGATAATTAGCAAAATTGTTCCATCGAGGCGCGGTGATACCGTCCCAATTGGTAAAACTGGTATAGAGCGATATCAACATTGGGCCGAGGGTTAATAATAAAAAGCCTAGAATCCAAGGGAGAATAAATAGATAAAAAGCTTGTTCCTCACGACGACGCAACCGACTCATTGTCGTTTTGGTTATCTGTGTAGTAGATTGAATCATTGCAGAACACCCCTCCATTGTGCACAAATGGGCAGACAGAAAACGAATACTTTTCATTATGAGATCATGCTATTACATCAGAGCTGAAGCTGCATCGCTCCAATGCCTGCTGTTTGCCTATTTGTTCTTAAGTAGTATTCCATCTCCAACGCGTTGTAAATCCTGAACCGCTTGTTCCACAGTAACCTTGCCGTTCATGACCAAATCATACTGGTTAGTTAATTCGGTTAGCAATTTCTGCCAAACACCAGTTGATGTAGGCCACAAAACCGCAGAATCCATACTCTGTACAATGCTCTTGTTCAGGGTTGGCCAACCTTCCGGATAAGTATTGGCGAAGTCGGGCGCGGTAACAACGGCTTTGCTTGCCGGTATACCGGCAAGATTCATAACCTTTTGAGCTTCCTGGTCAGTAGATGCATATTTTATGAACTCCCAGGCAGCCTCTTTCTGCTTAGAGCCGCTAAACATGTAGTAGCCAATGTTTGCGATAGGTGTACGCCAACGGCCATAGGTTTCGCTGATCGGAAATTTTGCGATATCAAATTCGAAGCTGTCCCCTACGGTCTTGACAATTTGATCCATGTCCCACATGGCAGAAACTTCCATGCCGAAACGCCCGCTTACGAAACCGGAGCCTGCAGCCTTTTCGCCAGCCGCATCCGGGGCAACGCCATACTTGAGGGCCAGATCGGTCAGAAACTGGAAGGAATCAATGAAAGCCTGATTATCCGATACGTGTAGCTTCATTGCAGATTCTTCGAAGATGGATGTGCCATACATATCGGCTAGCAGCGTTGTAGGAAGCCAACTTAGTCGTACACCATATGTCTTTTCTACACCTTCGCCACTGGTTAGCTTTTGTGCGGCGTCCAGAAAATCCGATTCTGTCCAGTCGTCAGTCGGATAAGGAACGCCAGCTTTATCAAACAGGGTTTTATTATAGATAAGGTAGAAGGAATTGAAAATCATGGGGGCGGCATAAACCTTTCCATCATAGGTGTAGGCGTCCAGCAGGATGGAATCCCATGCGTCGGTTAGAGCATCACGCTCGATATAGGGGGTCAAGTCTTCTATCATGCCTTTGCTGATATAGGTGTCACCGAAATCGCCTGAGCTTTGGATGATATCCGGCGCTTCTCCAGCAGCAAAATAGGCTTGCAGCTTGGCTAGATATGTACCGCCTTCGATAAAAATTGGTTTAACGACGATCTTATCCTGAGAGGCATTAAACATCTGTACGACTTCTTCACGTACTTGTGCTTCCGCAGCAGCTCCCCAATAGCAATAAGTGAGTTCGATCTTTTCCTCTGCCAGAGAAAGCGTGCATATGCTTATCATAAGTATTGCAGCGATTAGAATTGCCATCAAGCGTTTGATCATACCGATATCCTCCTTCATTTTGAGACGGTTTTTGTGAGTGTGACGTTATATAGCTGTAAGCCACGCGCTACTCTAAGCCGGGAACAAAGCGGGCAAAGATATATCATGGCTTCAACGCTTCAATACGCTTGCGTAAGTATTTACTGGGCATCATCAGTGTTTAACAGTTGTTTCATCAGCCGGTTATGAATGGTAGGCTTTCCGGCGTCATGCTCCAATACGCCGCTACCGTTAAATAAGAGAACCCATTTTTCAGTTTCCTCCTTTATGGATTACAAGTTAAAATTGCAGTAGCTTTCTCGGCAGCGTCACGTATGGTTTTCCCTAGCATAGCGATTTTTTCTGCCGAGTCATACATGCAATATTGACCTGTTGTACCGATTGCGGCGATAACCTCTCCCTCTGCATTCCAAATAGGCATGGCCATACATCCAACGCCAACAGCATACTCTTCGTCATCAAGTCCAAATCCCCGCTCTCGCACGCGATCAAGTTCAAGTAGAAAATCGGGTATGTTAGAAATCGTTTTAGCAGTTTGGTTGGCTAGCTTGGCGCATTTTAAAAAGTGTTTCTGATATTCTTTTGTTTGATAGGCAAGGATCACCTTTCCCCCAGCAGAAATGTTTACTGGTAAGGTTTGGTGAAGGGGAGCGATGATGCTGAGTTCGCGTTGAGGCTGAACCGCGTCAAGATACATCACTCCTGTGTCTGTCAATACAGATAACTGGGTTACCTGTCCGGAACGTCTTGCGAGTCTAGCCATTTCTTCTCGGAACAATAATGGAAGAACCTCGGAACGTCGTTTGTCCAGCATAAGCATGTACATTGCATTGCCAATTTTGTATAAACCGCTATCTGATTGAAAAACAAAACCCCGTTGCTTTAGTGTATGCAGAATGCGAAAGAGTGAAGCCTTGGGAAAGCCCAGCCTTTCAACCAATTCATTCAGTGTGTACTCGCGTGAATTTGCGGATAAGTACTCAATTACGTCAAGCGCACGGCTGATGGCGGGGACAGTATAGTCATTTGCAGCAATAGGTCGATTATGATCATCCAAAAAGCACCCTCCAATCTCGTCAGTAACAATTTAACTGCTCATATTTCATATATGAAATTAATCGTTTTATATACAAAATGAGTTTACAGCGGAAACAGTCTTGTGTCAATAATAAATTGTATATTTTTGAAAATTAATTACCAAAAATCACACAGAAACGTATTTTGCGAACTTACTGCCTTCGCATTTCCCTTGTATTTGCATTGAATTGCAAAAATCCCTATGGTACAATGGGTCGAACCCAATACACACCATGGAGGAAAGTATGCCGAATTTTTCTTTATCCGATCAGGTATATTTTAACGCTGCACAGGCGTATGATACACCCTTTCATCTATATGACGAGGCGGGCATACGCGGCACTGCCCGGCGGCTTCAGGCTGCGTTTTCCGGCGTGCCGGAGTTTCGCGAGTATTTTGCGGTAAAAGCGCTGCCCACCCCTGCCATTCTTCGTATTTTGAAGGAGGAAGGCTGCGGTGTGGACTGCGCCAGCATGACCGAGCTGATGCTCGCCGAGGCTTGCGGTTTTCAAGGGCGGGATATCATGTTCAGCGCAAACGATGTGCCGCCTGAGGAGTTTCGCTATGCCCGGCGCTTAAACGCTTATATTAATCTGGACGATCTCACCCATGTGGCAACGCTACGGGAAAACGGCGGTGTGCCCGAGGAGGTCTGTCTGCGGTACAATCCCGGCGGTTCGTTTCGCATTGGCAACACCATCATGGGCGATCCGGGCGATGCAAAATACGGCATGACTCGCCAGCAGCTGAGTCAAGCGTTGAAAATGCTCAAGGAAAACGGTCTGAAGCGCTTTGGCCTTCATTCCTTCCTAAGCAGCAACACCACCGATCCGGCTTATTATCCTGCGTTAGCGGAGATACTCTTCCAAACCGGGCTTGAGTTGATGGACGAAAGCGGGCTTACCTTAAGCTTTATCAACCTTTCAGGCGGTATCGGCATTCCTTACCTGCCGGATGCACCCGCTACCGATTTGGAAGCCGTGGGCGCAGGCGTAGCGGAAAAATATCACAGCTGTTTTACTGCAAAAGGTATAACAGGCGTCGCCATCAAAACCGAGCTAGGACGTTACATGACCGGCCCCTGCGGTTGGCTGGTAACGCACATCATTCATGAAAAGAATATTTACAAGCACTATTTAGGCGTCGACGCTTCTGCCTGCGATCTAATGCGTCCGGCAATGTATGGCGCGTACCATCATATCACCATTCCCGGCAAGGAGCATTTGCCCCATGACGATATTGTGGACGTGGTTGGCAGCCTATGCGAAAACAACGACAAGTTTGCCATCGATCGTTCTTTGCCCAAAACAGCCATTGGTGATCTTCTCGTAATCCACGACACCGGCGCTCACGGCTTAAGCATGGGCTACAACTACAACGGCAAGCTACGCTGCAAGGAGGTACTATACCGTCAGGACGGAATCTTCCAATTGATTCGTCGAGCGGAAACGCCCAAAGACTATTTTGCCACTCTAGACTGCGACCCCGCATGGCAGGGGCAGTGCCCCTGCACACCGGACTGCTGCGGCAGGGGGTGAGGTGGGAATCGCCCCGCGACGGAGGGTCGCGGGGCTTTTTCGATGGGGTTTTGTGTAAGGGTGTGTACAAGCAAAGAATGGGTCAAGGGCATAGCCCTTGTCAGGGTGCAGGGGCGGAAGCCCAATGTCATTAAGTTAAGCAACAGGGAAAAAACGAGATGTAGCCATTATAGCGAGAACTCGTTTTTTTGCGCACAAAACTAGAAGGTTACTAATGAGAAGCAACCCAAGAAGAAATATGTTGAAAAACAGAACGAATTAGTTTAATCTATAATTGAAACTGACAGATCTGGTTGATTTGCTCCTTCTTGGGAAAGACCGATTTGGACGAATGGGAACTAGGTAAGAGCGAATAAGGTTTTCAGTTTCAGACGGTGTTTGTTGACTGTTATTGAAGAAATTGAGACATAGATAAATAGCTGTGTCGAGATTGATTTGGTAATCGAGCTTTCGCTTGTCATTTTGTCAATAGCTTTTTATGCCGTTCTTCAAATCTTTTTTGTACAAAAAAAGCACGAAACATATTGCTATACTTCGTGCTTTTGCCTGGTTATTCCTTAACTTAATGACATTGGGCGGAAGCCCCTGCTCTCAATTGTCTGCTGGCGTATCAACGGGATAGAGAACGGAGCGGTAGGTGTGTTGCTCGCTTTGGGGTAAGGTTGTGTAATCGATGGTTGCGAGCGAAACGCCCCATTCCAGTAGATCCTGATCCCAGAAGATGAAAATATTGCTGTTGGGATCGGTGGGTTGGTAATAATAGCAGCTGCTGCCCGGCTGATCGCTGGCGTTCTGGAGCAGCTCCCGTATTTGCTGGGGATCGGTGATCAGCTCGCTGGTTAGGGGAATACGCTCCCGAGCACTGTAATCGCTGACAGTCTCCTCGTCGTAGGTCTGATAGACCACCTTAACCCCGTCCTCCAGCGCGTAGCCGCCGGAGGCATAGTCGATAAACGCTTGGGCCTTGTCGCCGAAAACGGCGGTTAAAAAACGGGTGTCACAGGCGTATATGGGCAGCTGACGATAAACGTAACTTTCCTGATAGGGAAGCGTGCCGGGCGTAGAGCCGGATACATTTAGCGTAAGGATGCTTTTTGTTTGCCATTGCTCGGCGGTACGGTCGGCTACGTCCTGCCAGTACGCATCCAGCAGCGCCTTCTGCTTTTGCTCGGACTGGCGGTTGAACGCGCTGTAGGAAAGACTGATGCCGAAACGCTCGATGGCTTCCTTGTCCGATAAAACATTGCGGAAATTGGTGCTGATGCCAAGGCTTGGTTCGATCAGAGCCGTGGACGTAGCGGTACTTTGATAGCTGGTTTTGAAATCCTCGGTTTCCAGTAGACGGAGTATGGTAGGGTAGGAGGCGGCCTTCACGTCCTCGGGGTAGGAGCGGGTGACGGTTTGATTTCCGATCTGGTATTCCACCAGATGCCCGCCGCTGCCAGCATAGCTGAAGCCGTGTGCGATGGAGGTGCTGGCGTCCCGCATGATTTGCGTCCAGCCAAGGGCTGTGACTACTGCGTTCGGGGAGGAGAAGGAGATGGTTTGAGAATCCGCTTCGGAAGCGTTGTGGATGGTTACGGATGTGAGGGCCTCTGCGCTGGGCAGGTAGCGGTCATAGCCAAAAACGTCCTGCCGGATGCAGCCCCAAGCCGTCAGCGCAATCAGAAGGCTGGCTAGTGCAATAGGCCAATGAGCCAGTAGCTTGGAGAAGCCCAGATTGAAGATCACACGGCATAGGACAAAGACGGCTGCGGCTCCTAGGATAAGACCCACCAGCAGCCCTGTTTCGGAGCCAAAGACGGACATGAAGAGAAAACCGAGAAGCGCGGCGCCCACCACGCCTAGTACGCCCTCCATGATTCCCTTCAATGGTTCGAAGGCCAATACCTTTTCGGCAGCCTCGGTTTTGCGAATGGAATAGAGCCAAAAGCTAAGGGCTAAAAAGACGAGGATCGCCAGTAGACCCGGAAGCCAACGGAAGGTCATGGGGGATACCCAGCCCTTGTATAAAGTCATTACCGGGGAGTATAGCTTGGTGGCGGATAGTATGGTCTCTCTCGGCAAGGTGCGAAGGTAGTGGGTTGCAATTTCACCGGTGATCAGCGCTAGTCCCTCTAAGGAAAGAGCGATGGTGGCTCCCGCCAGAAGGGAGGACCAGAACTGGCCGGTGAGCGTGGTGCTGAGCACACCGAGCGCGAAGCCATACAGGGTGATCATGAATAGCGCGGCAAACTTGGGAACCAAAAGCTGAGGCAGTATGTACGACCAGAAGCCGTTGATAACAATAGACACGAAATAGAGCAGAATGTTCAGAAGCAGCGGCAGCAGCAGTAGAACGCCCCCGCAGAGCAGCCGTAGAACAAAAGCCTTCTGCCGGGTCAACGGCAGGGAAGCCTCCAGCATGGCGCTTTTGCGAGAAAATAGGTGATGAAAAAGCACCATAGCGCTTAGAAAGCCCAGCGCGCCGTAGAGAATGGACATGATCTCCGCGTTAAAGGGGATGCCCTCCGTATTCACAGCACGGAGTAAATAGGTCGCCGGGTCGGTAATGTAGGTTAAGTCGCTTTTGAGCCTTGCCATGGTGACAAAGCCGAAGAAGGCCATTGGGAAAAACATAACCAGAAAGTTGAGTAAACCCAGAAACAGGTTCCGCTTTAGCAGAAAGCCAAGCGGGTTTTGCTTTTGTATTTTAGTTTGCATAGCCCTTTTCCTCCATTTCCACAATGAAAACCTCTTCCAGCGAAAGGGGAAGAAATTCCATGAATACGGGATGCAAGGATTCCAGATGCGCCCTTGCCTGATCGGGATCCTCCTTCATGGTAAGCACGCATAGCCGACCCTGACGCTGGACGTGAAGGGGATGGAGACATTCGAAGTCGCGGTTCTCCAGCGGCTCGTCAAAGGCGCACTGCACCTTGAATACATCCCGAAGCATGCTGTCCAGATCGCCTGCGGCAAACAGCTCGCCCTCGTGAAGGAAGCCGACCTGATCGCAAATGTCCTCCATCTCCTGCTGATTATGGCCTGCCAACACGGTGATCAGCCCGCGATCGTAGGTTTCTTCACTCAGCTTGCGCTTGAAGGCCTCCCGCATAACCGGGTCTAAACCGTCGAAGGTTTCGTCGCATAGAAGCACCTTGGGACGGCGAGCCAGCGCAAGGCACAGCTGCGCCCGCTTCTGAGTGCCCTTGGAAAAGCTATGGATCCGCTCGTCCATGGGCAGGGAAAAGGTTTGGCATAGCTCCTTCAACCGTTGATCGTCATGGGCGGGATAGTATGCGCGCTGGAAGCTGCCCATACTGCTCATGGTGGCGGAATACAGAAAGGCGGGCTCGTCGCTGAGATAGCAGATGTCCTGCAAGCTGGAGGGCGTATCGTAGATCGGCTTGTCGTCCAGCGATGCGGTTCCTCCCTCGGGGCGCAGAATGCCGCTTAACACGCGCAGCAAGGTAGATTTGCCTGCGCCGTTGGTGCCTAGCAGTCCAAAGACATGGCCCTCGTTCAGTTGGATGTTTACGTGATTGAGCGCAAGCTTACTTCCGAAACGTTTTTGAATATTGGTGGCTGTCAGCATGGCTTTTCCTCCTTAGTAAATCAGCATCAGTCGCTTTTGAACGTCTTCCAGCGGTATGCCGATATCCCTTGCCTTTTCCAGTTCCTTGGTGAGAACCGCTAATTGATCCGCACGTTGTTTCTCAATAAGCGGCGTGATTTCATCTGTAATGAAGCTGCCCTTGCCGCTAACGGTATAAATCAGCCCCTCCTGCTCCATTTGGCGGTAGGCTTTTTGAATCGTATTTGGGTTGACGCCCAAGTCGATCGAAAGCTGCCGCACGGAGGAGATCGGCTCGCCCCCAGCCAGCGCCCCCGTAGCGATTTGGTGGCGTAGCTGCTGGATGAGCTGCTCGTAAATCGGGGTCTTGTTCTTAGGATTGATCATAAACATAGAATCACCTCCCTTTTACACAGACCGTACTAGTACAAATAGTACGGTTGATACGCATATCATAGCCGAAGGAAAAGCGGTTGTCAAGAGGAAAAGTGGATATAATTGTAAACTTGGAGGGGGAATCGTGGTTTTATGGGGGCTAAGGAGCGCGGGCGAGCTTGCCTTTTGCAAGCCCGATCGCGCTGGAACGAGAAAACATTTTTGTAAACTGGTTAGAACTGCGGTAGATTTCCTAAATTATCCTTTGCAACGCTATTTCGATCCGTGCGAAGATACTTTGTGTTTGCAACTTGAATAACATGTACTTCTGCGCCGCCGCCATTCGATGGATGGGTTTTGATCTGGTGTCCATTCTCAATATCTGCTACTACAGTCTGCCGAAGTTTTTCGATGTCGTTTGTGGTTTTGATGCGTGAAATAGATTTGCTGGTATCGTTATCTTGGTAATGAATTTTTGCGATTTCATAATATACCATATTTTTTTCCTTCTTTCTTCTCAATTAATTTACTCCCCAATATATAAAGATTAATTAAGATATATAAATCATATACCTATTTTACCATATTGTCAATGGCTCAAGAAATTATTTTATGTTTTGTATTAAGGCGGTGGTTTACATGTTCTCCAGAACATCAATCCTCTTGGGGTAGCTTTGATACACTGTTTGCCAAATGCTTTTCATCGCTTTTGACGCGCCTTTCCAGCTTTTTATATTCTCTGCGGACGGCAAATCCATTGTTATTACGCAGCCATCTAATGCTAATTTATTTAAAATACGATTATTTTGATTTGCAAGAGCTTTATTTATACTACCGCTGCATTCTTGAGTGTTGGGATGGTGACATTGCTTAATCCTTGAATCACAATTCAAATTATTTTGCGATGCTGAAATGGCTTCGATATATTTTTATTCTTCAGTTTTTTCAAGACAGCATTTTTTATATTGTAATCCACTTCCACACGGGCAGGGTTCATTCCTTCCAATTTTCATGTTCGTGCCTCTCTACATTTTCCATTCATCCTGGTAATCCATTAACAACGTTGGGAGAATAAGCTTGGATGGGTCTAATTTTTCATGGCGATATCCTTCCTCAATTCCAACAGATAATGCTAAGCAAACAATTACTTCTCTTATTAGCTTCAGCAGATTAAATGTTTCGCATATGAGCTCTGCTTCTGACATATAAAATGCCAGGTCGTCAATATCTCCATTAGCCCTGTCATCCCATAAATCCCAATAAACTTTTACATATTTATGCTCCAAAGCATTGCGTATATCTCGAATACGCTTAGCCTGTGGATTGGGCGAATCAACAAATTCTTCATAAAAATCTTTTGCTATCCAATACATTGAAGCTAACGCAAAATTCGTTTTGTGGTCTAATGTGTTTTGATATTTATATTTTCCTTTCTTTTCACTGTACCAAATGCTATGAAAATTAACGTCGCGTTCTCGTATTCCAAGCTTAAAATAGGAATTCAAGAAAAACGCAATTTTGTCAAGCAAGGAATACAAAGTCTTAAAAGTAGATTTTAAAATTTCAATTCGGATAGAATATTGAGGATAATCAGCAAAGTTTAAAAGATAGGTATCTTTGTCCGCAAAATTAACTTCTTCTGTTACCTGCTGACTACAATAGTATTGGTATCTTGCATAAATAAACTCTTGCTTGAACTGATTAAACATACCATGAAAAATTGGTTTGTCATCAAGGTTCGCTAGCATTTTAGGAAGTTGAATGACATCTGCTGCAAAGCAAAGCTCATCAACTGGCAGGTCATTTAGGGGATTGAGAAACAAGTTGTTTTTCAAAGCCCATTCTCTGTAACAGAATTCTTCTTTATTTGAATATGAATATTGATGGATTTCAAGCGGAGCTTCAAGAAATTTATGAACGTATTCAGAATCATAACTACTGGCTGCTCGGATAAAATAGTTTTTCGCTTCTTGGTGCGTATTGGGGTCATTGCTTTTTATAGCTTGATTCAATAAGTTGTACGCAAAATGATGGAAATAATTGCTATGTACAGAATCAGAAACAAGCATCCCATAATGTTTATATGCCATCCCTAAATTACCCAACGCCATACCAAAATCATCTCGAATTTTAAGAGCTTTTTTATATTGCTCTATTGCAGCTAACTTTCTGCCACAATGGTCAAAGGTATTTCCATAGTTCGTATATAGGTTCATTTTCAGTGCGTTAACATAAGGGGCATATTTCGGATTGGATAATTCTTCATGTTTCATAAGTGCAATACTTTTTCTGAAATAGTAAAGTTGCTTTTTTATAAGTTCTTCATCGGAAACAGAGGTTATGTTGGCAATATCGCCATATGCCGTTCCAATCGAATAATAGAGTTGTGCCTGTGATGCAATATTTTCATGAGGAATGATAGGTTCAACTTCTTCAATTATCCTCCTTAATTCAACAGTATCATTTTTTAAAATAGCATCATCGAATTGCATTGAAACTTTTAGTACCATCTCTGAAAAGGGGTTTATATATTTTTCTGAACTCATAACTATCTCTCCCAAATTTAAAATTATATTTTATTATACCACAAATCAGCGATGCACAGGACATTCCCTCAATCATATCAAACTTATTAGCAAAAAAGCCGCTTACTCTTTTTATAGAAGAATAAGCGACTCATTTATTGTGGCTTTGAAATATTAATTTTCATTTTCTTTACAGGTGCATTTATGACCTTGAAAATAAGCTCACCAACACAGTCTGTATATCTGCCTTGTTGAATGAACTGGTTTTTCAGTTCCACAAGACTATGCAAAATACAACGTAACAATCAATGAAACAAATTTTTGACGATTAACTCGATGTTGTTCGCTAACTTTTTTCATTGAGATTTATGAAAAAGGCTGATATACTACTTTTGTCATCCATCATGAGTTTGGATGCGGATTGAAATATATATTGGGGTGTTGTAGCCGTCGGTCTGGTTTAGGAACGACGGTTATACTTTTATCTTTTCATATAAAGCTTTACACTAATTCAACGATTGCCCACCCTAATGGGCGCCTCAGCGTGTCAAAAAAGCGCTACGCGCTCTTTCATCAGTTACGGGTACTGTTTGCGGCAAAGCCAGTCGATACGAATGCAGTCAGGGGAGCCTACGGGCTCCCCTGACACTCTCTTGAGTTTTTTGCAACAGTCTGTGTAGAGGTTTACGCCCCTACAGCTGCTGAGAAATCACCTATGCCTCCGCCCCTTCATGCCGGGTTGGTTTAATCATTCGCCCACATCTGATAGCTCATATCGCTGGGCATGCGCCAATCGCCCCGGGGGCTTAGCCCAACGCTGCCCACCTTGGGGCCGTCGGGCACGCAGTTGCGCTTGAACTGCTGGGTAAAGAAACGCCGGATGAAGGTCTTGAGCTGCTCCTTGATCTTCGTCTCGTCATATACGCCCTCAAAGGCCTGCACAGCCAGCAAAATCAGTTTGCTGGGCGACGCGCCGCTGTCCATCATATGGTACAGGAAGAAATCGTGAAGGGCATAGTCCCCCAGAATATCCTCAGTGCGCTGGTTCAGCTCCCCGTCGCTCACTGGCAAAAGCTCCGGGCTGATGGGCGTATCAATCACGTCGGCGCATACGTCCTTCACCACGCCGTCAAAGCAGTGCTCGCTGATATACTGGACCAGCGCCCGAATCAACGTTTTTGGCACAGTGCAGTTGACGTTGTACATGCTCATATGGTCGCCGTTATAGGTGCAGAAGCCCAGCGCCATTTCGCTCATGTCTCCGGTGCCCAGCACGATTCCGCCATATTTGTTGGCTAAGTCCATTAAAATTTGGGTGCGTTCCCGTGCTTGAGCGTTTTCGTAGGTGACGTCATGGACGTTTTCATCCTGCCCAATATCCGCAAAATGCTGGGCTACCGCTGGGCCGATGGCAATTTCAGCCGCATCCACAGCTAGTGCCTCCATCAGCTTGTCCGCGTTGGTTTTCGTGCGTTTTCCCGTACCCATGCCGGGCATGGTAACCGCGTGAATCCCCTTGCGCGGAAGCCCCAGCTCGTCAAAGGCACGGGCGGCGATCAACAACGCCAAGGTGCTGTCCAGCCCGCCGGAAACCCCAACCACCAAATCCTTGCAATGGATGGTGCTCAACCGGGTTACCAAGCCCATGGACTGGATGAGCACAATTTCCTCCAAGCGTTCCTCCCCGCTGCCGGGCACGAAGGGCAGCGGCGAAATCGGCCGCTGCAGCGGCAAGGCCGGCGTTGGCGGGCAATCGAGGCAAACCCGTACCATGTTGTTTTCCCGCTTCATTTGATGGAAGCTGCCATTGCGCTGACGCTGGAAGCGCAGACGCTGCACGTCGATATCCGCCACCGCCATGCCGCCGTCCCGGGTAAAGCGCGGCCCCTCGGCTAAAGCGCGGCCATTTTCGTACACGGCGGTATAACCGCAGAATACCAAATCGCTGGTGCTTTCCCCAAAGCCCGCGCCAGCATAGGCGTAACCCGCGTAAAGACGGCCGCTTTGCTGGCGCAATAGCTCCCGGCGGTATTCCTGCTTGCTGACCAGCGCGTTTGACGCGCTGGGGTTTAAAATGATGTCCGCGCCCTCCACGGCATATTGGCTGCTGGGCGGGATGGGCGTCCATAAATCCTCGCAGATTTCCACCGCGAAGGTAAACTCCCCCATGTCCATGAGGCAGCGGGGCGTAATGGGGCAGCAAACGCCGTCCCTTTCCAGCATACCTCTGGCCTGCTCGCCGCTGACAAACCAGCGGGTCTCGTAAAACTCGTTGCCGTTAGGCAAATAGGTCTTGGGCACGATGGCCCGAACCCGGCCGCCCTGCAGCACCGCCGCGCAGTTAAACAGCCGGCTTTCCACATTGACGGGCAGACCCACCACCACAGCCATCGATGCGGTTTTCTTTGCGATGCGCAGCATGCTTTCCCACGCCTGACGCTGGGTCAGCTCGTGCAGCAGCAAATCCCCCAGCGTGTAGCCGGTCAGGCACAGCTCCGGGAATACCGCCGCCTGCACGCCCTGCAAGGCCAGCTTCTCCATGGCGGTCAAAATTTCTTTCTCATTGGCGGCAACGTCGCCTAAATGCACCCGCAGACTAACGGACGCAATTCTTGCAAAACCGTTGGACATCTTTTCGGCCTCCCTTTAGGATACCTTAATCAGCATGGTTCCCTGCTCGTCCAGCTCCACCGTAACCAGACCGTCCTTCTCCATAGCCTTTAGCATATCGCTAAAACGCTTAAAGCCCAGCGCTTTTTCGGAGAAATCGGGATGGCTGGCCTGAATGTCCGCCTTCAAAATACTGGGATTGATGCGTTCAAAGCCATCGTCCTTGTAGCGCGTAAGCTGCTCCTTGATAGCCGTGCGCCAATTCTCCTTGTTCAGCTCCGGCTGGGTTTCCTTGCTGACCGGGGCGATGGAAACCATCACGTTAAAATTATCGTTATGGATACGCAGGCTGCCGTACTGCTTTACCAGCTTGTCCAGCATTTTTAAAAAGGTGGCGCAGCCGTAGGCCTTCTCGTTAAAATCGGGGCGCAGCCTCAGTAAAATGCCCTTCAGCTCGCTAGCGTAAAGCTCGTCCTTATCGGTCTGCTCCTCCAAAATGGAGCACAGCAGCTTGTTAAGCTCGTTCTCGTCCAAGGGCTCCTTATCGGCGGCGGCCTTTTTCTTGCCGCTTTCCTTGCGAGTGCGTGGCCCGACGTTTTCAAGAAATTGAAATTCGTTACAGGCGTTGATGAAGATATTGCTGGCAGCCTCGCTGCGGCTAATGCCCAGCACAAACTTCCCCATGCTTTTTAAACGCCCCACCAGCGGGGTATAGTCGCTATCGCCGCTGACGATGCAAAAGCTGTCAATCAACGGGTTGGTGTACGCCACCTCCAGCGCGTCAATGACCAGCAGAATGTCGGCGTTGTTCTTCTGGCTGATGCCGTAGCGCAGGCTGGGAACTACAGTGAAGGTGTTGGACAGAAGTACTTCCTTTAAATCGCTGTAGCTGTCCGTATAACCGTATACCTTGCCCAGCAGCACATCGCCGCGGATTTTTACCTTTTCCAGCACATTTAACAGCGTGGAAACCTTTGCGCCGCAATTCTCCAAATCCACAAACAGGGCAAACTTTGAGGTGCTCATGATAAACCCTTTCTTTCCTTAGATGCGGAAGGTGAATTTGTCGCCACGGATCCACTGGCGGCTGGTATGTAAAGGATCCCCGTGCTGGCTCAGTACCAGCTCGTCCAGCACCAGCATAGCGTCGCCCAGCTCCGCGTCCAAATACTTGCTAGCCAAGGGGGTGGCGTGTCCCAGCGAGATATCATGCACCGCCGAGGAGGGAATCACCCCATGGCGCTTCAGGCATTCGTACAAAGAGCTTTCCCCGGCCTCGTCCCGTAAATAGGCGTAGGCTTCCGGGAAACGGTTGATTTCCAGCATCACAGGCTCGCCGTCGCACAGGCGCAGACGGCAGATTTCCAGCACCTGCGCGCCCTCGTCCACCCCCAAGCGATCCTGATCCTCAGAGGTGGCGGTTTCCCACTGGGCGGAAATCAGCTTTGCGCCAGCCTGATGCCCCTTGACCGCGCATGCGTCCGAAAAGCTGGTAATAAAGGCCAGATCCTTGCGCAGCTTTTCATTGGCCACAAAGGTTCCCTTTCCCTGACGGCGCACCAGCATTCCCTCCTGCACAAGGTCGAGCATGGCCTTGCGCACGGTAACGCGGCTTACGCCGTAGGTTTCGCACAAAAGCTGTTCGCTGGGGATCCGCGCCCCAGCGGGGTAAATCCCTGCGGTTATATCGTTTTTCAGTCTGAGCATCAGCTGCTGATACAGCGGGCTTTGGCTCTTCTTCTCCAAATAAAACTCCGACATTCCAAATCCTCCTATTCAATCCCAAAGGAAGCCAAAATCCCCGTGGTCTCGCAGAAACGAACCACGTCGTTCAGGACTCCCGACGGCATTTCCAGCAGAATCGGAGCAACCGCAAAAACCAGAGATTTCTGGAACGCGGCTTGGTACTCCTCCAAATAGGTTTGGTTCAGGTGGAAGAAATCGATCTGGTTATCATAAATATGATCCTTCAACGCGCTTTGATCAAGCATTTCGATATCCGCCTGATACAGCATTGTAATGGCGGCCTTTGCCGTGGCGGGATGGAGCCAATCGATTCCCAGCGTCACCTGATAAGGGGGCTGGGCGGCGGTACGGGTCAGCCGGAACCCAAAGGTCTGGGTGGTCGGCTCGGACTCCAGTGCGGAGCCGTTGAGAAAAATACGCACCGTACCGATAGCGTCGGTTTCGTTTTCCTTGGGCAGTCCCTCGCCGCTTAGTAGCAGCTCCAGCCGGGTTTCCTCCTCCGTCGCCACAGTGATATGCAGGTTCATATCCTGCCCCGCCGCCTTTTCTTCCTTGCGTCCGGTTACGGTCAGCGTGTAGCCGTCCTGATCCGGCAAGGTCAGCGTGAAGCTGTCCGTACCGTTCTGGGCAAGGCGGGTATAAAGGGTGTAATCGCCGATGGTGCAGGTCATGGCGTTGGCGCTTTGGGACACGGTCATGCCCTGCTGGTTGGGATCCAGAAAATCCAAATACTCATCCAGCATGCAAAGCTTGTCGTATACAGCGTCCGGCACCTGCAAATCGCTTAACAGGCAGGACAGATAGAAATAAACCCGCTGCAAATCAGTATCGTCTGCGGCAACGGCGTTCAGCTTTTCGCACATCGCGGAAAGCTCCGCATATGAAACGACGCGGTCGCCCACTCCCGACAAGGCCTCTTCCACCGGGGCGCTATAAGCCTGCGCGAGGTAAACGGTCGCCTCCGGGTACATGACAAGCCCTAGGTACTGGGTGGGCAGCATCATATAGTAGTAGGGCTTCAGCATAAATTCCAGAAAATTATTCATCTGAAAATGAAGGCTTTGATTATGAATGGCATAGCTGCGAATGTAGCGATAGCTGTAGTACCCCTCATAGGTCAAGGGGATAACCGAACGACCGTTG
>JAQUWD010000058.1 GCA_028693055.1 Eubacteriales bacterium | reverse complement strand
GCCCAGCTTTATCCCTCCTGAGGATATCCGTCAGCTTCGGGACTTGATGCGCTATCGCGGCAAACTCACCAACTGCCTGACAGGGGAGAAGAACCGAGCACAGAACTGCCTGACCGTCTCCAACCTACCGTTCCTTTTTCAACTAGTTTGCCAGCATACATCACCGCTACTTTATCAGCCACCCGAGCTACCACGCCCAAATCGTGTGTGATATAGATAACAGTTAAATGATTGCGTTTTTGGATACCTTTGATCAGGTCCAGTATCTTCGCTTGGACGGTTACATCCAGCGCGGTGGTCGGTTCATCGCAGATCAGCAGATCCGGGTCGCAAGCCAACGCAATGGCGATTACCACACGCTGGCGCATGCCACCGGACAACTGGTGCGGGTAGTTGTTGTAGCGCTTTTCAGCATCGGTGATGCCAACCTCTTTAAGCAGCTCAATGGCTCGCTGCGCGGCGTGTTCCCGAGGAATGCGCTTTTGCAACAGCACACTTTCCGCGATCTGTGCACCGATGGTCATGGTGGGGTTCAGCGAAGTCAGCGGATCCTGAAATACCAAGGCGATATGCTTGCCGCGGATATGCTTTTGCAGCTCTCGTTCGCTCAGCTTCAGCAAATCCACGGTGCGTTCGTTGCCGTCCTCCTGATAGGTGAACAAAATGGAACCATGATCCACCACCTCGTTGTGACTGCGAATGCCAAGGATTGACTTGACCGTGACTGATTTGCCACTGCCGCTTTCCCCAACGATTGCTAGGGTTTCGCCACGTTCCATTTCCAGATCCACGCCGCGAATGGCGTTGACTTTGCCGCTGAAGGTGTTAAAGGAGATGGAAAGATTGCTGACGCTTAGGATCACCTGATGGGTCTCGCTCATTTCCTTTTCTCCTTTCTTACATCGTGCGCATCTGCGGGTCGATGGCATCACGCAGACCGTCGCCCAACAGGTTGAAGGATAGCATTAAAATGGAAAGCACCGCCGCGGGCAGTAGTACTTGGGACGGGTACAGCAGCGCGGACTTGTAGCCGTCGTTGATCAGCGTACCCAGCGAAGCCATGGGGATAGGCACACCCAAGCCGATAAAGGCCAAAAAGGCTTCAAAGAAAATGGCGCTGGGCACGGACAGCATGAAGGTGATGATGATCTGACCCAGCGCGTTGGGCAGAATATCCTTGAATAGGATGCGCAAAGCAGGCGCGCCCAAGGTACGGGAAGCCAGCACGTATTCCTCGTTTTTGATCTTCAATACCTGCGCGCGCACGATGCGGCTCATGTTGACCCAGCCCGTGATGGATAACGCCAAGCAGATGGTGGGAATACCCGGCTCCAATACCAGCAGAAGCAGCATCATGATAATCAGGTTGGGGATACTGGTTAATATTTCCACAAAGCGCTGCATGATAAAATCGACCTTCCCGCCAAAATAGCCGGAGATCATGCCATAGGTAACGCCAAAGACTACATCCAGCAGCACTGCCAGCAGCGCGATCAGCAAGGATATCCGGGTGCCGACCCAAACGCGGGTCCAAATATCGCGACCCAAGCTATCCGTGCCGAAATAGTGGTACTCGTCCTTGATTCCTTTGCTTTCATACAGATCGACGCCCTTGCGGGTGCCGTCCAAGATGTTCAGCTGCTCGATGCCGGGAATGCGCATCGGGAGATTGGTAATCTCGGAGTGAACCTCTCTGTAGGTATAGGCGCTGGTCATGGGTGCAAAGATGGCAAAAGCGATAATGATGAGAATACAGACCAGCCCGATGGCCGCGCCTTTGTTGGAAAGCAGCGTAAGCATGACTTCCTTGGCATAGGAGTGCCCCGCATAATTTTCATCCACATAGTTTTCGGCCTCATAGCCGACCAAACGGCGTTCTTCCTGTGATAAGTGTTGCTGTGGCGTCGTTTTCATCCTCTTACTCCCCCTTTGCGACGCGAATGCGCGGATCAATCAGGCCATATAGGATATCGACGATCAACATCACGATGATATATAAAGCGCAATAAATAAAGGAAAGCGAAAAAGTCACATTATAATCGTTTTCCTGAATAGCGGTGATCAATAGCCCGCCGATTCCGGGCACTGAAAACGCCTTTTCGACCACAAGACTACCCGTAAGGACGTTGACGATGCTGGGACCAATAACGGTGATGACCCCCGTGAGCACATTGCGCAGCACATGCTTGATCACCAACGCGAATTTGGTTACCCCTTTGGTTTTTGCCAAGGTGATATAATTTTGGTTCAGCACGTCGATGATCTCTGAGCGAGTATAACGGGCTACGCTGGCCATAGGCGAAACAGCCAGCGTTAAAGCGGGCAGAATGGCCGAGGCAAACGGTGTTTTTGCATTGTAAAGAAAAGGCAGCAGCTTCCACTGAAAGCCCACAAAATACGCCAGCAGCAGCGCAAACACGAAGGCTGGCAGACTGATGCCCAGTATAGAGATAGCGGAGCTGACGGTATCCATGATCCCGTTATGGTTGAACCCTGCAATGATTCCCAGCACCAGTCCCAGCACCATGCCCAGCACAATAGCCATCAGGCCGATATAGATCGTTACAGGGAAGCGCTTGGCTAGCAGATTGGAGATAGGCAAATTCTGTTGAATATTATAGGAAACACCAAAATCACCATGGAGCATATTTCCGATATACGTAAAATAGCGGCTTAAAAACGGCTGATTCAGCCCATACTTGGCTTCAATATTGGCGCGCTGTTCGGGCGTCAGCTCCGGATTGTTAAAGGGAGAGCCTGGTAAAATTTCCATCAAGGAGAACAGCAGCAGCACCACCACGAAGATCGTCACAACGGCTGTCAGCAAGCGCTTGAGTATATACTTTTTCACTTGAGCACCACCTTTTCTCACAGCCGCCGTATCCTAGGGATACCCTCTGCGGCAGAAATCATAGAGTATGATCGCTGCAAAGCCAATGCGCATGTTACACATCGGCTTTGCAGGCAGGCGCTGCACGGGCTACCTGCTATGTGCAGCACCGGTTTTATTACTCCGCAATATCGGCAAACATGAAGTCCCAAGAGATGCCGATCAGGTTAAAAAGGAATCGCTGGATAAGGCATACTGATCGCCGCAGCTTTCCACGAACTTCTGGTTCAAGGGGCTGAAGGCGCAGTCGCTCAGGAAGCGGATCAGCCAGTTGCAGGGAGAGGTCAGCTCTACCACCAGCGTTTTTTCATCTTGGGCGGTTACGCCTAAGGTGGTATAATCCGCAGTGCCCGCGTTGATCTCGGTCAGGTTTTTGATGGGAAGATAGTTGAACATGAAGGTGTGCTCAAATCCATTGACGGGGTTGATGGCACGCTTCCAAGCATACTCGAAATCCGCGGCGGTAACGGGGTCGCCGTTGCTCCACTGGGAATCGCGTAGGGTGAAGGTGTAAGTCAGGCCGTCATCAGAAACCGTATAGCTTTCGGCTAGCGCCGACTG
This sequence comes from Eubacteriales bacterium, assembly GCA_028693055.1. Taxonomy (GTDB): domain Bacteria; phylum Bacillota; class Clostridia; order Christensenellales; family Aristaeellaceae; genus Limiplasma. The sequence goes on along the minus strand of JAQUWD010000058.1, from coordinate 19,072 downwards.
CGGCTGGCTGTCTGCATCCAGTCGGAACAGGCTGTCCACCAGCAAGGACATAATGCTGGTGGTATATCCATCACCGGTATTACCGCTGTCCATGGTATCCATTTCTACATTCTGGGTTAGGCGAAGGGTTTTGCCTTCCGCAGATGCGACGGTTGCAATGGAAAAGATCATCACAATTGCCATCACAACTGTTAGGATTCGTGCAAACTTGTCATTCATAAAGGGGTACCTCCTTCGTAAATTCTCATCTTCGCTTTTATACTTTACATTTCTAAAGTACAAAAGTGAAAAGGATAGTTTGCATTATAGCGAATATTATCTCAAATAGCCAATATATATTTGCTCCATTTTATGCGACTGTTTCTGTATGGTTTTTTAGTGTTTTTTTGGCCTGAACAATGTGCCAATGCATTTGATTTTTATTGAAAACAAACGGTTTGACTGTTGCACTTGCTCCATTTGAATTGCGCTGCGATCAATGCTACAATAAGCCTGCTTCCATCAAAAAAGGAAACAGAAAGAAGGTATATTTATGCAGGAAGTATACGATTTTCTCAAAAGCTGCGGCACCTACTATCTGGCGACCTGTGAAAACGGGCAGCCCCGCGTGCGTCCCTTTGGAACCGTGGACATCTTTGAGGACAAGCTTTACATTCAAACGGGGCTATCCAAGGAGGTAGCCAAGCAGATGCTGGCTCACCCCAAGGTGGAAATTTGCGGTTGCCAGAACGGCTCATGGGTCCGCGTTGCCGGAGAAGCTGTTTTGGATGAGCGGCGTGAAGCCAAAGCACATATGCTGGATCAATATCCCCATTTAAAGAATCGCTACAGCGCTGATGATCCCAACACGGCGGTGTTCTATTTGAAGAATGTGACTGCTACCTTTTCCTCCTTTATCGCAGAGCCACGAGTCATTTGCTTTTAACAGTCCTATTTTTGCCGCCGAGCCCAAATTCCTCAAGCTGTTCGCTGCTGTACTGAAGATGAGGATAAGGGAACGCGGAGTCCCCCAAACCAAAAGAGTGAATCCCTGCGAAAAGCAGCCGATTCACTCTTTTTCTGTAAAAAAATAGCGTTGTGAAACAAATCCTGCAGCAGCGCCTTATTCCCCCTTGACTCTCACACTGTGGTATACTCTACAATAAGGATGAGCTCAAGAGTACCGCATATGTGGAGGAAGCAAGATGTTACGAATCGGAGATTTTTCCAAGCTGTCCCGCGTCAGCATCCGAATGCTGCGCTATTACGATGAAATGGGTCTGTTAAAGCCGGCGGTAACGGATCCGTTCACCGCCTACCGCTATTACAACGAAGCCCAGCTTTCGACGATCGCCAGAATTACGGCGTTAAAGGAAATGGGCTTTGGCTTGACGGCGATTCAGGAGTTGAACACTCGCTACGACAGCATGGAAGCCTTATGCCAAGCATTGACGCTGAAAAGAGCGGAGCTGATGGAGCAGTCGGAAAGAATGAGCCGACAGCTTCGCCTTGTGGACACAGCCATTGAACGGCTGAGAAAGGATCATATCAATATGAACTATAGCGTTACCGTAAAAGAGATTCCTGAGCGCACTGTGATTTCCGTGCGCAAGATTATTCCTTCCTACGAGCAAGAGGGCATGCTGTGGGGGATGCTGATGTCGGAAACCGCGGCGTTGTCCATTCAGGATAGCGATCCCTGCTACTGCACCGCAACCTTCCACGACGCTGAGTACAAGGAAGCCGACGTGGACGTAGAGGTGCAGAAAACGGTGAAGGGGAGCTATCCGAACACGGAGAACGTGGTTTGCAAGGTTGAGCCTCCCGTGCAGGTGGCAAGCGCGATCTGCAAAGGCGCTTATACCCAGATGGACGAGGTAAACCAAGCCGTAGCTTCTTGGGTGCGGGACAACGGCTATACCTTTGCTGGGCCGATGTTCAACATCTATCATGTCAGCCCCTATGAAACAAAGGACGAGAATGAATATGTGACAGAGGTTTGCTACCCGGTAGCGAAGCTGTAATGATAAAAAGATGGAGCCGACGCAACAAAAAGCGTTGGCTCCTTTCCTGTATAGGGGTATTTATTCGCCGAAGCCGCCATTTATGCCAATGATTTGCCCGGTGACAAAGTCGGATTCAGCTTCGCACAGCCATAGGGCTGCCCGCGCCACATCCTCCGGCGTACCCAAGCGCCCCACGGGCGTTTCGGCCTGCAGAGCCTTTCGTTCTTCCAGTGAAAAGCAATTCAGCATATCTGTTTCAATGACCCCCGGACAGAGGCAGTTCACAGTCACGCCGCTGGGTGCGGTTTCTTTAGCCAGCGCGCGGGTCAGACCAATCAGTCCCGCCTTTGCCGCAGAATAATGAACCTCGCAGCTGGCCCCTACCTGCCCCCAAATGCTGGATACATTTACGATACGTCCGTATTTTTGGGAAATCATACCGGGCAGCACCGCACGGGTTACATAAAAAGCACCGGACAAATGAACGTCCAGCATATGCCGCCAGTCCTCATCGGTGATGTCCGTAAAAAGCTTTTGTTGGGCGACGCCCGCATTGTTGACCAGAGCGTCCACATGAGAAAAAGGCAATGTGGCGACAGCTGCCTTCACCGCTTCGGGGTCGGACACGTCGCAGCAGACGGCTAAAGCGCCTGTTTGGCTAGCCGTAGCCTTCGCGGCGGCGTGGTTGGAGCCATAAAAAAACGCTACGCGATACTCAGCCCCTGCAAAAGCTCTTGTCAAGGCTGCGCCAATGCCCCGCCCGCCGCCTGTGATTAGCGCTGTTTTCAATACCGCGTCCTCCTTTAAGAGTTAGATTAGAACATTTTCTTGCGCCACAGGAGGATAAAGGCCGCGATGCTGGCTACTAAGGAAATGCCCAGCACCACCACAAAGCCGTAAGGGTTATTTTCCAAAGGCACCTTTACGTTCATGCCCCAGAAGGAGGCGAAGATCGTCGGTACTGCCAGCACCACGGTGAGGCTGGTCAGGATTTTCATAACGATGTTCAGGTTATTGGAAATGATCGAGGCAAAAGCATCCATGGTGCCGGACATGATATCCCGGTAAATGGCGCACATTTCCATGGCCTGTTTGTTTTCAACGATAACGTCCTCCAACAGGTCTGCGTCCTCCGGATACTTGCGAAGCATATCCATGCGCATCATTTTTTCCATGACCATTTCATTGCCCTTCAGGCTGGTGGAGAAGAACACAAGGCTCTTTTCCAGCTTCATCATTTGCAGCAGCTCCTGGTTGCGCATGCTGGCCTGCAAACGATCCTGCACATGGACGCTGGCCTTATCGATTTGCTTCAGGTAGGCCAGAAAGCGAGAAGCGTTGCGGTAAAGCAGCTGCAAGATAAAGCGGGTGCGCTTGAAGGTCCAAAAGCCGCGAATGCGCTCCTCGGTAAAATCGGCGATAATGGCGCTGTCCCGGGTGGATACGGTGATGATCACATCGTCCACCACAATGATCCCCATAGGAATGGTGGAATAGCTGTAGCCGTTATCCTCGGCTTCCACATAGGGAATATCCACAATGATCAGCGTTTGGTCGTCGTTGCGCTCGATGCGGGCGCTTTCCTCTTCGTCCAGCGCCGCCTGTAAATAGGTGGGATCCAGCGCAAAGCGGGCGTTCAGCCCTTCGATTTCTTCCCGTGTGGGGTTTTGTAAATGAACCCAGCAGCCCTTTTCCAGCGTGCTGATTTCCGTCAAATGATCGTCCACGGTGAGATAAATTTTCTTCATAAAAAAACCTGCCTTCTTCATGCCGCACGCGGCAATCTTCCGGGCAGGAAAGAACAGGTTGTACGCTTACCTTCGATGAGCGCCCTGTCCCGATTGCCCGGAGCCTATGAAATTGTGGGTGTATATCGCAAAAGCCATGGTTCGACTGTACGGGTCCGCGTCCACGAGCGCTCCTCCTTTCGGGATCAATGGCGTATTTTATACCCTTTTATGATAGACTCTTTCCGAGTGGCTGTCAATGTGCAGAAAGGAACTTTTCGGACGATTGGGCTGGAAATCAAGCCCAGAGGGAAACGATTATTTTGGGGGATTGCATTTTTTACAGGGCGTATAGCCGGAGACTTTGGCTTCAGTCAACGTAACCTCCAGCGGTTTTTTCATATTGCTGCAACTGCTGGTGCTGTGATACTTACTGCCCGTGCGCGGAACCCATACCATCACCTCGCTGCCGGAAGCGCTTTTCGTTGCCGCCGTCTGGTCTGAAAGGTCGCGCGCTTCCAACTCTGCCTCCACCGCAGCCTTGAGCTCCCAAAGCTCCTCATTGGATAGGTCGTGAACGCGAGACGCTAGGGTTTCCGAGCGGGCGGACAGCCATGGAAGGACGCAAAGGCCCAGTATACAGAGAACAGCCAACAGTCTCTTGCAGGGAAACAAAGCTATCCCTTCCATAGATGGCAGAGTAGGATGGCTTCGATGATGTGATTTCATAAACGGAAACCTCCTATGTCATTATTGCTATATTCAGTATAGAATGGATGATTGTGGAAATCAAGAGCTGTTTTCTCAATTGCCTTTATTTTTAAGCCGCTGTATAATCAATAGTACAAGCAAAAAGGCGAGGAGGCGCGCTTATGGGCAGCATCCGCTACAGCATCCCCCACCCTACCGGAGGCGGTGAGCTACGATTGTTGTATTGCGCGCTTTCCCGTTTTGATGAATCGTGGAATTCCATACCTCACAGTCACAATCACGCGGAATTCTTTTATTGCGTTCAAGGAAAGGGCTTCTTGAAAATTGTGGATGAAAAAGAGCCCCTCCAAGCAGGCGATTTCTTTTTGATCAACCCTTCGGTGGAGCATACGGAAATCTCTGATCCCAAGGAGGGACTTGAATATATTGTGATCGGCGTGGACGGCGTTCGCTTTTTAACGGCGCAGGGCAGCCAGCCGCGCTACTATTTGCTGAATGACCGCTCCAACAATCACGAGCTGCTGCCCTATTTTCAGGACGTGCTTCGGGAGGTATCCAAACAGCGGGAGGGTTATCCGGACGTATGCATGAACATCATGAAAATTCTTCTGACAAAGATTAGCCGATACGCGAGGGTGGACCTAACCGGGGAAACCGCTGTCGACGGTACCAGCGAATGCACGGAGGCAAAGCGGTTCATGGACGAGCGGTTCCCGGAGAATATTACGCTGGACTGGCTGGCGGAACGCACCCATATCAGCAAATTCTATCTTGCCCGGACATTTCGCCAGCGTTACGGGGTTTCTCCTATGCAATACCTCTGCCGAAGGCGCATTGCGGAAGCCAGCCATTTATTAACCAATTACGATTACAGCCTGTCCGCTATTTGCGGCATGACAGGGTTCTCCTCGCCCAGCTATTTTTGCCAAGCTTTTAAACGCTTGACGGGGATGTCGCCCAGCGAATACCGTAAGGTGCATGGGCGAGGGGGAGAATAAACGGGGGACTAAATCTGATACCACCGAATTTCATTCGCCTTGAGGGATAAGGCCATCCCTTCCCCGTTGCCGCGATAGACCATGGTATCCTGAGGCTCATAGGTGTTGTTCACCACGCAGTACTTGCCGTTTTTCACATAAGCGTGAACGTCTACGTTGGGATTCTCGCTGTACCAACGGCGCAGGTCCCCTTCCCCGTGAGCCGACCATAGCACGCTGCGGTACAGCAAGCGGGCGTTGGAAAAGCTGTAGGGCAAGCCGCTTACATATACCGCGCGGCCTTTGCCGAACTCGTTTGCGCACAGCTGCACCTCTTTATCGCGCTGGCAAAGCACAGTAGCGCCCTCTAAGGCGTACACACCCTTCATCCCCTCACCGAAATCCAGTTTCTCCTCGTTATTGGCAAGGATGAAATGCTCGGGATGCTCTTCCCAATTGTATTTGTCATAGTTCAGGGTAAAGCCCGTTTCCTTTTCCACCCCCAGCAAGGCTGCCAATTGGAAATAGTGGCCCTGATATTGATGGCCTGTGGGCTCGCCTACGCCGATGAAGCCGCCGCCCTCGTGCACGAAGCGGCGAACGGTGGACACGAGCTCCGCATCCTCCCAGCAAACGCCGCCGGTGTGGGCGGTGTCGCCGTCGCCGACGTTGATCAGCACATCTACATCGTTTAGAACGCCGGGATTTTGCTTGATATCATCGAAGCTGATAAACCGTACGTCAAACGGCGCGCCGCTCAAAGCCTCGATGACTCCGGCATAGCTGTAATTCTGTTTTTGGTACAGCGCGTGGTGCACCATGTGGCAGCCCCATGCCCGCATTTTGCCCCAGCAGTTCAGCACCGCAACAGTTTTGATGCAGTAGGGCGTGGTTCCCTTGATATTCTCGTATAAAAGACGGAATTCGTCGCAGACGCTTTCCACATAATCCAAAAATTCCGGGAACTGGCAGGCCAGCTTTAAATAGCCGCCATAGCCGATGCGGTCGATGGGCTTGCGTAGGATGGCCCGCCGAGCGGTGACCCAGTTCTCCTTGGCTTCCCGCACGGGATCGCCGCCCTCGTGGAACACATCGGGGAAGAAATAGGGCAGCAGCCGCCCCTCGGTATACTTCACGCCGGGAATATCGCTGATCAGCCGTAAGGTGGAGCCGTTGCCAACGCTGCCTACCACTGCGTCCAGCCCGATAGTTTCAAACTCCGGCATAAAGGGCTCCGTGCCGATCCAGTGATCCCCCAAGAACATCATGGCTTCCTTGCCGCACTCGTGGGTGATATCCACCATTTCCTTGGCTAGCTTGGCTACTTCCCGGCGCTGGAAGGCCTGAAAATCCTTGAATTCCTTGCTGGGTACCCGATATTGGTTGTTGTAATAGCCCTGATCGATAATATACTCCGGTCGGAAGGGGTAGCCCGCCTCCCGTTCAAACTGCTCCAAAATGTAGGGCGATACTGAGGCGGAATAGCCGTACCAATCCACGTATTTTTCCCGCTTCAGCTCGTCAAAGACCAGCGTGAATTGGTGAAAAAACGTAGTGTAGCGAATCACGTTCACATAGGGATGCTCCTTGATAAAACGACGGAGCCGCTCCATGGTAAACGCGTGGGTTTTGGGCTGACGTACATCGAAGGTGATCTGATGCTCAAAATTCTTCCAGTCGTTGACTACGGCGTTGTACATGTGGACCGGGTCCCAAATGAGGTAGGCTAAAAAGCTGACCGTATATTCATGGTAGGGCGTCGCTTCTGCGAGGGTCACGCTGCCGTCCTTATAGCTCCATGTATCCGACGGCACTACCGCCCCGGCTGTGCGATCCATTACTTCCCACCAACGCTTGATATCGTCCCGATCATTTACCTGCATCAGCTCCGGTGAAATTCCCTTCATCAGCGGAATGGAAAGGCTTTCCTCAGTAGCGGTAAAGAAGCCCGTCATGATGTAGCACTGCTGCACCTCGTCCGGGTTTTGCTTTGCCCATTCGTTATCCTTGCGGGTGGTATAGTAGGTGGAATACACCTTTGCGTCCGCATTCCTAAGCGCCATGGGAAAATCCGTACCATCGCAGTCCCGCAGCGCGTCCGCGCCCCAGCGCTTCATCAGTTGAAGGGTTGCGTCTACGACGTCCACATCCGTTGGAATGGTTACTCTTCCCTTTGCTTTCTGTTCCATCCTATATCCCTCGCATCTTTCTTTTCACGATGAGCTCCCTTTTGACAGCCACATCATAGCATGGTTTTGGCAGCCTAACAATTTCTATTGTTGCCAAGGATTTTATTTTTCTTGCTCTTTGTATAAAAAATAAAGAGACTGTTGGCACAGCTCTTTTTGAAAACAACAAGCATTTAGACAAGCCTTATATTATTAATTATAGAAGCGCTCAGTATGCCTGATTCATGATGACGGCTTGCAGATAACGGTTAAATGCATTGTACTCGCACTCTGTCAGCGTTTTGGGGCAGCTCATGATAACAAGCTCATGCCCGCTATTATCCTTATGGTACGGCGGGTGTATATGAGGATAAGGGTTTTCCACAAAACCACAGCGCTCATAAAAAGCCTTCCGTCGCAAGGAGATTTCGTCCTTGGGAGGATCGATTTCAAGAATCAAGGGTGCTTTTTGCAAAAGAGCTAAAGCTCTTTGTCCGTATTGCTTGTTTCGCATTGCGGGATGGATGCAAAAGTGCTCAACATAAAGAAAAGCGCCAATGCTCCAGTACAAAATGTCCCCAACAAATTTTCCGTTATCGCAAATTACATCAAAATGATAGGCTTCTTGACGGAGTATCTGTGCTTGTGAAAAAGGCTCTCTCTGTTCATGGTATGGAAAACTACGTTGATAGATCTCTAGCGCTTCCTGATAAAGCGGATGGTGAATACTTGTGATGCGCTTCAATTCCATAATGGTTGCTCCTCTTTCACTTCCCGTTTGTTGAGCCAACGCTCCATTGCTCGGGGCAATTCTGAACCGGCGGGAGGGTGTGCGGTCCCGGCGCGCGCTTCTCCCGCGAACCTGCTGGTTACTTTCCTAAAGGCTGAACAGACCTCATGCGAAAAGTGGCTGCTACAGAACAATCAATCTGTAACAGCCATTGGAAAAGTGCGCAGGTTATTTCCCCTCCGCGTAATCGCTATACTTTGGCGCGTAGGATACCTCGATTTTGTACACCGCGCCATCCCGGACATAGACTTCGTAGCTGTCCAGCTTGCTTTCTCCCGGAATCACGATGTAGCAGGAGTAGGAGGAGCCTTCCTCCGTTTCTACGTTTTCGCCTTCGACGGCTGCTTTTAGGTCGGCTTCGCTCATCCCTACGGTAATCCCCTTAGGCGTAATCAGCTCCACCTTGCAATCGTCCCCGCTTTTGACGCTGGTAACGAAGCAGTTCTCTATTGCGGTGGCTTGCTGAGAATAGTTGCGCGCAAGGGTGCGGAGCTTCTGGTTGTCCTTCATCAGGGTTACCCAGCCGCTGTCTCTTCCGGCGACGATGGCTTCACTGTCCTCGGCGATCAGCCGCCAACCGTCGCTTACAAAGACGCTTACCGGCGCGGGCAGCTGATAGACTGTGCCGCCGTAGGAGAAGGTATAGCTGTCAAAGCGATCGCTTACGGACTCCGGCGCGGTATAGGCGCTGACAATGCTGGGAACGTCGCCGGAGATATCGCTATCCACAAAGTCCTCCGGCTTTGACAGATTGCGCACACTGACGCTGTTTAGCTTGGCGTTTTCGGCAGAGAATTCTAGCTCTACCTCTCGGTAGCTCTCATAGCGGTAAGTAAGCTTTGTATATAAGCTGCCTTCATAAACGTCCGTGGGCGTGCCATAGGCCGTTTGTGCATCCTCCTGAACGGCTTTGTTGACCGTAAGCCCGGCGGGAAGCACCACGACCGCGTCTGGCGCGTCAGCCAGCTGGTAGCTGTCAAAATCGATACCCGCAACATAGCATTGGCTGAGAGGCTGAGCGTTGATATCGAAGTTGATTAGCTGGGCGTAGCATTGCAGGCCGTCAAGCTCAAAAACCTCGCCGGCGGTGTAATAACCTGCATCCAGCAGCTGGCTGTCGTCGCCGTCGTAAACCCAGCCCAGCGCTGTGAAGTCGTGATAGCTGAGAGGCAGAGCATACAGCTGACCGTTGATAAGCATTTGAAAGCTATAAATGTCGTCTGAAATTTGCGTATCCTGTGCAAAGGCGAAGCTGCACAGTAGCAGCAAAGACAGGGTCAGGGCGAGAAGGGCTTTGGATTTCATCGAATCGCTTCTTTCTTAGTAAATTCTGCTTCATTATAGCCGACACCGCGCTTTTTTTCAACACAGCTAAACAACGCGAGACTTAGGAACCCCACTGATGCCGCTGCTTCATCGTTCCTCTGTAAAAATCATTTTGGAGCGCAGCTCTCTCCAGCAATCTTGATCAAAGAGGGGGGCGCGATTAGTGACGATCCCCTCCACATCGGCAGGGAAAAGGCGGTAGGCTGAGGTGTGACCAAATTTGCTGGAATCCGCCAGCAGAATCGCCCTGCGGGCGTGCCGAAGCATGGCGGCTTTCAGATGAGCGATTTCCTCTCCTTGATCTGTCAATCCGTTCTGCGCGTCGACGGAGTTGACCGAAAAAAACATCAGATCCGCAAACCAGTTGTCCAGCGCGCTTTCAGCGGAGTAGCCCAAGAGCGCGGCGGTGGCGGCATGGTATTTTCCCCCGGTGCAAATCAGGGTGCAGTCCAGCTGCTCCGCCACCAAAAGGGCGGTGGTCAGACAGCAGGTAATAATGGTTAAATTCTTTTTGCCCTTTAGATAAGGGATCATCTCCATAACCGTGGTGCTGGCGTCCAATAAGAGCATTTGGTTATCCCGCACCAGCCCGGCGGCTCTGCGCCCGATGCGCGCCTTGATTTCGCTGTTGGTGGAGCGGCGCAGCTCCATGGGCGTTTCCACATTGCCCGCCGCGCCGTTAGCGATCGCCCCGCCGCGGGTGCAGGTAATGAAGCCGTCCTTTTCCAGCCGTCGTAAGTCCCTGCGCAAGGTGGATTCGCTGAAATGCAGCTGTTGGCACAGCTCCTTAAGGGATAAGTAGTTCTTTTGGTTGATCAGGCTTAGAATATCGTTTCTACGCTCCACAGGCAGCATAAGTGCACCTCCCCATGACAGATTATGAAAGAAAATGAAAGAAAAAGCGCTTCAATATGACAAGTTGCCTTTCTCTCCACCTTGGTTGCTATTTCGAATGGACCATACTATACTAGCAACAAGGCTTGTATCTGTCAAATCAGACAGGGGAAGGCCCATCCACTCCATGAACGAAGATGACGGATTCGCGTCATTTGATCATGAGACCGATTCTTGTATGTGGAGGAACGATATGGCGCTAACAACAACCTTGGAAATGCTTCTGGACGCGCAAAAGCGTGGATATGCGGTAGGGGCGTTCAATGTGGAAAACATGGAAATGGCCCAAGCCGTCATTAGGGCTGCGGAAAAAAAGGACGCGCCGGTTGTTATCCAAACCACGCCCGGCACGCTGAAATATGCGGAGCCCGCCGTCTTTTACGGCATAGTGCAGGCGTTGGCAAAGAAAGTCAAGGCGCCGGTGGCGCTCCACTTGGATCATGGGGATTCCTATGAGCTAGCCGCTCGCTGCCTGATGGCGGGATATACCTCCGTCATGATTGACGGCTCCCGGCTACAGCTCCAAGATAATATCGCCTTGAGCGCACGGGTTGCGGCGCTAGCTGCTTTGAACGGCGTGCCTGTGGAGGCGGAGCTTGGCAAGGTAGGCGGCAAAGAGGATACACTGGCGGATCAGGGCGACGAATATACGAACCCTGCGGACGCAGCGGCATTTGTGAAGGCCTCCGGCGTACAGTCCTTGGCGGTAGCCATCGGCACAGCTCACGGCGTATACAAAACCAAGCCGGTGCTGGATGTAAAGCGGCTTCACGCCATCCGAGAGGTTGTGGAGATACCGCTGGTGCTACACGGCGCATCGGGCTTAAGCGAGGAGCAGGTTGTTTCCTGCGTCAAGGAAGGAATCTGCAAGGTCAACTTTGCCACCGAGCTACGCATTGCGTACACCAAGGGCGTTGGCGAAGCTATGGCGCAGAAACCTATCGACCCCAAGGCATATGGCAAGGCAGGCCGGGAGCGGGTGCAGGCGCTTGTGGAAAAATGGATGGACGTCTGCGGCGCGACTGGCCGTGCGTAAGAACAGAAGCATTTAAAGGGAGGAACCTACGATGGCGGAAAGAATGATGAAGGCGGCGGTATTGCACGCCTCCAAGGATATACGGTATGAGGACTACCCCGCCCCGGAAATGAAGCCGGGACATGTGCGGGTACATGTTCGCGCATGCGGCATCTGTGGCTCGGATGTACCCCGAGTGCTTGGAAACGCAGCCCATTTTTTTCCCATTGTACTGGGGCATGAGTTTTCCGGCGAGATTGTGGAACTGGCGGAGGATGTGAAGGGGTTTGCGCTGGGGCAGCGGGTGGTTTGCGCGTCTTTGATTCCCTGCGGTCAATGCCCCGACTGTCAATTGGGTCATTTTTCACTGTGCAAGCATTATACCTTCATCGGTTCCCGGATTCAGGGCGGCATGGCCGACGAGGTGGTGGTTCCCGCCGCGAACGTCATCCCCTTCTCGCCCAACCGCTCCTTTGAAGAAGCGGCGCTGATCGAGCCTGCCAGCGTAGCCCTGCACGGCGTGTTGCTGAACAACTTTAAAGGCGGCGGCAGAGTGGCGGTGGTAGGCGCGGGCACCATCGGCATTTTTGTGGCGCAATGGGCGCGGCTGCTGGGCGCGGCTAGCGTGGCCTTCTTTGATGTGGACGACGACCGGCTGGCGCTGGCTAAGGAAATCACCGGCTTTGAGGGTGTGAATACCCTGAAGACAGACGCTGCAAAAGCCGCGCTAGCCCTAACGGGGGGCGCGGGCTTCGGGGATGTATTCGGCGTGTCCGGCGCGCCGGGCAGCTATCACACCTGCTTTGCCATAACGGCCAACAAGGCGCATCTCTGCTTTGTAGGCACGCCCAGCGGCGAAATTACCTTCTCCGCCGCCGAATGGGAGCTGATCAATCGCCGGGAGCTATCGGTGACCGGCTCTTGGATGAGCTACACCGCTCCCTTCCCGGGACGCGCTTGGAGCATGTGTGCTGAATATTTGGATAATGGGCGGTTGAAATGCGACGGAAGCATGGTGCATCGGGTGTTTCCTATGGAAAAATGCGCCGAGGCCTTCGCCTGCTACGAGCATCCCGAGCAGGTAAAGGGGCGCATTCTGCTGGTTAATCGCTAAGCGTGCATTGCTTAAAAATTCGCTTGAGCATCAGGATGGCCGCAACCGCTAAAATCAGCTCGGCAAAGGACTGGGCGTAGGGCAGACCAAAGAGCGGAAAAAGACTGTTAAGCAGAAATAAGGCGGGGATTTCCAAAATAGCCTTACGCAGTACGGCGAAAAGAAGGGCTGATTTGCCGTTGCCAATGGCTTGAAAAACGCCCACAGCCAAAAAATCCATGCACAGAAGCGGCAGCCCCAGACAGTAGGCTCGAAGAAACGCGGAGCCATAGCTGATAATGGCTTGGTTGTTCATAAAGGCTTGGATCAGCGCTCCCGCCCCTGCATAGTAGCCGATGGCAATCAAAATCAGGGCTGGAAGCATGACCTTGGCGGCGAAAAGAACGCCTTCCTTCATTCGCTGGTACCTTTTGCTGGCATAGGTGTAGCTTACCAGCGGCATAATCCCCTGTGAAAAACCCATGGCAATCTGCATGGGAACCATATTGAGCTTTTGGGCGATGCCCATAGCCGCCACCGCGTCCGCACCGAAGGGCGCGGCGAAATTATTAAGCAAGGTCATACTGGTGACGTTGAGCAGGTTTTGAATGGAGGCCGGAACCCCCACGGCGCAGACCCCAAAGACAATGTTTTTGTGGAAGCATAGTTTTTTGGGGTTAATACATACATAAGTACTTTTTCTTTTTACATAAAGAAGAATAAAGAAATAGGCACAGGCTGCGCAGTTGGACAAAAAGGTGGCAAGGCCTGCGCCGGCTGCGCCCATTCCAAGTCCCTGAGGCAGGATAAAAATGGGGTCCAGCAGCATGTTCAGAAAGCAGCCGCTCATGGTGCCGATGCTGGCGTGAAGAGACGCGCCTTCGGAGCGTACCATATAGGCCATCACCACGTTCAAAATGGAGGGCGTCGCGCCGCAGATCACCGTCCAAAGCATATATTCTTTGGTGGCTTGAACCGTATCGGGGCTTGCACCCAACAGCGTTAGCAGCGGACGCAGAAAAACAAGGCACAGCAGCGAAAAGGCTGCGCCGGAAAAAAGAGAACAGTAAAAGCCAAAGGCGGAGCTGCGGTGAACCGTGTCATAATCCTTAGCGCCCATGGCCCGGCTCATCATGCTGGAGGAGCCTACGCCGAAGAGATTATTAACCGCATTGAAGGCTAGCAGAACCGGGGCGGCCAGCGTTACGGCGGCGTTTTGCACCGGGTTGTTAAGCATGCCGACAAAATAGGTGTCCGCCAGATTATAAAGTACCATCACCAGCGAGCTGAGCACCGTAGGGATTGCTAGCTTTGCTACAGCTTTGGGAATGGGCGTTTGTTCAAAAAGAATTTCTTTTTCGTTCATTGTAAAGCGTGCCTTTCCTTGTTGCTTACGCTTTTGCACTAAAGCTAAAAGACGTATAGAACCAGTATAGCGTTCCTAGGGAAAAGGCGCAAGCAGGAAATGGAAGAGAGGCTTGGTAGAGCTTTCGCACCGTCCGGGGTGCAGCGGATTCTACGGATTGACTTGTATGATAGTTTTACATAAAATATGCCTATTTGAATGAAGCGAGGTGCTGACAATATGAGCGAGAGTTGCCTACACAAAGAGGTCAAGCCTAATCCTCTTTTCCGGATCGCCGCTTACCTGATTGTGATTCAGGGCATGTTCTTGGGAATCAAACAGCTGATATTCAGCTATACCGTTGAAACGCTTTACTCCCGAAGCGTAGTTTCGCTATTGTCCATGCTGATTGCATTTGGAATGATGGTTGCTTATTGCCGCCGCAAAAAGCTGGGCTTCTCTGCCCTGCCCACAGCGTTTCGCCTTCCCTACCTCCTCCTATCGGTGATGGCCGGGGTATTCTATATTGTTACTTTATTTTTTGTAGGCCCATTTTCCATGCAAAAGGCGTTCATGCTGCTGCACGGCAGCTTTGTTACGCCGATTTTTGAGGAGCTGCTTTTCAGGGGAGCTGTATGGAACCGACTGAATCAGTATTTTGCGAAGGAATGGCAGACCTATCTGCTGGTCACGACGCTTTTTGCCCTATGGCATATTGGCTATGCTGTGGGGATTTATCTGTGGCAGGGAGGAAGCCTGCTGCGCTGTATGGAAATGAAAGTGATCGTCGGCGCCATCTTCGGACTGATCACAGGCGCTATCAGATATAAAACGAAAAACTGCTATGGGGGGATACTCATACACGGGATTCTGAATGCCATGGGCTAAGCCCATGGCTATGGATGGAGGTGAGCGCTATTACAATCGCGCTTTGCTTTTTCGATCTTTTTTCATGAGGAGAAGCATACACAGGATTAAAACGACGGGAAAGCATACGCCCGCTAATACGCCGATGCGCAGGTTGTCGCCTGCGTTTTGGGAAATGACGCCGATCACGCTGGGGCCGATGGAGCCGCCTAAATCTCCGGCTAAAGCCAGCAGCGCAAACATAGCTGTACCCCCTAAGGGCATTGTCTTTGAGGAAATGCTGATGGAGCCAGGCCACATGATGCCCACCGAAAAGCCGCACAACGCGCAGCCTATAAGCCCCAACAGCGGAGAGCCAGAAAGACCGGCCAGTAAATAGCAGAACAGGCAAAGCACGCCGGAAGCGATCATGAATTTCTTCAGGTCGATGGTTTCCCCGTATTTGCCGTAGAAAACTCTGCTGACCCCCATCAACAGGGCGAAGCAGCCCGGCCCCGCAAGGTCGCCTACGGTTTTGGAAACGTGCAGGGCGGATTCTGTAAAGGCGGAGGCCCACTGAGCCATGGAAAGCTCCGAGGCGCCGGCACAGACCATTAGCACGCACAGCAACCAGAACGTTTTATTGCCGAGAAGCTGACGAATGGTCATGCTCTTGCCGTCTTCCACCAGCGGCACAATCGGACAGGTGGCGAAATTGTAGATGTTATACAGCGGAATCAGGGCCCAGAGGCAGACCAGTATACGCCAGTTTTCCACGCCGAAAATGGCGAAGAACAGGCTGGAACCGGCGATCACAGCCACCGACCCCCAGCAGTAAAAGGAATGCAGCAGGCTCATCCTGCTTTCTTTGTTTTCAAAGGGGCAGGCCTCCACAATCGGGCTTCCTATGACTTCGATTAGGCCGCTGCCCACGGCATAAACGACGGTGCAAATCAGAATACCGGTAAAGGGGTGGGGGAGCAGCTCCGGCAAAAAGGCCAAGCCCGCAAGTCCCACCGCGGAGGTAAGCTCCGACAGCACGGCGCTGGTTCGGTATCCAATCTGATCAACAAATTTGGCGCAGCCCAAATCCACCAGCAGCTGTGTAAAATAGAAAACAGTGGAGATAAGCGCAACTTCACCTAAGGGAATCCCATAAGTAAGGTGGAAGGTTACGAACAGCAACGGCGCAAAGTTTGCAGAGATTGCCTGTGTAACGAAGCCAAGATAACAGGCATAGACGGTTTTCTTGTATTTGTGGTTCTGGTCTTGCTTCATTTCATTTCCCTCGTTTTCGATGCTCTTACAGCGGCGCGATGGCTCAGGAGCATGCGTTTTTTCAGTGAGTACCTTTACGCCGACATGGCAAATAGCAATAACGGCAATAGAATGATATTCCAGCATATCTCTTAAATCAATGGATATCCTTCCCGAACAATGGTATAATCTTCCCATCACAGGAGGTGCGAGAATGCTTGCCGACAGCATGCCGTTGACGGCGGATCTGAACGAGAAAACTCAGCATGGAAGCCGTTCTTTTCCAATACAGTATTATGTGGACGAGCTCTATCAATTCACGAACAGGATGGTGCCGCTGCATTGGCACTCCGAATTGGAGCTTTTTGTGGTGAGCGGCGGGGCGGTACAAATGCAGGTGCAGGATCGGCAAATCCGTCTAAACGATGGCGAAGGCGTATTTGTCAATGCAAATATCCTTCATAGCTTTCAACAGGTAAATAGCGACGAACGCTGCCAGTGTCCTAACATTGTGTTTTCAAAAGAAATGATTGGCGCAGGAGTTGGCTCTATCAACCAAAGCTATATCGCGCCAATCATTATGGATAAAAGCTTGCCCTTTGTCGTTTTTACACAGACGGAGCCGTGGCATCGGGAGATACTCGACTGCTTGGACGCTGTGTTTTCTCTTTTGCAGCGCTATGGCGCGCCGGGTTGCTATGATCCGTTTCCGACGCTTGATTTTGATCATAAGGATCAAAAATCACGCTGCTTTGAAATGCGCATTCAATGCCTGCTAAGCGAGATATGGCAATCCCTATACGCTCATTGGGAAAGGATTCCTCGAATTCAGATGGAGAAGAAGGATTTTGCGGCAATGATTCGTATCCAGAAGATGCTTGCGTACATTCACAGTCATTATGCAAAGCCGATTACCCTTCACCAAATCGCCGCGTCCGCAGAGGTTGAAAAAAGCGAAGCAAGTCGCTGCTTTCAAAAATATATGCAGGAATCCCCCGTGCAATATTTGATCCATTACCGGCTGGAACGCGCCAAACAGCTTTTAGAGGAAACCACGAAAACGGCTAGTCAAATTAGCTATGAATGCGGTTTTCAGTCGAACGGCTATTTTGGGAAACGATTTCTAAAGGAAACAGGGGTAGCGCCTTTACAGTATCGAAAGGAAAAGAGCGCACTCCCTGTTTATGCAGTGAAACGATATCGTAAGGATGGAAGCTCACCAAAATAGGCGACTTTATGGCTCCTGCCAAACCACGTTGCCTTGATAATCGATGTACATCATACGGTGATCGACGGTTACCTGCGCTAGCCCATTGGAAAAATTGGACGCCTCGTCGTAAATAAAGGGAATGGCGATCTGTCCCTTTTCATCAATAAAGCCGAAGCGATCGTCCTTATACAGCGCTTGAAAGCCTTCATTGAAATAATTGTTGGAGCCAAAGGAATAGTCAAGATTAAACAGGTAGCCCTCAGAGAAGGGAATCAGCACGTTGTCCTGTTCGTCCACTACCTGCGCCGTCATGTCGCCTTCGTCGTTAAACACTAAGTCCAAGGAGGTACCGTTGAGGGGATAGGATTTCTCCGGCGGCTCCGGCGCCGATTGCCCCTTCGCGTCGATGTATTCCCAGCCTGTATCCTCGCCGCGCATCACCATGGCAACCCTTTGATCGAAGGGTTCGGCTTCCGTATACAGGGAGTCGATCACAAGGTTGCCATTCAAATCCGCATAGCCGTACAAGCCGGTCATAAGGTTTACGACGGCGATCCGGTTTTCGCTGACGTAGCTGTCAGCTGATGGCTCATAGCCTTCAGGCATCGAAAGCTGGTTTCCTTTTCGGTCGATCAAATAGGTTTTGAGCGAACCGGCGCTTTCGTCTTTTTGCTTCACGATGGCATAACCGTTGGTAAACCTGCCGTTGTATACGTCCATGTCATACTGAGGGGCAATGACCATTTCGCCGGTGATTGCATCCACATAGCCAACGCGGCTTTCTCCGTGAGCGTCTTGTGTCAGCACCTGTGTAAGGCCTTCGGAGGGCATATTGGCGATGGCTTCGTAGATTGCGCCGGAAAAGTAGCCGTTGACAACGTTGAAAAAGCCAAAGAGACCGGCTTCGTTCATGACGACGCATACACCGGTATCTTTTCCGTCATAGTAATAGCCGTCATAGCCTTCATCAATGATATATTGAGGGTCAACTACAATCTCGCCGTCTCGGTTGATGATTCCCTCGTTATATTCATCGTCCTGGGTTGACGTTGGGTTGCTCGGGCTAAATCTGGCATAGCCAGCGCCGCGCATTTCCCCGCATACGCATATTGAGGTTGGATGACGGTTTCGCCTTGGATATTGATATAGCCCCACAACTCGCCGTTTCGGATGGGATACAGGCAGTCGGAAAAGTCGTGGGATTCCTGGGCGAACCCGTGGCAACCGCAAAGACAGAGCGTTACCAGTACCAGAATAGCAATTCCCTTTTTCATATAGGCTCCCCTCCGAGGCGGTTATGCCTTCGGTCGTCTTTTTATGTTAGCTTGATTATACCATCCCGCGCATGGTAATGTCTAGGAATGGGATACCGAAATTAGCTTAAGCGGCATAGCTAACATGCGGTTATGAAGCGCCGTTATGTAAGTATAAAAAGAAAGAAAAAGAAAATAAAAAAGTAGTTGACAGAAAGCGGAGAACGTGATACTATAGACAAGCTCGCTTGAGAGCAACGAACCTTGAAAACGATACAGAATAAGAGAAGAACGCAAAACGACAGTCAATGAATTTTGAGTGAATCGTGCTTGACGAGAGGGACAGGGAACTGTTCCGAACAGAAATCGAGAGCGATAACGAATTAAACATAAGAGTTTGATTCTGGCTCAGGACGAACGCTGGCGGCGTGCCTAACACATGCAAGTCGAGCGGGGAACCGATGAGTAGTAATAC
>JAQUWD010000010.1 GCA_028693055.1 Eubacteriales bacterium | reverse complement strand
GCTCCTTAACTCCTATTGATTGTGCAAACATCTCCGCAAAATTCTGAAATTCTGCCATATTCTCTCTCCTTCACACATTCCTATATCCCACATTTTACCATTCTCACGGTAAGAAGAAAAGAGCCTTCGGGCGTGCAAGCCCGCTTTTCTTTTTCTATTTACTTATGCTTTTACGGCACTTCCATGGTGCTTCCAAGGGGCTTAACCTATACCGAGGTACTGTTCAATTTGCGCAATCAATGGTATAATCCTAAATTGGTAGTACATGCGGTTTCAATGTACGCAAGCGAAACAGATAGAGGGGGTGAACCAAAATGAGAAAAAAACGTATGGGTTGGCAGATTGCGGCAGCATTGAGTGCTCTCGCGTTGCTTTTCAGCGTTTTGCCCTTATATTTGATAGCGTTTGATAGCCACCCCTATTATGACGACTATAGCTTTTCCGCGCAGGTTCATAGCGTGTGGAAGCAAACGGGCGATTTCGGTAAGGTGGTTCTGGCTGCAGGGGAAAGCGCCGCCGCCGTTCGTCAGGAATGGCAGGGCACCTATACGGGTACCTTGCTAAGCAACCTACAGCCCGGTGTTTTTTCCGAAAGCTACTATTTTTTAGGGGCTTTCTTCCTGCTGACGGCGTTTCTGCTGTGCTTCGGAGCTTTTTTCACCATAGTCTATAAAAAGCTTGGGCTTTGGCCATACGAAAGAATCGTTCTTTGCTGCTTGACCCTTGCGTTGATGGTTCAGTTTATGCCAAGCGCGGGAGAAGCCTTCTTTTGGTTTAACGGGGGAATTGGCAACCTTTTCGTCTATTCGTTGCTTGCGTTGGGAGCGGCGCTGCTGCTCCGTCTTTGCGAGCCTAAGGCCCATCGCCTGCGGCTTACGGTAAGCTTAACCGTTATCATGGTTTTGCTGGGTGGGGGCAGCTACCCCGGCGGTATCATCGGACTTTGTGCTATGGCGCTTTGCACCCTTTGGCTTTTTTTAAAAAAGCATCCTGTTCGATGGCATTTTTTGGGGTTGTGGCTTGTTTTTGCCGCTTGCTTCCTTTACAGTATGTCTGCGCCGGGCAATAGCGTGCGTTCCGCTATGATCGGCGCGGAAAGCTCGGTGGTCGTAACCATTGCAAAGGCGCTGTACTATGGCGTGGCGCTGATGGGCAGCTACCTCAGCCTTCCGCTGATCGGCTTGACGTTGATTTTTCTGCCGTTTTTCTACCGTGCCGCCAAGGCGAGCCCGTGGAGCTTTTGTCATCCGTGGTGGGTGCTGCTGATATTGACCGGGCTTTACTGCTCTCAGCTAACCCCTACGCTCTATGCCGGCGTGTCGCTGGGCGGCTGGCGTACCATCAATACTCATTGGCTTAGCTTTGTGACTTTATGGCTTTTGTATGCTTACTATTTGGCAGGTTTTGCCGCGAGACGGATGATCTGCCCCGTAATTGAGTACGGACGGCGTGGACTGGCGCTGGCAGGGTGCTGCGCATTGTTGCTTGGCTGTCTGGGCTACAAGCAAACCGCAGACAAGCTGTATGGGGCGCAGAACCTGACGGGGGTCAGCGCGGCGATTAGCCTGATAAGCGGCGAGGCGGCGCAATACGACCGGGAAATGTCCGCCCGGGAGGACTTGCTAAACGATGAAGCGCAGCCTAACATCACTCTTGCGCCGCTTACCGTAACCCCCAAAGTTTTAATGGAGGATTTGCTGGTTCCCGGTACAAAGTACGACGAGAAGCATTTTCTTTGCCAATATTATGGAAAGACGTCCATAGCAGTTGAGGAGGGGGAGTGAAGCCATGAACAAGCTTTGCGTCAAAAGGTTTCTCAGCACCCGCACGCTGACATGGCTGTGTGTGGCGGCGCTGCTGGTCAGCCTGACCCCCTTGTATGCGATTTCCTTTTATAATCATGCCTGCTATGACGATTTTGGCTTTTCCATCCAGACCCATACCGCATGGAAGGCAACCGGCAGCTTCCTAGAAACGGTGAAGGCGGCGTTTCAAAATACCGTCGCAATCCGTCAGACCTGGGAAGGCACCTATTCCACCTCTTTGATCAGCGCTCTACAGCCCGCCCTGTTTGGAGAAAATCTGTATTGGCTCACAACGGTACTGTTGCTCACTTTTTTCTTGTTGTCGCTTTGGCTTTTTTTGCGGGAAACGCTAATTAGGCAGTTCCACGCCGATAAGCAAAGCTTCTGGCTGGCCTTTTCCGCGCTGGCCTTTGTGATGATTCAATTCGTACCGGACCTAAGCGAAAGCTTCTTTTGGTTTAACGGCGGTGTGGCTTATACGCTGCTGTGGTCGATGATGCTATTGCGCTTTACGGTCTGGCTAAAGCTGGAACGGGCAAAGCGCCCGGTAAGCCGCGCGCTTTGGTTGGCGCTGATGCTGCTTTTAACGGTGGCGGTGGGCGGCGCAAAGTATTCCACCGTGCTTTTTGCCCTGTTGCTGGACGCTGTTTGTCTGTTTATCGCCTTTCGGCAAAAGAAGCCGCTACGCTTTGTTGAATTGGGAATAACCCTCCTTTTGCTTGGATGCTTGCTTTTCAGCGTAACGGCGCCGGGAAACGCTGTGCGCGCCGCCACGTTGCAAGGGGGCATGAGCGCTCCAAAGGCGATTTTGCAGGCCTTTTACTTTGGCCTTGCTCTTATGGGAAATTGGTTTTCCCTGCCGCTGCTGGTGGTGTGGGCTTTGGTGGCATGGCAGCTTAGCGAGGCGCTCCGCGGCTCGGTTATGCGGTTTGGGCACCCCGTGTTTATTACCATCGGGGCGGTATGCCTATTCTGCGCACAATTGACCCCCACGCTGGTAACCGGTAATTATCTGGGGGATGGCAGAGCGGTCAGCACCTATTACTATACCTTTGTGATCCTATCCTGCGCCTTGGCGCTGTACTGGATGGGCTGGTACCTTCGCCGCGGCGAGGATCGTGCGGAGCTTCCGGCGATTGGCACGGCTAAAAGGGACGGGTTGAAGCTGGGAGCGTTCTGCGTGGCATTAGTACTGCTGCTGGTGGGGTGTGTAGGCTATCAGCCGGAGGGTGCGGAAAGCTATGGCCCACAATATATGGCTTCCGGCAGCACGCTGCGCTCCTTGTTGAACGGACAAGCGGCGGTATATGATGCGGCCATGGACCAACGAGATGCGGAAATGAACGATTCCGACGTTTCAGAGGTGATTTTGCAGCCTGTGGAGGATGGTCCCGACGCTTTCATGGGCGACGCGGCCTTAAGCGATATGAAGGATTATGTGCAGAGCCTTTACGCCGAGTATTACGGCAAGCAAAGTGTGACGGTCAAGGAGGATGAAAATGCTGCTGAATAATCAAAACGCGTTGATAACCGGCGCTGCCCGTGGGATTGGCAACGCCATGCTCCATGGGTTTGCGCAGGAGGGAGCCAATGTGTGGGCCTTTGCCCGCAAGCTGGACGAGGCCTTTGAGGCTGATTGCCGAGACACGGCAGAGCACTGCGGAGTATGGGTGAAGCCCGTTTACTGTGACCTGAGCGACGGTAACGCCGTCAAGGCTGCCTTTCAGCAGGTCATGGCCGATAAACAGCCTTTGCATATTCTGGTGAATAACGCGGGTCGTATGGACGAGGACAAGATGTTCCAAATGACCTCCGAGGAGGAAATGCGCGCCCTATTCGACGTTAACTTTTTTGGAACCATGGCAGTCAGCCGCATGGCTACCCGTCTCATGGCGCGGAACCGTACGGGATCAGTGGTGAATATCGCCAGCGTGGCTGGGCTGGATGGGGACAGCCGTCTGGACTATTCCGCCTCAAAGGCGGCGCTGATCGCAGCCACCAAAAAAATGGCGCGGGAGCTGGTCAGCGTCGGGATTCGCGTTAATGCGGTGGCGCCCGGACTAACAGATACGGAGCTGGTCAGCGGTTTAAGCGAGAAGGCAACCCAAGAGCAGCTTGGTAAAATTCTACTTCACCGCAAAGCTAAGCCGGAGGAAATCGCTAACGTGGTTGCCTTTTTAGCCAGTGATAAAGCCAGCTACGTTACGGGTCAGGTCTGGCGCGTGGACGGCGGTATCCTGTAATCCGTTGCTTTGAGCAAATTGCAAACAAATGAAAGGAAGCGTAG
Source organism: Eubacteriales bacterium (assembly GCA_028693055.1). Classification (GTDB taxonomy): domain Bacteria; phylum Bacillota; class Clostridia; order Christensenellales; family Aristaeellaceae; genus Limiplasma. The sequence goes on along the minus strand of JAQUWD010000010.1, from coordinate 82,814 downwards.
TAAGATGACTAATTTGGAGAAATATGTGAAGGCCTTTTCCGAAGCCCTTGAGGTTCCCGAGAGCGAGGTGTCCACGCTGGTTTATGGGGAGAGCGCCGCTTGGGACAGCGTGGGACATATGACGTTAATCGCCGCGCTGGAGGACGCCTTTGATATTATGGTGGACATGGACGATATTATCGACCTGAGTTCCTTTGAAAAAGGGAAGGAGATACTAGCAAAATATGATGTGGAGCTTTGAGCGCTTTGGAGACGCGATTGCGTTTCTGGACGAGCACGGTCAAAGCCTGAGCTATCGTCGGCTGTCTGAGGAAGGAAAGGCGCTTTGTCAGGCTGTGGGCGAACGCTGCCTGTGCTTTCAGCTGTGCTCCAATACCATGGGCAGCGTGCTGGGCTATGCGGGACTGATCGAGGGCGGTATTGTTCCCGCATTGTTCAGCGGGGAGATGGATCGCGAGCTGCTTCAAGGATTGTACGATGCGTATCACCCCGCCTATTTCTGGGCTCCCGAAGGCTTTGCATGGGAAGGCTGTCAGGCGGTTTACAGCCGCTTCGGCTATACGCTGCTGAAAACGCCCTTTGGCGCTGAAACCAAGCTGTATCCCGAGCTAGGGTTACTGCTGACCACCAGCGGCTCCACTGGTAGCCCAAAGCTGGTGCGTCAGAGCTATCGCAACATCCGCGCTAATCTGGATAGCATTGTAGAATATCTGGGCTTGACGGCTGATGAACGCCCCATTACTACGCTGCCCATGAACTATACCTATGGGGTCAGTATCATTAACTCCCATTTGGCGGTAGGGGCAACCCTTCTTTTGACCGAGAAGGGCATCGCTCAACGGGAGTTTTGGGACTTTTTCAAGCGGGAAAAGGCCACCAGCTTTGGCGGCGTGCCCTATACCTATGAAATGCTGGATCGTATGCGCTTTCTGCGTATGGAGCTTCCCTCGCTGCGCACCATGACGCAGGCAGGCGGCAAGCTTCTGCCGGAGCTTCACCAAAAATTCTGCCTGTGGTGCCGGGAGCACGGGAAGCAGTTCATCGTCATGTACGGACAGTGCGAGGCGACCGCCCGTATGGCTTATCTGCCTTGGGAAAAAAGCCTTGAAAAAGTGGGCGCAATGGGCGTTGCTATTCCCGGTGGGCGCTTTGACCTGATCGACGTTAACGGCGGCGTGATCCGGGAGCCTCATGTGACGGGAGAGCTTAAGTATTATGGGGAAAACGTAACGCTGGGCTACGCCATCAACGGTGGAGACCTTATCAAGGGCGACGAGCGACACGGAGAGCTGGAAACCGGCGATATGGCGCAGATGGACGAGGACGGCTACTATACCGTCGTGGGGCGGAAAAAGAGGTTCTTGAAGCTCTTTGGCAACCGGGTCAATCTGGACGAGCTGGAACGGATGCTGAAAACCGCCTACCCCAATACGGATGTGGCTTGCGGCGGCAGAGACGATCATCTGTGGATTTTCGCCACATCGGAAGCGCTGCTGCCGCAAATGCGCGCCTATCTGTCCGAAAAGACCCGACAGAATCTGGCTGCCTTTCACACCAAAGCCCTTCCTGCCATTCCCAAGAGTGACGCCGGAAAAATCCTTTATCGGGAGCTGGAAAAGTATTATGACTGATTTGCAAACTTTGCCCTCCTTGCCGCCCTACGGTATGGCAAAAGAGGAAAAGCGAGCGTTTTTGACAGCGGAGCTTACGCAGCTTTGCGATTGGCACGCACAGCGCTGCCCGGAATACGGGCGAATCCTGTCCGCTTGGCCTACTCGCTTGGAGAAAGCCGCTTCTTATGAACAGCTTCCTTTCTTACCTGTACGGCTTTTTAAGGAATTTTCCTTGAAAAGCGTGGCGGACGAGGCGCTCCACAAAACCATGACCTCTTCGGGCACCACGGGACAGCAGGTGAGCAAGATCTATTTAGACCGTGAAACCAGCGCTTTGCAATCGAAGGTGCTGGCCAAAATCGTGGGAGAATTTTTAGGCAAGCAGCGGTTGCCCATGATCATTCTGGATTCCTCGGCGGTGATCAAGAATCCGGCCATGTTTTCAGCCAGAGGCGCGGGGATTTTGGGGTTCAGTATCTTTGCAAGAGAGAAGGTCTACGCCCTCAACGAACGTATGGAGCTGGATGTAGAGGCGTTGAAGGCTTTCCTTGACAAGCATCAAGGAGAGGATATTTTTCTTTTTGGCTTTACCTTTATGATCTGGCAGCATTTCTGCGCAGGTCTGCATAAAGCGGGCTATCAGCCCGACTTAAGCAAGGGAATCCTCATTCATGGCGGCGGATGGAAAAAATTAGCGGATCAGAAAATTTCTACGGAGCGCTTCAAGGCCGAACTGCGGGAAACCTGCGGAGTGACGCGAGTGCATAATTACTACGGCATGGTGGAGCAGACCGGCACGATCTACATGGAGTGCGAGCACGGGCATCTTCACGCACCCACTTGGTCGGATGTAACGATTCGCCGTCCCGAGGATTTTTCCGTGGCGGATAAGAATGAAAGCGGGCTGATTCAGGTGTCCAGTCTTCTGCCCCGCAGTTATCCGGGGCATATTCTCCTGACGGAGGATGAAGGCCGAATCCTTGGAGAGGATGATTGCCCCTGCGGACGTATGGGCAAATATTTTGAAATTGCGGGGCGCATTCAGCGCGCCGAGGTACGGGGGTGCAGCGATACCTATGAGCAAAAAGCTTGATTGCCTGTGCGGAGAGGTTCCCGCCGCGCCCGTGAAGCCTCTTGCGCCTTTTTCTCAGGAAGCCATGGGCTTCCTGTCAGCGCTGTCCGCGCGGCTGTTAAAGGATCGGGAGGCCAAGGCTTACCCTGATGTGATTACCTTCGCTTTTTTCTGCCGTCGGTCCAGCTTGGAAAAAATGCGGCAGGAGTACGACGGACAGCTGGAGGGCCGTTTGGGGAGAGGAATTTGCTTTCATGTTGCGCCTAGCAACGTGCCCATCAACTTTGCCTATTCCATGGCGGCGGCGCTGTTGGCGGGGAATGCCAGTGTGGTAAAGGCTTCTAGCCGGGATTTCATCCAGACCCGCATCGTATGCCGGGCTATGGCGGAGCTGCTGGCAGGGGAATGGAGCTGTCTAACGTCTTATCCTTGCGTGGTAACGTATCCGCGGGAGGAACAGGAGCTGACAGAACGCTTCAGCAGCCTGTGCGACGTTCGGGTGATTTGGGGCGGGGATGAGACGGTGCGCCGGGTGCGGGAAGCGCCGCTGAAGCCCCGTGCCTTTGACGTGACCTTCGCCGACCGCTACAGCCTTTTGTGTATCCGGCCTGAGGCGATTCTCGCCATGGACGAGAGAGCGCTTGTCGGGCTGACGCTTGGCTTTTATAACGATACGTATCTAAGCGATCAGAACGCGTGCACCTCTCCCCGGCTGGTTTATTGGGTGGGAGAGAGGCAGCAGGCTGATAGAGCGCGAGAGCGCTTCTGGAATGCCGTCTATGCTTGTGTCTCTGCCCGCTATCCTGTGGAACCGGTGATAGCGGTGGACAAGCTGACGGCGGGCTGCCGGGCGGCAATTCGCTTGGAAGGCTCGCGCATGGAGCCGACCCAGGACAATCGGATCGTTCGAGTGCTGCTGGAAGAGCTTATCCCCGGCATGGAGGATGTGCGCAGCCCAGGCGGTTTCTTTCTGGAATATGTGGATGAGACCTTGGACGCGCTGTGCACCGTGGTCGACGCTAGATACCAAACCCTGTCCTATGTAGGCTTCGAGCCGGAGGTGCTCAAACGCTTTGTGATGGAACGTGGCCTCTCCGGTATCGACCGCATTGCCGCCGTAGGCCATACCATGGACTTTTCGCTGGTTTGGGACGGTTATGATTTAATCCGTTCTTTATCCCGAAAAGTTGCAGTGCTATAAGGAGACGAAAGATGTCAAAACCCCTGCTTTCCTTTGTAATTCCCTGTTATCGTTCGGAGCATACCATCGGAGCGGTCGTTCGCGAGCTAGAGGATACGCTTGCACAGCGCCCTGAGTATGCCCACGAGATCATCTTGGTCAACGACGGCAGTCCCGATGATACGGCGGGCGCGATTCGCGAGCTTTGCAAAGCGTATCCTGCACTGGTTTTTGTGGATTTGAGCCGTAACTTCGGCCAGCACAGCGCCTTGATGGCGGGCTTTCATCAGGTAAAGGGCGATATTGTGATCTGCTTGGACGATGACGGCCAGACCCCTGCCGACGAGTGCTTTCGGCTGATCGACAAGGTGACGGAGGGCTTCGATATTGTCTTTGCGGATTACGGAACCCGGAAGCAGAATGGCTTTCGCAATCTGGGCAGCCGTTTCAACGCCGCCTGTAACCATTTCTTCTTCGGCCAGCCGAAGCAGCTGCACGTGAACAGCTATTTTGCCTGCCGCCGCTTTGTGGTGGATAGCGCGCTTCAATACCCCAATCCCTTCCCGTATGTTACCGGGCTTTTGTTCCAGAGCGTCAGCCGCTACTGCAATGTGCCGGTCAATCACCGTGCGCGTATGGAGGGCGAGAGCGGCTATAGCCTTAAAAAGCTGGTGAGCCTCTGGTCCAACGGCGTAACCGCCTTCTCCATCAAGCCCCTGCGCTTTGCCAGCTATCTGGGCTGGATTGTGGCTGGCGGCGGGTTTCTGTTCGCGCTCATCACCGTTATCCGCAAGCTGCTCAACCCAGAGATGCAGGCTGGCTGGGCCAGCACCGTGGCGTTAATTCTGTTTATGGGCGGTTTGATTATTGGCCTAATCGGTATTGTGGGCGAATATATTGGACGTATTTATTTAAGCATCAACCGCTATCCTCAATATGTGGTGCGCAGCGTCACCGGCGGGGTGCAGGAAAGCCAGCTTACATCCAAGGAGGCGACGATGGATGAAGACCATTCATGCCATTTGGGAGCGTGAAAACCTTGGCGTAGAGGCCTATGAAATATCGATGGAGCCCGGCGATAGCCCGGAACTGCTTAAGGCGGAGGAAGAAAAGCTGACGGCAGCAGGGGCAGAGTATATCGTGGTGAAAACCCCGGTCAATTGTGCCCAGCTGTTGTTTGGCATTCCGAAGCTTGGATATGCTTTTGTGGAGACGGTTTTTCATGTGGAAATTCGACGGGCAGATTACCATATGCCCGCCACCATCGCTCGCTTTGACAGGGGTCTTACCGTGGTTCAGCGGAAAAACCCGGAAGAGCAGCAGCGGGTGTATGCTTTGATACGCGACGGCGTTTTTGTCAGCGATCGGGTGTCCATTGATCCCGCCTTTGGGGTAACGCTGGGTGGCAACCGTTATGCTAATTGGCTCAAAACCATGCTTGCCAAGGGCGGTTTCCTTTATGAGGTATTGCAAGGGGATAAACCCATCGGCTTTTTTGTGATCTGCCGCAAGGATGAAAAAACGGTGGACCCGGTGCTGATGGGTATGTATGATGAGCAGAACGATCGGGGAATGGGCGCTCTATTGCATAAAAAGACGCTGGACACCTGCTTTACCCACGAATGCGGGCGCTTGACCAGCACTATCGTCAGCAATAACGCCAAGGTGCTTCGGGTATATGTCAACGCAGGGGCGACCATTACCGATACCCTGTATACCTACGTAAAGCACCTGAAATAAGGAAAGCCAGGGGAGGTGGACGAATGCTGACTTATATTACCAACGAATGCATGCCTCTTGAGAAAATGCTGGCGCGGGTGCAAAAACAGCACCCGGGCGATAGCTATCTGCTGGTGAAAAAGGCTTATGAATTTGCGGAGCACGCCCATGCGGGGCAGATACGCAAAAGCGGCGAGCCCTATTTCATTCATCCGGTCTCCGTGGCTAGTATTTTAACTGATTTAATGATCGACGCGCCAACCATCGCGGCGGGCTTTTTGCACGATACGGTGGAGGACTGCGAGGGAGTCACCTTGGACACCCTTCGCCAAGAATTCGGCGACGAGGTAGCCCAGCTGGTAGACGGCGTGACCAAGCTTGATAAGCTGGATTTCACCAACCGTGAGGAGCAAAAGGCGGAAAGCCTGCGCAAAATGATTTTAGCCATGAGCAAGGACATCCGCGTGGTGGTGATTAAGCTGGCGGATCGACTGCATAACATGCGCACCTTGCGCTTTCAGCCGGAGGATCGGCAGAAGGCCATCGCCCATGAAACGCTGGATATCTACGCGCCGCTGGCTCATCGGCTGGGCATTAACTCCGTCAAGTCGGAGCTGGAGGACCTGAGCTTCAAGTATATCGACCCGGAGGCTTTCCATGATATCGCGCAGAAGGTAGGGCTTCGCCGTACCGAACGCGAGGATAACATTCGCATGGTCATCTCCGAGCTATCCGATAAGCTGGACGCGCAGCATATTCACTATGAGATTGACGGTCGCCCCAAGCATCTATATTCCATCTACAAGAAGATGCACGATCAAGGGAAAAATTTCGATCAAATTTATGACCTGATCGCGGTTCGGGTGCTGGTCGATACGGTGCAGGACTGTTATACGGTGCTGGGCATCGTTCATACGCTGTGGAACCAGATTCCCGGCCGTTTTAAGGACTACATTTCCGTACCCAAGGGCAATATGTACCAAAGCCTCCATACCACAGTGATCGGCGGGCGAAAGATGCCGTTCCCCTTTGAAATTCAGATTCGCACTTGGGAAATGCACCGTATTGCCGAGTTCGGCGTCGCCGCCCATTGGCGCTACAAAGAAGGCGGCAACGACGGCGATATGGACAGCAAGCTCTATTGGCTGCGTCAGATTTTGGATTGGCAGGGGGATACCCGAGACAGTCAAGAATTTATCGATTCGTTGAAAACCGACCTTTTCAGCGAGGAGGTGCTGATTTTTACGCCCAAGGGCGATATTGTCAGTATGCAGCGCGGAGCGACTCCCATTGATTTTGCCTACCGCATTCACTCCGGCGTGGGCAATCATTGCATCGGGGCAAAAATCAACGGCCGCATTGTGCCTATCGAAACCGAGCTGCAAACCGGCGATCGAGTGGAGATCATTACCTCGCCCAACTCAAAGGGGCCCAGCATGGATTGGCTCAAGCTGGTGAAAACCCAGCAGGCCAAAGCAAAGATTCGTCAGTTCTTCAAACGGGAGCTGAGGGGCGAAAACGTTGTTAAAGGCCGGGAAATGCTGGAACGGGAGGCCAAGCGGCGGGGCGTTGATCTCTACGCCTTAACCAAACCAGAGTATTACGAAGGAATCCTCAAGCGGTACGCCTTTTCCGAGCTGGACGATATTTACGGCGCGGTGGGCTATGGCGGAATCGCCAGCGCCTATGTGTTGAGCCGTCTATTGGATGAACAGCGCAAGGCGGAGGCCCCCTTGCTGCCCAAGGTGCAGGAGGTCAGCCATGAGGAAATTCAAAAGCAGCTGGGCAAATCCACCGACGGCGTATATGTAAAGGGGGAAAGCGGAATTTCCGTGCGCTTCGCCGGTTGCTGCAACCCTGTGCCTGGCGACGAGATCATCGGCTATATTACCAGAGGGCGCGGTGTAACGGTCCATAAGGCAGACTGCCCAAACGTGACTAGTAACGAGCAGGAACGCATTGTGGAGGTTAGCTGGGCGGAGGCAGACTCGCACGCGGAATTCAACGCATCCATTAACATTATCGCTTATGATCACGTCAGCCTGCTAGGCGAGCTGGCGCTGTACATCGGCAATATGGATATTCCCATTGTGGCGGTATCCGCCAAGCGGGATGAAAAAAGAAAAACCAGCGTGATCACCATGGTGGTTCAGGTAAAGAGCAAGGAACAGCTGGATCAGGTCTTTAAGCAGCTGCATAAGCGCAGCGATATTATCGATGCCTATCGTTCGTCAAACTAATAAAAGGAGCTACACAAGATGAAAAAAAGGGAAAATTGGTTATACCGTGTTTGTGAAGGACTTTGCGTGCTATTGTCCATCTCCTTTGCGCTCCTTCGCTGCTACAGCAATAGTCCGCTTTTTTTGGATTTAGGCACAGATAGCCCTATTTTTCTAACGGTGGGCAAGGCGATCACGTTGGGAAAGGTTCCTTACGTGGATATCGTGGAAAATAAAGGCCCCCTTCTATTTTTGCTAAACGGGCTGCCCCAATATCTGATGCCGGGAGCTACCGGCGCGTTTATTCTGGAAATGCTGATGAGCGTTGGCGCTTGCCTGATGATTTTGCGCATGGCGCGGTATCTGCAAAAGGGCAGGCTTCACATTGCCTGCGCGCTGATCCCGGTGACGCTTTATTACAGTGCCATCAGCCTCCATTTAAGCGGCGGTAACTATTGCGAGGAATACGATGTGTTTCTTACGGTCGCCGCCATGGCGATACTTCTGCGCAGCTTTTATGGCAAACCGAAAAATACGCTTTGGCATGCCTTTGGCTTAGGCGTGCTGATGATGGCGGTTATGCTGATCAAAATCAGCGATATCCTTGGCGTTGGGGTAACGGTGCTTTTCTATATCGCTTATGTGTTACGGGAAAAGAAGAATTTTTGGAAGGAAGCGGGCGCGTTCATCGGCGGCTTGGCGGTCGTAGCCGCGCCGATTTTTGCCTACCTACTGGCGACAAATTCCGTAGGTGCGATGCTACAGGAATATATCCTCAGCAACTTTTCCCATGTGTCCGGGGCGGAGGATGCGGGCTTTTTTGCACAGCGCGTGAACATGCTTTTCAGCGGCAGCGATTATGCCCGGTATTCATTGCAGCCTGTATGGCTGGCGTTGATCGCTGCGGTTGTCGGTGTCATCCTGCTCAAAATATGCTCAAGGAATCAGCCTAAGGAGAGCTACACCGGATGGCTTCTAGCCTATAGTGTGGCACTAGCTGTCGCTGTGATGGCAGGTACCTATGTATCCACCACCGGCTACGGACAGCATCTGATTCCCATAGGCGCGCCGATTATGCTGTCTGGATTGATTCTTACCGTCATGCTTCAAAGGCTTATGGAAAATAGGCAGCTTCGGGGTGTAACGCAGGCGGCGGCTGTGGGTGTAGCGGCGCTGCTGGCGTGGAACGGGAATCTTTTTTTGGTGGAGCGTTCGTTGGTATCCAGCGAGGAGTACCGGCAGAGCATTGAAACCTATCAGGAATTTCAGGAAGAAATCTGGGCGGATCGGGATTCGGTTTTTTGCGTCAATATGCCCCGAAAATGGTACTATATCAATGATGTGATGCCCGCCTATAAATATATGAATTTGGTTAGCTATATTCAGAATGGCGTTGGAGAAAACTGCGCTGAGGCTTTCGAAGAATTCATCATGACAAACGACATTCAGTTTTTGGTTTTCCAATGGGAGCCGGAGGACTATCGCGGCATCCTAACGGACGCTACCCTTGATTATATTGCGGAAAGCTATGTGCTAGATATGGCTGGCAGCGACAGTGATTTTAATCTCTATGTTCGATGGTAAAGGAGCGTGACCTTCTGTGAGGGCAGTGATTCAACGGGTAACGGAAGCGTCCGTTAAGGTAGAGGGACAGACGGTGGGAACCGTAGGGCATGGATTTCTGGTATTGCTTGGGGTGGAAACCGGCGATACGGACACGGATTTAGAGTATATCCGCAAAAAGGTTCCCAATCTGCGAATCTTTGAGGACGAAGAAGGCAAGATGAACCTGTCTCTCATGGATATCGGCGGCGGCATATTAGCGGTAAGCCAGTTCACTTTGCTTGGGGACGCTCGGGGTGGGCGCAGACCCAGCTTTATTACCGCCGCTAGGCCGGAAGTGGCAGACCCTATGTATGAAAGACTGGTAACCGCGTGGCGCGATATGGGGATCACGGTGGGCGTGGGCGTTTTTGGCGCGGATATGAAGGTGAGTCTGGTGAATGACGGCCCGGTCACGATTTTGCTGGATTCCCGAAAAATATTGTAAAAAAGGAGCTCAAGCCATGCCGAAGCTGAAGGTGGATACGATCGTCGTGGGAGAGGTACAGACCAATTGCTACGTAGTGGAAAACACGGAAACCCATGAGGTGTTGGTGATAGACCCCGGCGCGGAAGCCTCCCGTATTGTTGCATTGATTGGGAACCGCAAGCCTGTAGCCGTGCTTCTCACTCATGGGCATTTTGATCACATGGGCGCGGTGGACGAGCTTTGCCAGCGATATAGCGTTCCGCTGTATGTTCACGAAGCAGATGCGGCTAAGCTTACAGATGCAAAGGGAAACGTAAGCGAGTGCTTTGGCGAGCATCTGACGGTAAAAACCCAGCCGATTTTGCTTGTAGACGGGCAACGGCTTACCTTGGGCGGGATTGCTTTGGAGGTGCTCCATACCCCCGGGCATAGCGAGGGAAGCTGCTGCTACTTAGCGCAGGGCGACGAATGCGTCTTTTGCGGAGACACGCTTTTTAACGGCGGCTATGGCCGTACCGACTTTGACGACGGCGATTTTATGAAGCTGAAGGAAAGCCTGCGAAAGCTATTTCACCTAACGCCCAAGCGTACAGCTTATCCCGGTCATGGCGATATCACCATCGCGGGACGGGGGGATAGCCTGTGACGGAAATATCAGTAGCGGTTCAAACACCCCTTGCCAAGCTGGCAAATGAATTCTGCGAGGTTTTAAAGCTCTTTTTTAAGGTTGAAGGCTTTGCGATTGGCGACGCGCCGATGGGCTTTAAGCCGCTTGTGCATCAGTTTTCCGAGGAAAACGGTCAATGGAGCTGTTCCTTTACCTTTGAAGGCCATATCATGAAAAAAACGCTGCCAATTCCCGCAGTAGAGGACGAGCGGCGGGAGCTGATTCATAAGCGCCATATCAAACGGCTGTGCAAGGTAACGCTGTATGAGCTGTTAAAGGAAATGACCGGCGTTCATCCCCCTTGGGGGTCGTTAACGGGGATTCGCCCCACACGGCTGCTATACGAGCGTTTGGCAGACGGCATGACCATGGCGCAGGCGGTGCTGGCTGTGGAGCATGATTTTGACGTAACCCCGGAAAAGGCGGAGCTGCTAAGGGAGATCGTAACCGTGCAGCAGACCTTGCCAAGCCCTAACCCAAGGGAAGCCGATTTATATGTATCCGTCCCTTTTTGCCGTACGCGCTGCGCCTACTGTTCCTTTCCCGGTGAAGCGGTGGGAAAGGGAAAGCTGATACCGCCCTATATGCAGGCGGTGCTGTGGGAGCTTGGAGAGGCTAGACGGCTTTTTACCAAAGCTGGCCTTAAGCTTCGCGCGGTTTATGTAGGCGGCGGCACGCCAACCGCCCTTGGGGAAAATGAATTTACTCGGCTTATGGATGCGGTGATGGAGCAATTCCCCGATGCGTGCGAATATACGGTGGAGGCAGGACGGCCTGATACCATCACGCCCGGCAAGCTTAGCGTATTGCGCCGGTTAAAGGTAGGCCGTATCAGCATCAATCCTCAGACCATGAACGATGAAACCCTGCGTCGCATTGGGCGGGATCATACCGCCCAGCAGACGGTGGATGCGTTTGTGCTGGCGCGGGAAATGGGCTTTGAGGATATCAATATGGACGTGATTGCTGGGCTACCGGGCGAGAAGGTGGCTCACTTCGCCCATACCATGGAGGAAATTGCGACGCTCAAGCCGGATAGCTTGACAGTGCACACCTTGGCGATTAAGCGGTCCAGCCGTTTGAATTTGGAGCACGCGCCTCTGCCGGATGCATTCGACGCGGCTGAAATGGTGCGCTTAGGCGGGGAAACGGCGCGGGCTCTTGGCTTTTCGCCCTATTACTTATACCGTCAGAAATACATGGCTGGGCAGCAGAATGTGGGATACGCCCGAAAGGGCGCGGCTTGTCTTTATAATATCGATATGATGGAGGAAACCAGCTCCGTCATCGCCGTAGGCGCGGGCGCGATCAGCAAGCGGGTTTTTCCGGACCGCGAGCTGCGTATTGAGCGCGCGCCCAACGTAACCAACGTATCGGTATATATTGACCGCGTCGAAGAAATGGCGCGGCGTAAGGAAGCGTTATTTTTATAAAAGGAGGAAGGCATCATGAGTAAAAACATTTTGGTGGCGCTGGATCAGGGAACCACCTCCAGCCGGGCGATCGTCTTTGATCAACAGGGGCAAACGCTGGCGTCTCACGCGATTGAGTTCAAGCAGCACTATCCGCAGCCGGGCTGGGTGGAGCATGACCCGGAGGACATCCTGAACACACAGGTGACCGCGCTGCAAAAAGCGGTTAAGATGAGCGGCGTAGACGTGCGGGATATTGCGGCTATCGGCATTACCAATCAACGGGAGACAACCTTGCTATGGGAAAGGGAAACAGGACGCTGTGTGCATAACGCTATTGTCTGGCAATGCCGCCGCACCGCGCCTTATGTGGAACGGCTTTTGAAGGCAGGCAAGGGAGAGATGATCCGTCAAAAGACGGGTCTGGTTCCCGACGCCTATTTCAGCGGTACAAAGCTAGCCTATCTGCTGGATACCCTAAACCTTCACGAGCAGGCCGCTAAAGGTGAGCTGTGCTTCGGCACGGTGGACAGCTATTTGGCATGGAATCTGGTGGAGGGTCGCCCTCATGTGACCGACGCTACCAATGCGGGACGCACCATGCTGTTCAACCTTCACACCCAAAGCTGGGACGACGAGCTTCTCTCTATGCTCAACATTCCCAAGGAGGTTCTGCCCCAAGTGGTAGATACGGCGCAGGTCATTGGTAATCTGCGGCCGGAGATCTTGGGCCGCCCCATTCCTGTGGCGGCTATGGCGGGCGACCAGCACGCGTCCCTATTCGGGCAGGCCTGCTTTGAACCTGGCATGGTAAAGAACACCTATGGCACGGGCTGCTTTATGCTCATGAACACCGGCGAGCTGCCGGTGGAAAGCCATAACGGGCTATTGACCACCATGGCATGGCGCTTGAAGGGGCAGCCCACCTATGCGCTGGAGGGCAGCGTTTTTATGGGCGGGGCTACGGTGCAATGGCTCAGGGACGAGCTAAAAATGATCAAGACCTCGGCGGAGAGCGAACAGCTAGCGCAGAGCGTACCTGATACGGCGGGTGTATTTTTGGTACCCGCCTTTACAGGCCTTGGCGCGCCCTATTGGGATATGTACAGCCGGGGAACCATTGTCGGAATGACCCGTGGAACCAATCGGGCGCATATTGTGCGCGCGGCATTGGAGGCTATTTGCTACCAAAGCCATGATTTATACAGCGCCATGGTGGCGGACCGGGGTAACCGCAAGCCCCATCAAATGAATGTGGATGGCGGAGCCAGCGCTAACGGTTTCATGATGCAGTTTCAGGCGGATATCATGGGCTTGCCGGTAGTACGGCCTGTCGTTTTGGAAACAACCGCGCTGGGCGCAGCGCTGCTGGCTGGCATTGGCGTGGGGCTGTTTGCCACAAAGGAGGAAGCCGCCTCCATGGTCAAGCCGGACTTGACCTTCACCCCCAGAATGGACGAGCATAACCGGGAGCTGGCGCTGTACGGCTGGCATCGTGCGGTGGAACGCTCCCGTGGCTGGGTGGAAGCATAAGAGAGCGAAAATGAACGATTTTGGCATGCCAACGTTGATCGAGACCTTGACGTTAGAAGAGTGCGCCGCTCTATGCGGCGCACTGAACCTACAGTTTATTGAGCTGAATATGAATCTTCCCCAATATCAGCTGAATCAAATGGATATCGCTCATGCTAATGAAATCGCGACGCAATATGGAATTTACTATACCCTGCATCTGGATGAAAACCTGAATATCAGTGATTTTAATCCATATATTGCCCAAGCCTACAGCCGAACGGTGCTGGAAACCATTGCGCTTGCGAAGCTTCTGGGGTCGCCCGTGCTGAACATGCACCTTTCCAGCGGCGTCTATTTTACATTACCTAATCAGCGGGTTTATCTGTTTGACCGGTTTAAAGACGTATATTTGAAAAGCATAACGGAATTTCGAGATCGATGCGAGCAGGCGATTGGCGGCGCGAATATTGCGATTTGCATCGAAAATAGCGACGGATATCAAGCTTTTCAGATAGAGGCTATTGATTTGCTGCTCGAAAGCCCTTGCTTTGGCTTAACCTACGATATTGGACACAATTACCGTAGCGGCGGCGCTGACGAAAAGATAATCTTAAAACGCAAGGACAGGCTTTGCCATATGCATCTGCATGACGCCACCGAAAAGAAGGATCATTTAGCGTTGGGAACCGGTGTGCTGGATTTGCAAAAATACCTGACTTTGGCCGATGAAGCCAACGCCCGGATTGTTTTGGAAACCAAAAGCATTGCCGGGCTGACAGAGTCTGTACGCTGGCTACAAAAAAGCAAGGATTGTGAATGAGCTTCAATCCTTGCGCTTTCGTGGGAAATTTATCTAATGGACGGGTCGTTATTCTGCCGGGTTCACAATCAACCTCGGCGGTGTAAACATCGACCGCAGCTCTCCATAAGGATAATCGGGCGGGGCAAAGAGCCACGCCTTTTTCTTTTCTTCCTCCTCAAGGATGACAGGCATACGGTCATGGTAGGGGAGCATCTGCTCGTCAGCTGCTTGTGTCAGAATGGCATAACCGTCATAACCGCCGCCCTCGAAGCCGCCGGAGAAAAGCCCGTAAATCCCCGCTAAATACATGGGGCGGTGCTCTATTAACGATTTTTCGCTACGGAAGGAGAATTTTTCCTTGCTTTTTTTAGCGCCGCTGGGGGTATGCCGCCATTCGAAAAAGCCGGTAACAGGAATCAGACACCGCCGCTCCCGGATTGCCTTTTGAAACATGGGGGTGAAATCCGACTTTTCGCTACGGCTATTGATGACCAAGCCGCTCCCGCCATAACGAGGAAAGCCCCAGCGCATCAGGCGCGGGGCGTTTTTGTTTTCAAACGGCACCAGAACAGGGGCAAGGCTCCCCGGGAAAACCTCCCTGGGTTGAAAGCCTTCTTCCACAGAGGAGGGAATGCCGTGGTTGATTTCTCGCAGGATGGCGTTCATCCGCTCATCCTCTTCATCATAGGCAATATAGTATCTACCGCACATCTTTGCCGCCTCCTGATCCGGGAGCGTTTAGGAAAGCAGCTCCCGCGCCAGCGTCGTAAGCTGGGCCAGCTGTTCTTCTCGCAGTGCTGACCGAACGCTTACCATAGGCTCTACCATTTGGATATCTTTCATACTTTCCAGAACCGCTTTCATCAGCTTCCCGGCGGCGGGAGCCCAAGAGCCGTTTTCTACCAGAGCAACCTTGCGGTTGCGCAAGCCGTGAGCCTTCAAGTCGTTTAGCAATGTTTCCATTGCCGGGAAAATGCCCGCATTATAGGTGGCGCTTAAAAAGACCCACCGGCTCGACCGAAAGGCTTCGGCAACCAAATAGGAAGGATGAGTCTCGGAAACGTCATAGAGCCGCACCTTTTTGGCGCCAGCTAGTGTAAGCTCACGAGCCAGCACCTCCGCGGCGTTTTTTGTATGCCCGTAAATGGAAGCATAAGCCACCAGCACGCCTTCATCCTCCGGGGTGTAGGCGCTCCACAGCTGATGCTTCTCCACCAGCCAATCCATATGCTCCCGCCAGATTGGGCCATGAAGCGGACAGATCATCTGAAGCTTTAGTCCGGCTGCTTTTTTCAGCAGCGTTTGTACGGGGCCGCCGTACTTACCCACGATATTGGTATAGTAGCGACGCATTTCATCCAGCCAATGCCCGTTAAAATCAACCTCGTCTGCAAAAAGGCAGCCGTCCAGAGCACCGAAGGTACCAAAGGCGTCGGCGGAGAACAAGGCGCCTGTTGTTTGGTCGTAGGTAACCATTACCTCCGGCCAATGTACCATAGGCGCCATGACAAAGGTCAACTGATGACGGCCCAGCGACAGCGTGCTGCCCTCGGCAACCGACACTGCATTACCGATGGACGCTTCATCGCCGAAGAACTGATGAATCATTGTGAAAACCTTATCATTGCTAACCACTGTTACATCGGGATAGCGCAGCAGAAGTCTTGCCAGCGTGCCGCAGTGATCCGGCTCCATATGATTGATGATCACATAGTCCAGCTCTCGGCCTTGAAGCCCGGCGTTTAGGTTTTCAAAAAATTCATCGCCCACCGCCCGGTCTACGGTATCCAGCAATGCGGTTTTCTCATCCAGCAGCAGGTAGGCGTTATAGCTGATGCCATCGGGGAGAGGATAGGCGTTTTCAAATAAATGGAGTCGGCGGTCGTTTCCGCCTACCCAGAGCAAATCGTCTGTCAGCTTTCGAATGCAGTTCATCGAAATAACCCTCCATTGTTTACGTTCATTTGGGACAGCTCTATTCTATACCATGGGTTTTCAACTGTCAAATAGTGTTCTCCGCAAGGGGAGGACGCAAGGGCGCTAACGCCCCTTGACCCCGTTTTTCTCTTTCCGGAAAGAGAAACAGAAAGCTGCGGCACGCTCGTACAGCCAAAAGCCCTAATTGCCCGTTTTGAAGGAGGCGGGGCGCTATTCGGGAGGCGATGGGAGTTGGGTAGGAACATGGAGGGGCTTCCGCCTCCCACGCGCCCCTTCATCCTCCATCAAAACGAGCGGGGCTTTTGGCCTCCCTCGCTATCGCCGCTGTTGGGGAGCGGCGTGAGGATGGGGGAAAGGCGTGGGTTTGGCGGGGAGGGGATAGCGGGGTGAATATACGTTGATAGTTGCTATTGTGACGCGAGTAACGATGATCACTAAGAAAAAATTGTGCCTCGACACAATGTCGAGGCACAGTATGTTTCGCATGAATGGGGTAGCAGGCTTACGCCTTGCCGGACTTACGGCTGGAAACAACGTCGAAGATAACGGCGACCAGCAGCACGCCGCCCTTGACGACGTACTGCCAAGAGTCCGTAATGCCCATAATGGACATACCCATGTTAATAACGCCCAACAGCAACGCGCCAATGACCACGCCGCTGACTGTGCCGCTGCCGCCGTACGCGGAAGCGCCGCCGATAAAGCAGGAGCCGATAGCATCCATCTCAAAGGAGGTGCCGGTAGCGCCGCTGACCGAGCCTACGCGGGCAAGGCACAGCAGACCGCACAGGCCTGCCAGCAGACCCATATTAGCATAGGCGAGGAAATATACCTTGTTGGTGTTGATACCTGATAACCGGGTTGCCTTTTCATTGCCGCCTACCGCGTAGAAATATCGGCCAAAGGAGGTGCGGGAGGTGATAAAGTTATAGATCAGGCAAATAGCCACCACCCACAACAGCATGACGGAAATGCCCTTATACTGGCTTAGCTTCCAGCAATACCATAGCAACACCAGCGCGATCATGCCGCTCTTGCCGTAATCGCTGATAGCGCTGCTTTGAGCGTAGCCGTTGCGCGCTTTTTTCGCCCGAGAACGCACGGTTCGAAAGATGATGAACGCGGCTGCGAGAACACCGATGATCAACGGTGACCAGATGTGGGGGTTGTCGATGGGGAATTCCTTAGTGGATACCAAGTCAAGCCCGGGAATGTGAACATAAGAAGTAAAGATATTCAGGAAATCCTTGGTTTGGACGGCAACGGTTTTGCTGTCCAAGACAAGACGGCCCAAGCCACGGAAGATGAACATGCCGGCAAGGGTGGTAATGAACGGGGGAATGCGCACATAGCCGATCCAATAGCCCTGCCACATACCAACCGCAAGGCCGATGAGCAGACAAAGACCGATGGTCAGGTATACATTCGCACCAAGATTGGTAATCATCACCGCCGCAACGCCGCCCACTAGGCAGATCACAGAGCCAACCGAAAGATCGATGTTACCGCCGGTCAGAATACAGAGCAGCATGCCGCAGGCCATAATGAGCACATATCCGTTTTGCAGCAGCAGGTTGGACATGTTTTGCGGCAGCAACAGACGCTTATCCGTCAGAAAATAAAATAGAACGAACACCACAACCAATGCGATGACCATGGAATAGCGGGTCAGAAATTTTTTCACGTCAAAATGCTCGGCACTTTTGGGGGGCACGACGTTTCCCTTGATTGTCATAAGCGGCTCTCCTTTTCAGATTTATCTTAATTGCTGCCAGCGCGAATGATGTATCCCATAATCGATTCCTGCGTGGCTTGCTTCGCGTCAAGCTCGGCTAGCAGCTTGCCTTCATTCATGACATAGATGCGGTCGCACATGCCAAGCAGCTCCGGCATTTCAGAGGAAATCATCACGACGCTTTTGCCCTGCTCAACCATGCGGTTAATCAGGCAGTAAATATCATACTTTGCGCCTACGTCGATTCCCCGGGTAGGTTCATCCAGAATTAAAATTTCTGGATCGGTAAACATCCATTTGCCCAGCAACGCTTTTTGCTGGTTGCCGCCGGAAAGATTGCCGATCACCTGCTCTACAGTAGGCGTTTTTGTTCCCATTTCCTCTTTCATTTCCTCGGCTTTTTGTTTTTCCAAGTCGTTGTTAATGATGGAATGGTTACAGATTTTATCCATACGGGCCAGCGTCGTATTCATACGAATGCTCTCACCAAGGATTAAGCCGTTTGTTTTGCGGTCTTCAGTAACGTAGGACAACCCTTGACGAATCGCGGCCTCGGGATTTTTAAATTGAGCGGGCTTACCGTTGATGAAAAGCTCGCCGGTAATGCTGGAGCCATAGCTCCTGCCGAAAATCGACATCGCCAGCTCCGTGCGCCCTGCGCCCTGCAAGCCGGAAAAGCCGACCACCTCGCCCTTGTGAACCTTGAAGGATACGTTGTCCACAACGGTTTTTTCGGGGTACAGGGGGTGATATACCGACCAATTGCGCACCTCCAAGGCAACCTCGGGCTGCACATTGTGCTGCCGTAGGGGGTAGCGGTCCGCCATGGGACGGCCTACCATGCCCTTGATGATGCGATCCTCGGACATCTCATCAACGCCCTTTACAAGCGTCTCAATGGTGGCGCCGTCTCGTAGGATCGTAGCCTTGTCAGCGCAATAAATAATTTCGTTCAGCTTATGGGTGATAATAATGGACGTCAGCCCCTGCTCCTTAAACGCAATCAGAAGATCCAAAAGCATTTTGGCGTCCTCGTCGTTAAGAGAAGAAGTAGGCTCGTCCAAAATCAACAGCTTCACATTTTTAGAGAAGGCTTTCGCAATTTCTACCAGCTGCTGCTTGCCTGTGCCGATATCCTTGATGAGCGTGCTGGCGGATTCGTGCAGACCTACCTGCTGCATATGTTTTTCTGCCTCGGCATAGGTTTTTTCCCAATCAATCACCCCTAGGCGATTACGGTATTCGTTGCCGAGGAACATGTTTTCACCAATGGTCAGGAGCGGTATCAGCGCTAACTCCTGATGAATAATGACAATATTCTTTTCTTCGCTTTCCCGTAGGTTGTGGAATTGGCATAGCTCTCCGTTGTAGTAGATTTCGCCCGCGTATGTGCCCACAGGGTAGATGCCCGAAAGCACGTTCATCAGCGTGGATTTTCCCGCTCCGTTTTCACCGATCAGCGCGTGAATCTCACCGCGTTCAACGACGAGGTTCACATTATCCAACGCCTTGACGCCGGGGAATTCCTTGGTAATGGACTTCATTTCCAAAATTGTATCCGCCAAAGCGAAGTTCCTCCTTTCTGACATCTCGCAAAAACGGAGCTGTATCACTGAGGACGTTGGAAGGCTCCGCCTCCCAAACCCACCGCATAAGGGCGTTGCCCTTATGAATCCCACCATTGCCCGCCATAGACGGGCAATAATGGGTCAAGGGCGTTAACCCTTGTCGGGGTTGTAGGGGTGGAAACCCCTACTGTCTCTCGTTCCTTAGTGATACAGCCCCGCATGTTTTGTAGAGGCGTTTGGATTATTCGGCAGCCTTCAGATAGCCATCGTCGCCCATGACATACAGCCCGGTGTCAACCAGCTCCTGCAGGTTGTCCTTGGTGATGACAGAGGGAACCAGTAGGAAGCTGGGGCACTTGTGGCCTTCGCTGGTCTCGTAGGATTCTACGTCGTAAGCGCATGCTACGCCGAAGGAGGAAGCCAGCGCTTCGCCGATTTCTTCGTTAGCGATCATGGCCTTAGCCAGAGCCAAGGTAACGACTGCTTCGTTCTTCACGTTCTTGTAAACGGTCATGGTCTGCTTGCCATCAACGATGTTGGCGAGGTTGGCAATGTCGCCGTCCTGACCGGTTACGACTACCGCGTTGTTACCGGCATAGTTGGACTCGATGGCCTGAGCAACGCCCATGGCGGTGGAGTCGTTAGAGCACAGCCAAGCATCCAGCACAGTGCCGTCCGCATAGTAGGAAGCCAACAGGTTGCTGGCACGGTTGAGAGCGGTGTCGGTAGACCACGCAGCGGTGGCTACGGCGCTAAACTCGGTCTGGCCGGAAACAACCTTCAGGGTACCGGCTTCGATGTAGCCCTTCAACACGTCGTAAGCGCCGCCAAAGAAGTAACCGGCGTTGTTGTCGGCGGGGTCGCCGGCGGTGAATTCGATGTTGTAGGTCTTGTCGCCAGCATTGGCGAGATCCAGAGCGGTTTCAACGTACTGGCCCTGCAAGGTGCCAACGGTGTAGTTATCAAAGGAAACATAGTAGCTCACAGCGTCGTTCATGATCAGACGGTCATAAGCGATCACGGGTACGCCAGCCTCGGCGGCCTCGTCCATCACGGTGTTGAGAGCTTCGCCATCGATGGCGGCGATGATCAACAGGTTCACGCCGTCGGACAGCATATTTTGAATGTCGTTGACCTGACGGCCGGAGTCGTTGTCGGAGTAGGTCAGGATGGTATCAAAGCCGGCGCTCTTGAACTGCTCGTCCAGATAAGAACCGTCGCGATTCCAGCGCTCCAAGGACTGAGTGGGCATGGAAATACCGATCTTGGCAGGGGCTTCGGCAGAAGCCATTACGATGCAACTGCACATCATAACCAAGGACAAAACCAGAGCAAGCAACTTTTTCATATCAATTCCTCCTTTTAATTTTGGTCCCTGAAAAAGTGTAACTATATCCTATCGAAAATAGACCGCTTTTGAAATAGATATTTTTTGCTTGCGTCTGTTTGTTTTTGTTCTGAATGGTGGATATTCGTCCGCATAAGCTGGACAAAATTGTGCATTTCTTTATAGACTAACAAATATATCCAGCTTATTTTTGTCGAACGTTGGCGTATACGTCGTCCCGGGTATGAAAACCGCTGTTAATCACAATACTGTCCATATTTTCCGCGGTGACCGCTATTGGCTCCAGCAGAATGCTGGGTACATCCATCATGCCGTTGCTCATGACCCGCGGCGCGTCTACCGTTCCGCCGTTTATCAGCGTGCTTACGCTCTCCGCCGCGCGGCAGGCTAAATCCTCCACCCGCTTGTGTACCGTCATGCTCTGCCAACCCACCACAATTCGTTGGCATGCCGCTAAATCCGCGTCCTGCCCCACCAGAAATACGCTGTCAAGCAAGGCTCGCTCGCTAAGCGCCTTATATACCATGCTGGCTAAATCGTCGTTGCCGCACATGATGCCGTCGAAGGCAATCCCCTCCTGCAAAAGCTGCTGTACATAGTTATAGGCGTCCTCGGCCTCCCAGTTGTGGCAGTAGGCGGTATAGACAATCTCTAGGGTACTCTTTCCAATCACGTCAAGGAAACCCTTACGCACCTCCGTAACGTTGTTGTCCGTATCGGAGCCGTTGATGCACGCGATTTTTCCCCCTTTACGTACGTTATCCACTAAATTCTGGGCCATCAGCCTGCCAACCTGTTCGTTGTCAAACGAAATATATAAATCCACAGGCGCGTCCAAGATCATCCGGTCATAGGCGATGACGCGGATATTCGCCGCCCTTGCTTCCTGCACAACCTCCTTTAGGCTGGAGCCGTCCACGGCTACAATGACGATGGCCTGAACGCCCTTCTTTATAAAATAGCGGATTTGCTCCTGCTGCTCGCTGACCACTCCGCCTGCATCCTGTACCAGTACCTCCATGCCAAGCTCCTTGGCATGGGCTACAAATACATCCCGGTCGCGTTGCCAGCGTTCAATCACAAAGGAATCCATACTCAGGCCGATTTGCGGAACCTTCGCCGCCTCTTGGACGGACGTAGATTCCACAGCCCTTGGGGAGCAGGAGCACAGAAGCATGGATAAAAGCAAGAGGGCGATCCATCCGAATTTTTTCATTTTCCAAATTCCTCTCTGTATTCGCTAGGGGACAGCCCTGCATACTTTTTAAAGGAACGGCTGAAATAGTTTGGGTCGTTATATCCGATGCTCAGGCAAATTTCCTTCACGCTTTGGTTGGTTCCGGAAAGCCTTGACTTCGCATTTTCCATACGCAGCTGCGTAAGGTATTCAATAAAGTTCTGCTCTGTGGTGGCCTTGAATAGCTTGCTGAAATAGTAAGGGCTGACGTGCATCTCCCGGGAGATGCTATTGAGGGTAATGTCCTTGGCAAAATGCTGATCAATATATTGCTTGGCCTGCTCCACAATGGACTGGCTGGTTTTCTCCTTGTCGCCCACGATGTTTTCCGTGGCAAGGCGCACCTTGTTTAGGTACCATTGGCGAAGCTTTTCAAAATCGTCGATAGCAAGCACCGCTTCCATGTAGCCCTGCCGCTGCATGAAATGGTAGGTCTGCCCTCCGGTGTGAAAGGCGATATATTCCACCCGCATCACCAGCTCCAGCACCTTAAGCTTTACATCCATGGGGTGATCGGTGTAATTGCGCACCATCATGGAAAAGAACGCGTTTGCATGGTAGCAGGTGGCGGTTACGTCTCCCTTCTCGGCAGAGGCGTACATCGCGTATTCCTCCTCTGAGGGGTAGCCTTCCTCCCAGCGCTTGGATAGCGGCAGATCGTTAAAATGGGACACGGAGCTGATGCGTCTTTCCAGCGCCGCCAGCGCCTGATCGTAGGAATCCGAGAGGCTTTCAATTGGACAGATAGAGCCGATTCCGATGGCAACGGGAAGCTCCGTCGCCTCCGTCAGCCGCTTTTTCAACTCCCGGACCCGTTCCAGCACCTGTACGCGGCTTTGGTATTCGTCCTTGGGAGTCATGCAGAAAACAACGGCTAGGATTCGATTGCCCATCAGCTGGCTGATGGCGTGACGGAAAACGTCGGTAATCAGCCGCTTGGCGCATTCATAGCTGCGCACCACTTCCAGATTGCCGCCTGCTTCAACCTCCGATTGGAAATCAATCGCCAGAAAATACCCGCCGTCCTCCTGAATATCCAGCATGTCGATATAGTCCCGAAGCATGCTTTTATGATCCCGGCGAAGTAATAACGAGTCCAGCAGCCCGGCTTCCAGCATGGGGATGGCGTTTTCCAGCTTTTCACGCAGCAGTAGGTTTTTCTTCAGACGGCTGCGCTCACTGTCGATCTCCGTCATGGCGGAGCGCAGAGCGTCTACGATGCTGTCCCGGTGGACAGGCTTGGTAAGGTAGCTGGAAACGCCTAAGGAGATGGCTTCCTTGGCATAATCAAAGCTATCGTAAGCCGATAGCACAATAAAGCGCACGCTGGTATTGAAACGCCGAATTTCGCGCATAGCGTCGATACCGTTGATTCCCGGCATGCGGATGTCCATCACGGCGATATCGGGATGAAAGCGCTCGCTCAGCTCAATCACCGTGCGGCCGGTTTTGGCTGTTTCAATCACACATTCGTCCCCAAAGGCTTTTTCCAGAATGAAACGCAATGATTCGAGCTCTAGGCCCTCGTCATCCGCCAGTATGATCCGATACATTGGAACACGCTCCTTTCGGGATGAGAATCCGCACCTCGGTGCCTTCAAAGTCTCCGCCGCTGATAATCTCCATAACGTCGTCGCGCCCGAAGTATAAGCGCAGACGACTGATTACGTTCGCCAAACCGATTCCATGCTGATCGTCCGGCTTGGAGGAAGGCTCCACAGTTGGCGCCAAAAAGCGATCGATCATTTCTTGGGGCATTCCGCATCCGTTGTCTTTTACGCTTACAATGACACGCGTGGCTTCCTCCGTTACGGAAAAGGTCAGGCGCTTTTCGCCCTCTTGATCGTGTAAGCCGTGGCTGATGGCGTTTTCCACGATGGGCTGCAATACCATCCCCGGTAGACTGACGGGTGGAAGCTCGTTGGGAATCTGCCTGATGCATTTGATTTCCCCCGCAAAGCGTGTGTTGATAATGAAAAAGTAATTATCTGCCTGCTCAAGCTCCTCCTGCAGGGTCACATCCTTGCCCGAACGGCGCAGATTATAACGGAAATAGTCCGCGACGCAGCTGACAAATTGACAGGTTCGTTCCGCCCCCTCCAGCATGGCAAGCTGACTGCCTGCGTTGAGCGTGTTGTATAAAAAGTGCGGGTTGATTTGCGCTTGCAGCGCCCCCAGCTGTGCGTCCTTGAGCAGCGCTTCCAGCCGGAGCTGCTCCTCCTTTAGCCTGTTTTCCTTTTGAAAGGCTTCCTGTTGATTATGGATATACTCGTTAAGGCGTATGGTCATGGCGTTAAAGGCTTCCGTCACCTGACCGATTTCGTCGCCGCTGGTTACCTCCAGCTGAGGAAGGTCAAGCTGGCCATGACCTACTTGGGTAGCCCGCTCGCTGAGGGCCACAAGGGGGCGCATGGACTGACGAGTGAAAACAATCAGCACTGCCAGCTCCGCCATGGTCATCAGCGCCACGATGAACAGATTCATTTTTTGCGTATAACGCTGGGTTTCCAGCAGTAGCTGGTAGCTTACGGTGTTTTCCGCAAAGCGCTCCTCGTTAAGCGTGTTAAGGACCGCTTGCAGATAACGATAAATCTGGACGGCTTCCTCGTAATCTGCGCCATATTGGGCTACATCCGTTCCGCGATGACCCGCCACCGCGCTGTCTGCGCGCTCGATGTAGCTAAATAGCAGACCGCGAATGTTTTTTTCGGCTAAGCGCGCCGGATTGTCCGTTGAACGATCGTTTAAGGAGGCAGCTGAATTGGTCAGGCGCTGCCGCTCCGAATAGTAAGAGTTAAGGGATTTATAGTTTCCGCTGAGATAGGCGTATAGATTGCTGTGGATGCTTACCAGCGTTTCCCGCAGCGAGGAAAGGCTGATATTGCTTTCGTAAATCGTAGAAACGCTGGCGGCAATCTGGCTGGACTGGCTGTACAGGCTGATGTTCAGTGCCAGAGCAATCAGAATCGTGAGCAGGAACGCCATGATAAGCTTCTTTTGCAGGCTTTGCCGACGGAACCAAAGCGGTATTCTCTTCATGGCTGTTTCTCCGCAAACGCAAGAGCGTACTCATCCACATTATCCTGATTGATGAGGATGGTTTCCAATGCGGTAAAATCGTTGGTGCGGCCGTTTTGCATCAGCTCGATCATTTCATCCACGCTTACGCTGCCCAGCTGGTAGGGATCGACAGTTACAACAGCGGAAATAGTTCCCTTGCTCACGTATTCCAGAATTTCTCGGCTAAGCGACGCGCCCAGCAGGCTAACCTGTGCCACCAGATTTTGATCCACCAGCACCTGGGCCGCACTGATGGTAAAGCGATAATCGGGACAAATCAAAACATCGGGTACTTCGCCGCTTTGGAATAGCAGCTTTATATCCTTTTCACAGGCAAAAACATTCTGATGATCCACAGCCCGCACATCCACTGTGATTGTATCGCCTAGGCCGCTTTTATTAAGGGATTCAATCAGGCTGGAATAAATAACGTCGCCCGAATAGCCGCCCTTTTGATCTTCGCCGCGGGTAGCGTTAGCCAACAGCATGACGCTGCGTATGCTTTTGGTTTCGGCTATTTCTGCAATGAGCCGCCCGTAAGCCCCGCCTTGCTCATAATTATTGATGCCCACGTACCCCGAGCGTCCGCTGTTGGAGTCGTTTTCCATCAGCGTTAGTACGGGTGTGGGGGCGGTGGAGCTTTGCACCGCTCTCCCAATCAGCTCGTTGGTATAGTCCTCACCGTCAGGAACGATGAAAATTCCATCCACGCCTGCATATGCCGCCATTTGGAACTGATCGCTTACCGCGTAATATTCGTTTAAATTGGAGCCCATCAGCTCCACGTAGGCGTCCTGCTGGGCGGCTCGCTGTTGAGCGCCCGTATAGACAAATTGCCAAAAGGGGGTTTCGTCGCTATTGACAACCATGGCAAAATGGTAACGATAGGAATGCCCCGCCTCCGTTTGCGTTCCCGGCAGGCTGCCAATACGCGCTTGCATGTTAATAAGCGCAACTAGCATAGCAACCACAAACACGCTGATCAACAGCGTTGGGGGAATGGTGCGCTGTACTTTTGTTTTCATTTGAATGGCGTTGAGTCGTTCTGTTCAGAATTTGATGCGGAATCGTCGCTTTCGGAAGCGTCCTGCGGGCTTTCTTGCTTACTCCGCCGCCAGAGGCGCGCGGCGTAAAACAAAACGCCTAACCCGGCTAAGGCGAAGAACACGGTAAATAGAATGGCGACGGGCGCGGACATGCCTCCGGAGCCGTTGCTCCCCTCTGTGGCTAGCTGATAGGCGATATATAGAAATTAGGCGCCAATCACCGTCAGAAATGTTGAATGCATGCCCGGATTCACTTTTCCCTGCTTATTTGGTTTATTTTCCACAGTTCTACAACCTTTCTACGGCCTTGTCGTCCCTATTTTATGGGGAACAATCTCGTGTTCAACATTGGTAGCGACATTATAGCATATTTTGTCAATTTGTAAAAGCGCAATGAAAAACCCCGCTCAATCAGAGCGGGGAAGGGATGAAAGGGTTAGAATGGGATCGAGGACAGCTCCTTTTTCAGCGCGGGTACAGCCAGTAGCACCACCATCAGAAGGATACAGCCAAAGCCTAGATAGTCGACTGGCTGAAAGGAGGTATGAAGCCACACTACGGCAAAGAAGGGGGCGGATATCGTTTCTACCGAGGCTAACAAGCCGGTTTTTACCCCGCCTATATCTACTACGCTTTGCAAGTAGATGGTAAAGCTGAGCACCGTGCCAATCAGGATAATGCCCGTCATCACCAGCAGCAGCATGCCGTCCAGCGTTACCGTTTCTTCCCATGGGCGAACGAATAGGGAAAGCGCAAGCCCGCCAAGCAGCAGGCCGTAGCCGGTAATGGAGGCGCTATCGTACTTGCGGATCAGTCTTGCGGGAAGCAGCGTATAAAGCATCAGCGAAATTGCAGCGATAACGCCCCAGAGAAGCCCCTGCTCACTGAGCGCCATGTTGCTGGGATCGCCATGAGTAGCCAGCAGATAGATGCCGCCCAGCGCTAACACCAGCGCCAGTATCTCTAGGGCCTTGGGAAAGCGCCGTTCAGTGATGCAGGCATAAAGGAGAATGAGCGCCTCCCCGGAGTATTGCATGGCGGTCGCCGTACCTGCGTTGGAGTAACGAATGGCTTGCAGATAAGAAAACTGCACAGCCATAAGTCCCAATACCGCAAACAATAGCAGCTGGATTGTGTCAGCCTTTACTGTCCATACCTGTTTTAAGGCGGCTGGCTTGCGTATAGCGGTCACGGTCAGCAAGATAGCGCCGCTTAACAGCATGCGCCATACGGTAAGCCAGCCGGAGCTGACGCCCTTTGCAGTAAATAGATATTGGCTCATGGTTCCAGATAATCCCCAGCAAATACCCGCAAGCAGAGCAAAAACAACGCCCCGAAGCGCTTGGCTGACTTTCATTGGGTTGCAGGCTCCTCTTTACGTATTGGGATAAACGTCTGTGCCGTAAACCTCCCATTGCCTTAAGGCGGGGAAAGCAGACGGCATATCACATTTGATCATATGATGAAGCTTAATCCATTGTACGCGATGCTTCCCCAGCTGGATTTGCTGAGCGCCGTTCAACTGCTGCAGGGGAAAGGTTGTGGTAAAGCCGTCGGAAAGCTCCGCCGTTCCCTCGATCCAATAAGCGTCGTGGGGGAAATCGGCTCTCAGGTATAGCGCCATAGCGTCAATTTCTACCTCGCGGCCAAAATTAAGCGTTATTTCAGCGTCGGTACGCGCACCGATTCCCCAGCTTTGATAGGGCCATTCTCCATGACCGTTCGCAATATGCAGCCCATCAATGACATTTCGGGCGCAAAAGACGCTCTCATCGCGGGTCTCCACATTGGCGGTAGCATGGGGGTAGGCAGTTACCTCTCCCCGTTGATCGGCAGGGTTGAGCGCTAGATTGCGGTATTCGTTTCCGTTGTCCGGCTTCAAGGAGAGTAAATGCTTTTCTCCCGCAAAGGCATGGGGCGGGTAAACGGCGAGATTATCCCCGGAAAGAGGCAGGCGATACTCCATGCGGCGGTCAGGCAGAAACACCCTTGCGGGAGTGAGCGACTGGTCTACCTGCACAACGCAATGCTCCTGCTTCGCTTCAAAGACGATTCGGTCGCCCGGCTGATAGGAGCCGGTAAATAGAAGCTGTACTTCTCCCGCACCGCTGTTCTGCGCCAGAATCTCCTGCCCACGTATAATTTGTAGCTTGCTCATGGCTTTTCATTCCCCTTTTATAGGCATCCACGGCCCGACGTCTGTTCCCCTCAGCTTGCAGAGGGCTTCCACAAAGTAATAATCGCCGTAAATGATATTCACATGTCGTCCCGCGCCGTCATTATGGTACGAGGCGGTGCATTTCTGTAAAATTCCGGGACAGTCGTCCGTCCAGTCAGCGCAAAGCGTGTCCAGCGCCTGTAGCATGCGAAGCGCCGCCTCTTGATAGCTTTGAGCTTTTTCAGCGTCCACCTGCTTTGCCAGCTCCAGCAAGCCGCAGGCAGCGCAGGCTCCGGCAATATTGTCGATGCGTTCCTCCTCCTTTGGCTGGCGGAAATCACAATCGGTCAGCCCATCCGGACGAATGTTAGCGATAAAGTAATCCGCGATTCGGCAAGCGGTTTCTAAATAACGCTGCTCTTTGGTATGCAGATAGCTTAGCGTGAAACCATACAGCCCCCACGCTTGTCCGCGGCTCCAGCTAGAGCCGGCTTCGTAGCCCTGCCCGCCCGGCTTTTCCAAAGCCTTGCCCGTCAGCGGATCAAAGATGACGATATGGTTACAGCTGCCGTCCCCCCGGACAAACTCCCGAATGCTGGTGTCTGCGTGGATGCGGGCCACATTGGCAAAACGGGGGTCGCCCGTTAGCTCGCTGGCTTGATAGAGCAGCGTCAGATTCATCATGCAATCGACGATAGCCCAACCGGGGCGGTTTTGGTTCCACGCGCTGATATAGCCTACGGGATTAAAACGTCCGGCCAGCAAAGTGGCGGCATGGAGCAAATCCCGTTTGGCTGTTTCATCGTCTGTCAGTTTGAAATGCACGCCGGAGGACGGCAAATACATGAAGCCAACGTCATGGTGGAGCTTGTCAAAGGCCATCAATTCAGCCTGTAAAAGCTTTTCCACCCGAAGCGCCTCTGCTTTGAAGATTTCCTTTTGGGTGGGAACGTATAGCTGCCACATCAGTCCCGACCAAAAGCCGTTGGTCCACCAGCTGTTGCCGTCATAAGGGGAAGATACCCAGCGTCCGCTTTCCCCAAAATAGGGAATGACCTTCTGCTCGGCGGCTAATGCCGCGCTTTTTTCATATTTTTTTACAATTTTCGCAAATACCTCATCAGCCCAAGTTTGCATTGTTTGTAACCTCCTTCGGGGGATTTTTCCATAGCTCCGCACTGCCGGTGGCTGTTCCGTAGACCGCTGAAATCAACAGGCTGTCGCCTGCCGGCAGCTTGGCGGTCAACGTGGGCAGTAGCGTGCGGGGAACCATCAGGTTGGTGTTGGGCTCGGGCATGACAATCGTGCCCTCGCTGTAGCCCTTCAGATTCAGCACACCGCTAACGCCCCAAGGCGCAATGACCGCCGCGCTTTTTGCATCGGCTTTCTGTAAGGCTTCTCCCGCCCCGAAGCGGGCGATCGCATAGCCGCCCTCAGCGGCGAACAGCTCACGGTCGCTGTGAATGTGATGCACCCGTACATGCCATTCTCCCATAGGGATGATCTCGGAGGTGACCGTCACACCGGCAAAGGGCTTCCAAGTGGAAACAACGCTTTTTTCGGTCAGCTCATAGTGAAGGCATCCATAACGGGGATGATAGGTGTCTCCGTCCTCGCTTAAGGCTAGCATGTTATCAAAAGCGCCATCCTTTAACAGCTTCTGGGCTTTGCAAACGCTAAAGCCAAAAACGGAGGAATAAACAAACTTTTCGTACTTGGCTTCGTCATGGGCGTGCTCGTGGGCATGGTTTCCCGCTTCGTAGGCCATAACATGGCTGCCGTCCGCACTGCGGGTCAGCAGCAAACGTGCATGGGGCTGTAGGCTCTTTTCCGGTGTAACAGCTGCTTTTTCCTCCGACTGCCAGAAGGGATGCTCCTGAGGTAATGCCAGACAGGCAAAAGCCTTCATAGACCAATAGGGAGAGCCGGGAGCGTTATAGCCCTCGGCCATCAGCAGGTTCGGATAGCCGTAGCCGATGGTGAGCACTCCGTCTCGGGTAAAAATGGGCTTGGAAAACCATTTGCGCATATTGCCCAGCAGCAAATGCTTCATCACGCCGTAATCCACGGCTTCCGTTTCCGCCTCGGCTAACGCTTGGGCGGCGAAAAACGCGCCTTCGGCAAAACGGTAGCAAAGGCTGCGGCCATAGGGGAGCGCTTCACCGCTGCGGTCAAACCAACAGGCAAAATCCGTCGCCATCTGTTTCGCTCGATGGATGTATTCGGCGGACAGCTTCGCGTCCCGCTCCTTCATCACGGCGGCGTACACCAGTCCATAGTAATGGAACGCCCACATCGTATAGTATTCCCGTTGGTTGGGGTAGTCGAAGTACCAGCCGTCGCCCTCGTAATGCTCCTCAATCATGGCAAGGTCTTTTTTCAAGCGCTCCTTGGGATAAGGCAGACCGCATACCAGAAAGCCGATGTTGACCAACACCCGAAAGAACGTCCAATTGTTCTTAGGCATATCATGGTTGTTAATCTGATTGAGCCAGCGGTATAGATTTTGCTGCGCTTCCTTGGGCAGATCAAAAAAGAATTCGTCGGGGGTCAGAGCCATGCCCATGCCGAAAACAGCCATTTCCACTAGTCGTTGATCGTAATCCACCACTTCGCCCCAATATTCGGGGTGCATGGGGTCAACGCCATGAATGATGCCCTGCCGCCATTTTTCCCACAGGGGCTTAACGCCCGCACAGCGTCCTTTCAGCATGGGCACAATCGCCCATAGAGGACGGGCAAAGGCTTCCATTTCAGCGATTTCATCGCTGTAGACAGCGCCGGTATCTCCCAAATGAATACGGGCGCAGCCTTCGCTCATCAACGGTAGCAAAGGCTCTATCAGTTGTACGGCGGCGCGCTCCACATCGGCACGGCTTAACAATGGATTGCTGCAAACTGGATTTCCCATTTGGATCAGCTCCTTGTGATCATATAGTTTTGTTTCTGCGATAGGGCGGCGGGGGCCGTAAAGCTCAATCGCCACAGACTGCCCGGGAAGTTCTGGCTCATCCTTGCGTCCTCAACGGGGATTTCTTCAAGCTCCGCGCTAAGGCTTGGGCTGACGGTCAGCTTGAGCTTGCCAAAAAACCACTCGTTTTGATGGCATTCAGGCTTGGAGCGAAGCATCCAAACCCATGTGATAGGCTTTGGCTCCGTAAGGCTGATGCAATCAGAAAGGGTGATGCGCCCATCCTCTATGACAAACCGCCTTTGAAAGCTAGTTAACCCCGCTTCCGCTGGGTAAGCGTCGCAAAGCTCCATGGATAGGCAATGCTCCTGCGCTTGTACGTCTTTCGCCCGATGCTCTGCGCCAGCCTGCTGCTCGATCCCGTTGATCAACGGTAGATTGTGATTACGGGTACGGGTGTTCCAAAGCGTATACCGTTGATCGCTGAAGGTTTTTGCAGTATAGACCATATTCCCCGCGTCGACAATTTCCGGTTGTCCGTCCGCATAAACCAAAAAGCTGCCCACGTCGTTGTGATTATGGCTTTCCCCATTATGACCGCCCTTGACCGCAATGTAAAGCCCATTTTGATTCCAGCTGAAAACTTGCAGCGCCGGTAGGGAAGCATGGGCGGGAATGACAGGCTTTGTCTGGGGCTGCGGCGGCATTTGGAACAGGCGAAACAAAACTCGATTCATTTGAGGCGTGTCTATGGGCCGAACGGTGGAGCACTGTGCGGCGGTATAAGCGCCCAATGCGGTGAGGGCAGGGTTGTGGGTGCGCTGACCGTAGCAATAGAGACGCTGCCCGTCCATCATGGGTCTAGCGTCGCAATCCGCGAAGTTCCAATAATAACCGTTGCCAATATATGCCTTGGCGGGGAAAGCGCCAATAGCTTGTATCAGAGGCTCGTCATAAAAGGAAACCTTTCCACCGGTGGCTAGATAAATACTTTCCAGACAATCCAGCAGCGAAGCGCCCGCCATGTTCCAGTAGCTGCAGCCCTCGTCGCAGCCGCCGTCGGCAGGCATCACGGCTAAATAAGCGTCCAGCATGCGAAGGGCGCGTTTTAGCCCGTCGGTCAGCTGCACAGGATCATCGACGAGCAAAAGCAGGGTATCGATTACGTTGGATAAGATCCACGGGGTCCAGTTATTCACGTCCTTGCGGATCATTCCCATCCACCAGAAATCATCCCGGATCATGAAGGGAATTAGAATGAGCTGTTCAATTTCTTGCCGTACCCGGCGAGCAATCAAGGGCGTGACGGCATTGAGCTGACGATCCAAAAAGTACAGGGCATAGCTAAGGGTAGCGCTGGTCTGAGCCGCGAACAGATCAATGTAGGGGTTCTGCTTTTCCGGCAGCGGATGCTCCTTGGCCGGGCGCGCGCCGGGATGACTGCTGCCGTTGTGGGCGCTGAGTACCCAGCTGGTTTCTTCACAGATGCACCAAAGACCGTCGATCACCGCGTCCAGATAGCTTCCGTCTCCGGCTACGCACTCAGCCAGCACCGCGCCCATCAGCAGCCTTCTGCGCTTAAAATAGGGTTCTTCAAAGATTTGCCGATCCCCGGTGCGGGTAAAGGCTAAGAATTGGCAGGCTGTCACCATGGGATAGCCGTTTTTGGCTTCGTCTCCCCATAAGAGCAGCTCTTTACGAACCGCCTCGGGCAGCTCGTTCCAACGTTTCCGCTCTGCGGACAGAGGAAAGGGGCGGCGAGCCTCTTTCGCAAGGAGCGCCGCCCCCAAATCGTGGGCCTCCAGATACTGTGCAAACATGATGATCAGCCTTTCAAGCCAGTGGTGGCAATGCCTTCGATAAAGTATTTTTGCAGGCAGAGGAATACGATGCTGACCGGGATTAAGGAGCATAGCGACGCGGCCATGATCAGATTATAGTCAGCGGAGAAGGCTTGAATAAAGCGGCGCAGACCCACCTGAATGGTTTTGTTCAGGTCGCTGGTCAGGTAGATCATGGGGCCCATGTAATCGTTCCAAGTGTTGACGAAGGTGAAGATTGCCAGCGTGGCGATCGCAGGCTTTGCCAACGGAAGAATAATCCGCGCCCATATGCCGTATTCGTTCAGACCGTCGATGCGGGCGGCCTCGCTCAGCTCGCCGGGAATGCCTAGATAGAACTGACGCATCAAAAACACACCGAAGGCGGAGAAGGATTGCAGCACTACCAGCGACCAGATGGTGTCGTACAGGCCGATGGAG
This sequence comes from Eubacteriales bacterium, assembly GCA_028693055.1. Lineage (GTDB taxonomy): Bacteria > Bacillota > Clostridia > Christensenellales > Aristaeellaceae > Limiplasma. The sequence goes on along the minus strand of JAQUWD010000010.1, from coordinate 49,321 downwards.
CGCATCATGATGAACTGCGGCACCATATACACCTGCCACGGTACCGCAATGGTACCGATATAGCACATGAAAAGGAAATCGCGGCCTTTAAACTGCATCTTGGCAAAGGCGTAGGCGGCAAACGAAGAAGTGAGAATCTGCATGATTGTAACGATGATCGCTACATAGGTGGTATTCTCAAAATAGGTGAGCAGCGGCACCTTTTGCCATATCTGGGTGTAGTTTTCCCAATGGAATGTGTCAGGAATCCATTTCATCGGGATGGAAAAAACGTCCGTGCTGGTTTTCAGCGAGGAGGAAAGCATCCAAATGAACGGAACCAGCGCGATAGCGGTAAACAATAGCAGCAAGGCGTATTTTAGAATGGTCAGCACAACCTTTGCCGCAGTTACATGACTTTCTCTTTTGGGCGATGCGATGGTGGACATGATTGTTTCCTCCTTTCTTAAAGATAGTTCACCCATTTTTTCTCGGCGCGGAACTGAATGAAGGTAACCGTCAGCACGATGGCCAGCAGCACCATGGAAACAGCGCTGGCTACGCCGTATTGGGCGGTGGTGGAAATCATTTCGCCACCGAAGCTTAGCTCAAAAATATAAGTAACCAGCATCTTCGTGGCGCGGCCCGGCCCGCCTTGGGTCATGATGGCGACCACGTCGTAAATCTTGAAGCAGCTGATAATCATCATAATGGAAACAAAGAAGGTGGTGGGAGTCAGCATGGGCATGGTGATCTTCCAAAATTTTTGCCAGCCGTTGGCTCCGTCCATGGTGGCGGCTTCGTAAAGCTCGCCGGGCACGCCCTGCAAGCCTGCTAAATACATCACCATGTAATAGCCTGCATTGCGCCAGACACTGACAATAATAATGGCCCAAATGGCAAGATCACGGCTAGAAGTCCAGCTTTTGGTCATGTTCGCGCCAAACGCATTTAAAATCTGATTGATCGGGCCGGTTTTCATCAGCAGAAAATTCCAGCATACACAGATTGCCACCAAGGAGGCAACATAGGGAAAGAAAAACACGGAGCGAAAGAAATTAGCTCCCTTTACGGCCTTATTCAGCACCAGCGCAAGGCCCAGCGCGAAGGCAATTGTGAGCGGAACGGTAGCCACGGTGTAAAATACCGTATTCTTTAGGGCAATGCCCAAATTGCTTTTACTAAAGCTGAAATCCTTAAAGATATACGCGAAATTATCCAGCCCAGCCCATGTGATGTTTGAGCCGCCGCTCCAATTGAGGAATGAGAGCACGATGGAAAAGACAACCGGAATCATCGTGAAGATGATAAATCCAATGAAGTTGGGCGCAAGAAAGGAATAAGCCACCAGTGTATTGCGTTTTTCCTGCTTGGTCATTTTATGCCGCCCGGCCGCAACGCTCTGTGACATGGACAGAACCTCCTTAATCGGTCAAAAAATAGGGGAAGCGGGGCGATTGCCCGCTCCCCCTATCCTTTGGATTACTTCTTGATGAACTCGGCGGCACGCTCTTCCATTTCAGCGACGCCCTCGTCGATGGACAGCTCGCGGGTCATGATCAGAGAATGCTCTTCGTTCACGATGGTCTTGATGTCGTTTACGCCATCACCAACCGGCCATTCCAGAGAGATGGCGGTGGGCAGCAAAGCGGCCATGGAAGCGTCGTCGGTGGGGAATCCATCGGCGGCAGCCATTACAGTGGCAACCTCTTCGCTGACGTAGGCGGGGCGGGTGCCGGTAGCGGCAACAGCCTTAGCGCCTTCTTCGCCGCAGGCCCAAGCAACGAAGTCCCAAGCGGCGTCGGCGTTAGCACTCTTGGCGTTAACAGCAAGGCCGGTGGGGGAACCGAAGGAAGAACCGGCAGCCACACCGTCCAGGTGAGGAACAGCGGTGATGCCCCAGTCGAAGTCCGCGGTGCCGTCCTTGATGTAGCCAATCAAGGTGGAAGCATACCAGTAGCCCATAGGCATCATGGCGATGTTACCCTGTGCGAAAGCGCCGGAGTAGTGGAGGTTGGCGGCCTTGAGCTCGTCATAGGTCATGCAAGCGCCAGCATCTTCCAGATCCTGCACCATTTGGTAGAAGTACTTCAAATCGCTGTATTCGCCGTCAGCCAAGGTGTTCACGCCGTCGCAGACAGCCCAGTTGGCAACAGCGGACAGCCAAGTGTGATAATGGGTGCCATATACGCCGTCGCCGGTCATTTTGATGGCCAGATCCTTGTACGCGTCCCAAGTCATATCGTTGGTGGGATATTCCACACTGGCCTTGTCGAACAAGGTCTTGTTGTAGAACAGCACCCAGAAGTCGGCGCGGAAGGGCAGCGCATAGTAGTCGGTGGTGCCGGCTAGCTGATAGCAGGTATCCATGCCAGCGTATTTGCTCATGTCGTAGGAGGTGGAGGCAATCTTGTCGTTCATGTCAACGATGAAGCCTTCCTTAGCCCAGTTCTGCATGTCGGACAGCTCTTTGACAAAGAAGATGTCGGTGGTATCGCCGCCGGCCAGCATGGTGGAAGCCTTCACGTTGTACTCCTGTGAAGCCAGATCGACCCATTCGATGGTTACGCCGGGATTGGCGGCTTCGTAAGCGGTTTTGACAGCCTCATAGTAGGGCGCGGTAGCCGTATCCCAACCGGCCACAGTCAAAGTGGTGGTTCCCTCCGCAGCAGCGAAAGCCACGCAGGAAGCCATCATGGTCAGACAGAGTACGATCGATAAGAGTTTCTTCATGATTGGATCCTCCCTTATTTATGTAGGGTTTCCATAGAAAATGTTACCGATAACATTGATTTTATCAAATGCTATGGAAATCATTTGACCATATCTTCCCTCCTTGAATGGCATGATTATACACCTCATCCTTATGTTCTGTCAACGACTTTTTCACTTTTGAAGGCATGAAAATCACAATCCCTTATAAATCATGCAATTGCTAAATGGCATCGGAGAAATGTTACCGATAACATTTTTCTTGCATTTCAGTATAGAGTCTAGTATAATTAGCAACACTCAATTCTATGAAAGGCTGTTGTGGCTTATCGCCGAATGTATAAAAGTATGGAAAAGAAACTGACGATTTATGACATTGCAAAAGAAGCGGGCGTTTCCACCGCCACCGTAACCCGGGTGATGTCCGGGCATGCCAGCGTCCGCCCCTCCACCCGGGAAAAAGTACAGGCTGTTATTGATTTGCATGGCTATACCCCCAGCGCTATCGCGCAGGATTTGGAAAACGGCAAAAACAAAACCATTGGCATTATTCTGCCGGAGATCATCAACCCCTATTTTGCCCAGCTTTTTAACGCGGCGGATGACGAGGCCAGGCAAAGCGGTTATTCCGTATGGCTCAATCAGCTTCCCAGCTATGAGCGGGTGGAGGATAGCTTGGTGGACGACTTAATCCGCCGTCGGTTGGATGGAGCCTTTTTTATGGGGGGGATTTGGGAAACCCAGCGGCCCGGTTTGATGGAGGCGATTAATCGTCTGGGACAGTACATGCCCATCGTGGCTCTTTGCCCGCCCCAAGCCAATCTGAACTGCATCTGTCTGTATAACGACCTGACCAGCTGCGTTCGCCATGCAGTGCGCCATTTGCATGTGCTGGGGCATCGAAGGATCGCTTTTATCGGCGGCTCTTTGCAGGTAGGGGGATCCGGCGCGCGTGGACAGGGCTTTTTAGACGAGCTGCGCGCCCTTGGACTGCCCGACGATCCCGCCTACCATCACGAAGGCGGCTTTGACGCGGAAAGCGGCGAACGCGCGGTGCAACGCTTGCTTTCCGGACTGGAAAAGAGCCGCTGGCCTACGGCGTTGGTGGCCTTTAACGATTTGGTGGCGTTAGGCGCGATCAAGCAGCTAAAGCAAATCGGTTTGAAGCTGCCGGAGGATATGGCGATTATCGGCTGCGATAATCAATTTTTCTGCACTTATACCGATCCGCCGCTGACCTCCATGGATTTGCACCCGGAGGAGCATGCCCGCAGCGCCATACGGGAGCTGCTTTCCGCCAAAGACCATAACACGCCGCCGTTTAATTTGATGCGGGACGCGACGCTGGTGGTGCGGGAAAGCTGCGGCGCGAAGCTGGGTTATCGAAAAATGGGGTAATACGCTAGAATGTTTTTTGGATGCATTTTTCTGCTTTGACTATTGACAAAGGTGAAATTGAAGGTACAATGATTGCGTATTCGGGAGTGAAAGCACCCGAACGAATAGAGGCGCGGTTGTTTAACAGTAGCCTGCGGGAGTCCCTCAACGGATGAAGAACGCAGAGGAAAGGAAACGCCGCCGAAACGGAAGCTTGGTTGAGCCGCTTTCCGTTGGGCAGTGAAAAAAGATTTCACTGACTGTCACGGCATGAGCCGTGGGGCGCTATTCACTGTGATTCTGAAATGATAGCAGCAATGGCGTTGTGTCGTTGCTGCTTTTTCATTTCCTTGAATCATAATGACGAAGGAGGAAACGTACAATGAGAAAATGGGTGGCTGTTTTATTGACGGCAATGCTGCTGACGGGCTGCGCCAGCGCTTTGGCAGAGGGCTCCTTCCGCGTGGGCTTGGAGTGCAATTATGCTCCCTTTAACTGGACGCAGGCGGAGGAAAGCGAGTTTACCGTTGCCATTGAGGGCGGCGGCGGATATGCCGACGGCTACGATGTGCAGATTGCCAAGAAAATCGCGGAAGGGCTGGGCAAGGAGCTGGTCATCGTAAAAACGGAATGGGACGGCCTGCCCATGGGTGTGAACAGCGGCGCTTTCGACGCGATCATCGCGGGTATGAGCCCCACTGCCGAGCGCAAGGCTACCATTGATTTCACCGACGCTTATTACACCAGCGAGCTGGTGGTGGTGGTGAAGAAGGACGGCGCGTATGCCAGCGCGAAATCTCTTGAAGAGCTGAGCGGCGCGACGATTACCGGACAGCTAAACACCTTCCATTACACCGTTGTCGATCAGATTCCGGGCGTTATCAAGGCTTCCGCCATGGAAACCTTCCCTGCGATGATTGTAGCCTTAAACAGCGGCGCGATTGACGGCTACGTGGCCGAGCAACCCGGCGCTGTAGCGGACACCATGGCGAATCCTAATTTGTGCTATATCAAGTTTGACGAGGGCAAGGGATTTACCGCTTCTGAGGAAGAGGTATCAATTGCCGTAGGTCTCAAAAAGGGCAGCGAGCTTTGCGCGCAGATCAACGAAATCTTGGCTGGCATCGATGCGGAAACGCGTCTGCAAATGATGCTAGACGCCACGGAGCGTCAGCCGCTTAACCAATAATCAGCGTATTGCGCCTTGAGGGCTGCCCCTTTGCGGGTAGCCTTCTTGGCCTTTTTCTGCTTTTTTTCTCAGCTTTAGAAGGAGTGAACGAACGTGGAACTGCCAACCAGTTTTTTTGGCTGGGTCGCCTTTTTGCTTGATAAGTACGGCATGTTATTCTTGCAAGGCGCACTTTTTACCATTGTGATCGCCCTGACGGGCACGGTGATCGGGTTCCTGATCGGACTGCTGGTGGCAATTTTGCGCACCGTTCCCGTAGGCGCGAAGGATTCGCGCGTTAAACGCATCGGCCTAAAGGCGCTGTCCGTCATATTAAGCGTATATATCGAAGTGTTTCGCGGTACGCCAATGATTGTGCAAGCCATGGTTATTTATTATGGCACCATGCAGCTGGGCCTACGTATGCCGGTTTTGGCTGCGGCTATTTTCATCGTATCCATCAACACGGGCGCTTACATGGCGGAAATCATCCGCGGCGGCATCATCAGCGTGGATAAGGGGCAGAAGGAAGCTGCAACCGCCATCGGCATGACCCATTGGCAGAGCATGATTCACGTGGTGCTGCCTCAGGCTGTGCGTAATATCATGCCCTCCATCGGCAATGAATTTGTGGTGAATATTAAGGATTCCAGCGTGCTCAACGTGATATCCGTAAACGAGCTGTTCTTTATGAGCAAGTCTGCCGCCGGAACCTATCTGCGGTACTTTGAAGTGTTCTTCATCACAGCCTGTATCTATTTGGTACTGACCTTCACCGTCACCCGTCTTTTGCGCGTGCTGGAACGCAAGATGGATGGCAAGGTGAATTACACGATTTATGGCTCCCAAAGCGACAGCCAAGCCAGCATAAAGCTGGTGAAGGAAGGAGAGGTTCCGATTGATTGACGCCGCAGCACCGATTCTCAGCGTAGAGCATCTGAAAAAAAGCTTTGGAGATCATGAGGTATTGAAGGATATCTCTTTTTCTGTATCTCAGGGCGACGTGGTCAGCATCATCGGCTCTTCCGGCAGCGGCAAAAGCACCTTGCTGCGCTGCGTCAATTTTTTGGAGGAGCCAACGGCGGGTGAAATTCGCTTTCACGGTAAAAACGCGGAGACGGAATGGCCCAAGGCAGAGTATCATGCCAAGGTCGGCATGGTGTTTCAAAGCTTTAATCTGTTCAATAATATGTCCGTGCTTAAAAATTGCATGTCCGGCCAGCTACGGGTGCTTCATCGCAACCCTAAGGAGGCTGAGGAAAAAGCGCTGTTTTTTTTGGAAAAGGTGGGCATGTCGCCTTACCGGGACGCGCGTCCGGCGCAGCTTTCCGGCGGTCAGAAGCAGCGGGTTGCCATTGCCCGCGCCCTCGCCATGGACCCGGAGGTTCTGCTGTTTGACGAGCCTACCAGCGCCTTGGACCCGGAAATGGTGGGCGAGGTGTTGGGGGTCATGCGGGGGTTGGCTCAGTCCGGTTTGACCATGCTGGTGGTCACTCATGAGATGGCCTTTGCAAGGGATGTGAGCAAACGCGTTATTTTCATGGATTCCGGCGTAATCGCCGAGGATAACACGCCGGAGGAAATATTCACTAGCCCTAAGCAGCAGCGTACCCGTGCGTTTTTAAGCCGAATATTGGAGAAATAAAAGAGCAGAGGCTGGCGGCGAAGAAGGGAAAACCTTCGCCGTCAGCCTTTTTTGTTTACGCCGGAGTCCTCCGTGCAGGTGACGGCGCAGAAGCCCTCGTGAGGGGGAAGTTGTTCGAAAGCCTGTACGGCGCTTTTCTCATCGGCAAAAACGCCGTAAACCACGGAACCGCTGCCCGTCATCATGGCGCGAAGCGCGCCCAAGCCTTCCAGCAGTTCTTTAGCAACCCGCAGCGCCGGGCGCTTTTGGACGCTAACGCCCTCCAATACATTGTTCATGGCGGGGGCTAAATCAGGCAAACGCTGCTTTAGCAGAGCTTCCTGCGCTACCGCCGTTTGGGGCCGGGCAAGGCGCTCCGGCGGGATGCTGTCAAAGGCTGAAAAAACCTCCTTTGTGCTTAACCCATCGCAGGGTTGAAGCAAAAGCAGCCAAACCTTTGGCGCAGGGAAAAGGGGAGTGAGGTTTTCTCCAATCCCGCCCACCCGCGCCAAGCCGCCCCTCAGCATGAAGGGAACGTCCGCGCCAAGGCGAAGCGCCAGCTTGCTTAGGGTTTCCATGGGCAAGTGAAGCTCCCATAGCTCGTTCAACCCCAGCAGCGCTGCGGCTGCGTCTGCACTTCCTCCACCCATTCCCGCCCCAGAGGGTATGCGTTTTTCCAGCTGAATGCGAGCGCCTAGCGGGAGGCCGACGTGGGAGCGCAGTATATCCGCCGCTTTGTAAACCAAATTGCGCTGGTCAAAGGGAACGCTGCCAGAGCTTAGATGGTCTTTTTCCCGCAGACGATAGGCTGGACGGCCGACTTCTTCCAGCGTTAGCGCTTCGGCCTTCTCCATCCAAAGGGTGTCGCTTAAGGCGACGGATTGCATGAGCATATCCATCAGATGATATCCGTCCTCTCGAACCCCTAAAATGTCCAGCGTCCAGTTAATTTTTGCCCGGGCCTTTAGGCAGAGCATTGCAACGTCCCCCTTGTTTATGGTATAGTAAAGCTATTATAGCAGGTTTTTGGGAAACCGTTAAGGGGGCGATTTGATGCTGGAAATCCCGGTACTGGTGAGTATACAGTCCATCGCCCATCGAGACGAGGAAGCGGACGAGCCTGTTACTTTGATCACCTCCGGCTTGCTTTCGCTGGAGCAGGATGACAAAGCAATTATACGCTATGATGAATCCCTGGATGAAGCGCTGCCGCCGCAGCATGTCACCATTACGATTGAGAGCGAAACCGTTGCCATGAATCGGGACGGGGATTACATCAGCCAATTGGTTTTTCGCAAAGGGCAGCGCTATGAAGGGCAGTATGCAACTCCCTTTGGCGAAATGGCGCTGGCTATTTTTTGTACGCGGCTGCGTTATCAGCTGGACGAGAACGGCGGTGAAATTCAGCTGAGTTATCAAATGGATTTGAATGGACAGTTTGCCGCCATGCAGGAAATGGAGATCCGGCTGATGCGTCAGAATGGATAGCCTGACGAGGGAGCAGAGCGCTGTTTATCGAGCGGTCAGCGCCTATGGCTCCTGCTTTGTCAAAGCCTGTGCAACGGACGATGCGCTATGGGTGTGCGATCTTCCCCGTCGGATGAGCGAGCTGGAGGAGCCGGAAAATGAGCTAAAAGCGTTGGGCGTTTGCTGTCATTTGGATCCTAAAACCCGGCTGTGGCTGCTGGATTGGGACGCAAACTCCTATCGGCTGTTAGAAGAGCGGCTGCCCAAAGCACCGCCTCCCACGCTGAAAAATCCACAATGGGCAGAAGCCTACGCGCTGTGTCGGTTGCTGCTGCTCCATTCGGCTCCTTTGGAGGAACAGCCAATGACGATGATTCGTCAAACGATGAAGCTGCCGACGCGCCCGGAGAACGAGCAAATCCGCGCTATCAGGACGCTTCACGGCCAATGCGCCCAGCGTCTGCGCCTGCGGGAAGCCCTTCCCTCCTTGGCGGGTGGTTTATTGGCCGCGTGGCTGATGGAAAATAATTGAGGTGATGAACGTGCTGGTAACCTATCAAGGTCATTCCTGCTTTCGCTTGCTTCTGGAAACAGGCGTTTCTCTGGTAACGGATCCTTATGGGGATTTTTATCAGTATCCCAAGCGTTGCTTGAAGGCGGATCTCTGTACCGTCAGCCATCATCATCACGATCATGATGGCATGAGCATCATTGACGGCAAGCCGCTAATCATTGATACGCCGGGGGTTCATCTGCCGGCGGCGGGCGTGCGCATTGTGGGAATCCCTACAAAGCATGATCACCATAACGGACAAAAGCGCGGAGATAATACCGTTTTTGTTCTGGAAACCGAAGGGCTGCGCATTGCTCATGCAGGCGATTTGGGACATGTGCCGACCCAAGAACAGCAAAAGCAAATCGGCAGGCTGGACGTGCTACTTCTGCCAATAGGCGGGTTTTATACCATCGGCGTGGAGGAAGCGCTGCAAACCATAGCGCTATTAAAGCCCAAGGTGACGATCCCCATGCATTATCGCACGCGCTTAAACCCGGAGATGCCGATTGAACCCCTCGATCCATTTCTTGAAGCGGCGCACGTCCATCCTGAACCGATGGCGCTGCTTCGGTTGAGCGCCGGGGATATGAGCGAGCGGGAACCGATCATTGTAATGAAAATGGACGAAGCATAAAAAAGGAGTGTTCGGCTTGAAATATGTATTTGTAACCGGCGGTGTTACCTCTTCTCTGGGTAAGGGCGTGATGTGCGCAAGCCTTGGAAAGCTGCTAAAGGCATGCGGCTATCAGGTGACCATGCAGAAATTTGATTTGTATTATAATGCGGAGCCGGGTCTTTTAAGCCCCTTGGAGCACGGCGAGGCCTTTATTACCGAGGATGGCGCGGCGACGGATTTGGATTTGGGCAATTTTGAACGCATGGTGGACATAGATTTGCCAGGCGAGGCTTGCTGCACAACGGGCAAGATTCATCGCACACTGCTGGAAAAGGAAATGCGGGGAGATTTTCACGGCTCCACCATTCAGGCGATTCCCCATGTGGCGGACGAGATTAAAGCGCGCATCCGCGAGGTAGCCGGCCGTTCCGGCGCGGATATCTCCATTATTGAAATTGGCGGAACGGTAGGCGATATGGAAGCCTCCGTTTATCTGGAAGCCATCCGCCAGATGCGTTTGGAATGCGAAAACCCCAATGACTGCTGCTATGTGCATATGACCTATATGCCCTATATTTCCATGGCTGGAGAGCTGAAAACCAAGCCTACGCAAAATAGCGTGAAAACCCTGCGTACCGTGGGAATTCAGCCCGACGTTATCGTATGCCGCACAGAGGTGCCCCTGTCCGGCGAGGGCAAGGATAAAATTGCGCTGTTCTGCAACGTGAAAACGGCCAACGTTATTCAGAATATTGATGTAGCGCGACTTTGCGAGCTTCCCTTGATGCTGGAAAAGGAAGGGTTAGCCAAGGCTGTCTTAAGCGAGCTGCATCTGCCGGAATGCACCCCTCGGATGGACGAGTGGAAGGCGTTAGTAAAGCGCGCCAACGAAGCGAGCGTTTCCCTCAGGGTGGCCCTCATCAGCAAGTATACCGCCATGCCGGACGCGTATCTTTCCGTGCGAGAGGCGCTAAAATACGCAGGCTATGAAAACGGAGCCAGAGTGGCGATCGATCTGGTGGATGCGGAAACGGTAAACGCTGAAAATGCGGATGAGCTATTGAAAAAATATGCCGCGATTGTCATACCCGGCGGTTACGGCAGCCATGGCACGGATGGCATTTTGGTTGCCGCCCAGTTTGCCAGAGAAAACCGTGTGCCTTGCTTGGCGATTGGCTTTGGAATGCAGCTATGCGTGGTGGAAGCGGCGCGGCATCTGCTGGGCACGAGCGATGCGCACAGTACGGAAATCGACCCCGGTACGCCCCATCCTGTGGTGCGTATTCCCCAAGATCGAATCTGCCAAAACGACAGCCGCTGTGCCGCTCGTATGGGCGCGGGAACGGTGCGCGTGAAAAACGATATGCTGAAACAAATCTATGGAGTCGACCTTGTCTCCGAGCGCCACGAGAACCGCTATGAGGTGGACCCTGCCTATGGCGAGGCTTTGTGCGAAAAGGGATTAAAGCTCGCAGCCACCAGCTTGGACACGGGCTATCCCGAAGCCTTTGTGATGGAGGACCATCCCTTCTATGTATTGGTGGTTTACCATCCTGAGTTTAAAAGCCGTCCCGGACGCTGCCACCCCCTGTTTAAGGCCTTTGTCCGTGCGGCAATGAAAAAATAGAGATTGATCGCTCAGCGGGTAAAGCTTTTCGCCATTTACTGGAAAAAAGTTTTACTCGCTTTTTGTTTGTACTTCTGTTATAATCATTTTGCCAAAACACCATTCTCGGTACCTGCCAAAACCTAGTTGCTTTCTTGAGGCGCGTCGATAAGACGGCGTGTTTGTTTTGCTATTCACAGCTTGGCAGAGAAGGAGAATGAAATTGAAAAAGGCTTATGATTCCGGTAAGCTTAATGAGCTTGCCCAGCGCGTATTAAAGGTTCTTCAACAGCCTGTTACAGATGACAACCTCAAGGGCCATCTATCCATGGATAATTGGGAATGGCCTTCCGGCGTGGCGCTTTATGGCATTTTTAAAACCTATGAAAGCACGGGGGACGAAGAGATTCTTGCATACCTGAAGGCTTGGTATGCCCGGGAGCTGGCTAAAACGCCGCCGCATCGCAATGTGAATACTGTCGCGCCCATGCTAACGTTGAGCTGCCTGTATCAGGTAACGGGGGACGAAAGCTATTTGCCCCATATTGAGAGCTGGGCGGATTGGGTTATGAATACTATGCCCCGCACGGAGTTTGGCGGCTTGCAGCATATGACCGTGTGGAACAAGCATTATCAACAGCTGTGGGCGGATACGCTTTTTATGACGGTGCTCTTCCTGCTGAAAACCGGACTGGTGTTAAAACGGCCGGAGCTGGTTGAGGAAGCGAAGTTCCAGTTTCTCATCCATATCAAGTATTTACAGGATAAGCGCACCGGGCTTTGGGTTCATGGCTGGACCTTTGATTGCCGCCATGATTTTGCGGGAGCCCATTGGGCGCGAGCCAACTGCTGGTTTACCGCCGCCGGTGCGGAGCTGCTTTCCTTGCTGCCTCAAGAGGACGCGTCGACACGTTTGATTCGTGCGGCTCTTGAGGATCAAATCCATAGCCTGTGGAAGCTGCAACGGGAGAACGGCTTGTTTACCACCCTTTTGGACGTGGAGGAATGCTACGAGGAAACCTCCGCTACCGCCGGTATCGCCTATGGTGTGCTGAAGCTGGTGCGTTTGTGCTTAATCGACGATGGCTATCGGGAAATGGCAGAGAAGGCAGCGGATGCGGTAATCGGAAAAATTTCCCCGGACGGGACGGTTACGGGCGTTTCCACAGGTACGGGCATGGGTCACGACTTACAGCATTATAAGGATATCGCCATTTGTCCCACCGCCTACGGGCAGGGCTTGACCTTTTTGATGCTTACGGAGCTGGAAAGCGCCCTAAAGCAGAGGGGGCAATGCCAATGAAGAGCGGAGACTTTACTTTGCCGGGCGAGGCGGGCTATGAAGGATTAACCTTAGCAATGGCTCATAAATGGGGCGCGGATTGCATCCGCGACAGCGACGGCACGCAGCTCTCCGAGGAAATCCTGCATAGCGGCATAGCCATCTATTCCACTTTGTGCATGGTGCGCTCCGTCAACCAGTGGGCTCGGCAAAACATGGATAAGCTGCAACGAAATTTTCTAAGCACTCAACCGGTTCTTGCCCAAGGAGAAACCCTCCGCATTCATCCGCTGGACGGCTTTTTTAGGGAGCAGTTCGCGATCTGCCCCGCAGACGACCCCAAGGAGTTCTGGCAGGTGTGGGACCGTACCGCCGAGACTCTCCATGAGGCGTGGAGCTACGATCCCCAGACGGAAACAGTAACGATTGAAAACGCGCACCCCTTTCACCTGTATACCGTCAGCTTTTTAGCGGTTCGTATATGGGAAGAAATTTCCATGTACAACCATATCACCAACGACTGGGGAGAGAAAGAACACCTTATGGCGGTGGAGCCGCGCTACCCGGAAACCCAACAAGCGCTGCTTGCCTTTTTGGAAAAATGGCTAAAGGAACATCCGGCTACTACCGTGGTGCGCTTTACCTCGCTTTTCTATAACTTTGTGTGGCTGTGGGGGAGCGACCCGCGAAAGCGCAGCCTGCTTTCGGATTGGGGCAGCTATGATTTTACGGTTAATCCCCTTTCCTTACGCGCGTTTCAAAAAGAGTACGGCTACGCCATGACGGCGGAGGATTTTGTCAATAAGGGCAAATACCGCATTACGCATTGCGTCCCCACCCACCGCCAGCGGGATTGGATGGAATTTACGGGGCGTTTCGTGCGGGAATTTGGCCGTCAATGTGTGGATTTAGTGCATCAATACGGCAAACGGGCCTATGTGTTTTACGATGACAGCTGGATTGGCTTGGAGCCCTGGAACGGCCATTTTCAGGAGTTCGGCTTTGACGGGCTGATCAAATGTGTGTTTAATGCCTTTGAGGCGCGTCTGTGCGCCGGGGTAAAGGCGGTGGAAACCCATGAGCTTCGGCTGCATCCGTATCTGTTTCCAACCGGGCTGACGGGGGAGCCGACCTTTGCGCCCGGCGGTCACCCCGAAAAGGACGTGAAGCGGTATTGGGCTTGCGTGCGCAGAGCGATGCTGAGAGTGAAAATCGACCGCATCGGCTTGGGCGGGTATCTGCATTTGGTGGAACCGTTCCCTGCCTTTCAGGAGGAAATGACCCGTATCGCGGATGAGTTCCGCACGTTGAAAGCCCTGCATCAAAATGGTTCGCCGTGGATGACGGGCGTTACGGTGGGCGTGCTGCAGGCTTGGGGCTCCATACGCACATGGAATTGCGCGGGGCATATGCATGAGCATCCAGAGCTGCCGCTCAATCATTTGTATGAGGCTATGGCAGGGCAGCCCTTCGAGGTGCGCGTCCTCTCCTTGGAGGAGGTGGCGGCAAACGGCGTGCCTCAAGAGATAAACGTGCTGATCAATGCGGGCAGCGAGGGAGACGCGTGGTCCGGCGGCGATCTGTGGAAGGATCCGCGTCTCTTGGAAAACATCAACCGCTTTGTAGCTAAGGGCGGCGGCTTGCTTGGCGTGAAGGAGCCGTCGGCGGTACGGGGCGAAATGCGCGCCCTTGCGCTGGCGGATGTGTTGGGCGTGGAAAGAGAAATTGGGCAGAGCATTTGCAGCGATCGTTATCAGCCCATGCCGCCGAAGCCCCACTTCATTCTGGAGGGCTTGACCGACCCGCCTGCCTTCGCAAATGCCACAAGGGGCGTATATGCCCTCTGCGCCGATACCGAGGTGCTCAGCGCCGACTGTGGAGAGCCGTTGGTCGCCGTCCATGCCTTTGGGAAAGGGCGGGCTGTCTATCTGGCGGGCTTTACCTATTCATGCCAAAATGCTCGGCTTTTGTATCGCACGCTTTTGTGGCTGGCACGCAAGGAGAAGCTGGATTATCTGCCGCGAAGCGTCGCCTGCGAATGCGCGTATTTTCCGAACGACAAGCTGCTTGTGTGCATCAACAACACTGCGGAGCCAGTGGATACCGTCATCGATACGCCCTTTGGCGAAAAACAGGTGCGCGTGGAGGGCGAGGGAATCGCCTTTGTGCCCTCGGTCGGCTAAGGCTTTGGAAGATCGGTCGCCTCGCTCAAGCTGTGATAGCGGGGCACCGATTCCGGCTTTGTCCAGCCTTGATAGTGGATGGTATGCATGCCCTTTGAGGGCAGATTCGCGGTAAGCTGGCGGTAAGCCTTGGGGGAAATGCCAATCAATTGCAAAAAGCATCGATTAAAGCTGGAAATACAGGTAAAGCCAGTTTTTGCACTGACGGAGAGGATGGATTCATCCGTCATGCGCAGCATTTCACAGGCTCGTTTAATTCGGGTTTCGTGGACAAAGCGCAGCGGCGGCATGCCCATAGCTTCGCAGAAGGTGGCGCGAAAATGAGGCGTGCTTAAATGGCACATTTCCGCTAATTCCTCCACGGTGACGGGCTGTGTATAAAAACGATGAATATGATCCAGAGCGGGCTGTAGGGCAAAGGTATGTTTGCGCTCAGTCCGCTCCACTTCGTTTTGGCTTAACGCGAGCAGCTCTCGGCAGAAGAGAAAGAATAGGCTTTTCACAGCCTCCTGATAGCCGTGACGGCGCTCGTCCATTTCATGAAGGATTTGCGTAATCAAAAAGTGGACGCTGGGCTGATCCTCCTGATGGATGAGCCGGTGGTCGTTACATAAACGGTCATAGTGGGTTCCCAGCGAACTGTAGGCTTCATGGCCCAGCAGCCCTACAGGCTCCACAAATAGATAGGCCCATTTGCTTTTGCAGCCAGCGGTGGAGCAGGTGGTATGGACCACGTGATGAGAAACGCAGCTTACGTCTCCCGCTTGAAAGGCGCTTTTCTCCGTGCCGAAGTACAGCGAGCCGCCTTCTGTGCGGCAAAGCCCGATCTCCATACAATTATGAAAATGCTGACGCTCGCTTAGAATATCGGATATCAGCCAATCGTCGCCATCCAGCGCCACAATGGGGAAGTCCGGTGCAAGCTCGTACTCGCGATATTCCACGACGGCCTTTGCGCGTCTGCCCATGCGCATACCTCCCAGCATGTCGGAAAGTGCTTTAAGTATAGCATTTTTGCGGACTATATGCAATTTAAAATGTTTTTGATTGCCATCTGTTGACCAACAAAGCCATGAATCGTAAAGGTTTTAGAATTTTTTGACAAATAAATCATCGTTTTTGCGCATTTATTCATTGATATTTGCTAGATTATGGGGCGTCCAATTTTCTATAATAGAATCATCCGAGAGAGGATATCGTTTTGGCAGGCGATGGGAAAACAATCAGATAGGTTACGGAGAGGAATGCAATATGCAGAACAGACAAATGATGGGAAGCGCCTCCTACCGTAGGGAACTGAGGAAATATTTTCGCAAGGATTGGCAGCTGTATCTATTGATTCTTCTGCCGGTGGCGTTCGTCGTGATCTTTAAATACGCGGCTTATCCGGGTCTGCGTATGGCGTTTATGAACTATAAGCCCGCGAAGGGGTATTCAGGCAGCGAATGGGTTGGGTTCGATACCTTTGCAAAGGTTTTTCGGGATAAGGATTTCTTCTTAGCACTGAAAAATTCCTTGGTGTTCAACTTTCTAGATTTGCTGATTGGCTTCCCGGTACCGATTATCTTGGCGATTTTGTTAAACGAGCTGCGGCTGAAACGCTTCAAGCGCGTATCTCAAACTATTTTGTATCTTCCCCATTTCCTGTCCTGGGTAATCGTAGCCAGCGTAGCCTATACGCTGTTTAAGCCCAGCACGGGGCTGGTGAACATCCTGTTGGTCAACAGCGGCGCAGTCACCGAGGGCGTGCCCTTCCTGACGGAGAAATGGCATTGGGCCACCAGCTACCTGCTAATCGGCGTGTGGCAAAGCATGGGCTGGGGTACCATCATTTATCTGGCGGCGATTACCGGCATTAACAGCGAGCTGTACGAGGCGGCAACCGTGGACGGCGCGGGACGCTGGGGTAAAATCTGGCACGTTACCCTGCCGGGAATCCGCGCCACTACGGTAACGCTGCTGATTATGAACCTAGGCCGGGTCATGGGCTCCAACTACGAGCGTCTATATGCCTTTGGCAATGTGCAGGTGAAGGACTTCCAGTATCAGCTGGCTGTGTATATTTACGAAAAAGGCTTGGCGGGCTCCAATTTCAGCCGTGCCACCGCAGTGGGCTTGTTCCAGTCGTTGGTTGGACTGCTGTTGGTGCTGGGCGCCGACTGGTTTGCCAAGCGCATGGGCGAGGACGGATTGCTGTAAAGGAGGGATATCATGAACCAGATGGCTGTTGTCAAACCACGTCATTCATCTTTGAACCGCGTGTCCATCGGCGATATCCTGATTGTGGTCGTCATTGGGCTGCTCTGCTTGACCTGCATACTGCCTTTTATCCACATTGCGGCAAAGAGCATTTCCTCGGATACCGCCGTGCTATCCAAAACAGTGTATTTATGGCCTAAAGGGGTTACCGTTGACGCATATCGCGCTATTTTTGCGGATGGACAGCTAACCCACTCCATGCTTTACACCGTGGAGGTGACGGTGCTGTTCACCTTGATTGGCATGGTCGTTACCGTCTGCGCTGCTTATCCGTTGAGTCGCCGCCGGTTGAAGGGCCGTACCTTTCTATCCTTTGTGCTGATGTTTACCATGTATTTCAGCGCGGGCCTCATTCCGGAATATCTGCTGATGAAGCAGCTGGGGCTGCTCAATACCATGTGGGCGCTGGTACTGCCGCTTTCCTTTTCACCCTATAATATGCTGATCATGAAAAGCTACTTGCAGACCACCATTCCCGATAGCTTAGAGGAAGCCGCGTTTCTGGACGGCGCGTCCAATCTGCAAATTCTTTGGAAGATTGTGCTTCCGCTATCAAAGCCCATTTTAGCCACGCTGGCGTTGTTCTACGCCGTAGGCCGCTGGAACGCCTACGCCGACGCGCGTTACTATATTACCACCAAGGCGCTGCAGCCCATTCAGTATATCCTGAGCAATATGGTGCTGTCCGCCTCCACCACGGAAACCATCAGCCTTTCCGAAAGCGCCGCCAGTACCAGCACACCGGAGGTATTGCAGGCGGCGGCAATCATGTTTGCCACGCTGCCCATCATTTGCGTTTATCCCTTTGTGCAGAAGTACTTTGTGCAGGGCGTCATGATCGGCGCGGTAAAGGGCTGAGCTCTTTGTTGACTAAGCCGCAGGAAGCGGCTTGACATAATCCTGACCCAATTAAAAGGAGGATGAAACATGAAACGTTCTCGCTGGTTATCCCTGATTCTGGCTATCATGATGATGGCAAGCGTTTGCTCCTTCGCTTCCGCCGAGGCTGCCGCTCCTACGGCCGACCCTGCGCTGCCCGCGGATTGGAGCGCCTTTGCCGAGCGCGTAACCATTACCGTTCCCGTGTACGACCGTTCCAAGGAAGGCTATCCCGCTGTGGACGATAACTACTGGACCAAATGGATCCAGAGCGAATTTGGCGACAAATGGAACATCGATGTAAAGTTCGTAGCGATTCCTCGCGGCGACGTCATGACCAAGTATTCCCTGCTGATCGCCTCTGAGGATACCCCCACCATCATGATGGAGTACGATTATCCTAAGGTTGCCCAGTGGGCCAACGACGGCGCGATGCAGCCGCTGGATTTGGAAGCCTTCAAGGCTGTGGCTCCCACCTATTATCAGAAGATGGTAGACAACAACCAGTTGGGCTATACCGCCATCAACGGTACGGATTACTTCGTGCTCTCCGAGCGTCCCTATTACAACACCCCCTATAGCTACTATACCTTCGTGCGTATGGATTGGCTGGAGCAGGTTGGCTACGATCACGTTCCCCAGAGCTATGCCGAGCAGACCGAGGCCATCAATAAGATTATTGAGGCCGGTATTACCGAGAACCCCATGCCTCGCGGCTTGCCCGCCAGCGCTTACATTGCCAATTTCGGCTACCGCGATTTCCCGGCGGACGAGACGGAATGGGTAAAGGAATCCTCCTTGGGCACCCCCGCCTTCACCATGGAAGCTACCAAGCGGATGCTGAAGCGCTTCAACGCCGAGTATCATCAGGGCTGGTATTCCTCCGAGTTTGATCTGGCTGTGACCATGGACGGCGCCGCTTCTCAGGAGCAGACCGATTTCATCAACGGCAAGACCTACAGCTACGGCGGATACATGAGCGCCAATGTAGACTGGCTCAACGCTTTCTACGAGAAGAACCCCGACGCTAAGCTGGCTATTCAGGATCCCGATTGCGTCCTTGAAGAGGGCGTTGCCACTCCCGCTACCCGTGCCGATAATCCCTTCGGCATGATCGTTGGCTTCTCCAGCTACGCCACCGCTGACCAGCTGAAGGCTGCTTGGATGTACATGGAGTGGATGGTACAGCCCGAGGTGCTCTTCGTAATGGAGAACGGCATTGAAGGCGTAACCTACACCCTCGGCGAGGATGGCCTGCCTGTTGTGAACGGCGACTATCGCGGCGACGAAATGCTCAACCACAACATGAACATCGATATGACCTGCGTGGCCCATGCCTCCAAGGTAAACGGCACGGTAGAGCAGTCCATTGCAGCCATCACGCCCAAGGGCATTCCTCAGGACTTCAACGCTGAAATGACCGCTACCTTTGCCAAGAGCAAGGCTTATGCGCTGGAAGGCTATGCGTACTCCGACCCCGTATTCGCAGTGGCAATCGAGAGCGAGAGCGAGTATAGCGCCACGCTGTTGAGCCTGTATCAGGGTTATTTCTCTCAGCTCATCAAATGCGAACCTGCTGAGTTTGACGCCTTGTATGACCAGCTGTGCCAAGAGTACTTGGACGCTGGCTATCAGGAGATACTCGACGAGCGTTTGGCAGCCTATGAAGCCGGCAACACCACCAAGCTCCCCGATATTTCCAAAAAGTAAACAAGATAAACAGGTGGCCGGGAAGCGATTCCCGGCCATTTTCGAACCGAAACATCAGCTATTCTTACTCTTGAGAGGAGCCATTAGACGATGCACTATTCGCTTCACCCCTTTCATCGTCAACCTGAACGACCTGTCGACGCATACCCCGAGCTGACGGACGGCTTTCTACCGGAGGATTCGGGCATGCCCGGCTTCATCCCGGTAAGCTATTGCAGCGACGCGCTTCCTGCCGGACGGTACGCGCTCCATGTGAAGCTGTACGCTCTTGAAAACGTGAATCGCTTGTTTCTATTTTCTGGGCGCAAGCAGCTGCGCGATTTGATCTCGTTGAAGGCCGGGGAGCGCTATGAGGCGACATGGTATGTATCGCTTGCGAAGATTCTGCCCCGGGACTGCGAAACGATATTTCCAATCGAACGGCTGTTTTTCAGCTTCTGCACAGAGAAGCCAGAGGCTGTAGCAATCTGCTTGGAAAGCTGCTATGGCGAGGCCATGCCTACCATACCAGCCATTTTTCTCTGCGGTGATTCTACAGTGACGGACCAAAGCTCCGGGATTCCCTATTCGCCCGGCGGCTGTTACGCCTCTTGGGGACAGGCGTTGCCCGCATGCCTCTTTGGTTCTGTAGCGATAGAAAATCAGGCTCATTCGGGGCTGACGACCGAGACCTTTCGAAGCGAAGGTCACTTTTCCATCGTACAGACCTTTCTAAAGCCCGGCGATTGTTGCCTTTTTCAATTCGGTCATAACGACCAAAAGGAGAAGCGTTTGTTGGCAAACCGCGAATATCCCCATAACCTTCGTCGCTTTGCGCAGGAGGTTATGGAGCTGGGCGGGGTTCCCATTTTGGTTACGCCCCTTGGACGTAATATCTGGAAGGAACAAAAGGTCTATCACGATCTTTTGGCAGACCATGCCAAGGCGGTAAAGGAGCTGGCTAATGAAATGAATCTGCTATGCGTCGACCTGCACGGCTATTCCGTCAGTCTCCTCCAGAAGCTTGGCGAAAAAAACGCTGAGGGCTATTTCCATCCCGGCGATTACACCCATACCAATGAGTACGGAGCTTATCGGTTTGCGTCCTACATAGCGGACGAGCTGTGCCGCTTTTTCCCTTTTTATCGTCACTTGATGAATACTCCCTTTCAGCCGCCGGAAAACCTTTGGGAGCAATTCCATCCCGCTGCCAAAAGCTACCGTTCACAGACCCAGAAGGAGCGCTTCGACGCGATGGAAAAATCCACGCGTGCGTTGCTTGACGCGATTGCCGCCGCCAAAGGTGAAACCAATTCCTCCAAACAAGCATAGGAAATGGTTCAGTCCACTGGACGCTTGTTTCGAAAAGTGCTAAGATGAACAAAGCCATGGGCTGGCATGCATTTTTTAACTGCGGGGGGAAACAAGGGATGGGATGGTTTAACGAATACGGCTTTGTCATCATAGTAGCGATCATGATTCCCAATATGATTTTTGCGGCCAAGTGCAAAGACGGCTTCGATAATCTTTGGCAAAACCGAAGCGTTGATCTCTTGGAGCAAATTGGACGCTTTGGATGCTTTGGATTGATGATCATCAATATTCCGGGTACGTGGTTTGGCTTTTGGTTCGGGGAAGCACCGACTGTGTACCTGATTGTAAACGGCCTTCTGGTCATTGCTTATTGCACTGTTTGGGTCGTATGCTTTCATCAAAATAGCGTCTTTCGGGCGCTGACCCTTTCGATTTTACCGTCTATCATGTTCCTATTCAGCGGAGTGATGCTTTTATCCATACCGCTGATGGCTGCGGCGATTATTTTTGCGCCCTGCCATATCATGATTAGCTATCAAAATGCGCTGTTGTCCAAAAGAGGCGCTGCGGCGGTTAAAAAGGAGGCGTAACCATGAAGTTTACCAACGGATACTGGCTTTTAAAACCGGAATTCGATATGCATTTTGCGGTGGAGAGCTATCGTGCCAAAAAGACGGGGAATTGTCTGGAAATCCTATGCCCCACAAAGAAAATAAACGGGCGTGGAGATTTGCTGAACAGCGCTACCTTGACTGTCGCTTTTTCGTCACCGATGGAAAATGTGATTCGCGTCAAAGTGACCCATTTTAAGGGCAAAGCGGCGCGGGGGCCATATTTTGAGCTGAACGAAGCCCCGGTAACGCCGGTGATTGAGGAAACAGCCGAAGCCTATCGCTTTTGTAGCGGCGAGCTCAGCGCTGTCATCGACAAGGCGCCCGCCGGATGGCGGGTAAGCTATCAGGCTGGAGACCAGGTATTGACGGAGTCCGAGTACCATGGGATGGCTCACGCCTTTCATAAGCCCAGCGGGAAAAGCTACATGGTGGAATCACTGAACATGGATGTGGGGGAAAGGGTCTACGGCTTTGGAGAACGCTTTACGCCCTATGTGAAGAACGGGCAGGAAATCTCCACATGGAATAGCGATGGGGGCACCGCCAGCGAGCAGGCTTACAAATCTATTCCCTTCTATATGACCAACCGGGGCTATGGCGTGTTTGTTGAAAACAGCGGAGACGTTAGCTTCGAGGTGGGCAGCGAAAAGGTGGAACGGGTGCAGTTCAGCTTGGAAGGAGAAGAGCTTTGCTACGACCTGATCTACGGGGAAACGCCTAAAAAGATCTTGGAACGCTATACTGCCCTGACGGGTCGCCCCGCGTTGCCGCCCGCGTGGAGCTTTGGTCTGTGGCTGTCCACCAGCTTTAGCACAGAATATGATGAGAAAACGGTGGCTTCGTTTATCGACGGTATGGCGGAGCGCCGCATCCCGCTCAGCGTTTTTCATTTTGACTGCTATTGGATGAAGGGCTACAACTGGTGCGATTTCCGCTGGGACGAGGAAACCTTCCCAGAGCCGGAAAAGATGCTTCGCCGTTTAAAAGCCAAGGGACTGCATATCTGCTGCTGGATTAACCCTTACATTGCACAGGAAAGCCCGCTTTTTGAAGAAGGCATGGAGAAAGGTTATCTGCTAAAGAAAGCCAACGGCGATGTATGGCAGACAGACCTGTGGCAAGCCGGCATGGCTATTGTGGACGTTACCAACCCGGAAGCCAGACGTTGGTTTACCGGCTATCTGGAGAAGCTGCTGGATATGGGGGTAGATTGCTTCAAAACCGATTTTGGAGAACGTATCCCCGTGCGGGAGATCGAGTATTTTGATCACAGCGATCCGCTGTGGATGCATAACTATTACAGCTATTTATATAACAAGATGGTGTTCGAATGCGTGGAGGGCAAAAAAGGAAAGGGCAACGCTATCGTTTTTGCCCGAAGCGCTACAGCGGGCGGGCAGAAATATCCCGTCCATTGGAGCGGCGATAATAGCGCCACCTATGCAAGCATGGCGGAGACGCTTCGTTCCGGCCTTTCCATCAGCCATTCGGGTTTTGCGTTTTGGAGCCACGATATATCCGGCTTTGAGCAAACCGCGCCGGCGGATGTGTACAAGCGTTGGATTGCCTTTGGGATGCTTTCCTCCCATAGCCGCCTGCACGGCTCCACCTCCTACCGCGTGCCGTGGCTGTTTGACGAGGAAAGCTGCGACGTTGCCAGAGAGTTCACCCAATTGAAATGCCGCCTGATGCCCTATCTGTTCAATGCAGCCTTGGAAGCCCATGAAAAGGGGATTCCCGTCATGCGCCCCATGATGCTGGAATTTCCCGGCGATATCGCCTGCGAGACCTGCGATACCCAGTATATGCTGGGGGAGAGTCTGCTGGTAGCGCCGGTGTTCCATAAAGATCATCACGTGGACTATTATCTGCCCGCAGGACGATGGGTCAATTTGTTGACCGGCGAGGCGGCGGAGGGCGGCGTGTGGCGGCATGAAGTGCATGGCTTTCATACGCTACCGCTGATGGTCCGGGAGAACAGCGCCATTCCCATGGGCTCCGTGTGCGATCGGCCGGATTACGATTATTGGGAGGGGCTGGAGCTGCATGTATATGCGCCTAAGGACGGAGAGCAAATCGTGAGGGTGCCCAATTCCACCGCCTCTGAATGCCACTTTTATACGATAAGGACTTGCGACGGAAAGGTAACCGAAACCAGCGGGCAGCCGTCGTGTAAGATCATCGTGCATCCATAAGGCTGGCTTAGAAATGCTTGAAACAACCATATGAGGGGATGTAGGCTTTGAATCAACGTGATTTGTCGGAGATAAAGCGCCGTCTCAACCCGGAGCGTCGCAACCCAACCGTGCTGCGGGGCTGCTATATAAGCAGCGAGGGTCAGGTCATATCCCGCTTTGCCCAGCGTGTGGGCAGTCTGCCTCAAGAGGAAAATGAAAAATATATGTCCATTTTCAAGCGTGTGCTTTCGGGAACGGCGGGACAAAACCTGTTGTCCGTGGAGCTTGGCAGCGGGGAAGCGGAGTTGAGCGAGGAACAGCGGCTTTTGCTTGCACTATGCGATAGCGGCCTGACCGACGAGGAGATGATGGAGCAGTTTGAGCAGCGAGTCGTCGCGTATATTCAAAAGCTTCATGAGGAGCAGGCGCTGTCCATCGAGGAAGCCCAGAACGCAAGTAACTACTTGCTTTTGCTGCTGCATGACGGCTACGATGTGCCGGGCCGGGATTGCAACGGCGAAATAGACCGTGAGCAGTCGGAAAGCATTTTAAATTACATGCTTTGCGCTCTATGCCCGGTGAAGCTGTCCAAGCCCGCCTTGCGTTATTTTGCCGCCGAAAGCGAGTTCCACAGCCGGGACAGCGATTGGACGGTCGGCGCCCCGGAGCTAGGCTTCATGTATCCGGCTTATGAGGAGCGCTGCGCTAATATTCATCACGCCCTTTACTACACCAAGGATACCGCGAATCTGCATAACGCCTTTGCCCAAAATGTCTTTCATACGGAGCTGCAAATGACGGCTGCCGAGCAGAAAGAGGTTTTTCAATCGGTGCTGCAGGAGAGCTTAGCGGAGGAATGCAATTTAAACGTTGTGCAGTCCGTGCATGAGGCAGTGGAAACCATGCTTGAGGAGCGGAAGGCCGATAAGACGGCAGAGCCGCTCTGCTTATCCAAGCAGGAGGTGCAGGAGGTTTTGCAAAACTGCGGCGTGTCGGAGGAAAAAACGGCGGCCTTTGCGGAGCAGTTTACCCAGTCTTTTGGCGAATACGCCGAGATACCGGCGGTAAATCTGGTCAGCCCCAAGCAGTTTAAAGTGGAAACCTCGGGTGTGTCCATTCGCGTGGATCCGGAGCATCGGGATCGGATTGAGACGCGGGTCATTGACGGCCGCTACTATATCCTGATCTTAGCGGATGGAGACGTAGAGGTTAACGGTTTAAAAATCGATGCAGGTTATTCGGACTAAGTCGACGCCAGAAAGACAGAAAAGAGGTTCGTTTTATGAGCGAAACGCGAACAGTAGAGATGCTCCCCGGGGAATGCTGGTGGGGAGGCGCGGTGAATCTGGGACACGCAATGCCCTTGGACGCGGAAAGCGTTTGTGTGATTGATCCCAATGGGGGACGGGAAAACGACCAATTTGCTCCGCTGTATCTTTCCTCCAAGGGGCGGTACCTATGGAGCGAAAGGCCCTATTGCCTAAAGGCGGAGAAGGGAAGGCTGGTTTGCGAGGGCGTGGGAGAAATCCTGCTGGGAGAAGGCTATGAAAACCTCCGCGGCGCGTATTCTGCCGCCTGCCAAGCCTTTTTTTCCTTTACGGGGGAGCTGCCGGATCGGCGCTTCTTCACGCAGCCGCAGTACAATACTTGGATAGAGCTGGGTACGGACCAAACCACAGATCACATTCTTCGCTATGCGCGCGGCATTTTGGAGCACGGTCTGCCCGCTGGTATTTTGATGATCGACGAGGGATGGCAGGCAGATTATGGAATCTTTGAGTTTAATAAAGAGAAAATACCCGATCCGGCAAAGCTGGTGTATGAGCTACATCAGATGGGCTTTGGCGTAATGCTTTGGGTTACGCCTACCGTGGCTTGCGCGGGTCCCCAGTTTAAGAAGCTGAGAGACCAAAATTTTTTGATCCGCGACGCAGAGGGTGAAATAGCCCTTCGTGCGTGGTGGAACGGCTATAGCGCTGTGCTGGATTTGACGAACCCGGACGCGGCGGCATGGTATCACCGAGAGCTAAAACGGCTGATAACCTGCTACGGTGTGGACGGCTTTAAGTTTGACGCGGGAGACGCATATTTTTACACGGACGACGACCAAACGTACCGCCCCGTGCTAGCGCGGGAGCAAACGGCTGTATTTAACGAGGTTGGCTCCCATTACGCGCTGAACGAATTCCGCGCGGCGTGGAAATTTGGCGGCAAGCCCATCGTTGCGCGGCTGCACGATAAATATCATCGTTGGAACGATTTTGGCTTGAATACGTTGATTCCTCATACGCTGCTGCAAGGGCTGCTGGGTTATGCTTACTGCTGCCCGGATATGGTAGGGGGCGGCATCCTGGATTGCTTCAATCAAGGGCAGAAAATGGATGAGGAGCTGTTTGTGCGCTGGGCGCAGGCAAACGCGCTGATGGGAATGATGCAGATGTCCATTTCGCCATGGCGGGTGCTGGACGCCGACAATGCGGCGCTTGTGGTGGAGGCGATGAAGCTTCATGCCTCTTTGGGCGAACAGTTTTATACGATGGCGCAGGAGACGGCCCATACCGGAGAACCCATTAGTCGTCATATGTCCTATGTTTACCCCGACGATGGGCTGGAAAAGGTAGACGCCCAGTTTATGCTGGGGGAAACCATACTGGCTGCTCCCGTGCTTGAGCGGGGAGCCAAGGAAAAGACCGTTTATCTACCCAAAGGAAAATGGTTGGGGTGGAACGGACAAACCTACGAAGGCGGTCAAACGGTGACGCTGCCGGTAACCCTTCGTGACATTCCCCGATTCACGCGGCTGTAGCGTAAATATGTGCTTTTGCACTTTCCCTGCATCCTTCTTTACAATCCATTGCTAAACATTTATAATGCATTGCAAGGCTTGCCGCCATCCGGCAGGAGGTGGACAAGCCTTTTGAACCTATTTTACGGTCCCATGGAACGTCGGGTATCCCAAAAGAACTCGAACGGAGGAAAAAACAATGAAAAATCAGGCTACCATACTCCAAAAACGGCAAAGGCAAAGCAGCTTCATCCGTCAAATGACCATTACCGGCATGCTCAGTGCGATTACAGCGGTGCTGGTATTCACCCCTATCGGAATGATTCCGCTGCCGCCGCCCCTATTATCGGTGACTACGGTTCATGTTCCTGTGTTGCTGGCCGCTATGGTGGAAGGCCCCTGGGTGGGAGCGGCGGTAGGGTTGGTATTTGGCCTATGCAGCTTCATACGCGCGTGGGAATCGGGAATGGTGGGTCTTACCTTATTTTTCCGCAATCCGCTGGTTAGCGTTCTTCCCCGCATATTGTTTCCGCTGCTTGCGGCGTTGCTTTATCTATTGTGGCAGAAGCTAACCAAGGGACGAAGCGTCGTGCTGGATAAGGTGGGCGTAGGCATAGCCGCCGCTGTAGGCACGCTGTGCAATACGGTCTTTTGCCTTGGCGCTATCGCCTTGCTTTATGGAAGCGAGTTGACGGAGCTGATTAACAATATGATTTCTGCCGGAAACGCCGAAGCGCAGTATATCAACAATGCGGGAGGCTGGCTGGTGGCGGTGGTGGGCGTGCCCAACGGCATTGCGGAAATCATTGTAGCCGCCGTGATCGTGCCCTTTATCAAGACGGCTGTGGACGTGGTTACCAAGCATGGACGCGGCAGGAAAAAAACGACCTGATTTTTTCAAGGTTTCCAGCAAAGGAGCGTACCGATATGATTTTGACCATGGACGTGGGCAACACCAATATCAAAACCGCCTTGTTTGACGGCAGCGAGATGAAGCAATATTGGCGGCTTTCCACCAGCAAGACCTATACCTCCGACGAGTACGGCTTGATTTTATCCGGTTTGTTCGCTCACGAGGGCTATAGCATGAAGGATGTGGAGGGCATTGTGATATCCAGCGTGGTGCCTACGATCAATTTCACGCTGGAGCATATGTGCAAGAACTATTTTGACCAATCGCCCATGATCATCGCGCCGGGAATCCGTACAGGAATCAATCTAAAGTACGAGAACCCCCGGGAGCTAGGCAGCGACCGTATTGCCAATGCCGTCGCCACCCAAGCGGAGTACGGCGGGCCTTGCATCTTTATTGATTTCGGAACGGCTACCACCTTTGGGGCGATTGATGAGTCCGGCGCGTTTGCGGGAGGCTGCATCTGTCCGGGTCTTAAGCTGACCAGCGAGGCTTTGGTAAGCGGCACGGCGAAGCTGCCACGGTTTGAGCTGGTACGGCCCGAGCACGTCATCAGCCGCACTACCATTACCAACCTGCAATCCGGTTTCATTTATGGATACATCGGTCAAGTGGATTACTTGGTGCGAAAATTCCGGGAGGAATTGAAAGCCCCGGACGCGTTAGTCGTTGCCACCGGCGGCATGGCTGTGATGGTGGCGCAGGAGGACGGCATAATCGACAAACTAGACGGTATTTTGACCTTGAAGGGCTTGCGTATTATCTACGAACGAAATCGGTAAAAACGGAAGGATGAAGAGAGATGAGTCAGACGATCAAGATCGGGTTTTTCGGGTGCGGTAATGTGGGTAGCGGCGTTTGGAAGCTGCTTACCGGATTTGCCCGGGAAATCACCCACCGCACCGGCCTTCAATTCGAGGTCAAACGAGTATTGGTGCATGATCTACAGAAAAAGCGGGAAATAGATTTTCCTGCGGGTACATTGACCGATTCGGTGGACGATCTGCTGAACGACGATGAAATCTCCATTATTTTAGAGTTTTTAGGGGGAGAGGAGCCGGCCCATGCGTGGGACATGGCGGCCCTTCAGCATGGCAAAACCTTGGTAACCGCTAACAAGGTTGCCTTTGACCTCCATTGGCATGAGCTACAAAAGGCGGCGAAGGAAAACGGCGTAGGCCTTTACTATGAGGCGGCAGTCTGCGGCGCAATTCCCATCATCCATACCATCGAGGATAGCCTGCAAGCCAACCGTATCAGCTATTTATACGGCATTGTCAACGGTACCACCAACTATATTCTCAGCCGCATGAGCAAGGAAGGCCTTGATTACGAAGCGGCTTTGCGGGAGGCTCAGGAGCTGGGGCTGGCGGAGCCGGATCCCTCCTCGGATGTGGAGGGGTTGGACGCTGCCTATAAACTAAGCATATTGGCTAGCTTGGCTTTTCATGGCCGGGTACCCTTTGAGTATGTATATGTGGAGGGCATTACACAGGTGAAGGCGGAGGATATCCGCTGCGGGCAGGAGATGGGGTATACCCTTAAGCTGCTGGCGATTGCCAAGCGAGACGGCTTGCGGGTAGAAACCCGGGTGCATCCTACCTTTATCCGTAACGACCACCCCATGGCCAATGTGTCCGGCTCCTTTAACGCCGTTTTTCTCAAGGGCCATGCCTGCGGTGAAATGATGTTCATGGGAAGGGGCGCAGGAGATATGCCTACAGCCAGCGCTATCGTCAGCGATTTGGTACGCGCCGCCTCCACCCAAAAGCATTGCTATCCTACCTTCTCAAATGAGCTCTATCCCGCCGCACGGCTGGAAAGCAACACCGACTGGCAGAGCGCCTTTTATGTGCGCATGCTGGCAGAGGATCAGCCCGGCGTGCTGAGCAAGGTGGCGCAAACCTTTGCCGACCACGGCGTGAGCATTGCCGCCATGCAGCAAAAGGGCGAAAAGCTGAACGGAAGAGTAACCGTTGTATTGATTACCCATAAAGCAGGTGAAAAGGACATGCAGCAAGCCGTGCGGGAAATTGATCCCGGTACGGCAGCCGTGGAAAGCCTGCTTCGAGTGGAAAAAGAGTAGTCATATTTAAACATCATTGCATACAAGGCGTTGGCTCTCTGTGGAGCCCGCTATCCATTCTTGATACACTCTCGCTAATTGTTGCGCAGAGTGTATTTGTTTTGCAAAGCATCCTGTAAGGATAAAAATGCCAATCTGGGCTATTCTATCTCTATCAGCAGTAGGAAAGGCAGACGATGCTATGCAAATTCAGGCTCCTGTTGCCAATCATAATATGAGCATAGAGCCCTATACGCAGCCCGCAGCTCTTAAAGACCTCTCGCAAGTCCAAGTCAACACAGCGCTCCCCATGCAGGAGCGCCTTAGGCGCTTTGTTATAGACATAGGGAATCCCTATCGATTCCGCGTAGGAGATACCGTCGTCCATGTATGCTACAGCAGCCAGCCTACAACTTTGCAAGAGCGTTTGACAACCCTTGCGATAAAGCAGCAGTAGCGCCAGCTTTTTCCATTGTTAATACTTGCGCAGTATGCTATCATGCGGCTTGTATCGGTTCCAAGCCGTACCTTGCTGCCATCGGTTAGAAAGATGGAGGATTATGGATGCCCAGAACAAGTAAATACGCCCCGTTAACCACGGACATGCAAAAGAAACAAACGTTGTGGCGTGCCGGCCTGTACGTGCGCCTTTCTCGCGAGGATGGCGACAAGGAGGAAAGCGATTCGATCGGCAACCAGCGCGCGCTTTTGCAAGAGTTTATCGCTTTTGAAAGCGACGTTGCCATTCATGATATTTATATCGACGACGGTTACTCCGGCACGAATTTTGAGCGCCCATCCTTTCAACGTATGATGGACGATTTAAAAAGTCGGGTTATCAACTGTGTAGTCGTGAAGGACTTATCCCGCTTTGGCCGTAACTATATCGAGGTCGGGCAATACATCGAAAAAATATTTCCCTTTATGGACGTACGTTTTATTTCCATTAACGATTCATTGGATAGTGTGAAGAATCCTCAAGCCATGAACAATTTAATCGTCCCCTTCAAAAATATTATCAATGACGAGTACTGCCGCGATATTTCTAACAAAGTGCGCAGCTCGCTGGATTTAAAGCGAAAGCAGGGAAAATTCATCGGTTCCTTCGCCACCTACGGCTACCGCAAGGATCCCGCTGATCACAACCACCTTGTCATCGATGAGGAAGCAGCCACGGTGGTGCGGGATATTTTCAATTGGTTCATCGGCGGCATGAGTATCCTCGGCATTGCTAAAAAGCTGAATATGCTGGGAATCCTCAACCCTACCGCCTACAAGCGCAGTCGAGGACTTCAATACGCGCACTCGACGGGCAATAACGACGTTTATTGGCCGGATAGCTCCGTGCGCCGAATCCTGCGCAATCAGGTTTATACAGGTTGCTTAGTGCAAGGAAAAAACAGGATTAAAAGCTACAAGGTGCAGGTGTCAGTGGCAATACCGAAAAAGGATTGGGTCGTCGTGCCTGATGCCCACGAAGCGATCCTATCAGAGGAGATTTTCTTAAAAGCCCAAAGCCTATTTGAACGAGACACGCGAACTGCGCCAAACAGCGGACAGGTGTATTTGCTGGCGGGCTTTTTGAAATGCGCGGATTGCGGACGCGCGATGAACCGCAAGCTCTACTCGCAGTCCAACAGAAGCTATTGCTATTATATTTGTTCAACCTTTAAAAAAATGAGCAAAGGTGCGTGCACCAAGCACACCATCCGCAGCGACAAGGTGGAAGAGGCATTGCTGCAAACGCTGCAAAAGCAAATCGAGCTGGCGGTGGACATGGATGCGCTCATTGAGACCATTAACCAAAACGCTCATGCTAACAGAAGCAACAATCGGCTGCTCAAAGCCCTGTCCCAGAAAGAACAGCAAAAAGCTTCCATTGAACGCATGAAGCTATCCCTCTATCCCGACTGGAAGAATGGCGACCTTTCCAAAGAAGATTATCAGCGGCTAAGGAGCCAGTTTGAGGGGCAAATCGCTACGCTTGAAGAAGCGATAATGCAGATGCAATGCGAGCTGCGGGAAAGTGACAATGGGGTCAACGGCAGCAACGCTTTTCTCAACGCTTTTGTGAAGCACCGCAATCTGGATAAGCTTACCCGCGAAGTCTTGGTGGAGCTGGTGGAGGTGATCTATGTCCATGAGGGGGGAGAGCTGACCATTCAGTTTCGTTTCTCGGATGCCTTCAAGCAGGCAACGGAATATATTGAACAGAATCGGGAGCTACAGGCATTGTGACGCTTCTTGACGCAATAGTCATTGCATGATAGAATGCTGCTATCAAGGAGGCGATTCGTATGGAAAGCATCAGACCGTCGGCAGATTTACGCAACCATTACAACGAAATCGCGGAAGGCTGCCGCAAGAACCGCGAAGTGGTATTCATCACCAAAAACGGGCGGGAGGATACCGTGCTGATGGGTAGCGCCGAATATCGACAAATGAAGGCAAAGCTGGAATTGCTTCAAACGCTTGCCGAAGCGGACGCTGATATACGCGAAGGTCGCGTAATCCCGATGGAGGAAGCCTTTGCCGAAGTGCGTGAGCGGCTGGAAGCGAGGAGAGGCAAGTGAGCTATCGGCTGCTGCAAGCGCAGCGCGCAAAGGAGCAGCTCATCGACATTGCCTTGTATATTGCGGAGGAAAGCGGCGATGTGGAGACGGCATTGCGCGTTGTGGACAGGCTGGAAGAAGCCATGCGCAAGCTGACTGAAATGCCTAATCGTGGTGCATTACCGCGAGATAGCACGTTGCGTAAGCAAGGGCATCGGGTTGTGGTATGCGAGCCTTACTTGATTTTTTACCGATGCGACGACGATACTAGAACAGTGATTGTAACGGCTGTTCTACATTCCAGAAGGGATTTTACGAACTTGATATTTTAAATACATTGATGAGGAGTAGTTATTCTTCAAAGCACATCAGTTTTCAGCGGCATTTCTCCTAAAAATACCCTGTCCCTATATTGACATTTACCCCCGCCGCCGCTGACACCCTTCTCTCCCTATTCCGCGATACGCAAACAACGCCCGACGATTACGATGCAATCGTTACGGGCGATCTGGGCCAAATCGGCCACGATCTGCTGGTTCAGCTAATGCGCGAGCAGCGCATGCCGCTGAAAGAGGAACGCTATCAGGACTGCGGTCTTTTGATTTTTAACCGAGAGGAGCAGGACGTTCATGCCGGGGGAAGCGGCTGCGGATGTAGCGCAACGGTGCTGAACGGTCACTTTCTGCCCATGCTCCAACACGGCGATTTGAAAAGAATCATCTTTATGTCCACCGGCGCGTTGATGAGCCTGACCAGCAGCCAACAGGGGGAAAGCATTCCCGGCGTAGCCCATGCCGTGGTGCTAGAGAGCCCAAAGGAGGGGAAAATATCATGTGGCTGATGTATCTGAAAGCCTTTTTAATTGGCGGCGGTCTTTGCTTGATTGGCGAATTGCTGACCATGCTGACCAAGCTAACTCCGGCGCGAATTCTGGTTTGTTACATTATCGCGGGAGTGGTGCTGAGCGCCGTTGGCCTCTACGGGCCGCTGGCTGAATTCGCAGGAGCGGGAGCGACGGTGCCGCTGACAGGCTTTGGGCACGCGCTTTGTCAAGGCGTGCTATTCAGCGTGCAGGAAAGCGGATGGATCGGCGCGTTTACCGGCGGACTCTCGGCTACCGCCGGTGGGATTGCCGCCGCTATTTTTTTCGGCACCATCGTTGCGCTCCTGTTTAAACCCCATTCTAAGTAAACCGTTATTTACGCTTTCTGGCAAACAGCTTGAGAAACCCGCTCAGGAAGCGGGGCGCGCGGACGCAGATCATCTTCACAGACATGCCTTCACCTCCAAGCCCGGCTTAATTTGAGCAGGAACAAGCCTGCGGCAATCAGCCCCACGCCAATTAACGCCAGCCAAATCCAAAAGGGAATACAGCAGAACAACAGAATGATGCCAACCGCAATCAGCGCATAGCCCGCGATCG
Source organism: Eubacteriales bacterium (assembly GCA_028693055.1). GTDB lineage: Bacteria > Bacillota > Clostridia > Christensenellales > Aristaeellaceae > Limiplasma. The sequence goes on along the minus strand of JAQUWD010000010.1, from coordinate 16,081 downwards.
CCGCGCTTTTTCCCCCGGCAGCCGGATAACATTTCTCATAGGGCATGGGCGTCACCTCGCTCATTTCTAACGTATGCGAGGCAAGACGAAAATGTGCTATCATTTCTTAACGGCGTCTGTTTCCTCCTGTTGTGTAAAGCTTTTTAACACCTTGAGGGTAAGGGGTACAGCCAGAAGGAAGGAAAGCACGTCGCTAACGGTTTGGCTCATCTGCACGCCTAAGAGACCGAAAAACTTTGGCAGCAGAAACACAGCGGGGATTAGAAAAAGCCCTTGTCGCGACGCTGCCAGCAGCGTTGCTTTTCCAGCCATGCCGATGGTTTGCAGCATCATATTGGAGATGATCACGAAGGAGAACAGGGGCAGCGTCACACATTGAAGCCGTAAAGCCAACGCGCCGATTTGCTGCACCTCGGCGTTGTTTTGCAAAAAGAGCGCTACAATTTGAGGTGCAAAGCACAACGCGGCAGCAGCCACAACGATTAAAAGCAGAAAGCAAATTTTGACGCTGAACCAAAAGGCGTCCCGTACCCGGCCATACAGCTTTGCGCCGTAGTTAAAGCCGCATACGGGCTGAAAGCCTTGCCCAAAGCCTATGACGGCAGAGCCGCACATCTGCATCACCCGGTTGACAATGCTCATGGCGGCAACGGCAGCGTCCCCATAGACGGCGGCTGCAATATTTAAGCAGATGGTTGCCAAGCTGGCCAGTCCTTGACGTGCCAGAGAGGGAACGCCGCCCCGAAAAATTTCTCGAAAATTCTCGGCGGTAGGGGTGAAGCTGCGAAAGCGAATACGGATGTTGCAGCCGCGACGGGTGCCCAGCAGCAACAGAACAAAGCTGGCAACCTGACCCAGACTGGTAGCCAATGCCGCGCCCGCGACTCCCATATCCAAAACAAAAATAAAAACAGGATCCAGCACAACGTTTAACAGCGTTCCCGCCGTCATACCGATCATGCCGTAAAACGCGCTGCCCTGAAAGCGAAGCTGATTGTTCAACACGAAGCTGCTGATTAAAAAGGGAGCGCCCGGCATGAGATACAGCACATATTGAGTGGCGTAGGGGGCAATGGTATCCGTAGCCCCTAAAAGCGATACCAGCCCTGACGGTATGCAAAGACCGATAAGCATAATCAGGCAGCCCATTACAAAGGCGCTAAAAAAGCCGGTTGCCGCCATTTTCTCTGCGTCCTCGGTATCGCCGGCTCCTAGAGAGCGGGACATATGATTGCCGGAGCCATGGCCGAACATAAAGGCTACGGCCTGCATGATGCTCATCAGCGGAAAAACAACGCCGATTGCGCCGGTAGCGCTGGCAGAACCAATCAAACCCACAAAATAGGTGTCCGCCATGTTGTAAAAGGCTGTGATCAGCATGCTGATAATAGTAGGCACGGAAAGTGAAAAAATGAGCCTTGGCAGGCTGGTCTGGGTCATATAAGTTAGTTTTTCTTCATGGCTCATGGTCTTTGGCATGGTGCGTCTCCTTTGATTTCGACGGAGAAAAAATGCTTCGTCGGCTTTTGTTAAAATTGGCTACCATTTTATTATAAGAATCCTTCCGTGTTTTGCAAGTGCCCCACTGTTTGCTTAGCGGGGAAGCTTTCAATCAGTATTCATCTAGAAATGAAACAAAATGATTGCCAAAGAAGGGAAACGAGATTAAGTGTCGAATCATATAAGCATACCTCATCAATATGTTACATGATAAGCCTCGCGGCGCAATGACGGAAAGGAGCGTGAATCCATTGGCTCCATCCATTTTTGCTCCCCTATTGGAGCATTCATCAATCAATAAGCAAAGGAGCAGCATTTTATGAAGACGACGATTACCGGCAAGAACATGGTAGTCACCACTGGTATCAATGACCGCGTTATGAAAAAAACCGTGAAGATGGAACGCTATCTGGATCCTAACACAGAAATGCAGGTGCGCCTTACCAAAGAAAAAAATAATCGCCGTAAATGCGAAATAACCGTTTCCGTCGGCGGTGTGATTCTACGAGCGGAAGACACCAACGAAGATAACCTGTACGTTAGCATCGATCAGGCGCTGGCAAAGCTGGAGCGCCAGATTCATAAGCATCGCACCAAGCTGGAAAAGCGTCTGCGTGTTGATGCATTTAATCCGCAGGAGCTGGAATACACGGAAGAAGCCGTGGAGAACGAAGAGCAGCCTAAGGTGGTTCGCCAAAAGACGTTCCCTGTGCGCCCCATGAGTATGGAGGACGCGATTTTGCAAATGGAGCTTTTAGGGCACGATTTTTTCGTGTTTGTGAATGTGGAAACTGACCGTACCAACGTGCTGTACAAGCGTAAGGATGGAGACTTAGGCTTGCTGGAGCCGGAGGCGTAACGGTTTGGGCTGTCGGCCTATAAAGGCATGCGTTTATTCTGAAAGCTGCCTTCCCACAGTGAGTGAGATTGGTTCGTAGACAAGAAGGGGTGTCTCAATTTTGTTTTGAGACACTCCTTTTTTAGATTAAAGAGGTTGTAGCGCAGCAAGGCAAGATGCAAAATTCTGCTTTGGCGAGTATATGCGAACGGCGGCTGACAGCGAAACTGATGCGAATATGTTGCCATTCTTGCCCAAACTGTGTATAATAAACAATGGTTTCATACGCGCATCAATGGGAAGCGCTGACCATAACCCCTTTGAATTGAGGTGATGGCGACCTTTGGGTCGAATCTATGTCCAGCAAAGATAAAATGCTGATTACCGGTGGTACGCCGCTGATGGGAGATATTACTGTCAGCGGTGGAAAGAACACCGCAGTGGCGGTTATACCTGCGGCACTTTTGTGCAATGCGCCCTGCACGATCGAAAATCTGCCGGATATCGAGGATGTACATGCACTGATCGATATTTTACGAGATTTGGGGGCGAAGGTGGATTACGTGCCGGATCGTTCCCTGACGGTGGACGCTTCGGGAGCGACGGGATACCACGTGCCTTTTTTTCAAACCAAGCGTCTCCGCGCCAGCTATTATCTGCTGGGCGCTCTTTTGGGTCGCTGTGGCAAGGCGGAGGTTGCTTATCCCGGCGGCTGCGATATTGGTTCTCGGCCCATCGATCAGCACTTGAAGGGGTTCGTAGCGCTAGGAGCGAAGATTGAGGATCGGGGCGGCATGGTGTACGCAAAAGCGGACAGGATGACCGCGAACGATATCTTTTTTGATGTAGTCACTGTTGGCGGTACGATTAACGTCATGCTGGCTGCCGCACGTGCCGAGGGAAATACAGTGATTTATAACGCGGCAAAAGAGCCGCATATCGTTGATCTGGCAAACTTCTTAAACAGTATGGGCGCTAGGGTCAAGGGCGCGGGCACGGATGTGATCCGTATTCGCGGGGTGAAGGAGCTTCACGGCTGCACCTATACGGTGATTCCCGACCAGATTGAAACGGGTACGTTGATGATTGCGGCTGCCGCCACCCGTGGAGATGTGACCATCCACGGCTGTATTCCTACTCATATGGAGGCGCTGTCAGCAAAGCTTTTGGAAATGGGCGTACGGGTTACGGAGAATGACGATAGCATCCGGGTTCGTCCACAGGGCGAGCAGCGAGCTGTCAATATCAAAACGCAAGTATATCCCGGCTTTCCAACGGATTTACAGCAGCCGATGACCTCTTTGCTTTGTATGGCTAACGGCGTTTCTACCGTCAGCGAGACGATTTTTGAACAGCGCTTTAAGCATTTGGATGAGCTGAGACGCATGGGCGCAAAGATAAGGCTGATGGATCGCACGGTTCTTATTGAGGGCGTGCGTGAAATGTACGGCGCTCCGGTAACTGTGACCGATTTGCGCGCCGGCGCGGCTTTGGTGGTTGCTGGGTTGATGGCAAAAGGCGTAACGGAAATTTATGAAACCTCTTATATCGACCGGGGATATGAACGGATCGAGGAAAAGCTTCGTTCCCTTGGCGCGGATATTCGCCGCGAAAAAATCTGACTCCGCGATAGCAAGGCTTAGCGAGAGGAGGCGGCGAACCTGTATAATTCCAATCCCTTTGAAGTGCTCGGCTTGAAATCTGGCGCGGATACGCAAACAGTGCGCGCCGCCTACAGACGAAAGGTTAAGGAGTGCCATCCCGATCAGTTTGAGGACGCGGAGCGCCAGAAAACGGCCCAGGAGGAGCTGATACGGCTCAATCTGGCTTATGAAGAAGCATTGAAGATTGCGTCCCGTCAGCGCGTGGGGTTTAATCTGATCTCTCAGGAGGAAGCGAAGCATTTTGCTCTCCGATTGATGGAGCAAGGCAGCTTGGAAAGCGCGCTGCGCCAGCTACACCGTGCAGACACGCGGGACGATGGCTGGTATGAGCTGAACGGTAAGATTTTGATGGGCCTTCGACGTTATGAGGAAGCGCATCAAAGCTATCGGGAGGCGATTCGGATGGACCCGGAAAATCGGCAGTACCGGGCTGGAGCCCTCGACGCTGTCGTAGCGCAGAGAAATAGTAAAAAAGTCAATGTGGTGATCCATAACTGGCTCCAAGACGCGTTTAAGAAAAAATAGGATCATTGACAATACATCGATAGCGTGTTACTATACATCCGTCAATCTAATTAGATGGCTTCTTCGGGGCGGGGTGAGACTCCCCACCGGCGGTTACAGCCCGCGAACCTTCAAGCGCTGCTTGAAGGCCGATTCGGTGAAATTCCGATGCCGACGGTAAAAGGTGGAAACGCCAAAGTCCGGATGATAGAAGAACAGCCGCCTGCTTGCAAGCGTGTTGTCCCTGATGAAAAAGCCATCAGGGACAATTTTATTGCAGGAGGAATCAATTATGACCAACGGCAAATCCATCTTATCCACACGCCAGCTAACCACCGTAGCCATTCTAGCCGCTATTTCCGCTGTACTATTTCTGGTAGAGGTTCCCATCGTACTGTTCTATAAACTGGATTTCAGCAACCTGCCCGTTTTGTTAGGTACCTTTGCCTTGGGCCCATTGCCGGGCACCCTGATATTGCTGCTCAAGAGCTTGCTTGGGCTTTTGCACACCACCTCTCAAGGGGTGGGAGAGCTGGCCGACTTCATTATGGGTTTTGCGATGCTGCTGCCTGCAGGGCTAATTTATCGGCATCGGAAATGCCGTAAGGATGCAATGCTTGGCATGATCGTAGGCACAATCTGTGCAACCCTCGCCGGAATGCTGACCAACGTTTATCTGCTCATTCCCTTCTATGGCGCGGTTTATAACCTACCTGTGGAGCAGATTATCACCATGGGCCAAGCCTTCGTACCCGCTATCAATAGCCTTTGGAGCTTTGTGGCGCTGATTACCGGCCCCTTTAATTTGCTCAAATGGGTGATTATCAGCGTTTTAACCATTTTGCTGTATAAACCGCTTTCTCCCATCCTGCATGGCGGCAGACGTCACTCCTAAGGAGGCGCTATCCTTGACCATTTACTCCGGCAGCGCGGCTCAAACTCAACGCTTGGGCGCGTTGCTAGCCAAACAGCTACAGCCCGGCGATGTGTTGATTTTACAGGGAGACATGGGCGCGGGCAAGAGCGAGCTTACCCGGGGAATCGCTCGCGGCTTGGGTATAGCAGGCTACATTACCAGCCCCACCTTTACCATTTTACAGGTGCATGAAGGGGGAAGGCTAAAGCTGTACCACTTCGATTGGTATCGCTTAGCTGACCCGGAGGAGCTTTACGAGCTGTCTATGGACGAATATCTTTATGGCGACGGCGTTTCGGTGGTGGAATGGCCTGTTAAGGCGGCGGAGGTTCTCCCCGCCGACTATTTAGAGATTACGCTGCAACCGACTGGTGAAACTGACCGGGAGATTGTATTCCGCCCTGTAGGGAATTTCCGTGCGCTTGATTTTCAACCCTTATCCGAGGTGAGTGTATGAATCTACTGGCTGTCGATACCTCCGGTCCCGTAGCGGGCGTAGCCGTGCTAAAGGACGGCATGGTCGTCTATGAGGGTGCGGCGGTAAACCGCATGACCCATTCTGTGAATTTGCTGCCCATGGTGGAGGAGGGGCTGAACCGAAGCGGCGTTGCGGTCGGGGAGATTAACCTCTTTGCCGCCGTCACTGGCCCCGGGTCCTTTACGGGGGTGCGTATCGGCGTCAGCGCTGTGAAGGGCATGGCTCATGGTGCAGGGAAGCCCTGCATAGCCGTGGACGCGCTGGAGGCGCTGGCGGCGGGGGTATGCATAAGCCCAGAGCTGCTGTGTCCTATTCAGGATGCGCGAGCGGGGCAGGTCTACGGCGCGGCTTTTGAAGGCGGAATGCCGCCGATTCGCATGATGGAGGATTGCGCCGCCAAGCTGGACGAATATCTGGCAGCGGCGGTGAAAGCCGCCAAGCCGGACCAAAAGCTATGCTTTGTGGGAGACGGCGTGATAACCTATCGACAGGCCATCCTAAACGCTCTGGGAGAACGTGCGGTTTTTCCACCCGCGCATATGAGCTATCTGCGCCCCGGCGCAGTAGCGCTGCTAGCCGCCGCCCAAGCATCCGAGGCGGTGGATTACCTGACGCTGATGCCCCATTATCTTCGTGCGCCTCAGGCAGAACGTGCGAGAGCCGCAAAGGAAAAACAAGCATGAGCATATGCTATCGCAGAATGACTTCAGCGGATGTAGAACAGGTACACGCCATTGAAACGGCTACCTTTGCGGAGCCGTGGAGCTTGGAAAGCTTTCAGGAGGAAATGACCCGTAACGTCTGCGCCCGCTATATTGTTGCAGAGGATACGGGAAAAATCGTTGCCTACGCCGGTGCGTGGCTTATTCTGGAAGAGGGTCACATCACCAACGTTGCCGTTGATAGCGCTTACCGTGGACAGGGCGTGGGTACCGCTGTGCTGAAGGCGTTGATGCAATACGCGGCTAATATGGGCGTGCAGTATATGACGCTGGAGGTGCGGCGAAGCAATTTAGTAGCGCAAAAGCTTTATCGGGCTGCTGGATTTATCGAGCTAGGGGTTCGCAAGCGCTACTACACCGACAACGGCGAGGATGCGCTGCTGATGGTATGCCAAAGCATGCCGGAGGTCGAAGAGGATTTTACGGAAGTAGAATGAGGGGATAAATGGGAATCCGGCTCGATATATGCATTGCTAGGTCCTTATAAGTCCAACTTATTACCGGGACGGATTATTTCTGGTTGAGTGTCTGCTGACGGCTTCTGTGATGGGTCTATTGGAGTTAGTTTAGGCTTCGAGAGATCTGCGGCAGCGTCTGACTCAGACGTATCACTGTGTGTGTGATTAGGAGCAAATTCTTCAGATGGGCTCTTTTTTGGCGTTTTTTCATTATAAGGATGGTCAGTTTTCTTTGATGATGGATTTGCAATAGGTATGCCTTTTTCAATCGATCTGCTAATATCACTATTATGCAGATCGATTTCGACTTTTTCTTTAATTTCCGCATACTGTCGTTCAATATTGCTAGTTTTTTGCCTTTTACGCAGCTCATAATATCGGTTCTCAACCAATGTATTGTAGCGAATAACATATTCAGGAATCACCAGTCTAAACACATAAACTGCTTCGATAAGCGTCGCTACAACCAATATTACGAGTCCGGCAATGCCCCATTGACTGTCAATATTGTAGATTAGCATAACAATTCCAGATATCAGCTTAACCATGCCCATTCCAACACCGTATATAATCCATTTAAAGACTTTTGGGTATAGGCTCGCTCCAAACACCGTCATGATAATACTGTTTACCATATACAGTGCGATCAAAGCAACTAGGCCTCCTTCATTACCTGACTTCCTGTTGGACAAAACTAACACAAGTATATTAAAATCATAAAGCAGGAACAAGGCAAAGAGGAGTCGTTTCTTAGCAATTGATGTTTTTTTCTTCCCAGTAGACAATATCTTTCACCTCTGTTAAATCGCATCAAATACGGACTTTGTTCTCCATTACCTTAATGATGCTTTCAATCGTCGCTTCATCGGCTATTCCGTTGACTCGCACCTTACCGTCTGACTGCAACCTTATTTCCAGTTTGTTTACATAGGCTGCAATATCAGCTTGGCAATATCTTTCTGTTAGAAAGTGGTAGCGTTGATTGGATGAACCTACCCAAGGCCTGGAAAAATCCTGAAGAGCCTGAATATATGGGCCGTCAATCAACAAATCAATCTGATGAAGAAAAGCATCAACTGCCGGGTTTCCCATTTGTAATAATTGTTCCAGTGTATAACCTGTAAACACAACTACGGACTTTCCCTTTTTATGTACCAGCTGGCAGAATTGCTCCAGTGGCTTGGGTTGTAAAAAGGGCTCTCCGCCAAGCAGAGTGACACCTTCGTTCTCCGGTGCTTTTTCATATATCGCAAGTAGCTTTTTCAAAGTGATAGTAGATCCACCGCGTAGAGGCCACGTTTCTGAATTGTAGCACCCTACGCAGTGTTGACGACATCCCTGCATCCAAACGCAAAATCGCTTACCCGGACCTTCCGCACTGGTAATATTTACATAACTGTGTATTCTCATCATTTTATAGAACGATTGAAATGATGCGTTCGTCATCAATCGTTTCATCACTTTCAACTTTCCATTGGTGTCGTTCTGCACTTTCTATCACGCGTCTACCAATCTCGTCCTTTACAGCTGATATATACTCATGCTGAATAGCGTCAATGCAGCGCTTTACTTGCGTCTGAGTACCCGCGTTGCTCACCGTTAAGTCGTAGTATCCAGTAGTCTTGCTCATCGTAAAGAAATAATCTTGACCGCCATATCGAATTCGTATTGTGCCATCCTGTAATTCTGTTGCTTCACATTGGTTGTTGCTATAGCGGAACATTGCTTCAATCAACCGGTCTTTATCGGGGAAAACAGTAGCTATGGTAAGCTCATGGCAAGTGCGACTATTCTTCACGTCTTTAATCATTTCATAGGTCATCCCTGCTGTCAACACAGCTAAAACACTTACAGCAATTGGCAAAGCTGTAGCGGCGAAAGCAGTGGAAGCAGCGGTGACGGTGGCGGCTGAGGTAGAGGTAGCCGCCGTTGCGGCTGTGGTAGAGGTAGCCGCCGTTGCGGCTGTGGTAGAGGTAGCCGCCGTTGCGGCTGTGGACGTTGCTGTTGCGTTTGCAGTTTCCGTAACAACATTGGCAGCTGCCGTGTAGTTCGTATATAATGCGGCCAATCTCCCCATGTAAGCGTGTGGTATAATTGTGGTGTAAAATGACATGACTGACTCTCCTCCCGTAATAGTTGTTAGAAGTGCAAAATCCTGCCATACGATTTATCATGTGAAGAAACTGCGTCTTCGTTAGGTGAGGAAGCAGACACAGCGCGGGTTGACGCCCATTCGCGTAGACTGTCTATTTGCTCCTTCTGGGTTATAGATAACGGTACCGTGTTTTTCGCAGCATGAAAGAAATCTTCAATGTTTAGCTTTCGGTGCTCAGAAAAAGCGTCAAACAGCGCCGACACCACTAATGCTTCAATTTCGGCACCTACAAAACCCTTCGTGGCTTCGGCTAGCATGTTATAAAAGCTTTCATTCAATTCTAAAGCTGAAAATGCTTCGCACATATGCGCCTTGACTTGAACAGTCAAGATCTGAATCCGTTCCATCCTATTAGGAAGATCAACAAAGAATATCTCGTCAAAGCGTCCTTTGCGTAACAACTCAGGCCTAATTGAGCTGATGTCATTGGATGTGGCAACGATAAACACCATAGAGCGCTTCTCTTGCATCCATGTCAACAATGAGCCAAATACTCGCGAAGATGCACCGCTGTCGTTATCGGATGTTGACCCCGACATTCCTTTCTCAATTTCATCAATCCACAAAACGCAAGGTGCCATTGCTTCTGCTGTTTGAATGGCACGGCGCATACTTTCCTCGGAACTGCCAAGGTAGCGACTATATATTTTACCCATATCAAGCTGCAAGAGCGGTAAATGCCACATTGTACTCATAGCTTTGGCTGTCATGCTTTTTCCACAGCCCGGTACGCCGGTAATAAGTACTCCTTTCGGCGCAGGCAATTTGTACTTTTCGGCTGTCTTTCCCCAAGAGTCGTTCCGCTTATCAAGCCAACGCTTAAGTACGTTCAGTCCACCGATATCTTCTGGTGTAATGCTGGATATAACATAGTCTAATATACCCGTTTTACGGATGACCTGCTTTTTCTCTTCAAATATGAGCGCCTTGGCATTCATGTTCAAAACGCCGTTATTTGCGATAATTGCTCTTGATAGCGCATTTTCTCCCTCTTGTGCTGACATACCTAGCGCTGTTCGGGACAGCTCTATAAGCTGATCCTCGTTTAATTGACATTGTATGGAGCGATTCACTTTCAACAGATTATCGATCACAGACCGAAACTCTGCTTCGGTGGGTGGTGGGAAGTCTAAAACTGTTATTTCCTTTTGCAGTTCCTCTGGAATTGTAAGTGTAGGCGATATAAATAGCAGGGCTTTTGAAAATGTCCCACTTCGGCATTGCGGAAGGATGTCACGTAAAAACCTTGTAATTTCGGGATTTGCCTGGCTTTTAAAGAAAGGGTGAAAGTCTTTAACAATGACGACGGCATTTTCCTTCAAATCGGCAATTTGTCGTAGCTCGTCTATAAAGCTTTGCGGAGTCAAACCGGCGCGAGCTTTTTCCAGATGAACGGTTGTTTCACCTGTAACATCATTATCTTTGTTCAAACCGGTCGTATATGACCACTGATAAAGCTTCCGTTCAACCTTTAAACCTTGGCTAATGGCATTCTTAATTGAGCGAATGGCTCTATCTTCTTCCCATGTAGGAATATAAATATAGGTATATCCTGCACGGATTAGTATCGTTAAGGTTTTCTCAAAGTTCGTCACAACAACACCTCCATAAGTATTACGTTTTGTATGCTAATCTAGGTATTTACTATATACACCGTAATAATATAAAAGTTTTAAAGCTCAACAAGGTGCTCTGTGTTCATATCGGTATGAACCGTCTGTGTCGTGAGAGATTCAGACTCTTCCAGACTATGATAGGCATAAAGATGTCCGTCAAGTTCTTGAGCCAGAAGCGCGGCATATTTATGACAACTACCGTCTTTTAATCCTTCTGTATGCATTTCAACTGTTCCATCTTTTTGAATTTTAAAAATTATTTTTGTCATTTATACCCCTCCATTTGTTTCAACAAAGACGACCACACCTATTTTCAATGATTTATTCTACTAGCCTTTTCTATTTTCCTGCTTATTTGATCCTGTTTAATAGTATTCGAAGCACATATTGTATCCGCTTGAAAGTATGCTCTTGGATGGTTTGAAACTTAGGCGTTTCGGCGAATCTCGTTTGCTCACCAACAAAGTTTTTATAGTTTATCGCTTGTTGTGTATATATGGATGCTTATGCACGGTAATAATTTAACGTCAATACCATCAGTTGCTATCTTTGCATTGATAAAACCATTGAACCTTTTTGAAGCTAGTTTGTCAACTAAAGAAGGCTGCGTCACTTTAGGGTGATGCAGCCCGATGAATGAAGCAATGCTTTTTTACTTCTTGGTTAGGTATTTGCGCATGTCGATGGCGCAGGCAATCAGGATGACCGCGCCCTTGATGACGTAGGTGATGCTGCCGCTGATGCCAAGGAAGGTCATGCCGCTCATAATCAACTGCATGAGCACCACGCCGATGACCACGCCGCTGATTTTACCAATGCCGCCGACGAAGGATACGCCGCCGATGACGCAAGCCGCAATAGCGTCCAGCTCATAGTTAAGCCCAATAGTGCCGGTTGAAGCGCCCATACGAGCTGCCTCCACAAAACCGGTATAGCCATAGGTTACGCCAGCCAATGCGAATACCCCGATGATCACCGCCGTCACATTAACGCCGGAAACCCGAGCGGCTTCCTCGTTGGAGCCAACGGCAAACATGTTTTTGCCAAAGGTGGTCTTATTCCAGATAAACCACATGATCACCGTGACGATGGCTGCCAAAGCGACGTACATCATCACGGGTGTATTGCCGATTTTGAACATAGGGGCGGTTATCAGGTTGGTGGTATAGCTTTCGTCCAGAGAGGAAATTTGCTTGGCACTGCTGACCGTCAGGTAAAGGCCGTAGGTAATCAGCTGGGTTGCCAAGGTGACGATAAAGGGGTGAAGCTTAAATTTCGCGACGCAAAAGCCATTGATGAAACCAATGATTGCGCCTACCGCCAGCACTAGCAAAATGACGATTAGCACGGGCCAAGGATCGCCAACGGCGAAGAAGCGCCCAACTGCGCCGGTCTTTTGCAGCAATATGGCAGCCACAAAAGCGCCCAGACCAACCACGCGGCCAGCGGATAAGTCGGTGCCGGTCAGAATGATCGCTCCGGCAATACCCAAGGCGATGGGCAGCCGAGAGGCGGTCAGCTGGATGATGTTTACGATGGACGCGGTAGCCAAGAAGGCGGGACGCTGAATTTGGATGTAGATGACCAGCAGCACAATGATGATGATCATTGCGTGGTCCAGCAGCCAGTTGCCGATCACGCTTCTTTTATCACGCGCATCCAGCGCTTTAAAATCGTCAAATTTTTGCGCGAGCCCTTTCTTGGGCGCAGAGTTGTTGAGTTCAGACATGTTGTTCGCCCTCCTTACACGTATTTCGCAGCCAGTGTCATAATTTCTTCTTGGGTGGCGGTTTTAGCGTCGACCTCTCCGGCTAGCCGTCCACCGGACATGACCAGTATACGGTCGCATACGCCCAGCAGCTCCGGCATTTCGGAAGAAACCATCATCACGGATTTTCCATTTTTCGCCATATCCATAATCAATTGATAGATCTCATACTTCGCGCCTACGTCGATACCGCGGGTCGGTTCGTCCAGCAGGAAGATTTCCGGCTGGGTCAGCATCCAACGGCCAAAAATGACTTTTTGCTGATTGCCGCCGGATAACGCGCGGATTTTCGTAGACTGAGAGGGCGTTTTGATATGCATGGCCTTGATGGACCAGTCTGTGCCTTTGGCCATCGCCTTGTTGCTTAAATACGCATGGTGGTTGAGGTACTTTTTCAGGCTGGAAATAACGGTGTTGTCACGGATGGACATGATGCTAAAAATGCCGGTGGCGCGCCGTTCCTCCGTTACCATGGCAAACCCATTGGAAATGGACTCCTTGGGCGTGCGGTTATGGATTTCCTTACCGCGAAGGATCAGCTTTCCCTCCTTGCGGTTGGCGCTGCCAAAGATGTTTTCCAGCAGCTCTGTGCGCCCGGAGCCGTCCAATCCCGCTATGCCTACGATTTCGCCTTTCTTAAGCGAAAAGCTCACGTTTTGTAAGGCGGAATACATGGCTGTCATATTTTCTACCTTCAAAACGACCTCGTTGCCAACCTGGTATTCCTTTGGCGGAAAGCGGTTGGTCAATTCGCGGCCTACCATGAGCTTGATGATTTCGTTCATGGTCAGGTCTTGAGCGGCTTTGGTAGCCACATATTGACCGTCCCGCATGATGGTGACCTCGTCGGATATGCGCAGAATTTCTTCCATCTTATGAGAAATATAGATGATTCCGCAGCCCCTAGCCTTTAGCATATTGATAATGCGGAAAAGGTGATCCACCTCTTTTTCCGTAAGCGACGAGGTCGGCTCGTCAAAAACAAGCACCTTGGCGTTAAAGGAAACCGCCTTGGCGATTTCCACCATCTGTCGCTGGGAAACCGGCATGGTGGACATGATGGTCTTGGGGTTGACGTTGATTCCCAATTCTTCAAACACCTTTTTGGTGTCCGTATACATCTGTTTTTCTGAAACGATGGGCAGCCCCTTGATTTTGGGGTAACGTCCCAGCCAAATGTTATCCATAACGCTGCGCTTCAGCGCTTGGTTTAATTCCTGATGAACCATCGCCACGCCGTTATCCAACGCTTCGCGGGATGATTTAAAATCAATTTCCTTGCCCTCCAAATAAATATGCCCGTCATCCTTTGCATAGATGCCAAATAGGCATTTCATCAGGGTGGACTTTCCGGCTCCGTTTTCGCCCATCAAAGCATGGACGGTTCCCGCCTTCACGGTTAAAGAAACGTTATCCAGCGCCTTAACGCCGGGGAAGCTTTTGCTGACCTTTTCCATGACCAGCAGTTGTGTTGGTTCCTGCATTTGCCGCTCTCTCCTTCCATGGAGATTTTATTCAGCCCAGTAAAATTAAGAAAGCCCCGAATATGAACCCGCGCGGAGAGGCGTTCGCCTCTCCGCGCTTTGTTAGCATCCAGTCAAATCATTCGCCAGTGTACATAGCGTAAGGAATGACTACCTTCCAGCCGTCGGTCACGGTGAAGTTCTCGTTCAAATTGGCAAACATGTCGGTACCGGCGATCATGTTCTGAGAAATGGTGCAGATGGCTTCGGCCATGCCTTCATAGTCCTGCTTGATGGAACCAGCCATGAAGCCGGGCTTCATGTAGTTCTCAACAGCGTCGGGAGTAGCGTCTACGCCGAATACAGGGATGGTCACGGTGCCTTCGCCGTTGTTGTAGCCAACCTGCTGCAATGCGGTGACAGCGCCGATCGCCATTTCGTCGTTGTTGGCGATAACCAGCTCAACCATGTTGCCGTTAGCTTCGGTGTACTGAGCCAGAACGGTGGTCATGTAATCCTGAGCAACCTGACGGCTCCAAGTGCCGTTCTGGTCAACCAGATACTTCTGAGCGTTGCTGTCGTCATAGAACTTAAGCTGGGGCTTGCCGGCGGCAGTCAGCTTCGCGTCAGCGTTCTCAACGCCGTACTTGGTGCGGGCAATAGCTTCCTGATTGGCTTCGTCGCCCTTGAACATGATGTAGCTGATCTCGCCGTCGCCGTTCAAGTCGTACTTCTCATAATCAGCCAGCAGATAATCGCCGATCATGTTGCCCTGCATAATGCCAGCGTCCTCGTAGTTGGTGCCGATGAAGCAGCACTTGTCGTAGCTCTTCACAACGTCCTCGGAAATGGAACGGTTGAAGAAAAGCAGCGGGATACCGGCCGCCTTGGCCTGATCCACAACGTTTTGAGCAATGCCGTCCGCGCCGGTTTCCACGATGTTCACGCACAGAAGATCGGTGCCGGTGGCGATAGCGGTGGTAATCTGGTCGGTCTGGGTGGTCTGGGTCGCGTTAGCGTCCTGATCCACAAACTCAATACCAGCAGCGGTGAAGTCCGCGTTCAAAGAGGTGCGAACGTTGGAAAGATAAACGTCGCTCAAGGAATACCAGAATACTTGGGTGTTGCCTTCGGCCATTGCAACGCCGCTCAGGCTTAGTACCAGCGTAAGAGCTAATACCATGGAAAGAAGCTTTTTCATAGATCATTCTCCTTTTTATTTTCGGGGCTTTCCTAGGAGTGAACGCCCTTCATTGACCCTACTATACTGCGCTGGATGGTTAAAAAACATGGTAAAAGCTCCATTAAACTATGAAAATTCTCTGTATCAAAGGTTAAAAACATCCCAAAAACGACATTTGACATCCAACGTAGATACCTTATAATAAGTAACACATAGGGTGAAGGAGAAAAACCATGTATAAGCTGATTTTAGTAGACGATGAAGCTGAGATTCGGCAGGGACTGAAGGAAATCATTCCCTTTGAGAGCTTGGGCTTCACCGTAGCTGGCGAGGCGGGAGACGGTATGGAAGCCCTGAGACTGTGCGAATCCGTAGAGCCAGATTTGATGATTACGGATATTCGCATGCCGCTTATGGACGGATTGACGCTGTGCCGCAAAGCAAAAGCGATTTTGCCCATGCTGCAATGCATCATCTTAAGCGGATATGACGATTTTGATTTTGCCAAGCAGGCAATCGAGTTAAAAACCATGAGTTATCTGCTGAAGCCAATTTCATCCTCCGAGTTTAAGGAAATGCTGGTGAAGGCGCGAGAAACGCTGGACGAGGAATTCAAAAAGCGCAAAAATCTAGATCAGCTGCGCGTGCATTTTCAGGAAAGCCTGCCGGTGCTTCGGGAAGCCCTATTGGTTTCCTTGCTGACAGGGAATGTTCAACCGCAGGAGGCGCTGGTGAAGGCGGCGAAATATCAAATGACCTTGTCGTCCAAGCATTCCGTGGTGGCGCTCTTCCGCACGGGGGAGAATGCGGATGGGG
>JAQUWD010000009.1 GCA_028693055.1 Eubacteriales bacterium | reverse complement strand
ATCACCCTCACGTTATTATATCACATAACGACACATTACGACAATATGTATTTCAAATTTTCTCAAAAAAATAAAGCCATTATTGACTTTGATGGTTTTTATTGGCTATTAAGTGTTAAACGCCCGCTTCCTTCCATAATTCGTTATATACTATTATAGAATGAATGAGACATAAAGCGAGGTATCCTCATGAGTGAAGAAATTGATTGCCAGAAAGAGAGAATGAGCCAGTATCGCTTGCTTTTGCAGAAGCTTCCGGGTATTTACGCGGCGAATGTGTTGCCGGACGAAAAGGGAGCGATACGAGAGATTCATATGATCGCTAACAGCGGTCGAAATCCCAAACAGATCTGCAGGGATGTTCAGTCCGCGCTGTTGGCCGCGTTTGATTTGGCGGTCGATTATCGCGTGATCAGCATTGCGCAGATTGGCGAAAACCCGTTTGAAGGCGACGCTGCGGAGCCGTCGGCACAGGGGGAATTCCGCTTGCATTGTTTGGGGGTGCAAAGCGGAGTAGAAGAGGATACCTATCATATCAGCGTGCATTTGCGACGGGGAGACCGAGATTTTGTAGGGGAATCCTCCTGCCGTAATACGCCGGCTCAGCGTGCCCAGGCCGTAGCGCTGGCGACGCTGGAGGGTGTGCAGGCATTCCTGGAGGAAAAGGGCGTATTCACTTTGGTGGCGACGCAAAATGCGTTGGCTGGCGGAGTCGCGGTTTGCATAACCGTTTTGGAATATATGGACGCCAAGGGCGAACGCCTGCTGATCGGCGCGGCTCAACAAACGGATGATATGGCGATTGGGTATGTGAAAAGCACGTTGGATGCATTAAACCGCTGCTTTGCCAGAGCGGTTCGCGCCAACGCCCTTCCTTGACGTATTTTTTCTTAGCCTTGAATGGCGCTGAAAGAGCGGCGTAAACGTCTTGGGGTATCTCTCTTCCCATCTGAAAGAAAACAATCCGGCAGGAAAAAGAGCGAAGCGGAATATTGCGTATCTGTTAGCGGATGGTACAGCCTACGTAATAGGAGGCTATATTCCAAATGAAAAAGGCAAAGATCATGGCCGCCATCATGGCTCTGGCATCTTTCTTGCTTTCCGCCGGTGCTTACGCAACCTGGAGATAGGATAGTGCACTAATCCTTTCCTGTCGGATTGTTTTCCCTATAAACATCGTGCAGCATAACGGCTGCAGAAAAGAGGCCTTTCCGTGAACAAAAGAGCAAGAGTATATATCGCGGTTGTGATTACAGCCGGGATGATCGGGCTCGGAATGTGCCTTACCGTAGCGATTACCAACTGGAACAACGGCTTTTTGACTTTGCAGGGAGGAAAGCTGCTGGTATTGACCTTCCTCTGCGCGGTCTGCCGCTCCTTCCCGATCACCATTCGAAAAAATCAAGGGTTGGATCTATCCGTTATTGCGGTGCTGGCTGCCTTTTTGCTGACAGGCATGGAGGCAACCATTTTGATGTATGCGGTTAGCTCTCTCTTTACCTTTGATAAACAGGAGGACGGCCGTTATCATTCCATTTACAATACCAGTCTGCAAAAATCGCTATTTAACATTTCAAATATTATCCTTGCCATTTTGATCCCCGGCATGGTATGCCGCATCTTTCCGTGGACGCCTGGAGACTTCTCCGTTCCGCTGGTACTAGGGCCGACGTTGGTATTTACGTTACTGTCCTTTTTCTTTAACTACGCGCTGCTGCTGGTCATGTTCTTATTAAATGGAGATATCTCTTTGACAGAAGCCAAGAAGGTACTGCTTGGGTTAACCACGAATGTCATCGCGGCTATGCCCCTCGGGTTGATCATTGCCCTCCTGTTAGCCATGCCCATGGGACCGTGGCTTACGTTGCTGATGATTTGCCCCCTGCTGCTGGCGCGGTACGCATGGAAGCTGTATGTGGATAGTTGCCGACATAAGGACGAGCTGATTACCGCCTTCGTATCCGCAATCGAGGCGCGGGACGAATATACCAAGGGCCATAGCGCCCGAGTGGGTGAATATGCCGAGCGTATCGCCCGAAAAATGGGCTTGAGCGAAAAGGAAATCTTCTGGATTCGGGAAGGGGCGCTCCTCCACGATATTGGAAAAATTGGCGTTAGCGACCAGATTTTGCATAAGAACGGACGGCTTACGTCGGCCGAATGGAATGAAATGAAGCGGCATCCTCTTATTGGCAAGGAAATGGTGGCGAAGGTTGGGTTAGATAAGGAGGTCATCGATCTCATTCTCAGCCATCATGAACGCTATGACGGGAAGGGCTATCCCGACGGAAAGCCCATTAGCCTCTGTGCCCCCGCTGTGCGCGTGATGAGCGTGGCCGATGCGTTTGACGCTATGACCACAGACCGTCCCTATCGTTTGGGAATGAGCATTGACGCAGCGCTGCAGGAATTGCGAAACGGAAGCGGCACTCAGTTTGATCCCACTGTTGTGGAAGCGATGGCGTCCGTGATGCAAACGACGGAAATCGCAAAATAGGCAACGGGAGGGTTTCCCATGATTTTGGTGTATCTTTTCATCCTATCGCTGACAGTAGGCTACCTGCGAGGCGGACGGTTAAACGGATATCTGCAAAAGCCGCTAAGAGGGCTGGGCTTTCCCATTGCAGCATTTCTTTTGGAAGCCGCCTTTGGCTGGATCGACGGTTTTTTCCCCGGCGAACCCCAGCAATGGCTTACATTAGCTGTGATTGTGGAATATACGTTGCTAGCCGTGTTTTTATGGCTGAATCGGGACGAGAAGATGATCTGGCTCATGGCGCTTGGGACGGTGCTTAATTTTTGCGCAATGGCGTTTCATCAAATGCGCATGCCGGTAAGCCCGGCGGTATATAACGTGGAGGCGCTTGCTTCTTTTGTGAGCCGCATACAGTCAGGGGAGCTAATGGAGTATAAGCTGGTGGATTGGAGCGCTCCGCTGTGGTGGCTGGGGGATACGATTCCCATTCCTTGGGGAGTGCCGGGCGTTGCCAGCATAGGAGATTTGTTCATGGGCGCGGGGCTTTTTGGTTGGACCCAGACAGCGATGCTTCGCAACAAAGAAAAAAGATAAAGCGATAATCCATCCTTTGGTAGGTCATGATATAAATGGACCTATGAAAGGATGGCTTTTTGATGGCAACGAAAATCGAATCCCTTTGGAGCAAGACCGCTTCTCTATCCCCGGTGAATCGGCATGCAAAAGAGAAAATGGCGGATGTGATCGTCATCGGCGGCGGCATGGCTGGGCTTTTAACCGCCTACCGCTTACAGAGCGGCGGTCTTAAAACCATCGTTTTGGAGGCTGGGAAGATAGCCGGTGGGCAAACGAAGAACACGACGGCTAAAATTACCAGTCAACATGGATGCGTATACGATGCGCTGCTTCAAACTTTGGGCGAGAAAAAGGCGGGGCAGTATGCCCGCGCCAATGAAAGCGCGATCTGTGAATACGGTAAGTTAGTGGAGACGCTTCAAATTCCCTGCGATTTTCGTCACACCTGTGCCTATTTATATACCCAAATCGACGCGAAGCCCATGGAGCTTGAAGCGCAGGCAGCAAAAAAGCTGGGTATGGACGCATCTTTTACCCGAGAAACGGAGCTGCCCTTTGATGTGGCGGGCGCGGTTTGCTTTGAGGGACAAGCTCAGTTCCATCCCCTTCGATTTTTACAGGGGATCGTCATGGATTTGGAGATTTATGAGGATACGCCTGTACTAACCGTTGAGGAGAACCGCGTGGAAACAGAGCGCGGTGAATTTACCGCCGAACAGATTGTTTTTGCTACTCATTATCCAATGATCAACGTACCGGGATGGTATTTCATGCGCATGCATCAAGAACGAGCATATGTGCTGGCATTAAAAAGTCCGTGGCTTCCCCGCGGAATGTATTACGGAGTGGATCAGGACGGCTTGTCGTTTCGGGAAGCAAACGGCTTGCTGCTATTGGGCGGTGAAAACCACAGAACCGGGGAAAACAGCGCGGGAGGGAGATATGAGCGCCTTCTGCGACGCGCGGAGGAAATTGTTCCTGGCTTTGAGGAAAAAGCCCGTTGGTCGGCTCAGGACTGCATCACGCTGGACGGCGTGCCATATATCGGCAAATACTCAAATGCCCGTCCTAGCTGGTACGTTGCAACAGGCTTTCACAAATGGGGCATGACAGGCTCCATGGTTGCCGCTCTGCTAATTGGGGGACAAATACTGGGAAAGGAGCCGGAATGGGCCGAGGTGTTTTCACCCTCTCGTTTTTTGCTTTCTGCGTCCGCAAAAAACATCGCAACGAATACTGTGCAAGCGGTTAAAGGACTGGCCCGGCAAACGCTCTCGCTGCCGGAGACTGCGTTGAGCGAGCTGCCCATGGGCCATGGGGGAATTGTGGAAATAGAGGGACAGAAAATCGGCGTGTATAAGGATTTACAGGGGCGCTGCTTTTCTGTAGAGCCAGTCTGCCCACATTTGGGCTGTCAGCTGGAGTGGAACCCAGATGAGTTAAGCTGGGATTGTCCCTGCCATGGCTCCCGTTTTTCCTATGAGGGAGCGTTGATCGACAACCCCGCCCAGACCGACATTCAATAGATTTTATGAAATATGACAGAAAATGTGGTATACTAACGCAGTTAAAATAAGAAGGAGGAGATGCGCGATGAAACGAATCCGGCTTCAGGATCGCAGCCTGCCCGCCTATACCCGCGGCGAGGAAATTTTTAACATGGTCAGCCATATTGTGGGCGGCGCATTTTCTTTGGTGGTACTGGTCACCTGCGTTTGGAAGGCGGCAAGCCATGGGAATACCACCGGTGTTATTACCGGGGCTATTTTTGGCGTGACCATGCTGCTGCTCTATACCATGTCCAGTATTTATCATGGGCTGCTAAAGCCCGGTACCGCCAAAAAGGTGATGCAGGTATTGGATCACTGCACGATTTTTCTGCTGATTGCCGGTACCTATACCCCGATCGCCCTGCTGGGGATCTGCCCGGCTAGCCCATGGGCTGGGTGGACGATTTTAGCCGTGGTATGGATCAGCGCCATTGTAGGGATTTCTTTAAATGGTGTTGATCTACGCAAGTACCGGGTTTTTTCCATGACCTGCTATATCTGTTCGGGTTGGTGCGTCATGCTTTGCGCCGATCTGCTCTTGCGTACTTTACCCATGCAAGCCTTTTGGCTGCTTCTTTTTGGTGGCGTTGCTTATACGGTAGGGGCTGTGCTTTACGGCATCGGCAGCAAAAAGCGATACATGCACTGCGTTTTTCATCTTTTTGTGATTTTAGGCAGCGCCTTACACTATGCCTGTATTTTCATTTATCTAATGTAGATAGTCGTTTGATCGTAATGGGGAATGGGCATGAATTGGTAAGCGGGGAGATCCGAGGTAGATATAGCCGATATTAGCTGATTGACGGCGTTCACCCGGTTGTCCAAGGCAGTTATATAATCAACTATCCAAAACCTATCAATGCGTGCTTTTTTTGTGCTTGTATACCACGTCGCTTTCAGCATTCAGCTAGCGTTATTCCCTTATTTATGCTAGCTCGTTTTGACACGCAGTTCTTTTTCATGTAATTTTAACTTTTTCAAATGAGCAGTGATCACGGTTTGTACTTCACTACTCATTTTTTGTCATTTCTATCGTAAAACTAGTTTTACATGATATAATAATCACATGTCAAGCAAACATAACGCAGCAGACTTTTGAGCGGCGCTTCTACGGAGCCGTCTACTACCCAGAAAGCAGAGAAATGTGCAGCGCCACGCAGTCGGTATTGCAGCCAGAAAGGAGTAGGTTTTATGTATCAACATACAGTAGCGCCTGATGAGTCGACCGGTTATCAGCCCTTCGAGGGAAAGCCCTACTGCGACTATATCCCCGAGATACATGTAGCGGATCGCCATTTGCACAAGGAAATAGAAATCGCGTTTGTGAACCAAGGCAAGCTAACCGTTCGACTTATGGATGAGATCAACGTGTCCGTTTCACAGGGAGAGTTTATCTGTATTAGCGGTAGCACGCTACATAAGTACATGGAGGAAGAGCCGGGAACGCGAATTGTTAAGGCTAAGTTTATGAAATCGTGGCTGTTTTTGCCTTTTATGGACGATTCGGAAAAGGAGACCTGCCAGCACCTTCTGTCCAACGTATTCGTAAGTCGGCCGGATCCTGCTTTTCGCGAAATATTTACGCGGAACCTTCAACGCGGCCTCAAACGTTATAGAGACATCCTTACCTTCAGTATGATTCTGGAGCTAACCGCTTACCTGCTCAATCATCCAGAATCCATTCGTGAAGAGATACAGACCAATATTACGGATACGCTGCATATGGAGCAACTGCTTACCTATATGCAGAGTAATTATAATAACCCTGACCTGACATTATCCATGCTGGCAGGACATATGAATCTTTCGGAGAGCTACTGCTCCCGCTTTTTCAGCAAAACGGTTCGTATGACCTTTATGGAATATCTGAATGCATTGCGTACGAATAATGTAAAATACATGCTGGTGGATACGGATTTATCTATCACTGAAATTCAGCAGCGTTCTGGTTTTGGCAGCATACAGACCTTTAACCGAGTTTTTAAACAGCAGGCAAAGGTAAGCCCCAGCGAATTTCGACAAAAACACCGCCGCGTTCCTTGAAGCTTGCGACGGTGTTTCTCACGGTGTAAAGGTTGTTTAGCGCTTACAGAACCCTAATCCAATGCCATGTAGCTAATGCCGTTTTCATTATGCTTACGTACGACAGGGGCGTCCAGAAGCTCGGCAAAAGCTATCTCTGCAAGGTATTGCACCTCGCACCCCGGCTCAAGATGGCCGCTGTAGGTGCCGCTCCTGTCCGAAAAGGTGATGTGCAGGTGAGGCTTTCCCTCCAGAATTAAGCCCTGAATCGCACCGATTTCGATAGGCCCCTCAACGGTTAAAAATTCGTCGCTATTTGTGTCGATTAGCTTGCTGATTCGGTGATAGACAATCTTGCGTGCGGAGCCAATAGCAGACAGCATCACGCCGCTTCGCACGCCCTGACGGTCGATCTCTGTCTGGATGCTTTTCAGCACATCTTCTCCCTTCCCCAGGTACAGCATGAATACTCTTCCCAATTTTGCGCCTTCATAACTGAACATGCGGCAGCCTCCTAAATAAAATATGTCCCCATGATGCGTGCCATTTCAGCCCGAATGCCTTTGCACAGAGCTTCCATACGGAGCTTATCTTTTTCGGCAAGCATATGACGCGCATGGGCTGTTGCTGCCAGCGCAACCTCCGTATTCACATTGATTTTTCGTATGCCGCAGGCTACGGCTTCTGTTAACGTAGCGGAAGGGATTCCACTAGAACCGTGCAACGCCAGAGGGATGCTCGTTCTATCTCGAAGCTCGCGCAGCCTGTCCAAACTGATGTGGGGCGCGCCCTTGTATTCGCCGTGTGCGTTTCCTACGGATACCGCCAAAATATCCACGTTCGTTTCTTGTACATACCGATGCGCCAGCACAGGATCTGTGTAGAGGGCGATAGTAGGCGCGTCGCCCGTACCGTCCTCGTTGTTTAAGCCGCCTAATTCGCCCTCAAGGCTGCAATTATACTGATCGGCGATTATTCGTGCTTCGCGTGTTTCCTGCACGTTAAGAGCGAAATCGTCTCCAGAGCCGTCATACATCAAGGAGGTGAAGCCCACACGAGCCGCTTCCTTCAGCAGCTTGAGTGAACGGCAGTGGTCGAGATGTAACGCTACACGGTAGGGATGCTTTCGCACTAGCGAATCAGCCATGCGGGCGATTACATCAAAATCAGCGTTTTCGAGGTAGCCTGCACCGAAGGCAAGGATTACGTCGCGACCGGCTAGCCGGGATGCTTCCAGCGCCGCCTGCATCGTTTCCAGATTGTAAATCGTAAAGGCGGGTACGCAGCTGCCAATTTTCGCAGCACTCCTGACTAATTGGTCGCCTCTCTCCAGCATAAAGGGCCTCCTGCTTGTAGGATACTTATCTTGGTATTACATGTACGAACCGCCGGATACGACCAAGCATTCGCCGGTGATAAAGCTGGAATCATCTGACGCCAGAAATGCGGCTGCGGCTGCAAGCTCCTCAGGCTTGCCGAGACGTCCCATCGGTATCGCCGCCAAAAAACGTTGCATGGTTGCTTCGGGCACGGCGCGCAGCATATCGGTATCCACATAGCTGGGCGCGATGCAGTTTACCGTGATGCTATTGCGCGCGGTATCCCGGGCAAGACATTTGGTGAAGCCAATAACGCCGCCCTTGGATGCGCCATAGTTCGTTTGACCTAGATTGCCAAATGCGGATACAGAAGCTAAATTGACGATTTTGCCATAGCCACGGTCCCGCATACCGGGCACAACACATTTGCAGCAGTTATACATACTGTTGAGATTGACGTTGATGACTGCGTCCCATTGATCGTCAGCCATTTTATGGAACATTGCGTCACGTGTGATGCCTGCGTTGTTTATGAGAATATCAATTTTCCCGTATTTCTCCTCAATAGCGGTAAAGGCTTTCCGTACGCTCTCACGGTCTGCAACGTTCACCTGATAGCCGCCTGCGTGCTTCTCCTCGGCGTCCAGCGTTCTGGCTGCCTCGCAAATTTTTTCTTCATTGATATCCATCAAGGCTACGTAATCACAGCCGTCATCGTACAGCCTTTTAGCAATTGCCAGACCAATACCCTGTGCCGAACCAGTGACAACGGCTACTTTTCCGGAAAATCTCATCAGGATCAGCTCCTTATCCTTTTAGTGTAAGCACCGCGTTATACAGCGCGTTTTCATCCCCGACGTTTCCGGGGAAAATGACATATGGTAATCCGGGAAATTTGCTTTCCGGGCCGGTTTGCCACACGGGAATGCCTGGCAGGATCTGGCCCATTACCCGTGCCTTGACAACGCTAAGACCGACTGTTCCGACCTCGCTGGAGGTAATACCGCCCTTGGCAATGATAAAATTTGGACGCAAGGTTAGGTTTTTCACAAAGCCTGTTACGGCTTGCGATATGCGCAGCGACAGTCGCAGATTATCCTCGTCGTTGCCGGTGTTGGCCTCTAAGCGCTTACGGCTGGTGTAAACTGCAATCGTCTGTCCACGACGAATGCAGCCTTCAATCTCGTTTTGCACGCGCTCTTGCTCTGCCGTAAAAGCGGACTCGTTGGCTACGGTAGTTACATCAAATTCTACAAAACGGATAAAGTCAGCCTTTTTTAGTTGATTCAGCTGCAGAGTGGTTTTGGTAACGTGGGAGCCGACAACGATCAGACCACCGTTTGGATTGGTGTGGTCCGCCAATTCCTCGCTGGTCAGCAACGGTTTATCGCTTACGCCTCCCAACACCTTTGTGACGGCGGCGGCGCTACGGAAGAGGAAACGCTTACCTTTCTTAACTGCTTTTGCAAACGCAAGAATGAACATTTCAACGTCGGTATAATCGATTGCATTCACGATCACTTTTCCAAAATCATTCACCTGCATCAGCTGCTGAACGATTCCGTCTACGTCCATAGCCCGCAAACTTTCCAACGAAATGGAGAGAACATCCTCGGGTTTTACTTTGCCGCCGTGCTTTTCAGCAACATACTCCTTCAAGTTGGAGGAATGATAGCCGAAGGTGCTGTCTTTAGCAAATTCTGTATCCGCAGCGGGTACAAGCTCGTGCCCCATAGCGACGTAATGCACGTCTCCAAGAGTGTAACGACCGCCCTCTCGGAAGAAGGGAAGCATGATCTCACCGTCATAGCGCACTCCGGTTTGCCGCTCAAGCTCCGCACGGAGCACCTGCGGCTCCGTAGGGTAATGGCCGCGCAATGTAGAATCGCTACGGCTGATGACAATAAAATCCTTACCGGTGAGACGCGAGGCTTCGGCTATGTTGCAGGCCATCTCCGTGTGCGACTTCACCGTTGCCTCGTATGAAAAACCGCGGGAATTGGTGAGAATGAAAAACATGGGCTCCGGCGCTTGAAAGGCGGCGAGCAGCGTATCAGGTTTCCAATCGGTATAGACATAAACGTCGTGCACGGTCTGCACCCCTGTCGGATCATCATCCAAAACCACAATCTTACGCTTTAGTGAAGCCAGCTCTTCTCGTAGCATATGGGAAAGCTTTTCTCGATCATAGGCAGGAAAGCTTTCCAACATTGCAAGCGGTAAACATTTTTCGTTCAAGGCTCCCACTCCTTATAACAGTTCAAAGGCTGCGCTCATGCCCTGACCGCCTCCGATACAAAGGGAGGCTAGACCAAGACGGGCGTTGCGACGGCGCATCTCAGATAGCAGCTTGACGGTGATAACCGCACCCGTCGCGCCGATGGGATGTCCCAGTGAAATGCCGGAGCCGTTAGGGTTGGTAATGTCCGCGTTGATGCCCAGCTCTTGAATGCATGCCATGGCTTGAGAAGCAAACGCTTCGTTCAGCTCGGCTACGCCAAAGTCCTCCAGCTTCAGGCCGGATTTTTGCAGCAACGCACGGGTAGAGGCGATGGGGCCAAGGCCCATGTATAGAGGATCTACGCCGGCGGTTGCAAAATCGACGACGCGGGCGAGGGGAGTGATACCGAGAGCTTTTGCTTTTGCCTCGCTCATGATAACAACGGCGGCTGCCGCATCGTTCACGCCGGAGGCGTTTCCGGCAGTAACCTTGCCGTCCGGGCCTAGCAGAGGACGCAATTTTGCGAGCTTTTCCATACTGGTATCACGCGGATGCTCGTCGGTATCGAATATAAGCTCGCCCTTTTTCTGCTTTATGGTAATTGGCACGATTTCATCCTTGAATAGCCCGGCGTCAATGGCGGCACGGGCGCGCCGTTGACTCTCCAAGGCATAGGCGTCCATCTGTTCACGGGTAAAGCCATATTTTGCGGCGATGTTTTCAGCGGTGATGCAGATATGCTGATTGGGGCCGGCTAAAGGTTCGCAGAGGGCTGTGGTCAATGCGTCCTCCAGCATGTTTTGGCTGACGCCCATACGCATGCCCCAGCGCGCGCCACGTAGCATGTAGGGGAAATTGGACATACTCTCGGCTCCGCCGGCAAGGACTACCTCTGCGTCGCCATGCTCGATGAGAAGCGCACCGGTTATAATGGCTTGAAGCCCGCTAGCGCACATGCGGTTCACTGTCTGTGCCGAAGCCTCCTGCCGCACGCCTGCTTTTAAACTGATCAACCGAGCCATAAAGGCGTTAACCCCATACTGTCCCACGCAGCCAAAGGCGACTTCGTCAATTTCTGAGCCATCCAGACCGGCGCGCCGTAGTGCCTCTTTTGCGGCGATTGTTCCTAGCTGGACAGTGTCCATATCCTTTAGGGAACCGCCAAAACTACCTACCGCCGTACGTACGGCGGATACGATAACAGGTTTATTGAACATATGTGCCTCCCAATTTACAGTTAGAATTCTACCTTGTCGATTCCTTTAAGCTGGAGCTGCTCACGGGCGTCATCCGGCGTACCGACAGGATAGTCGAGGTCTTCCAAAATTCTACGAACCTTCTCAACCTGCTCGGCGTTGGATTTAGCCAGCGTGCCATCAGGCTTGAGGTATAAGCCGTCCTCCATGCCTACGCGTACGTTTCCACCCTGCAATGCCATCATGGCGGAAAGACGGAACATGCGGCGGCCCGGCGCTACGGTACTATATTGAATATCGTCACCCAGCAGCTTTTTGGCCTGATCGATCATGAACATCATGCCCTCGTTACTAATGGGCATACCACCCATGATGCCGGGTACAAATTGCAGATATACCGGCTTTTCGATAACGCCTTTTTTTAGGAAATATTCCAGATTTTTTAGCTGACCATAATCGAACACTTCAAACTCGGGTCTTGTCCCACATGCGTTCATCGTCTTTACACAATACTCGATGTCCATAAAGGTGTTCTTAAATACATTATCCCACGTACGGGTGATAAACGGCTTTTCCCAATCATGCTCAAAATCGACCCCGTCTGCTAACCGTGAAAAGCAAAAATTCATAGAGCCACCGTTGGCGGAGGCCATTTCGGGCTTAAACCGTTCGATCACGTCAAAACGCTCTTGGGTGGTCATGCCCTGAGCACCGCCCGTTGTGATACCAATGACAACGTTACACTGCTTCTTGATGCCAGTCAGAATTTTTTCAAAGGTGTCATAATCTGCGGTTGGCTGACCGTTTTCCAGACGAGCATGGATGTGCACGATGGACGCTCCGGCTTTATAAGCGTCTACGGCGTTCTGAATGATTTGCTCTGCATTGCTAGGCAGGTAGGGGGACATCGTAGGGGTGTGAACACCGCCGGTAATTGCTGCGGAAATGAGAACCTTTCTTTGAGCTTTGGCCATCTTTCGTTACCTCCTAATTATCCACAAATTGTTCAAGTATGGAGAAAGTAGAAACTGCCTTCTCCTTAGTCACGGGCAGGTCGACCTCCACAGTTAGGTTCCCCTGATATCCCGAATCCAGTAACCTACGAATCCGTTGTTGGTGGAAAGCTGCCCGTTCCGGTTTTAAAAAGTCGCGTCGCGTCGGCGTCCCGTCGTCGTCTGAGATATGTACATGGAACAATCGCGGCAGCAAAGAACCAAGCTCCCGATCCGCCTGACCAACATGCTCCATGTTATAAAAGTCTGCCACAACGCCAACGTTTGGCAATGCTACGGCCTGAGCAAGCGCATCTGCATCTTCCACGCGGTTTAAATAATTGCAGTAGCAGGGCGCCAACGCTTCGATGCAAACCCGAATGCCCGCTTCCCCAAAAACATGCCCTGTGGCGGTAAAAAAACGAAGCGCCTGCTCATCAGCTAGCGCAGGATCAAACCCAGTTGGTAGAATACGAGAAAAAGGTGAACCGATTCCAACCAGCTTTACCCCTAAAGCTTTTGCGCGGGGGAGTAGTTCCCGCGCATAGGCTTCGGCGTTGGCTTCGGAATAACCGGGACCTGCGATTACGATTTCTTTTGGACAATAGGCGTTAAAGCCGAGGCAAGGGACACTAGCCTGTGTCAGCTCTTTGCACAGCTTTTCAAAGGCAGTCTCATCCATACTGTGCACGACCTTGCCTGCAAGCTCTACATAGGCAAAGCCACAGTCACGGGCTGTTGCGGCTTCACCGGGGATGATAGAGCAGCCAATATTCATTTGGCTTTTGCCTCATCCATTTGCTCCAGCTTCGCTACGCGACGGCGAAACTCTTCCTCGGTAGAAAAACGAGCGTTCATAAAAGCGTTAATAAGTTCCTCAGCTACTGTCCACCCAACGATTTGTCCACCCAACGCCATGATTTGTACATTATCGTGCTCTACGCATTGATGAGCGGAATAGATGTCGTGACAAACTGCCGCCCGTATACCGCTTACCTTGTTGCAAGCAATGCTGGCGCCCACGCCCGTGCCGCAAAACATCACGCCGCGCTCGGCCTCTCCGGAAAGCACAGCTTCACATACCTTGCGCGCGATATCGGGAAAATCAACCGGCGCGGGATCGTAACTGCCCATGTCCAGCACCTCGTAGGCGGTGCGCAGCTTCGGCAGCAACTTTTGCTTAAGTTCGAAACCTGCATGGTCGGAACCTACAACTATTTTCATATTCGCACCTCTTTAGCGTTGATCGATGTAATTGATGCCATTATCGTCACTGCGGCGACATAAGGCCAGCCCGTCGAGCACGGTCATGTTGATTTCCAGCAGATAGAGCACGATGCAGCCGCTTTCCATATGACCGTTATAGGCGTTGCCGTCCTTGTCCGAAAACGCCACATGCAGATGAACGTCGCCGTCCAGCACCATGCCTTGAATAGATCCAATCTCACAAGCCTTATCAATGTTTACATAGATGTTTTCAGGATCATCGGCACAGCTGGCTACGTAGTGGTAGGACATATGGCTAGCCGAACCAATGGCGTTGTTTATACTGGCGTCGCGAATCCCTAGCTTATCGCAGGCTTGCTTCACGCCCTCCTTGATATCCTCGCCCTTTTGCAGATAGATGACGGCTTGACGTCCAGGCTGCTCGCTAAAAAAACATTTCAAAATCGGTAACCTCTCTTATCCTTTAATACTGCCGGCTGTTACGCCTTCAATCAGATACCGTTGGAATAGTATAAACATTAGGAACAAAGGAATGAGGGATACGATGGACATTGAGAACATGGCTCCCCAGTAGCTTTCACCCATGGCGTCCGTATATTGTCTTAGTGCAATAGAAACGGTAAACGTCCGAATGTTGCTCAAGTAGATCATCTGCGTAAAGAAATCGTTCCAAGTCCAAATAAAGGTAAAGATGCAGGTGGTGATGATGGAGGGTACGGACAGCGGCAAGATGATCCTCGCGTAATGCATGACATGGTTGCAGCCGTCGATAGTGGCTGCCTCATCGATATCTCGGGGCAGCGCGCGCATGTACTGTGTCATCATGAAAACGAAGAAGCCTTCCGTTGCCAGAAATTTCGGAATAATCATGGGGTAGTAGGTATTTACCCAGCCCAGCTTGTTATACAGTATGTACTGAGGAATCAAACGGACATGCAGCGGCAGCATCATGGAGACAAGCATCAGCGTGAACCAGAGGTTGCGCGAGCGATACTCTACTTTGGAAAAGGAGTACGCCGCCATAGAACACGAAAGCACGTTGCCGATAATCGCCAGTACTACAATATAGAAGGAGTTGAGTAAAAAGTGACCAAAGCTGTAGCCTGAAATGCCAGACCAACCAACGCTATAGTTTTCTAACGTCCATGTCGTTGGCAGGAAGGAAGTCCCCTTAAAAATTTCATTGCCCGGCTTGAAGGAGCTTGTGAGCATCCACAGAAGGGGATAGATCATAAACAGACCGAACAGGATGACCAGAAAGTGGAACAAAAGACTGTTCCAGTTCTTTTTTGCCATAGCGAGCTATCCCCTTTCTTAATCGTAATAAACCCATTTCTTGGAGGTGCCGAAGATGAGACCTGTGAAAGCGCCGATCAATGCAACAAGGATCCAAGCCAGCGCGCAGGCGTAACCCATCTTGAAATACGAGAAGCCTTGAAGGTAGATGTTTAAGGTATAAAACAAAGTAGAATTCATGGGGCCGCCTGTACCGGCCGATACGATATAGGCCGGAGTAAAAGCTTGAAAGGCGTTGATAAACTGCATGACTATGTTGAAAAACACCATGGGAGTCAACAAGGGCAACGTGATAGAGAAAAACTGCCGCGGCCGACTGGCGCCGTCTATGGTGGCGGCCTCGTAGTAATCTTGCGGAATTTGCTTTAGGGATGAAAGGAAGATAACCATGGAAGCGCCAAATTGCCAAATGAGTAAAGAAATCAGTGTGTAAATCGCGGTATCGGGCGAATTGATCCAGTTCTTTCCTTGGATACCGATCACAGCGAGCATCTGATTGATAACGCCCGTTTTGTTGAACAGCTGCCGCCATAAAATTGCAACGGCGATGCTGCCGCCAAACAAAGAGGGCAGATAATACGCGGCACGATAAAAGCGAATACCGGGACGATCCTTCTTGAAAATAACCGCCAGCAGTAGCGCAAAAGCCAGCTGCAACGGTACGCCCAGTAATACATAGGTAGTAGTAACGCGAAGGGAATACTGAAATTTAACGTCAGAAGTAAAGATTTTGGAAAAATTGCTTAACCCAACCCACACGGGGTCAGTCATCATATCGTAGCTTGTAAAGGAAAAATAAAGGGATGCGATCATAGGGATGACCGTCAGGCAGAAAAAGCCGATTAACCACGGAAGAAGGAAAAGATATCCGGCTCTTGTTTCCCGTCGTTGGCTTAAATTGA
Source organism: Eubacteriales bacterium (assembly GCA_028693055.1). GTDB lineage: Bacteria > Bacillota > Clostridia > Christensenellales > Aristaeellaceae > Limiplasma. Next base: position 73,814 of record JAQUWD010000009.1, on the reverse strand, counting down.
CTCCGGATTTGATTCGTTGTGTCATGGTGATCCTCCAATCGCCTGTTTCAGGGAAGCAACAGCGGTTGCCCGCTGCTGCCTCCCTGACAGCCGTTACTTCTTGTTAGCGGCCAGGATCTCCAACGCTCCCTGATAGAAGGCCTCGGCGGCTTCCTCTACCGTGGAGTAACCAAACATGGTATATTCCTGATACTCCTGGAACAACGCCTTGATCTCGGTAGCACCCGCAGGCGGATATGCGAAGCCGCCGGGTACCACTTCGGTGGTGCGGTTAACAAAGTCGATCGCCCGTGCGTCGATATCGCTGACTAAGGTGGAGATATACTCTGCCATTTCCTGATTGGCAGGTACGCCCTGATCCATCAGCATGGTCTTCCAGTTTTCTTTCTTGTTCTCCAAGAAATCGATAAGTAGAGCGGCAGCATCCTGACGCTTTTTATCGCTGGTGGAAGAGATGGCCCAGTGCGCGCCTTCTAAGAATGCATCCTTGGTACCGTCATTGCCTGTGGGCATCATCCCGCAGAGAAGCTCGGTATCGGGCATCTGCGCTACATACAGGTACAGCTGGTTGACGGGAACCATGATAGCGGCGATTTCGCTGTTGGCAAAAGCGCCCTGTTCCAGCGTCTTGGTAGACTGCTCGGATACATAATCAGCAGAGGGAATGCAATCTTCCTTGCGTAGATCGTCAAAGTAGGAATACCATTCCTTGACGTCTTCTACTGTGAAGGCTAGACCGCCGTCCTCGCCGTACAGGTCACGGCCCTTGCCACGGGCATAGTTCATGAATTCGTTAATAGCGAAGCGATCCAGCATGAAGTATAGATCCTTGCCAGCTTCCTTGGATTTGGCGCGGAAGTCGCGGGCAACATTCTGCAAGTCGGCCCAAGACCACATATCGCCGTATTCGGGAAGCGTTACGCCCAGCTCGTCACACATGGTTTTGTTGATTAAAAAGGTTGTAACAGTAATGCCTATAGGCAGCATCACTACTTTGCCGTCCACGGTGCAGCCGTCCAAAACGGCTTCGCTCATCTTGTTTACGTCGATTACGCCGGAGTCGATGTACTCGTTTAGCGGCAAGGTTGCGTTACGGTTGATGTAGTCCGCCGCATATTGCTGGTGCATGCCCATTACGTCAGGGGCGTTGCCGCCAGCAACCTGAGTGGCCAGCTTGTCCCAATAGTCGTTCCACGTGCCATACTCGCGCTCGACGGTAATCCACGGGTACATTTCTTGGAAGGCGTCCATCATGGTGTTGTAGCGCTCGTGACGTTTGGTATCGCCCCACCAGGCGATGCGGATGGTAACCGGCTCATGCTCTTCGGCAACGACGCTTACCGTTGGCACCAACAGCAGCACGGCTAACAGGATAGCTAGGAACCTTTTCATAGTAATCTCTCCTTGCATTTTATTGATTTGCCGCAGAAGCTTTACGCCTTTCACGGACAAATTGTACTTTATTTGACCTCGTCAACGGGAACCACAGTATCGTCCAGCTCCTTGCCGAGATCCTTGTATAGCTTTTGGCGACCCACCTTATCACCGTTCATTTCCTGCCAAGCATACTTGGCAACATCGTAGGCAACCTTGCGCGGAACTACGATAACGCCGTCATGATCCGCCACGATCACATCACCGGGATAAACGGCAACGCCGCCAACCGCAATGGGGCAATCCTTGTCGATGAAACGAATACGGGCCTGATCCATGCCTTGAGAAATGTGATAGCTCCATACCGGCATGCCGCCCTGCATGATAACCTCATCCGTATCACGGATGCCGCCGCCATTGATCAGGAAACCTACGCAACCCTTTTTCTGTGAAAACAAAGTGTTGTTGCTGCCCATCAATCCAACGTCCACGCCCGCTAGATCGATGCACATGAAATCGCCAGGTTCCAGATCGTTCTGCCACGGATCGTAACAGATTTCCTTGTAGTACATAGCAGACCACTTGGTGTACTCTTCGCCGGTGCACATCGGAGCCGGACCTTCATAAGGAATGTAACGAGCCGTACGGGCAATACCAACCGCACGTGCGGGGAACAATGGACGCACGTGATAGTCCACAGTGCCATAGTGATGATAGCCGCACCAGTCCATACCATCGCGAACGTCGGTAACACGGCAGGGCTTAAAGAGCTCAATTAGTTTTTGGTTTTCCTCTTGATAAGTCATAAAGTATTCCTCCTCATTTAATTGCATTGTACGTGGAACCATTGGATGCTGTTATTATAGCGCTCATTGCTTTTCTATGCTACTTGAAATTTGCTTTTTCATGATTAGTTTCAAACCACTATTTTAGTGCATATGGGAAAAAATAGGTCAAAATTTGCAAACGATAAAAACGGTAAGAAACACTTATATTTTATGCTTCGATTCGTAATGCTGTATGCAGGTTATATGGATTCATTTTGATGGATTTATGCCTGTTAGATAGCTGTTTCTTCCTATTATTATAGGAAAAGCCTTAAGTGATAGGATTATGTGCTGGCGAATAGAGTGCTTGGAATATAGAAAAAGCATGTTCAACAATTTGATTTTCATTCTTCTAGGGGAGAAAGCGTGGTTCATTGTTTACCATGGATTCTCAAAATTTGTCATTTTTTTCTCATAATGTTTTTTGGCTGAATGAAAAGTGAAGCGGAGAAATGAATACTCAAAATGTTACATTTTCTGATCGTTTCGTTAGCTGCCAACTGCCATTCTATTGCAAGGAATATAATGAAAAAAGCGAATGAAAAAAGCTCTGGAGGTTATTTCCAGAGCAGATGAATATGGATATTGGCTTTCGTCCGGGGCACTCACCCGTGCACTATGGGCTTGCGTACCGTTAATTGCATGGTAATCACACCGAAGGCTGCCATGAAAGAACTGACTAATAAGAGCGCACTTATGGACATGTGGTCGAGCTGGTAGCCACTGGATACATAAGCAATCAGCGATCCGACTGTTCCAGCTGCTCCGGCATAGGCTTGAGCGCATACCATGTCTGCGTCCTCCACACTTTCCGACACGTAATACACTACGGCAATCATGCCAATTCCACCGCTGAGCATTTGTGCGCACTGACCGATATACAGCCCGGCAATTCCCGGCACTAAAAGCAGTAACAGATTGCGTACTAGATAGAAGATGGAGGACAGTAGCATCCAAAAGCCGATGCTTTTCCATTTTCTCAAGGAAAGAAACAGAAACATAGGTATGATTTCCAAAAATGCAGCCACAGACAATGCGGTGCCTTGCGCATTAGCGTCGCCCTTCCATTCCGCAATTTGGTACATTGCATTGCGCAGCGTCGCGTGGCTGATTTGTGAGAACATGAGAGAAAGCAAGAACAGAATAAACGCCGGATATTTTCGGAGAAAATGATAAGCCCCAGGACGGCGTTCCCTAACAGCTTCGCCCTGTTCCTCCACTTTGGGATAGGCAAGCACAACTGCGGTAAATACAATGGATACCAGCATCGTCAACAATGGTACACAGAGATAGCTTACTTTCCCCAAAGACTCGTAGCGTTGCAGCGTCCAGCCGGTTAACTGCACTGTTGCGGCGAAGCCAAGGGAACCAAGCCCACGTGAAAAGCCGAGATTGACGGCACGGCTTGCCCGTAGCGTCTGTATGCCGATGGCATTTGCAAAGGGTGCAATAATCAACAGCCCGGCGTATTCAATGCTATAGCATAGCACGATCAGCCAGCTGGCCTGCGCGAATAGCAGACCAAGCATTGACAGCACCTGTATGACGCCGTTCCATAGCAGCACGCGGCGTACGGTTACGCGCACGCCATCTACAAGCCCCGCAATCAGTGGTTGCAGCAGAAATGCGGCTCCGGTAGCTATTCCTAGCAGTACGCCGATGGAAGTGTTATTCATCCCCGCTACAAAAAGCAAATAGCGATTGATATAGCTGTAGGCAATGCCATAGCTGGCCCAGAGGGTTGCCTGCAAAAGGGAGTATTGTGGACAGCCAAGTTTCTTTCGCATCCCGTTTTCCTCGTTGCTTTGTTAGTTGTTCGCCTGCTGCCGCACCGATGCGCGGATGTTATCGCGATACTCTGATGGCGTCTGCCCGCAGTTTCTGCGAAACACCCGGTTAAAGGTCTGTATACAGGAGTAGCCAACCTCTTGTGCGATTTCGATCACGCTTAGATTGCTTCTGCTTAGTAGATGCCGTGCATCGCTAATGCGAAGCGTATTGAGGCATTCCGTAAATGTTACGCCTGTCATTTGGTGAAAAAACCGGGAACAGTGACTTTCACTCATATTCATGTATGACGCTAAATCACCTAAGGTTAGTGGTTCTCGACAATGCTGATGGAGAAATTCCATCGTATCGGGCAAACGTCCGGCCATTCCAGCACTACTGGACAGGGAATGTATGATCAGCGACGGCTCCGCCGTCAGTAGCGCTATGATGCGCATCACGTTTGCAAGACCAAGATAGGCTGTCGCCTCTTTCTGAAGCTCTTGAAAAACAAGCTCTAGCCGTTTGTCCTTTTCCACCACAAAGGTATCCGAGCGGAAACGACGAAAACGATCACGCTCCTGCACGCACCAAAACGGCGCTTCGGCCCATTCCGGCAGCAGCTTTATCCGGAATGCTTCCAGCGCTTCTTTCGGCGGCATGAATTCATGGATGGTAAAGGCGCCCAAGAAAAGCGTTTGCCCCGCAGTCAACGTGATTTGCATATCATCTACCATAACGTCAAAGCCGCCATAATGCACGTGAACGATTTCCCACTCCTTATGCAAGGAGCGGCCGCAGGGCATGTTCTCATGCAACAGCGCCATATCCACCTGGGCAATCTCTCGAAGGTCTATCCGGGTAAGACCGGTGGATTCATCGCCGTTCATACCGCATCCTCCCTTTGCAAAGCGAGCATAGCGCAGGGCGTCGCTGTAGACGGCGCTCTGCGCTCTAGCAAAGAGATTATTTATCGGTATAACCGAATTGCTTGTCATACTTATCAATCATTTCAGGGCTAAGCTGCACGTCAACGCTGCCGTCGAAATCCAGACCGCGGCGTAGGTACAACCACTTCCGGGCGGGCTTGTCATTATTCATTTCCTGTGCGGCATATTTGGCCACATCATAGATAACGTCCGAAGGAACCACAATGACGCCATCCCCGTCTGCAACCACTAGATCCCCGGGATTGACGCAAACGCCATCGCAGTTGATCTTACAGTTGTGATTCTCATATTGGATACGCGCTTGATCCATCGGTTGGATACGCTTCTTGCTCCATACAGGGATTTGTTCGTCGATCACTTCGTCGGTATCGCGGATACCGCCGTCGATCACATAGCCGATGGCGCCCTTCAGTACCAAAGGCATTAGGGAGTTCATAGAGCCCATCAAGCCTACGCTCAGATTGGACTGATCGATAACGAACATGTCATACTTCTGCGCTTCGTCCATCCACGGATAGACACATACTTCTTTATAAAACCAATTGGACCATTCGGTATACTTATCGCCTACCGCACCTTGAGGCACAGGACGATCATAGGGAATATAACGGCTGGTCTTTGCAAACCCCATCGCCTTTGTTGGCCAAAGAGGGCGCATTTTCTCACTCATTGTTCCATAATGGTGAAAGCCCATCCAGTCCATACCGTCGCGCACATCCGTTACGCGCATTTTGTCATACAGGTTGAGTATTTCTTCTTTTTGAGAAAGCGTAAATTCCATATCGGTTCCTCCTTACTGCTATCAGCAGAAGATGTTTTGCATGCATTGCTATTAAAGCAACGTCCGATGCGTAAGACTTTGGCATAAAGGTAATGCTTTTCGTAGACTCGATATCGATCATCCTTACTATAGCCTTTTTTGTTTTTTAGAGCTACACAGTTATTGATGGATACAGAACATTTTTTGCTTAAGCAACAATGAAACACATGACGCTCGTCAACGAACATGGAGGCGTTATGAAGTGAAACACCTTGAAAACTCGAATCCGCTTCTTCTCATGAGCTTCTAAAAAAGAAAAAATCACTTTTTGAGTCGTAGCAAGGAAAAACAGCCTTTGACATTGGGTTTTTCAGCAAATCTTAATCAAACTTTCAGCGTGGATATAGCGGCTTTCAGTCGAGTTTTCCTTTTCACCGGGAGGAATCTATGCTATAATTCAAAGCGTTATCAAGCAAAGCGCCAAAGCGCAGGGAAGGCAGAAGGAGAAACCGGAATGAGCAATGGGAATAAAAAGAGGAAGGGCAAGCGAACCAGCGCTGTGTCCTTTGGCATTACGTTTATTGTGCTAGCGTCTATCTTCAATATCCACGGGATTATTGGGCTTGGCATCATTTTGGCGCTTAGTTCCTTTGTAAGCAAAATTTTCGGCACGATGGCTCAGGGCCTTGACCTAAGCACCAAGGAGCAGCGGCGCAAGCAGGAAGAGGAAGCCCGTCAAGCTGCCCAGCGCGAGGCGGAGGAGCGTGCTCGGGAGGAAGAGCGCCGCAAGCAGGACAGCCTTGAGAAAATCAAGGGCAATACCGGCAATAGCGAGGTAGATACCTTGCTTAATAAAGGCCGGGAGATGATTATGGAGATTCGCGAGGAAAACGCAAAGATTCCCGACGAATCCCTGACGAACAAGCTCAATCAGCTGGAAAAACTGTGCTCCGAGCTGTTTCAGGCGGTTTATGAGAAACCGGCGAAGGCGTCTCAGATTCGTAAGTTTATGGACTACTATCTTCCTACTACCTTGAAGATGGTGAAAAGCTATCGGATTCTTGGACAGCGTAGCCTCAAAAGCAGCGAAATGGAGCAGGCGCGGCTGCGCATCGACGATGCGCTGGGCGTAGTGATCACCGGCTGTCAAAAGCTGTTGACGAACCTGTACAAAGACGATGTGTTGGATATCACCACCGACATTGATGTGCTGGAGCAAATGCTGAAGCGGGACGGCTTGACGGAAAGCGATTTGGAGCTAGCCGCCGAGCAAGCCAAACAAGCTGCAAAGCTTGATATGGCTGCACAGGCTGCCGTAGAGCAGCGCAAACAAGCCGCCCAAGCCGCTGCCGCTCAGGCGCAGAAGGTGAACACGGCAGCCACCGCTCAGAGCGCCCCGATACCCGCCTGGCAACAGGATAGCGGCGTTCGCAGCGAGGTCGATAACGCGCAAACGCAAGCGGCGCAGCATATTCCTCAGGTGCCTACCTTAAGCGGTGAAATGTACCCCAGCTTCGGCGGTCAGGCTATGGCTCAAGCGCCCCAGCAGGAAAAGGAATCATAAGAAATATACGATGCAATTGCAAGGAGGATCCCATGATGACTGATATCAATGAAAACAGCGTTGCCGAGACCCCTGAAACCCACGAAGCGCCCGTGCTGACCTTTGGTGATTCCTCTTCCGTAAAGGAGCAGGACGCTTTGGAAGAAGCCGCTAAAAAGCTAGAGCAGGCTACCGCTACAGCCACGGCTGAGACCCCCAGTGCCGCCGCCGTGGCTCAGGTCGCTTCCCAAGCGGTGCAGGAAATGGACACCTCCATGCTGACGGAGCAGGATAAAAAGAATATTCAGGATTTTGTGCAGAAGATCGACGTAAACAACACGGATCACGTGCTGCTTTATGGAGCGGACGCGCAAAAGAAAATTGCCGACTTCAGCGATAGCGCGCTGGAAACCGTTCGTACCAAGGATAGCGGCGAAGTGGGAAATATGCTGGTCAACCTCGTAAACGAAATCAAGGGCTTCGGCTCCGCTGCCGAAAAACCCAAGGGATTGGCTGGCATCTTCTGGAACGCCGAAAAGGCTGTCAGCGATATGCAGACCAAGTATAACAAGGTGGACGCGAATGTAGACACCATCGCCACCGAGCTGGAAGGCTATCAGGTGCAGCTTTTGAAAGACGTGAGCATGTTCAACCATCTGTATGATATGAACACGCAGTACTTTAAAGAGCTGACCATGTACATCATCGCCGGCGAACAGAAATTGAAAGAGGTCCGGGAGGGCGAGCTGGAAACCTTGAAGAAAAAGGCGCTAGAAACCGGCGACGCGATGGACGCTCAGCGCGCCAACGATCTATCCGCCAATTGCGACCGCTTTGAGAAAAAGCTTCACGACTTGAAGCTGACCCGTCAGGTTGCGCTACAAATGGCTCCCCAAATTCGCTTGCTGCAAAATAACGACAGTCTGCTGGTGGAGCGGATTCAGAGCACGCTGTCCAACACCTTGCCCCTCTGGAAGAGCCAGATTGTGATCGCGCTAGGCATGCATCGCAGTCAACAGGCTCTGAAGGCGCAGACCGCCGTAACCGATATGACCAACGATCTGCTGAAGAAGAACGCCGAAGCGTTAAAGGTGGGCACCATTGCTACAGCTCAGGAGGCTGAGCGCGGCATTATTGATCTGGATACCTTGAAGCAGACCAACCAAAGCTTGATGGATACCATCAACGAGGTCATGAAGATTCACGACGACGGCCGCACCAAGCGCTTGGAGGCTGAGAAGGAATTGGCCACCATGGAGAGCGATCTCAAGAAAAAGCTGTTGGAGCTACACTGATTTATTTGAGGATTCACTGCACACAGCTACTAAATAACGGGACAGTATCACGAAGAGACGCTATCATCCATTGTCCGCCTTTGATGGGCAATGGATGGGATACATAAGGGCATAGCCCTTATGCGGCGGGTTTGGGAGGCGGAGCCGCCCAGCGTTCCTCTTCGCGGTACAGCCCCGTATTCGTATGATAAGGAGTTCATTCATGTATATATGCGACCAATGGCGGGATTATGAGGTGCTGGATACCGGCGACGGCGAAAAGCTGGAGCGCTGGGGAAAAATTATTCTGCGCCGACCAGACCCGCAGGTAATCTGGCCCAAGGCCGAGCCCAAGCTGTGGGAACGAGCCCAGGCAACCTATGACCGCTCGGAAAGCGGCGGCGGGCATTGGAGCTTCCGGGACAGATTGCCCGAGCGCTGGACGATGACGCTGGGAGATTTGAAGTTTTATGTGAAGCCCACCGGGTTTAAGCATACGGGACTTTTCCCGGAGCAGGCGGCCAACTGGCAGTTTATGAGGGAACGAATTGCAGCGGCGGGTACGTGGAAGCAGCCGCCGAAAATTCTGAACCTGTTTGCCTATACCGGCGGCGCGACGTTGGCTTGCGCGGCGGCAGGCGCCCACGTGACCCATGTGGACGCGGCTAAGGGGATGGTGCTGTGGGCTAAGGAAAACCGCGATTTAAGCGGAATCTCCGAGGATAGCACCCGGTTTATCATCGAGGATGCGAAAGCCTTTGTGCAGCGGGAGCTGCGGCGAGGCAACCGTTACGAAGGCATTTTGATGGATCCGCCCAGCTATGGCCGCGGCCCTAACGGCGAGGTTTGGAAGCTGGAAAACGAGCTGTTTGATCTGGTGGATCTATGCGCCCAAGCCTTATCCAACAAGCCGCTGTTTTTTCTGATCAACGGTTACACCACGGGCTTTTCCGCATGCGTGCTTCAAAATATCGCGCAACGCTGTCTGTGCGGTCGTTACGGCGGCAAGGCGGAAGCAGCCGAGCTTGCGCTGACGGTTACCAGTGGCGGCGTGCTGCCCTGCGGCGCTACCGCCCGGTGGATTCCTCATGGCTGAGATTGTATATGAGGATAATCATCTGCTAATCGCCGTAAAGCCCCCCAACGTGCTCACCCAAAGCGATGCAACAGGGGACGAGAGTTTTCAGGAGCAGCTTAAGGCCTATGTGAAGGAAAAATATCAGAAGCCCGGCGAGGTTTACTTAGGGCTGGTCCACCGCATGGATCGTCCCGTAGGCGGGCTGGTTGCCTTTGCCAGAACGGGTAAAGCGGCGGCGCGGCTGAGCGAGCAGCTCCGGGAGCATCGTATGGAACGGGAGTATCTGGCAGTAGTCCAAAACCCAGAATTGCCCGATACTGCCGACCTACGGGATTTTTTGTTGAAGGATGAAAAGTCAGGTAACGTGAAGGTTGTGCCAGAGGGAACGACGGACGCCCGGGAGGCGCGGCTATCCTATACCGTGCTTGAGCGTCAGGAAAATACGGCCCTCATTCACGTCCGGCTGGAAACAGGACGCAAGCACCAGATTCGGGTGCAGCTCATGCATTTTGGTCATCCCATCGTCTACGACATGCGCTATGGTCAAGGCGAGCGGGGCCAGAGCATTGCGCTGTGGGGCGCGGTGCTGCACCTTGACCATCCCACGAAAAAGGAACGGATGACCTTTACCTCCTCGCCTGCGGTGGCAGCGTTTGAACCCTATCAGAGAACCATCGAGAATTTTTTGCAATCCGTAAAGGAGTGAGCGCGTGTCCAATTTTTCCTTTGAAGTGCTGAAAACCTGTAAGCAGACCGGCGCAAGGCTAGGGCTTTTGCATACCCCTCACGGCGATATCCATACCCCGGTTTATATGCCGGTGGGTACGGTGGCGACCGTAAAGGCCATGACTCCCCGTGAAATGCTGGAAATCGGCACGGAAATCATGCTGAGCAACACCTATCATCTGCATCTGCGGCCCGGTGAGGATTTGGTGAAGGAAGCTGGCGGACTGCACCGATTTATGGCGTGGCCGAAGCCGATTTTAACCGATAGCGGTGGGTTTCAGGTGTTTTCTTTGGCGGGTATCCGCAAGATAAAGGAAGAAGGCGTGTCCTTCCAGAGCCATCTGGACGGTAGCCGTCGCTTTATTTCGCCGGAAATCAGCATGGATATTCAGCATGCCCTCGGCTCGGATATTATGATGTGCTTTGATGTTTGTACCGCCTATCCCTGCGACCACGCCACCGCTGAGGACGCGATGCATCGAACCCATCGCTGGGCGAAGCGCTGTCAGGAGCACCACACCGACGATACGCAGGCGCTGTTTGGCATTGTGCAGGGCGCGTTTTTTGACGACCTGCGGATTGAAAGCGCGAAAACGTTAACGGATATGGACTTCTTTGGCTATGGCATCGGCGGCTTATCCGTTGGCGAACCAAAGCCCATTATGTACGATATGCTGGAAAAGCTAATGCCCCACATGTCTACAGCAAAACCACGGTATCTGATGGGCGTCGGGTCCCCGGACTGCTTGGTGGAGGGGGTGCTGCGGGGCGTTGATATGTTCGACTGCGTGCTGGCTACCCGGATTGCCAGAAACGGCACTTGCTTTACCAATAACGGTAGATTGGTAATTAAGAACGCGCAGTATGCTCGAGACTTCCGTCCCATTGATGAGGAATGCGACTGCTATGCCTGTCAGAATTTTTCTCGGGCTTATATCCGTCATTTATTTAAGGCGGGTGAAATTACCGGGGCGCGGCTGGCTAGCATTCATAACCTGCGGTTCCTGCTGCATTTGATGGAGCGGGTACGGCAAGCCATCCAAGAGGATCGTATGGGCGATTTCCGTCGGGAATTTTTCGACCGTTACGATATGAGCCGGAACTTCTAGGAGGGCCCAAATGCAATGGATTGAGGTAGCGGCTGGCGTTGTTTGGGACGACCGGGGCCGCGTGCTTATTTGCCGCCGCAAGGGCGCACTGGAGGGACTGTGGGAATTCCCCGGCGGCAAACGCGAGCCGGGGGAAAGCTTTCAACGTTGCTTGGAACGTGAGTTGCTGGAGGAGCTGGAGCTGCGAGTTCTACCCGGACGCATCCTCTGGGAATGGGATGAGAAAACGCCGGAAAGAGCGATCCATTTCGCCTTTGTGGAGGCTATCCCTGATGGGGGAACCGAGCTTGCGCTACGGGTGCATGGTAAAGCGGCATGGGTATCGCCCGAAGAGCTTTGCCATTATTCCTTTTGCCCCACAGACGCTCTTTTCGTTAAGCGCGGCGTTTCGCCGATGACCTCGCGATAGACCCGATGGAAGGTGCGGATGCTGGAAAATCCACATAGCTCCGCGATTTCCGTAAGGGGCGCGTCGGACGTCTGCATCAGCTGCTGAGCGTTGCGGCAGCGCAGATTGTTCACATAACGGGTCAGGGGACAGCCAACACGCTCGTTAAAAATATGGGAAAATCGTCCGGCACTGTATCCGAAATGGGCCGCTACCGAGGTTACGGTAAGCGGCTCTTCTTTATGAGCCTGTAAGTATTTTAGGATACGCTTGATTAAGTTGGCTTCCGCGTTGATTTCGTTGGGAACTAGGCCGATGCGTGCAATCAGCAGGGCTAGCGCCGCCTGTCCCAGGCTGTTCATATAGCAAAGCTGGTCGCGGTTCGCAGGCTCCGACAGCATTTTCATAAGCTGCACTACCTCCGGCAGCTGTCGCAGATCCACGTCGCTTTTTGCAAAATGATTGTGCTCTAATTGCTGCCCAAGCGCGGGCACCGTCGCTAATGGAATAATCACGATCATCGAGCGTGAATGCTCAGGGGTCAGATAGCTATGGATATCATAGCAGGAATTGACAATCATATGTCCGGGCAGCACGTGATAGGACACTCCGTTTTGTAGCGCGACGATGGAGCCGCTTTCCACATAGAGCATTTCAATGCTGCTGTGAAAATGGGCGACGCAATAGTCGTTTGTGGAGTGCCAGCCGTAGGTACGGTTCATTTCATCTCTGTGCAGCTCGTAGTATTCTTCCATGGCTTGCTCCCTCTCCCTTGTGCGAGATAGCGTATTTTGGCACAAGTATATCATGTTATGGCGCGACAGGGAAGCCCTGAAAAGTTATAATATGGGCATAAAGAATTTGGAGGTGCCCCGGAAATGGAAAAACGTCCGATTGGGTATCAGGTATATTCTGCCCGCGAGGAAGCGGAAAAGGATTTGGACAGCGTTCTTGCCAGCCTAAAGAAAATGGGTTATGACGGCGTGGAGTTCGCCGGTTTTTACGGTCATACCGCTCAGGAGGTAGCAGAGCTGTTGAAAAAGCATGGCTTAATTGCTATTTCCAGCCATGTGCCTTTTGTGAGCATTGAGGCGGATATGTTTGGCATCATCGCCTATCATCAGGCGATCGGCTGCAAATATATCGCCGTGCCTTATTTGGATGAGACCATGCGCCCCGGCGCGGCAGGCTTCGGCCATGCTATTGCGGTGATTCACCGCTTTGCACGCCTGATGAAGGAAGCGGGCATGACGCTGCTTTATCATAATCATGATTTCGAGTTTGTGAAGCTCAGCGACGAGTACGGTCTTGATTTCCTATATCATGCCGTGCCTGAGGATCTGCTAAAGACCGAGCTGGATACCTGCTGGGTGAAATATGCCGGTGAGGATCCCGCCGCTTATATCCGTAAATATGCCGGACGCTGCCCCATTATCCATTTGAAGGACTATGTAGGACGCAAGGGCGAGGCTACTCCCTACGCTCTAATCGGCTTAGACGAGAACGAAAAGAAGGCGGTCAGCAGCTTTGAATTCCGTCCGGTTGGTCATGGCTGTCAGGATGTGGAGAGCCTGCTAACGGCCGGTATTGAAAGCGGCGCCGATTGGTTCATCGTGGAGCAGGATATGTCCGTGGGCCGCACTCCCTTGGAGGCGGCAGAAATGAGCATTGAAACCCTAAAGAAGCTTGGACTGAAATAACAGGAGGAATGGAAAATGAGCGATACGGTATTGAGTAATTATACCCCTATGGCGCGGGACGAACGCACCTATGACCGCAAACTAAAAATCGGTATTATCGGCACCGGCTGGATTGCCGAAGCCCATATTGAAAGCTATCTGCATATGCCGGACGTTGAAGTGGTGGCGATGGCAGATTTAATTCCCGGCAAGGCAGAGAAATTTGCTAAGCAGTACGGTGTGGAGGGCGTGCGTTTTTATCCCGATCACAAGGCACTGCTGGCTGCCGAGAAGGAGCTGGACGGCGTATCCATCTGCACCTACAACACTACCCATGCAGAGTGCGCCATTGCCGCCTTGGAGGCGGGCGTGAATGTGCTGCTGGAAAAACCCATGACCGTTACGCTAGAGGAAGCCGCCGAGCTTGTCCGGGTCGAGAAAGCCAGCGGAAAGCTCCTGTCCATTGGCTTCCAGCCCCGGATGGACGTAAACATGCAGATGATCAAGAAGATCGTGGAGTCCGGCGAGCTGGGTGAGATTTACTACATTCAGACCGGCGGCGGTCGTCGGCGCGGTATTCCCAATAGTACCTTTATCGAGAAAAAGACAGCGGGCATTGGCGCGTTGGGCGATATCGGCTGCTATTCGCTGGATATGGTGCTCAACGCCATTGGCTATCCGAAGCCGCTGACCATTACGGGCTATACCTCTAATTTCTTTGGCACCAACCCCGCCACCCAGTATTCTGACATGTACCACACGGCGGAGGAAAACGCCAAGCGGTTTAATGTTGACGATTTTGCCGCCGCCTTTATTCGCTTGGAGGGCGGAATCATTCTGGACTTCCGTATCGCGTGGGCAATGCATCTGGATACGCCGGGTGATACGGTTATTCTGGGCAAGAAGGGCGCATTGCGCATTCCTTCCACCGAATGCTGGAACGGTACAGTGGGCGGCCCCATGAAGCTGTACCATGACGTGGCTGGCGAACAGGTGGTTACGGAAATCCCGATTATCCCCATGGGCGAGCCCGGTCTATTCGATCGAAAGATTCGCTCCTTCCTAGACGCAATTTTAAACCATACGCCCGCGCCCGTTCCTACCAGCCAGATTTTGTATAATCAGGCCATCATCGACGGCATCTGCAAGTCTGCCGAGGTGGGACACGAGATTGAAATCCAGATTCCTGAAATCTAATAGGGCAACAAAAAAACAGGCGAAAGCCTGTTTTTTTTGTTGCCTTAGATTGTCAAAGAACCCCGCCGAAGGCGGAAATGGGTGCAGGGTGAAACCCTGCCCGCCGGAGGCCTTACATCACAATGCTTTGAAGCGTAAGCGTCATCGGCGGCGTATGCCGCTCGATGCGCGGCAAAACTATGCAAGTGATTTTTTGTTGCCTTAGATTGTCGTACCCCAAGGGATGTCGGGGGAGCCCGCAGGCTACCCTGACTGTATTCGTATCGACCGGCTTTGCCGGACGGACGGGCAGTTAGTAGCAGAGCAGCAAACATCATCCGTAACTTGCGAAAAAGCATGTAGCGCTTTTTGACACGCTGAGAGCAAAAAAACAGGCGCGAGCCTGTTTTTTTGTTGCCTGAGTCTGTCTTACTCTCAAAGGGGATGTCGGGAGAGTCCGCAGGCTACCCGACTGTATTCGTATCGACCGGCTTTGCACGCGAACCGCAGCAATAGGAGAATTAGTTCCCCGCCCTGCGCTGGGTGGCTTCCCAGCCAAGATCGATGGCCTTTTGGTGAGAGGTGGCATACGGCCCAATGGATTCCACCTGCGCTTGCGTGCGGGGGAAGTGGATGCAGAGATGGCCGTTGAAGTCATTGCTGGTAATATGAGATGGGGAGTGGGGAGTATTATGGGTTGAGGCCATGTAGACCGTTCCGTCGCTGAGTACCACCCATACGGCTTTGGGCGTCCAAGTTGTTTTACCGCCAAAGGCTCGGTTCATATTGGCGGTATCGGCGGCGGTTAGCGGTTCTGCGTCGGCATGAGCGCCGTTGCTGAAAATATTCAGCTGCCAGGAAATGCCGGTGGTAAAGTCGTACACCGTAACGTTGGGATAGGTGCGAACCTTAGCGCGGATTTCCGTATACCAGTTAGCGTAGCGCACGCTTGCCGCACTGACCGTGCTGACGGTGGGCGCGCCCAAAGTGGTGGTGGAGCTTGTGCTGCCAGTGGAGGTTACCACGCTGGAAGCGTTGAGCTTCTTCACGGTTTGGCTGCCTACAATGCCGTCGGCGGTAAGACCGTTGGCCTTTTGGAAGGCAATCAGGGCAAGGCTGGTTTGCGTGCCGAACTTGCCGTCTGCTTTGCCGGTTAGATATCCCAGTGTAATCAGGCGGTTTTGCAAATCCGCTACCGCATCGCTGACAGCGCCGGGGTAAAGCATGGTATAGCTGAGCTTGTTGTCTGTTACGGTGGTGCTGTTCAAGGCAGCCAAGGTGGTAGTGCCTACCACACCGTCCCGGGTTAGGTTGTTGGCGCGTTGAAACGCCACCACAGCTGCTTTGGTAGCCGCACCAAACTTGCCATCCGCTGTTTGCACAAGATATCCTAGCTCGATCAGGCGATTCTGCAGCAGCGTGACCTGCGTGCCTTCACTGCCGTAGCGCAGCACGACGGAAATGGAGCTGTCGGCGGTTACGGTATTGCTGGTAGTATCGGTGCTGATGTCTCCCCGCACAGCTGCGTTGCTGTATAGGACGGTCTGGGTGTTATAGCCCGCCTTGCCGTCAACGGTCAGCTTATTGGCTTTTTGGAATGCGCGGACGGCGTTGATATCATCGGTTAGATAAATACCGTCCAATCGGGAGGTATAGTAGCCCAGCTCTTGAAGGCGCGTCTGTGCGCGCAGAACGCTTTCGCCGCGGCTGCCGGCCTTAAGCACCACCACATTGTCCTCGGTGATGGGGGCGTAGGTAGGCGTTACGGTGGCTTCAACAATGATGGGCGCAGCGGTGGGAACGGCGTAGATGGGGTGTGGTGCAAAGAGCACCGCACGGCTTTGAATGCCGCATACGCCGTCGGCGGTGAGACCGTTGGCTTTTTGGAATTTCTTCATAGCCTCTACGCTGGCGGTGTTAAAGGTGCCGGTAATGTTGCCCGTGTAGTAGCCAAGCTCCTTCAAGCGTTCCTGAACCAGCTTTGCGTCGTCGCTCTTATCGTTCTGCCGCACGGTATCCTTAGGAATCTGAGGAGTGGGGGAGGGAGTTGGAGTGACCTGCGTATAGGCGTTGGCAGCGCCCACGCCGTATAGAATGTTTTGGTCGGCGGCGGTCAGCGTGCCGTCCTGACTGAGGTTGTTTCTGGCTTCGAAGCTGGAAATGGCTGCCACGGTGGTCTGATCGCACACACCGTTGATAGCGCCCAAGTAGAAGCCCAGTTCCTTTAAGCGGGTCTGCGCCTTTTCGACGGCTTCGCCAACGGAGTTTTCACGGATGAGCGCGCCCGCTACCGGAGCAACCACACGTACATATTGGCGATATCCTTTTTGATCCTTAGGCGTACCCTCGTATAGCAGAAGCTGCAATTCCTGATCGGCAACGCCAGTCTGGGTCAAGCCGTTGCGCTTTTGGAAGAGCTCAAGGGCGGATTGGGTGTTTTTTCCGAATTTTCCGTCCGCTTCGCCGGTTAAATAACCCAGCTCAATGAGAGCTTCCTGCAAGGCGCGCACGACAGTACCAGTATCGCCGTTTTTTACGGAGGTGTATTTGGCTGCGTCAGGCTTAACGGTGGCTCCCGGTACGGGACTGTCAGTAGGAATATTCGCCAGATTGAGGTAACCGCTGTACACGTATCCCTTGGTGCCTTCAAAATCAATGCGGGCAAAGTTGTTTTGCACGCTGTATACCGTCACCAAGGAGCCCTTGGGAAGGGTGCGGATGACCTCGCCAGTTTCCGACGCGGTCTTGCGGAACTTCACATATCCGGCGGTGGTGGTATCATAGGGATAGCTGCTGACAGCCAGCGGAGGGCTTAGCTGCACAACCCCCTCAGGGCTGGGGTCGGGCGATGGGTCGGTGCCGTCGATATACTTCTTTTGGGCATACCCGGTCTTGCCGTCAAATTTAATTTCGTAGTAGCTGCCCTTTGCACTCAGCACCGTAACGGTGTCGCCCTCGTTGATTCTTTTCAGAATCGTGGAGGTGGTGTTGGCATAACGCCGCATGTTGACGCTATCCATGCTGACGGTGTCGTAGGGATAGGTTGCCGCAAAGGCTGTAATCCACGCAGGCATCACCAGCAATACCGCCAACAGTGCCGCAAGACAGCGCTTCTTGATGCTGAAAAAACTCATCGTAACCCCTCCAAAGGTACAGAAATATACAGAAAGCCACATTTGTTATTGTATGTAAATATGTTAAGGGTGTCAAGCTTTTCCATTACGTGCCTGTAACATTTTCGCGAGCTTTTTCCTGCGGCTTCAGAAGCGGAAGGATTTTCACCTTTTTAAATCGTTTCAGCTTGGCGCGCACGTAGGCTTCCGTTACGTCCAGCTCTTGAACGGGACAGGAAACGGCTAGCGCCTGCCAGCAGGAGGGGCGAAAGAAAAGCAGAACCGAGCCTTCCCGCCATACGCGCACCCTGCGGATTTCCGTCCAAGGCAGGATCACTCTGCGTACCAGCGTCAGTCCCGGCAGTTGGGGCTCCTGCTCTGCTAGCTGTTCCACCTGACCGGGGGTGAGAAAACGAGCATATAGCTGTAGAATACTTGGCTCCGGCAGATAGCTGTACGCCTTCACCCCTTCCCGATCCAGCACAAAATGAATCTTTTCCCCACCTTGGATCCATAGCAAAAGAGCGATCAGCGCTAGCAGACCGGCTAGCAGCCACAGCAGCGTTCCTAAAAATCCTTGCTTAAACAGCGCGATAATGCCCGTTACCCCTCCGGAGATCAGCTCCGCCCCTACCGCCGAAAGAAAAACCAAGGCAAGCACGGGCAAGCCGATTCTGAGAAAACGGTTCCATTCAAACCAGTCACGAAGGGGACGGCGAACGACGCCGAAGGAGAGCTGCTCCCCGGCTTTTGCTAGCTTACCACCGCAATGAGGGCAGGAGTCGCCCAGCGGGACCTCGGTTTTACATTTTCGGCAGTATTGAACAGCAGGCATAGCATCAATCCTTTCACGCATAACGCAAAAAACAGGCGGACATACTGAGGGGGAGGTGAGAAGCATATGGAACACTACCCAACCCTGAGAGAGCTACTGGAAGGCAGCGAGCAAAGCCGTCAGCTTTTTAGCAAGTTCACACCCGACGCCCAAGTGGCGCTCCAGGAGCAACGTCAAAGTATCCACACCTACGACGACCTGCAAAAAATCGCCGCAAGTTTTGAGGAGCGTCGGCGAGGCTGGTAGGCAAAAAAACAAAAGAATCGTCATAGGGTATAGGGAGAAAAATCCGAAAGGAGCAGCCCTATGACCCAGAATAACACAACAGGCACTATTTGCGCGGAGGAATACACCGTTAAACGAGGGGATAGCTTCTACTTGATCGCCCATAAGCTGGGGGTGCCGCTGCGGGATTTGCTGGCGGCAAATCGGGATATCCATCCTGCACGGCTGATGGTGGGAGATGTGCTGTGTATTCCTAGGGAGGAGGACGACAGCGCGACCAATGGAAGCGCCAGCGGCTCCACAGGCAGCGGCTCCACAGGCGGTTCAACCAACGGTTCCACAGGAACCACGGGCGGTTCGACAAGCGGCGGAAGCACCGGCGGTTCAACGGGTAACACCAATGGCTCAACAGGAGGGTCAAGTGGAAGCACCAGCGGCACCACAGACAGCTCTAGCGGCAGCACGACAGAGGTGACGCCTAGCTGTCCCGTGGAGCAACAATTCATTATCCAGCGGGGGCAGACGGTAGCGGATGTGCAGCTACGGACGTTGTTGAGCCGCCACACGCTGGACACGGCCAATCCGGGTGTGGATCTCGATTCCCTCCGGGTGGGACAGACCATTTGCGTCCCCACGGAAAACGTGCCCTGTACCTTGCCCGATACCTATACCCTAACCCAATCGGAAACGCTGGAAGCCGTAGCCGTGCAGTTCAATCTTCCCGTGGCGAGTATTCTTCGGGCGAACCCTTGCCTTGCACCGCAGGATTTTGAGGCGGGCGTAACGGTGGTATTGCCGAGATAAACGCTACCCGGCGATCAGCCTTTGCACCAACCGCTCGACGTACTGCTTGGCTTCCTGTGCGCCGATAAGCGCATCCGCGCCGCTTTGGGGCGCATCGCCCATAAGGCCTACAAACTGGCTGACCTTAAGTCCAAGTGCGTCCTGCATCTCTTGATCGCTGCCTCCTTGAGTGACCAAGTAATAGCATAGGATGGAATCCGTTTGCCCCATACGGTGGGCCCGATCCTCGGCTTGGCTGTGCACGGCTGGAGACCAGTCCAGCTCCCCAAAGACCACGCAGGTGGCGCGTTGAAGGTTCAAGCCGGAGGCAGCGCGAAGGGAAATGCAGCATACATTGGTACGTCCCGTCATGAAGCGCTCCACGCTGCGCTCCTTCATGGCGGGCGTTTCCCGTCCTGTGATAAAGACCGGCGAGAAGCTTTTCAGCTCTTTTTGATAGATATCCATGACCTCATGATGATGGGCAAATAGCAGTACTTTTTCATCGGAATCCAGCAATGCCCGCACAAACTGCGCCACATAAGGAGCCTTGGCAATGCCCGTAGCCTGTCGCTCGCCCCGCTCTACCTCCATCTCCCACAGCGCGCGTTGGGAGCCATCCGCGCCGGTTTCGTTTTTTAGTAGCCGCAGGGTTTCGGTAAGAGGCTGCATCAGGCGTTTATAGACGCTTTCATCGCTGTCGATGACCATCACCAGCCGCCGCTTTGGCGGTAGCTCCGTTAAGACCTCTTGCTTGGTACGGCGCAGCATGATTCCCTCTGTGCGCAGCCGCTCGCCTAGCAGCTCGGGCTTGGCGACGATGCGGTTTCCGTAGCCGTAGCACCACTCTCGCGTGAAGCTTTCATAATCCCCCAACAGGTGAAAGTCCAGTATATTGATGACGTTCCATATCTCTGCGCCTTGGTTGTAGATGGGGGTGCCGCTTAAGCCAACCACCCGTTGGGCGTTCTGGGCTAGAAGGCTTGCGGCGGAGTATTTTTCGGTGCCGCTGTGGCGCAGCTCTTGAATTTCATCGAAGATGACCACGGGCAGCTGAAGCTTTGGTAGAGACTCCTTCCAGCCGCGTAAAAGCAGATAATGCATCAAGTAAAGATCAGCCGATGGCAGCTCGTAAGGCTTTAACCCCTTCACGATATGCACCTTGAGGGGTTCTCCGTCGGGCTTCCGGACAAAACGGGCGATTTCGTTTTCCCAGTTGCGCATCAGGTGGGGCGGCGCGATTACCATAGCGGGATAGGCTCCCGTTTGGCTTAGTAAGGCCAGCGCCTGTACCGTTTTGCCAAGGCCCATATCGTCTGCCAGCAGGCAGCGGTCCGTGCGAAGGAGAAAGGCTAGCCCCTCCTGCTGAAAAGAGGTGAGCTTACCTAAAAAAGCGGTGGGATTCGGCTCCACCTTGTCCGACGTCCGAAAGGCTAGCTCCCGCTTCACCGCGTATTCTCTCGCATCGCTTAACGCTCGCTGCCAGCGCTCCTGATCCTGCCGCTTTACCAGCAGTGGATAGCGCAGCATCAGCCAGTTGAGGTCGCCTACTACCCGGCGATGGTCGGTAAAGCGAGCCTCGCCCCGGCGGGCTGTTTCCGTTCCGGGAAACAGCCGCTTGCACAGCTCCGTTACGGTAGGGTCGCCCTTCACCATCCAGCATTTGCGCCGGGTATTGTAGCTAAGGGTTCCATAGGTGCGCTGGGTTTGGCATTCCTCGGATTGCGCCCCGTCGCAATCCGTCAGGTAGGGAGGCAGCAGCGCGTATTCGGTTTCGTCGCTCATGGCGGATCCCTTCCTTCCCTGTTAAATAGCCAGTCCCCATAGCTGACTCAATGTCATTTGGCGCACGGGCTTACCCGCCAGCTGCTTGGGCAGCTTGACGCTGCGTTGGGTCAGCACCACGATCGAGCCGATGGCCTCACAGCGGGCATATCGCTCCAGCTGGGCTGTTAGCACGGCGGGAATGGGCTTTCCTTTTTTGATTTCAATCCCAACGTCGCCGACAAGGAAATCGATGCGGCAGCCGGGACCGATTTTAGCCTCGTGGATATGTGGCAGCCCCGCGTCGCAAAGCCGTTTCTCTACTTGCATGTGGATATCCGTCTCGTATGGCAAAAAGGGAGAACGCAGCTCCATTAAGGCGTTTACCACCGTTTGGAGCATTGCGATTCCCCCTTGCTTATGGTTTGGTGCTGCCGTTAGTCCAGCTCAATCTTGCGCTGACGGCTGGGACGGTAGAGCACGAAGCGCCGCCCGATGCATTGAACAGGCTCGGCGTGCACCTTCTCGCACAGCTCGTCCAGCGCTTCCCGGGCGCTTAGGTCGCAGCCCTGCTGTACCGCGCATTTGATCAGCTCCCGCGCCTCCAGCGCATCGTAGGCTTCCTTCACGGTGTTGGGCGTTACGCCCTCCTTGCCGATGTAGAGAATGGTATCCATGGTGTTAGCCATGCTGCGTAGCGTGGCTCGTTGCTTACTTGTTAACATTCGCATTTCCTCTTATTCCACAAAATCGAATTCCATATCTCCCAGCTGAATGGTGCTGCCCTCTGTCGCACCCTTTTCCCGCAGCGCGTCGATGATGCCCCGATCCCGCAGCTGGTGATGGAACCATGCCATGCTATCGTCATCGTCGAAGTTGACGCTGTCAATAAGCCGCTGGATAGCCGGCCCATCCACGATGAACAAATCGTTTTCACGGGTAACAGTAAAGCTGTTATCCGGCCCGGTAGGCTCCTCCTCCTCAAATTCCTGAAAGATGCGGGGCGGAGGAAGCTCCGGCAGAAGCTGAATAACGCGATCCAGCAGCTTATCAAAGCCCTGACGAGTGGCGGCGCTAACGGGGAAGGCTTCATACCCCAAGTCCGAGAAGGCTTTTTGCAAATCGTCGATCTGCACCTTGTCGGCGATCAGGTCGCATTTGTTCAGCACCAGCAGCTGAGGCCTGCCCATGGGCTCTCCGTACTTTTCCAGCTCGTTCTGGATAATGCGGAAATCCTCCATGGGATCCCGCGCTTCGCTGCCAGCCGCGTCAACCACGTGTAATAAAAGCCGGGTACGCTCCACATGGCGCAGAAAATCGTGCCCAAGGCCTACGCCCTCGCTGGCTCCCTCTACCAAGCCGGGGATATCTGCCAACGCAAAATCTGTATCCCGCCATTTGACGATGCCTAAATTCGGGGTCAGCGTGGTAAAGTGATAGTTAGCAATTTTCGGCTTGGCTGCGGTTAAAGCGGCCAAAATCGTGCTCTTACCAACGTTGGGGAAGCCGACCAGCCCAACGTCCGCGATGGTTTTCAGCTCCAAGCGGAAGGTATGGGCTTCGGTTTTCAGGCCGGGCTTTGCAAAGTTGGGCGCTTGACGGGTAGGGGTGGCAAAATGCTGATTGCCATGGCCGCCCATGCCGCCTCGCAGCAGAATTTTCGTCTGTCCCGCCTCGGTCATATCTGCCGCTACCGTTTCGTCGCTCTCCCGCATAAATACCGTGCCGACCGGCACCTTGATGAGCAAATCCTCTCCCCGTTTGCCGTGGCAGCGGTTAGCACTGCCATCCACACCATTCTCCGCCAGATATTTTGTATGAAAGCGGAAATCCAGCAGCGTGTGCATATTGGGGTCTGCAAACAGGACGACGTTGCCGCCGTTGCCCCCGTCGCCCCCGTCCGGTCCGCCGTTTTGGACAAATTTTTCCCGGTGGAACGACACGCAGCCGTTGCCCCCGTTGCCAGCCTTGGCGATAATCGTAACCCGATCCACAAATGATGCCATGGTTCCTCCTGATGTTGTACTTGTTAGGATTGCAAGGAGCTTTCCTTGCGGTCGACCTTGGACTTTGCCGCGTGCTCGGCGTTGTAGGTCTTGCATAGGGTTTGCAAAGTGCAGCGTCCGCATTCCGGGTTTCGGGCGTGGCATACCCGTCGACCGTGAAAGATCAGCCAATGATGGGCGGCTACCCAGTCTTTTTTGGGAATAGCTTTTTTAAGCTGCTCCTCTGTTAACTCCACGTTTTTTGCGTCAGCTAGACCCAGCCGATTACTGACCCGAAAGACGTGAGTGTCTACCGCAATGGTGGGAACGCCAAAGGCGTTTGCCAGTACCACGTTAGCGGTTTTCTGCCCAACCCCGGGCAGAGCGGTGAGAAGCTTCATGTCTCCCGGCACTTGACCGCCATGGCGCTGCATAATGAGTCGGCAGGTTTCCACAATATTGCTTGCCTTGCTTTTAAAGCCGCAGCTTTTCACCATGGCGTACACATCCTCCACCTTGGAGCCCGCCATCGCTTCTACGGTGGGGTAGCGTTCAAAGAGTCCGGGTGTTACCTTGTTGACCTGCTTATCCGTACATTGGGCGGACAGCATGACGGCTACTAAGGTTTCGTAGGGATTGGAGAAATGCAGCTCTGGCCCGGCGTCGGGATAGGTGCGTTTTAGTTCCTCCAAAATGGCCTTTTTACTAATTCTCATAGCGATTCCTTCTGATGTGCGTCTTTGCCGCCGTTTATCCGGATGGAGGCGGGAAGGTTGAGCTTTTGCAGCCCACGCAGCGTAAAATAGGTTAAGACAATTTGAAAGGGCGCTTCAATCAGGTAAGTGACCGTCCGCACGCTCACCCAGCCCCAGTAAGCGCGGCTGGTATATAAAAGGCTCAACCACAGAGAGTTTAGAAACAAATTAAGGAAGGACATAGCTACCGTTGCCAGCAGCACCCAAAGCCAGCTCGGCTTTTTGCGGTACAGCAGGAAGCCGTAGCAGAGCCCGACCAGCGCATTGGTAAGGGTAAAGCCGGCAAAGTATGCGCCTTGAGGAAAGAGGTGCGCGCCCACTAGATCCCCCAGCCCGCCTACGATCATCGCGGCTACGGGGCCCATCATTGCGCCTGCCGCAGCGATGGGAAGATATCCAAAGGTGAATTGCTTACCTAAAAAAGGAAGCTGAGTGACATTGCCAAGCACGATTTGCAATGCGGTTAATAGGGCAAGGAAGGTAAGCTTTTCTGTGGAAAGCCAGCCTTTATTTCGCTTCGTCATCATCGTTACCCCCCTTTATGCGAAAAGCACTGTGCCATTGTACAGGATAATGGAGCCGTGCGCAAGGGCTACCGGCGAATCGCAGCCGCTTCCTTTCCTAACTCTCAGAGCAGAAAAGCGGCCTCATTCCTACCTATTATAACACAAATATTTGTTTCGGAAATAGAGGTTTCGGGTATCTTGTAAACGAATCCAACAGTCAGTAAGAAAACCGGGAGGGAAACGATATGGCCAAAATGGATACCACGGCGCTTTTTAACCTGAGCTACGGCCTTTACGTGCTTACAGCCAGAGACGGCGAGCAGGACGGCGGCTGTATTATCAATACGGCTTCGCAGCTTACACAGGACCCGCAGCGTATCACGATTTATGTGAACCGCCAGAACCAAACCAACGAGCTAATTCGAAAGACGGGCGTGTTTAATGTCAATATGCTGACTACCTCTACGCCATTTTCGGTCTTTCAGCATTTCGGCTTTCAAAGCGGGCGCGACGTGGATAAGTTCGCCGGACGCACCGACCCGCGTAGCGAAAACGGCGTGCGCTATTTAAACGAGCATTGTAACGGAGTGTTGTCCGGAAAGGTGATTGACGCGCTGGATTACGGAACGCATACCCTTTTCGTGGCGGAGCTGACGGAGGCTTTTAAGCTAAACGACGAGCCCTCCTTGACCTATGATTATTATTTCAAGAATATCAAGCCCAAGCCTCAACCGAAAGCCAAGCGCGGCTTTATCTGCAAAATCTGCGGCTACATCTATGAGGGGGACGAGCTTCCGCCGGACTTTATCTGCCCGCTGTGCAAGCACGGCGCAGCAGATTTCGAGCCTTTGGTGTAAGGCTGGAGATTCCCATGGCCTTTTAAAAAAAAGAGAAAATCCTTTTGAGATGGCGGCCTTGCATTGTGCAGGGGCCGCCGTTTCCACGCTAATGCTGTACAAACGCAAAAAAATGATTATAATAGATTGCTCAGATATGATTCTGCGACCTGTAAGGAGGATTGACTTGACTGCTTCTGCGAACCACAAAGCTACGGAAAAAAAGTCCTTACAGCCCGGACAGATTTTGGTGCTGGGTTTTTTGATTTTGATCCTTGTGGGCGGCTTTTTGCTAACCCTGCCCATTTCCTCGTCCGACGGACGGTCGTTGGGGCTGCATAACGGCATGTTTACCGCCACCTCGGCGGTCTGCGTCACCGGGCTATCCATCATTGATGCTGGGCTGGATTTATCCTTTTTCGGCCAGCTGGTGCTGCTGCTGCTAATCCAGATGGGCGGCTTGGGCTTCATGGTTTTTGCCACGCTGGCCATGGTGCTGCTGGGCAGGCGAATCTCCCTGAGAAATCGAATGGTGATCAGCGAATCCATGAACCAAAACGGCTTAACGGGAATGGTTCGGCTGACCATGTGGTTTTCCGCTATGGCGGTAGTGATTGAATTGATTGGCGCGGCGATTCTTTCTACCAGCTTCGTCCCCATTTATGGCTGGGGAAAGGGCATTTGGTTCGGAATCTTTCATGCAGTCAGTGCTTTTTGCAATGCCGGTTTCGATTTGCTCGGGAATAACCAGAGCCTGTTAGGCTTCCAGCAAGACGGGGTGCTGCTACTGACGCTTTCCTGCCTGATTATTCTGGGAGGTATGGGCTTCGCGGTGCTTCTCGAATTTCTCCAATATCGCAAAAGCATGCATCGACTGTCGCTCCATACCAAGCTTGTGCTTTCCATTACGGGTATCCTGCTGCTTTTTGGCACTGTTTCCGTACTGCTGCTGGAATGGGGGAATCCCGGAACGCTGGGCGCGGGGCACCTGAGCTTTTGGCAAAAGCTGTGCAACAGCTTCTTCCAATCGGTTACTAGCCGCACGGCTGGTTTCGCCTCGTTGGATCAGGCGCAGCTCAACGATACCACAAAGCTTATTACCTGCCTACTGATGTTTGTAGGCGCGTCCTCTGCATCAACGGGCGGCGGCGTAAAAACCACCACCTTCGCCATTTTGATTTTGCTGGTGATTACCGTAATCAAAGGTCGGGAGCGGATCACCGTCTTTGGTAAGGAAATCTCGCAGGAAACGGCTAGACGCGCTGTGGCGATTGTCACAATAGCCGTTGCGTTTTTGATGCTGGTCACCTGTGTGGTTTCCATACTGGAACGTCATTCCGGCTTTGAGATCATGGATTTAACCTTTGAGACCACCTCTGCGATTACCACGACGGGGCTTTCTAGCATCGGTACGTCTAACCTGCGCATCGGTTCCCAGATTCTGCTGATGCCGTTGATGTACTTAGGACGCGTGGGCCCGCTGACGCTGGCGGTGGCGCTGGCGCATCGCATGAAGAGCAATGTAGCCAACCGTGTACATCACCCCGAAGAGAAAATTATGATTGGATAAAGGAGGCTGCCCTAATGAAGAGCAAGCAATACTTGGTTTTCGGCTTGGGCCGGTTCGGTACCAGCTTGGCTAGATCGCTGTGTTCCTTAGGTCAAGAGGTATTGGCTGTTGACGCGGACGAGGAATTAGTAAATGATATTGCACCCTATGTGACCCAAGCGGTGCAGCTGGATGCAACCGACGAGACGGCATTGTCCACTTTAGGGATTAAGAATTTCGATGGTGCGATCGTATCCATCGGGCAGAATACCCGGGATAGCATTTTGGTTTGTGTTTTGCTAAAGGAAATGGGAATCCCATATTTGGTTGCCAAGGCCACTGATGATTTACACGCGAAGGTGCTCCGCAAAATCGGTGTGGATCGTGTGGTTTTTCCCGAAAGGGATATGGGCGCACGTCTGGCCCGCTCTATTATTACCCCTACGGTTTTGGAATTGATGGACTTAAGCGACGACTATCAGATTATGGAAATCGTTTTGCCCTCTCAATGGGCGGGGGAATCGCTCATTAGTATTGACGTGCGCCGTAAGTATGGCGTTAATATCTTAGCGATTCACCGCAACGACCGCTTTTTGGTCTCGCCAGCGCCGGATATGCCCTTTGCTGCCGGAGATACTTTACTGGTTATGGGCAAAAAGACCGATATTGAGGGCTTGGCTGATTAGTCAGCCCTTTCTTTTTTAAACCTTTTGCGGCGGAAAAGCGTCTATAGAATGTGGAGCTATTGATCAAATGAATTATTTTTCCAAATATTGCATACAATGCGTGCTTTCAATCGTTAGTTATAAATAGAAGTGCGTCGGCATATGATAGGAAACCGAGGTACGAAAGGATGATGAAAATGGAGCCCACAAAAATCGGGTACTTTGACACTCCCGTTTGCCAGCCGGTAAACCACCAAGGCAACGACTGCGGGATTTTGCTGATGCATGGATTTACCGGCAGCCCAGCCCATATGCGCAAGCTAGCGGACGGCTTGGTTGAGAAGGGATATACGGTAAAAAGCATTGTTTTGCCAGGACATGCCACCGTGGAAGAGGACATGCGCAAGGTCGGCTGGGAAAAATGGCTACAGGCTGCGAAGGAAGCCGCGATGCAGCTTATGGAGCAATGCGCCACGACCACTGTTTGCGGCTTATCCATGGGCGGGGTGCTGGCGCTGTTGGTAGCGGAGCAAATGAAGGTGAACGCCTGCGTTCCCATTTCCGCACCCATGGCGACACAAAACCGTTTTCTACCTCTTTCAAGAATTGTCGCGCCTATTTATAAGCGTGTTTCTTGGGTAGATCATCCCGAACGCAAGCAGCTGCTGGATCAGAGCTATGATTATGGTTATACCGGTTTTCCCACGGCTAGCGGACAGGATCTTTATCACTTGATCCGACTGGCTCGTAAAAACCTTTTCAATATCAATTGCCCCCTTCTGTGCGTTCAGAGCGACGGAGATGAAACCATATGGCCGGGCAGCGCTGATTGCATTTTAAACGGCATAAGCAGTGAGAAAAAGTGGAAGCTTCAGCTTCACGAGGTTCCGCATGTCTGCACCATTTCCAAAGAATCCCCTGCAATTTTGGATGGAATTATCCGGGTGCTAGAGGAGGCTCGGCAGGAGAAATAAGGCCTGACAAGAGAAATACTTCGCAATTGATACAAATGCCGTTAAAAACGTAACAAAAATATTTCAAACTCTTTACAAACTTGGTTATTTTCTGTATAATTTGTCATGGGGAATAACAGGATAACGATGTCGTGTGTTATGCGCGCGGCCGCTATACGTTAAATGGAGGGATACCCAAATGAAGAAGCGAATTCTCATCACATTATTGTTGATAGCGCTGCTGTGCAGCTTGGCGCCGCTTAGTGTGTCGTTGGCGGAAAACTATGCTACCGTTTACAGCGGCAATAAGTATGGCGTACGTATGCGTAGCGGCCCCGCGACCACTTATGACAGTACAATAACGCTGCCGTCTGGTACCAGCATCGTTATTTTGGAGCAGGGCGCTGTTTGGACGCGTATTCAGGCTGGCACGAATATCGGCTACATGATGAGCCGTTATTTGATTGCCGCCGGTACGGACGCCAGCCTTGTATCGAAGGGTACCGCCACCGTTACCAGCGGTAATGGGCTAAAGGTCTGGCTGCGCTCCTCCAAGAGCGGCAAGCGGCTCGGCTTGTACAGTGTGGGCACGCCTGTCAGCATTCTGACCTATGGGGACGAATGGTGTCAGGTGAGAATCGGTAGCAGCATCGGGTATATGATGACTCAGTTCCTGAAAATGCCTGAGCAGCCTACGCCTACTCCTACGCCTACCTTTGCGCCGCTGACGGCTGTCAGCGCGAATTACCCCTATCCTGTCGTCGGCGATCGGCTTACGCCCGTCACCGTACCCCAGCAGGCGACCGCCACCTTTACATGGACGCGGGTGGATTCCAAAGGAAATCTCACCGCTCTTGGAACGGGCGCTAGCTATATGGTTACCTCCTCCGATAACGGTTGCCAGATTCGTATCACGGCCACGGGAACGGGAGAATACTCCGGCGCGACCGTTACCTATGATACCGCCGCAGTAACCAACGAACGTAAAATTACCGGCGTTAGCATTGTAAACGCTAATAAGGACCACAGCGTGCCTGTGGTTGGAGATGTGCTAAACGCAGCCATCATTCCCTCCTCGGCCACTGTTACCTACAGCTGGCGCGTGGCGGGTGTGGAAAAGGCCACCACCGCATCCTATACGGTGACCGCTGCGGATAAAGAAAAGAGCGTACAGGTATTTGTTACCGCTACTGATCAGTTTACCGGCAGCGCTAGCAGCTTGGCCACCGGCAAGGTTGTCAGCGGCAATGACATCATCAGTGTAAAGCTCAGCTCTACGATGCCTGTAGTAGGCAATACGCTAAGCGCCGTTATTACGCCTGTCGTTGCATCGGCTGATTATGTGTGGTATGTGGACGGCATTAAGATGGGTACCAATCCCACCTATCTGGTGACCGCCTTTGATATGGGCAAGACGATCACTGTTACCGTAACGGGCAAGGATGGCTACAGCGGCGTCGCCAGTAGCGAAGCTAGCTCGCCGGTGGCAAAGACCTTGCTGACTAACTTTAGCATTACCTTTAACAATGTTGCGATCGGCTCCACGGTTCCCGTGGTGGGCGATACGCTGGGGATTGCTATCGGGCCGGCGTACTGCACTGCCGATATCCAATGGTTCCAAGAGGGAAATGCTACCGCTGTTGGCAACGGCGCTGCTTATACAGTGAAGAGCAGCGATAAAAACCTCCGTCTTTATGCTGTAGCCACTGGTACGGGCGCTTACGGCGGTTCCATTACCACTGCTAGAACTGCGGTGGTCTCCGATGCTTCACCGTTAACCTCCGTGGCGTTGAATATTACTTCTCCCGTAGTTGGCGATATTGTCACTGCTGTTGTAACACCCGATCGCCAGGCTGCAAGCAATACCTATATCTGGTTTGTAAATAACGAATCCTCCGTAGGTGGGCAATCCTACAAGGTTGTAGCCTCCGATATTGGCAAGCAAATTCGTGTGCAGGTCAACGGCGGTGGAGCCAATGCCGGTACGGTAGTGAGCGATCCTACCAACGCTGTGGTTGCCGCCATGAAGCTGACAGGGATTAGCATCTATAATGAGTCCGCTGCCGGAGCCCTAGGCTCCAATGCGCCCCTAAGCGGACAGACCTTGCGGGCGGACGTGAGCCCGTGGCAGGCTGAAAGCGGTACGCAGGTCAGCTATGCGTGGGTTCGCAACAAGGATGGAGTCGTTGTTTCCAACACTCGGTCTTATACGGTAACTACCGCCGATAAGGGCTCCGCATTGACTGTGACAGCCTCCGGTAATGGTATTTATACGGAAAAAGTATCAGTGACCACTGCGGCAGTTGCCAATACGCAGCAGATCTCTATTACCATGCCGAATACCTTGACTCCTGTGGCAGGAAAGTCACCCTTAACTTCTTTTAGCGGCCAAGTTTACGACGCGGCTGGAGCGGCGATCAAGGATCAGTACTATACGGCTAGCGTATCGTGGCTGGGGCAGCTGGATCAATATGGTCATTTCATGAAGGATACTGCTTATCGCGCGGATGTATCCTTCTCCATGAACGGCGCTTACAGTCTGTTGGATTCCACGACCACGGTTACCTTTACGGATACCACCGGTAGCGCAAAGGCACTGCGTGTGGCTTCGGCTACCTTCGGCTACTGCGACTTTACCGCTATCGGCGGCACAGAGCCAGTATCCTCCTACTATATTTCCGGTGTGCAGATTCCCGCTGTGGGCGAGCTGGTTAAAACAGGCTACGCTGTTACGGCTAACTCCCAGTTCAGCGGTACCGTAACCTCTGTGTCTCCTACCGATACGAACTATGTGATCGGGCAGACCTATACTGCCACCATTGAGCTAACCGCGCTTACGGGATATACCTTTGACACTTTGCAGGGAAGAACGTCGTTGTTCACGGTAGCGGGCGCGAAGAGCACCACCTTTACCGTCAACGCTGATCCTACCAAAGCAACGGTGACCGCCGTCTTTGACGCGGCCTCCGCTGACGCGAAGATATCCATCAGCGCCAGCAGAATCACCGTTCCGGTTGGCACCTCCGCTAAGAGCGTGGTGTTGAACGCTACGCTGTCCAATTACGTGGGCAAGCAGAGCGATTTGCCTTGGACGTGGAGCATCAACGGACAAAGCGGCGTCAACACGGCTATCACTTGGGATGCGGACAGCCCCAATGAAGGCGTACTGGTCATCGACCGCAACGAGCCGGTGGGCAACATTAGCGTAACGGCTGCAATTAGCGGTTCTACCTACTCCAACACGATTTTGATTACGCTGGTATCCAGCGACGCTGCAACCGGCACCGTTGAGGTAGAGTTTATTAAAGCGCCTACCAGCGTCAAGCAGCCCGCAGCGAGCACTGCGGTAAGCACGACCTTCGTTGCATATGCAAAGAACACCAGCAACGAAATGGTGTATTGGGATTTGAGCGGCAACACTTCCAAGTCAACCATGATTAAGGATGGCGTACTGACGGTCGCGGCTGATGAAACCGCCTCCAAGCTGACGATAACCGCTACCTCCATTGCGGATACCACCAAGTCGGCTACCTGCTCCATCGTAGTGGATTATTTTAAGACGGAAACACCGGTTTCTATTAGCTTCGTTGAGTCTGCCGGAACGCTGGCGCCCGGAGGAGAGGGAACCTTTAAGGCAACCCTAGCCAATGGTAAGAGCGGCGAGACGATCAAATTCGTCCTCGGCAGCGGCGCGACCGTCTCTAAAACGTCGACCTCCGGCAATGATTACTCCTGCAACATTAAGGTCAACGACGATGCGGCAGAAGGAAGCTTAATTGCTGTAACCGCCGTGTACAGCGGCAACAGCGATATTTATCAAACGAAGTTCATTACCGTCTTGCCTTCCTCTCGCAGTAAGATTACCATGACGGGCTTAAAGTCTGTGCCTACCGGCAGAACGGCTATGTATGCCGCGGCGGTTCAAAGCAGAAGCGTGAGTAGCGCGGTTACATGGAGCCTGTCGGGCAATAAGGACAGCGGAACCACCATCGACGAGAATGGATTGCTCACGGTTGCCCTGTCGGAAACCGCTGATACGCTGCTGGTGAGCGCGACCTCTGCTGAGGACGCTTCCCTCACCGCCGAAATGAGCGTAACTGTGGAAGCCTTGACCGTTGAGTTCACCCAGAACATTGCTCCCGCTGAGAGCACGCTGAAAACGGGCGATTCTCAGACCTTTACCGCCGCCGTAAGCGACGGAGCGATCAACTGGTCGTTGAACGGAGCAGCCGATTCTACCATCGATGCAAACGGCTTATTGACGATTGGCGCGAACGAAACCGCCGAAAGCATTGAGGTAGTTGCGACCGCAGCGCTGGATAGCGCCAAGACGCAGAAGGCGACGGTTACGGTCAAAAAGCCCGTTACGGTTACGATCAGCCCCGAAGCTGAAACCGTAAACGCCGGTGGAAGCGTCACCTTTACCGCTGCCGCCAGCAGCGGGAGTGTCAAGCTAACGGTAAGCGGCGGCAATGGCAGCTCCTCTATGGCTGACAATGTACTGACCGTGGGATTGACGGAAGAGCATCAAACTGTTTTGACCGTTACGGCTGTATCCGATGAGGATAGCAGCGCAACGGCGACGGCCCAGATTACGGTGAACGTGCCTGTCGTGCTGTTCCTAGACGCTGCAGCGAGTACCGCAGAGCCCAACAGCAGTGTCAATATCAATGCAACCACGAACCGCGGCGGCGTTACTTGGGAGGTAACGGGCGGCACGGCCTCCGCAATGAATAACGGTGCGCTGAGCATCGGCGCAGAAGCAGACGGTACAGAGTTGACGGTTACCGCTATTTCTACCGAAGACGCAAGCGTGAAGAACTCCGTAACAGTTACCGTGAAGGAGCCTGTAAAGGAGCCCGTAACCATTCAAATCGCCGCACCCGAGACGGCGCCCACCAACAGTCAGGTGAGTATTATTGCAGCCACCAATCGTGGAGGCGTAGCGCTAGAGGTAACGGGCGGCACGGTTTCCAGTATGGATGGCAGCACGCTGAACGTAGGCGCTGAAGCCCATGATACGCAGCTGACGGTTACCGCTGTATCCACTGAGGACAACACGGTTACCGCATCCACAACCATTATTGTGAAGGAGCCTGTTACCATCCAGCTGGACACTGCCAGCGCACAGATGGTAGCCGGACAGAGTAAGCAGTTCAGCGCGGCGCTAAACCATGGCGATCAGGTGAACTGGTCGCTAGCGGGAACGGACGGCAATTCCTCCCTCTCCGATACGGGCAATTTGGTTATCGGCGAGAAGGAAACCGCTACCTCCTTAACCGTAACCGCTACCTCTGTAGAGGACGAAACGAAGTCCGCACAGTGCGCAGTGACCATCGTGAAGCCTGCAACGAAAACGAATACCATGAAAATTGCGGTTGATACTGTAAAAGCGGTGTCCGCAAAGCTCAAGAAGGATGGAATGACGTGGCAGTCCAGTCATCCTGAAATTGCCAAGGTGGATGAAACCGGCACTGTTACAGGCGTGACCGCTGGTAAAGCCACCATCACCGGCACGCTAGCCGGAGATAGCCCCAAGGTAGTGGTGATCGTTGTAACGGTTGTCGCCAAAGAGGAGACGATCGATCCCGCTGAAGAAGAGGTCGTTATTGACGAAGAGGGTACAACGGGTGAAAAGGAAGAGGTCTCCGAAGAAATCAAGACCCCGACGACTGAAAATTCCGCTAATACTGTAGTTACCAACACTAGCGAGCGCATTGGCATGGGCGACTAACGGAAAGATCATTTCATTCTCAAGAGAGCCGGGGAGGTTATGCCTCCCCGGCTCAGCGTGTCAAAAGAGCGCTACGCGCTTTTTCGCCAGTTACGGGTACTGTTTGCGGCAGAGCCGCAAACTGCCCGCCCGCCCGGCAAAGCCGGGCGATACGATTGCAGTCAGGGTAGCCTTCGGGCTCCCCCGACACCCCCTTAAGTAGTTTTTCGACAATCTGAGCCGGGGAGGTTATGCCTCCCCGGCTCTTTGTATGTCGGCATGGAGGATGGTTGGCGAGACTTCCCTGAGGATTGTGAGAAAAATGAGATCAAGGGGTGTTAGCGCCCTTGCCCTTCCTGCGGAACATCCCCTCTATTCAATCGATGTTCATTATGCTACAATAGCAGCTGGAGGGATGGTATGTATACGATTTTATCTATGGTATCTGGTTTCCTGAATTCCATTACCGTCATGCAAAATGGCGATTTGTCTGCGTTTTATGGCGCATATTCCGGCGCGGTGATCATCCATTTAGTGGGCTTGGTTGTGGTTCTGTGTTGGTATGCAGCGGTTAGACATACGCTGCCGCCGAAGCAAAAGCTACCTCTGTGGATGTACATGGGCGGCGTCATTGGCGTTGGCACCGTGGTGCTGACAACCTCGGCCTATGGCGGGGTTAGCGTGACGGCAATCGGCGCGCTATGCTTGCTGGGCCAAACTTTAGCCAGTATAGCGGTGGATCAGTTTGGCTGGTTTGGGGCTCAGAAAAGCCCGTTCTTTGCGGGGCGCTGCCTAGCGCTGGCGGCGGCTGCTGCTGGCGTGGTCATTATGATTCTGCCGATGGGCGAGGGAAACCTGCTGGCTGCGCTGATGGCGCTTGCCTCCGGCGTGACCATCGTGTTCGCAAGAGTGGTCAACGGCCAGCTGGCCTTGCGGAATAGCCCGATGCGCTCTACGGTAATGAACTATGTTACAGGCCTCACCACCTCAGCGGTGCTCATGCTGTTGATTGGCCGGGGCGAGCCTATGTGGACGCAGGGCTTCACGCTGTCCAATAATTGGTTCATGTATTTGGGCGGCGCAGTAGGCGTTGGCTTGATTACGCTGCTGAATATCACGGTGCCTAAGGTGCCGTCTGTTTTGTTTACCCTTTTACAATTTGTGGGACAGATTTTAATGGGACTGCTGCTGGATACGCTTTTAACCGGCGTATTTTCTTGGCGCAGCTTGGTCGGCGGTCTTTTGGTAGCGGTTGGACTTTTGCTGGATATGTGGATGAACCGCCGTCGGACGGCTAGGCGCGCGATGGAGAATCCGTAAGGGTGGAAAGTTCTCATTGGATTCTCAGAAACGCTTTATCAAATCTTCAAGCAAGCTTTCGTTGTCTGTGATATGATCGTATTGTCAATGAACGAAGTAAGCCTGAAGGAGGTTATCGACATGGCACAGTATACGATAGAGGATATTGAAATTCTGCGTAAGAAAAGCGGCGTTACTTACGAGGAGGCTGTAAACCTGCTGGAGTACCATAACGGCAGTCTGGCGCGGTCATTGGTAGACTTGGAAAAGAATGGTAGATTGAAATCCGATAAAGGCGGAACTGCGAAAACCGGCGGCTTTCGCGGGCTGATTGATTATCTGTTTCGCCTGAGGGTAAAGGCGCACAAGAAGGACGTCACGATATTGAACCTAAGCTCGCTGTTTATGCTGGCGGTGCTTCTGCTGGCCCCACACATTGTGATTATTGGGCTGATTTTAGCAGTAGTGCTTGGGTATCGGATTAGCTTTGAGCGCAATAGCACGGATTTTTCCGTGCATAACATCGATGAAATGCTCAAAACCGCCAAGAATAGCGTTCAAAGTACGGTCAGCAGCATTTCTAAACAGTTCGGGGAAGCAGAGAAGGCCGGGAAAGCCGATGCGGCAAAGCCGGAGAAGCCGCGCAGCGAAGCCGCTCCCAGCGGCACCACCCCTGTCAACGTACAGTTTCCCGGCGGCGGCAGCGTAGACGTGCGGGAGGACGAGGACGGCTATCACGAGGCTGACATTCAGTAAAGCAAAGGAGCATCACCTATGAGCAAGATTCTGATTGTGGAGGACGAGGCAAAAATCGCCCGTTTTGTAACGCTGGAGCTGGAACACGAGGGCTATGAGGTCAAGGCTGCCTATGATGGTCGGTCGGGCCTACAGCTTTGCGAGGAATGGCAGCCAGACTTGCTCATTTTGGATTTGATGATTCCGCAATTAAGCGGTATTGAGGTCTGCCGCCGCTTGAGGCAGACCAGTGATGTTCCGATTATCATGCTCACCGCCAAGGACGATGTAAGCGATAAGGTAATGGGGTTGGATATGGGCGCGGACGATTATATGACCAAGCCCTTCGCCATCGAGGAGCTGCTAGCTCGTATCCGTGTTTGCCTCAAAAAGCATCGGGCGGATGTGGCACAATCCACGGGAGCCAGAGCCGTCGGCCTGCTCCATATGGAGCCTGCCAGCTATAGCGTAGGCTATGGCGATCAGCCCATCCCGCTGACCAAGAAGGAGTTTGATCTATTGAACTATCTTTGGCAGCATGAAGGCGTAGCTATTACCCGGGATGATCTGCTTACGAACGTTTGGGGCTATGAGTTCACGGGAGATACCAATATCGTAGACGTGTATATTCGCTACCTGAGACAAAAAATAGACGATAAGTATGGTATGAAAACGATTCATACCATACGCGCAGTGGGGTATATGTTCCGATATGAACAAGCGTAGAAAAGCAACGGTGACCATCGAGCCAGAGGTTGTCGTTCAGAAACGAAAAAGACCGCCGGTTACGGAAATCCCGGATCAGTGGGAAGTGAAGGATGGGGTGGAGCAACCGCAATACCGCAAGCCGCTGTCCTCGCTGAACCGCTGCTCGGAATCCGTACATCGCTCCCTGATGCGAGTGTTAAGCAATCTGCGATTATCCTTAACGCTGCGGATTGCGATCTATGCTGCGGGGCAGTTGCTACGCAGTACCCTTTTGGTGCTCCTGATCGCCGCTGTGGCCCTGTGCGTAGCGCAGGTTCCCGCGGTAGATCAGGCGGTGGATACGGTGCTTGCCGTGGAGCCTGCCGGGGCGAAGGCGTACACGGAGGAGCAGCTGCGTAACCTGCCCTTTGCGGAGGTATATTTGCTGCCGGAGCCCTATCCCGATGGACTAGCCGGATTTGCCCGTCAGCTGGGGCTGATGTTTTCCGATTTTATCAAAAACGGAGAGCATCGGGCGCTGCTATACCGCAACACGGTTATGGGCGGCGTGGTGTTCGCCTACCGGGTGGATAATCAAATGCATATCATGAACGTGATGCTGTGGACGCTCCTGTGCTGTGATCTGTTCCGGGTTCTTTATTTTTTGAAGCATCGTAATCGGCTGAATAAAAAGGTGCTAAAGCCCATTACGGATATGGCGGAAACCGCCGCCACCTTAAGCGCGAACAACCTGAGCGACCGCATCAGCGTGGAGGGAGCCAAAAACGAGCTAAAGGATTTGGCGCTGGTGATTAACGGGATGCTGGACCGCATCGAGCTGAGCTACAATAGCCAGAAGCAATTCGTCAGCGACGCTTCCCATGAGCTGCGCACGCCGATCGCCGTGATTCAGGGATATGTGAACATGCTGGAGCGATGGGGCAAGACGGATAAGGAAGTGCTGGATGAAGGCATCACCGCCATTGCCCAAGAAGCTATGAGCATGAAGGAGCTGGTGGAACGGCTTTTGTTCTTGGCACGGCATGATAAAAAGACGCTGATGCTGGAAATGGAGGATTTCAACCCTCTGGAGGTCATGAGCGAGGTACACCGGGAAGCAAAGCTGATTTCAACCGCCCATAGCTTTGGCTTGTCGCCCAGCGACAACGCACAAATCAACGGCGACAAGGGAATGATTAAGCAGCTAATGCGGATTTTGGTGGACAACGCCATCAAGTATACGCCTGAGGGCGGCAGCATAACCCTTGGCGTAAAGAATACCGGGGATACATGCGTTTTAAGCGTTACCGATACAGGCGAGGGAATTTCCGCCAAGGATTTGACCAAAATTTTTGATCGCTTTTACCGCTGCGACGAGGCACGGAAGTCTCAAACCAGCGGTCATGGGCTGGGCTTGTCCATTGCCCGGATTATTGCGGTAGCTCACGGCGGCAAGATCAACGTACGCAGCAAGGTAGGCGCGGGAACCACGTTTTCCGTGATTCTGCCGCTGATTAAGCCCGCGTAAGAAGGCTTGCTTGACAGAAAATTATC
Source organism: Eubacteriales bacterium (assembly GCA_028693055.1). Classification (GTDB taxonomy): domain Bacteria; phylum Bacillota; class Clostridia; order Christensenellales; family Aristaeellaceae; genus Limiplasma. The sequence continues at coordinate 35,206 of JAQUWD010000009.1, read as the reverse complement.
ATTTTTTCACCCGCCTCTGTTCAAGCTGCAAAACATGTTGTATAATGTAAACGTCTTAACTCATGTAAGGAGGATGAAACCTATGCCATTAGTTACTTCTAAGGAAATGTTCAAAAAGGCCTATGAGGGCGGTTACGCCATTGGCGCTTTTAACGTCAACAACATGGAAATTATTCAGGGAATCACCGAGGCTGCGAAGCTGGAAAACGCTCCTCTGATTCTGCAGGTCAGCAAGGGCGCTCGCGCCTATGCCAAGCATGTCTACCTGATGAAGATGATCGAGGCCGCTATTGCGGATACCGATCTGCCCATCGTGGTGCATCTGGATCACGGCCCGGATTTTGAAACCTGCAAGAGCTGCATTGACGGCGGCTTCACCAGCGTTATGATCGACGGCAGCCATCTGCCCTTTGAAGAGAATATTGCCCAGACCAAAAAGGTTGTGGAATATGCTCACGACCACGGCGTGGTGGTAGAAGCCGAGCTGGGCCGTTTGGCTGGCGTAGAGGATGAAGTAAAGGTCAGCGCAGAGGATTCCAGCTATACCCAGCCCGACGAGGTGGTCGAATTCGCTACCCGCACCGGCTGCGACAGCTTGGCTATTGCCATCGGCACCAGCCACGGCGCTTTCAAGTTCAAGGGCGAGCCGAAGCTTCGTTTCGATATCTTGGAAGAGGTTTCCAAGCGCCTACCCGGTTTCCCCATCGTGCTCCACGGCGCTAGCAGCGTTATTCCCGAATATGTGGACATGATCAACCAGTACGGCGGCAACATGCCCGGCGCACAGGGCGTGCCGGAAGCGATGCTGCGTCAGGCTGCCAGCATGGCGGTTTGCAAGATCAATATCGACAGCGACCTGCGGTTGGCCTTTACCGGCGAGGTTCGCAAGCATTTTGCAGAGCATCCCGATCATTTTGACCCCCGGCAGTATCTGAGCGATGCTCGCGACGGCATCCGGGGTATGGTACGGCATAAGATCGTAAATGTACTGGGCTGCAACGGAAAAGCCTGATGATCTGCTCTGGAAGCAGTAAGGAATGAAATACGAAAAGCCACAGGATGGGCCGCGCATCTCCTGTGGCTTTTTAATAACGCCATGGGCTGGACAAGCAGTGTAAAGAATTATAAAATAGGGTAGCAGTAGGGGAAGGGCGTGGTAGGGTGTGAATGGTTTTTCATTTTTAGGGCTGGCAATCTTGCTAGGCTGTATAGCTCTTTTTATCTGGCAGTTGTTATGGAAGCCCCTGCATACCCAAACTCTTGAAAAACTATCGCGCGGTCAGAAGAGTGCCGGAGCGATGGTATTATTGTTAACCGTATTGCTTTGCACGCTGCCTATGGGCGCTAGTCCCTATTGGAATGGAAAGATCACTGGCCATCGCAACCAATACGAAGTGTTGGCGGAAGCATTTATAGACGGCCACGTATACGTGGATTACGGCGATCATACGGAAGACGGGCTTACTGCGCTGGATCAGGTTTCCAATGTATATAGTACAAAGGTGAGACAGGCTGCACAGGTGGACTATCATTGGGATCATGCATTTTATAAGGGGCATTACTATGTTTATTTCGGGGTTGTACCCGTGGTGCTACTGTTTTTGCCTTTCCGGCTGCTTACCGGCTATGGGTTGACTACCTATCATGCGACGCAGATCTTTACGGCTCTGTTTATTCTGGGCGTATTTGCTTTCTTTTTCTCGCTTGCAAAGCGCTTTTTTAGAAAAATGAGCTACGGCATGTTTCTGGCGCTGTGCTCGGCTTTTTCGGTGATGAGCGTATGGTATGCCGTTGGCGCGCCAGCTTTGTATGGCACCGCGATCACAGCCGGTTTGTGTATGGAAATATGGAGCTTTTTCTTCTTTTTTAAAGCGGTATATGGGGAAATCAACGAGAAGAAACGTCTGCATTGGGCTTTTTGGGGCAGTCTCTTTGGTGCGCTCGCCTTTGGATGCCGCCCGCCTATTGCATTGGCAAATTTACTGGTGCTGCCGCTGCTGATCGAGTATTTGCGGGGCAGAAAATGGAGCCTGCGATTGTGCGGACAGCTTGTAGCTGCGGCCTGTCCCTATGTTTTTGTGGCGGCTGGGTTAATGGCTTATAATGCAATGCGTTTTGATAATCCTTTTGAGTTTGGTCAGGCTTACCAATTGACGCTGACTGACCAAACGGGATATCTGAACATTTTTTCACTACTGCGCCCATCGCAAATCATCAAGGGCATTTGGGAAAACTTTTTTGGCTATACGCCGCCTGACGATGCTTTCCCTTATTTGAACGCAGGTGGTGCAGTGTTGAACTTTCCTATTTTGATTTTCCCAGTGGTAGCATTCTTTCATAGAGGAACGAGAATCGCGCTTCGAGAGGCGCGGCTTTACTGGTTTGCGGCGGTTCTAGCGTTGATCCCATTGCTCATCAGCGCCGTGGATGCGGTGTATTCACCGACTCTCTTGGAGCGCTACCGCATGGATATCTATTGGCTGATGGCCATTTTAACCTTTCTAAGCCTAGGCTTCTTTTACAGTAGCAGTACGGAACGTCAGCAGCAGATTGTTAGCCGCATGGCGACCACTGCTGCAGTTTTTGTGCTGATAACCTGCGTGTTGTTTTATTTGAAACCCGATGACAGCAACGTCACGAATGTATACCCGGAGATACTAGATGCTATACGCAAGCTCTTGACTTTTTGGCGTACATAAATAGCGTGTGGAACGGGCGATGCCTTTTCCACACGCTTCCTTTATAATCCAATTCTTTCTGCTATAGCTTACGGTTCATGATCGATATAATCAAATTGCTATTTTCAAAGGTTTTCGCCAAGGTGCTCTGATCCACCAGCGTTCGAAAATCTTCTAGGGGAACGACGCTTTCCAAAAGCGGGAGCGCGGCGAATACCACATAGCAAATCAGCACGCCCAGCAATAGCCCAAAGGCGCCGCCTACCAGCCAGTCCAGATGCTTTAACACCGGGAAACGGAAAACCGCCCGAAGCAGATTGGTTATGATAGCCAGAACAATAAAGCAGAGGGCAAAGCATATGAGAAAGCTAAGTACATTGATGCTCACGCTTAGGATGGTCTGATTGACGTAATCGCCTACCGTGGTGGCTAAGCTTCCCAAGGGACTGAATACCTGCTGGGTCAGATTGTGCTTCAGCAGCGTGCCGATAGGCTCGGGCAGGTTTGCTTTTTCCACCACCTGCGTCACATTGGCGGCGGCTAGCTGGCTTACCGTCTGGCTGCTTAAATCCAAATCTCCCAAAAGACTGCGGGAATCCGTATAGGTGCTGATCATTCGGGTGATGTCTGTGTTGGAACTGACGATATCCGCCATATGGGGATAGAGCAGAAAGGAGCCAACAATCGAAAGCAGGCCTCCTCCCAGATGAAGCACAGATTGGATAAAGCCGCGATAGAATCCAAACAGGCAGCAAACCGCTATCAGTCCGATTGCCACAAGGTCAATGATGTTCAATTCTCGGTTCCTCCTCCCGTGTTAAGCGCCGTGCCATGGGGTAAGGTTAATACGTAGACGTCCTCGTCGCAGGATACGATGATTCGACCGTCAGTTAGGGTACCCAATAGCCGGGTCGCTTCGTACTGTAGGGGTAGATTATAGGTCGTAAAGCGGCGGTCGCTCATGCCGGCTCGGAATAATTGTGTGCTGGAAACCGCATAGATGGTTCGGTTCCAGACCGTTGCGCCAATGCAGGTATCGGGCAGGCTATAGCGCTTGTCAAAGCTGCTGCCGGAAATCAAGCGCAGCTCCCGCAGATCATACTGATTCTCCGACTGGGAGGTAGGCGCGAAAAGCATAAGCGCATTTCCTCGTTCGGAAATCTCATGGTCCAAAAGCTGCCAGCCGTATACCAGCACGCTGGCGGTGGTATCCTCCGTACCCCGGTAATCGAAGGTGAGCATGGTGCGGGTGTTGATCACGCGAAGCATATTGTTTTCATAAAGCACGGAGTAGGTGATGGACTCGCCTAAGGCAACCTCGCCGGTATTCATCTTTCCTACTTCGAAGGTGTTTAGGGTGGTATTGGCGGCGGTGCCGAACACGTCCAGCGCTAGCGTCCACATATACTCTCCATTGGGGCCGTAAAAGCCTAAATCCAGAATGATGAGATGATTATAGGCGTCGGCTTCTTCATCCATATGCGCGCCGGTTAAATCCTTAACCAGAAGCCGTGGAGAGCTGGTTTCTCCCACAACCGCGCCCATATACTGGTTGCCTATGCGGGCGAATTGGATTTCTTCTCCCAGATTGTCGTTATAAGAGGAATTACCGCTTTGATCCAGCACATAAACCGTGCTGCCCACCCAAGCGACAATATGCTTCGTATCGCAATCGTAGCCGGCGTCCGCCCCCAGCTGAAAGGTCCATAGCACCGCGCCGGTGGCGCTCATGCAATGAAGACTCATGCCATCGTAATACAGAACGTTATTACCGAAGGGCTTAATGGTATCGCTGGAGGGGCACGGCAGTTGAGAGACACTGATGCCGGTGACGGATTGATTGCCGAAGATGGCAATACCGCCCCAGATCAATCCGCCGATGACCGCAAGGATACCGATCAGTACGGCGAAGGCTTTGGCCCGGCTCATCCTTGGTTTTACTCTTTGCATGCTTGCTCCCTTATGCTGACCGCCCTAAAAGGGTTCGCTTATCAAACGAACCGGCGGCGCTGTTTGTTGCCGCGCGTACAATCCGCGTCGACTTTCATTATAGCTTGTCACGGGCTGGGATGCAAGATGCAGCTTTTTTCAATTCAACGTGGAAGCACACTCTAAACGGTCTTGATGAGCCAAACGGGCAGGAGTTTTTCCGCCCCATGGCGAAACCCTACGATGCAACTTAATACCTAACGGAGGAATGCTTTGAAGGCGAAAAAAACAGGAATGGGACGGTTTGGAGCGCTTGCCGTCGCTTTTGTGACAATTGCCGCGCTTCTCCCCCAAGGCGGCTGCTTGGCGGCGCAGCCGTCCGCTAAAACGGCTTTAGTAGAGGAACAAGCTGTTGCAAGCTTGAAGGAAAATAGCGCTACAGATCTCTCGGAGCTGTCGTCGATAGCGACAGCCGATGTGCAATACACAGTGGATTTTACCTATTTGCAGCAGCTGAACAGGAGCATTGTAGGTTGGGTTTTTCAGGAATCCAGCGATTTGAACGCGCCCATTTTGCAAGGAACGGACAATGAATATTATATAACCCATTTATATGACGGTTCCAAGAGCAGAACGGGTTCTGTTTTCATGGACTACGGCAATTCGTCCGGCTTTACCGACGGCGTTACCTATTTGTACGGTAGCAGTACTGCGGGCAGCGGCGCTTTCGCCAGCCTAAGTCAGTATATGGAGCAGTCCTATTATCAAGAAAATCCATCTTTTCTACTGCTCACTCCCCAGGCTAACGAACAGGTGGAGCTGTTCGCGGTACTGAAAACGACCACGGATGATACAAATTCTTGGCTGGTTCCATCACGGAAAAATGAGACGGAGCACGAAGTATTCCTAGAAAAGCTATTGGCTGAGTCCGCTTTGAAAGCCCCGTCGGACAGCCTGCCCTTATGGAATGATCGTCTGCTGGTACTGGTCACTTATAGCAACGTGGCTCGCGGGCGGCGATATGTGCTTTATGGGCGCATACGCACTGTTAACGATCAAACCGAGAACAAGATTGATATCAATAAGCTGGATATGGATCGACGCACCACCCGGAATGGGTTCGTCACTATCGACGGAGTGGGCGACTTTATGACCTATGCGCAAAACGACGAGCTATGGGACGGTCTTCGTTACGAGGCAAAGGATTCCGGCAAACGACGTAAGTTTGGCGAGGGGGGCTGCGGGCCTACCGCCGCCGCTATGGCTATCGCCAATCTGGTGGAACAGAGCGACCTGCCAAAGCTGTCTAGCTATGCAGGAAGCGGAACGGGCTATACCTTCTGTACCTGCTCCGCCAACAATCTATACTGCAACCGCAGCCATGTCCAGTATCAGCTAAAAACGCCTGAGGAGTTTTTGCGCTACCTTCCGTTGGCGGTTGCGGGCTTTACCACCGGCAACAATCAATGGGGAATCCTTAGCCGTGGTACGGGACAGGGCACCAACATGCGCTTTTTGGAAAAGCTGTGCGAAGTCTATGGAATTGGTATCACAACGACGCGAGTCGCTGCCGAGGCTATTCAAATGCTGCAGGAGGGGAATGGAAAGCGCGTTGTCATTAGCTGCGCCACCCGTGGTAGCCCCTTTACAAAGACGGGGCATTACGTTGTGATGGCTGCTGCCGACGATGAATACGTATACATTCTAGACCCTTTGCGCGATAACGATTATTCCAGCTACCTCACCGGCGACTATGTGGAGGTTTTAGCGCCCGGCGTGGTGAGAATTTCAGTAGAAAATGCTGCCAAGTGCAATTTATCGCCCCACTACATACTGGAAGTCAATCAATAAAAATAAGGAGCGCCCTATGGACACAGATGAGAAACGCGGCTTAAGCCGCGAAGAGGTGGAAAACCGTATACGTGAGGGACGCAGAAACGTCATGCCGAAAGCCAAGGAAGGCGGCGTTGGCGAAATTCTGTGCCGGAACATACTGACTTTGTTTAATTTGATCAACGTTATCCTAGCAGTGCTGCTCTTGTTGGTGGGCAGCTATCGAAATATGCTGTTTATGGGCGTGGTCATTTCCAACGCCTTGATTGGCACCATTCAGGAGCTGAGAGCGAAGAAAACCCATGACCGCTTACAGCTTCTATCCTTGGGTAAGGTGAAAACCCTACGCGACGGCGTTCCCATGGAGCTATCCCCGGACGAGCTGGTGCAGGATGATGTGGTGCTGCTGAGCCGAGGAGATCAGATTCCCGCCGATGCACAGGTGCTGGAGGGAACGGCTCATGTCGATGAGTCCATTCTCACCGGTGAGAGCGTTCCCACGAGCAAGGGGGTCGGCGATACGTTGTTTTCCGGCAGCTATCTGGTGGAGGGCAGCCTGACGGCGCGGCTGACGTCGGTTGGTTCGGAAAGCTATATGGGCCGACTGCAAATGTCGGCCCGAAAGGTGAAGAGGGCTTCCAGCGTGCTGATGGGCGATATGAACCGTATTATTCGCTATGTCTCCATGGCGCTGCTGCCCTTGGGCTTGCTGCTTTATTGGAAGCAGACGGCCGCTATGGAGCTAACGCATGCCGACGCGCTGGTGAAAACCGTCGCCTCCGTCATCGGGATGATTCCAGAGGGCTTGATTTTGCTGACCTCCGTTTCATTGGCGGATGGGGTGGTTACGCTGGGACGGAAAAAAACGCTGGGGAACGAGCAATATGGCATCGAATCCCTTGCCCGGACAGATACGCTGTGCATGGATAAGACCGGCACCTTGACCTCTGGTCAGATGAGCTTTCACGCATGCACGCCAGCGCCCGGGGTGGGGGAGGAAGAAATACGGGAATGCACCTCTGCGCTTTTGTCTGTACTGGGAAATGACAGCCCTACGATAGCCGCTTTAGCGGAGGCGTATCCGAAGCACACCGAAGAAAAGGCGCTGGAGATCATTGCGTTTTCCAGTGCGCGGAAATGGTCGCTGGCACGCTTCGATGGGTTGGGCAGCGTTGTATTGGGCGCGCCGGAGCGATTGCTGCAAGGGGAGGAACTTGGAAAGGCACAGGAGCTGGCGGCTACCGGGCTTCGGGTGGTAGCGCTGATGCGTAGCGAAGAAGCTCCCAGCCTTGTTGACGGCGAGACGAGCTTGCCAGACAAGCTACAGTTTTTGGCGCTCTTTTCCATGGAGGATGCGCTGCGTCCGAAGGTGAAGGAGACGGTTCGTTATTTTGGGGAGCAGGGTGTAACCTTGAAGGTGCTTTCCGGCGACAGTCCGCTGACGGTATCCTGCGTGGCGAAAAGCGCCGGGCTGCCCAATGCCGAAGCGCTGATTGACCTGTCTGCTGTGGAGGGTGAAAAGGATTATGCCGCCTTGAGTAGGGAATATACCATTTTCGGCCGAGTATCCCCGGAGGATAAGCGGGAGCTGATCCGTGCGATGCAGGAGGATGGGCACAGCGTCGCCATGATGGGCGACGGCGTGAATGATATTCCCGCCCTAAAAACTGCAAACTGCTCCTTAGCAATGGCAGGCGGCAGCGACGCGGCTTGTCGAGTGGCACAAATGACGCTGCTTGGCGGAGGCTTTGATGCAATGCCTCAGATTCTGCTGGAAGGGCGGCGGGTCATCAACAATATTACCCGGGCCTCGGCGCTGTTTCTGGTGAAGAATATCTATAGCATTTTGATCTCTCTATTGCTGCTGGGTTTGCCCTTTATTTATCCCTTCGCGCCGATTCAGCTGACGTTGATTAGCTCCCTGACGGTGGGCGCGCCGTCGCTGGTGCTGGCTTTGCAGCCCAGCAGCGAACGTGTGAAGGGCAACTTCTTGCGCAATATCATCACTCGGGCTTTGCCGGGGGGCATCTGCATCGCATTGCAGGTCCTTGTGGTATTGTGCCTGCAAAACGCGTTAGGGTATGACGACGGGACGGTCAGTACCTTATGCACCTTGCTTGCGGGCGGTTCTAGCGTGTTCGTGCTTTTATTGACCTGCATGCCTTTAAATTGGCTGCGTGGAGGTATTGTGCTGCTGGTGGCAGGGCTCTTCACCGTCTGCGCCCTTTTCTTCCCTCAGGTTTTCTATTTAACCGCTATTACCGGCAGCCAATGGTGGGTGCTTACGATTTTAGGCGCGCTAGGTCTGCCGCTGCAGATCTTGCTGGGAAAAGCAATCGGGCGGTTTCACCAAGGAGAGGCAGAACAGAAAGCCCAAGCTTGATACACGAAAAGAACTGTAAAAAAACGTCAGCCTATGGTATTATGGGCTGACGTTTTTTGTCTGAAAGGGGTGGCCGCGTCATGCTTGCATACGAGGTTTTGCAATTTATTGAGGAAAACGACGTAAAGTTTATTCGCTTGACTTTTACCGATCTTTTTGGTCAGCTGAAGAATATTGCCATATTGCCCGACCAGCTCACCCAAGCGTTGGAGGAAGGCATTGCTTTTGACGCGATGGCGGTAGAGGGCTGTCGGGGGATTACCGACGGCGATTTGCTTTTGAAACCTGATGCGGACACGCTATGCATGCTGCCTTGGCGGCCTCAATCGGGCCGGGTTTGCCGTATGATTTGCGACTTGACCACAGGCGACGGCATGCCTGTGGAGGCCGACAGCCGCGCTTTGCTGCGCAAGGCGGTGGAGCGCGCCGCCGATAAGGGACTGGATGTACGAATCGGAACGGATTGCGAATTTTATCTTTTTAACATGGATGACCGGGGACAGCCAACCATGGAGCCCCATGACAACGGCGGCTATCTGGATGTTGCGCCGCTGGATCAGTGCGAGGACGTGCGCCGGGAAATTTGTCTGATGCTGGAGCAGATGAACATGCGCCCGGAAAGCAGCCATCACGAGCGGGGACGGGGGCAGAACGAGGTGGATTTCCACCGCGCGGAGCCCTTAAGCGCCGCCGACCATTATGTAGGCTTTGTCCATGCGGTACGCTCCATTGCGCCCCGCTATGGCGTACATGCCACCTTCATGCCCAAGCCCTTAGCGGGAGAAATCGGTAACGGCCTTCATGTAGGGCTGTCCTTTTATCGAGGGGACGTGAATCTGTTTCGCATGGAGAACGGCAGCCTGAGTCGGGAGGCACGTCAAGCTATGGCGGGTGTGCTGCGCAGATTGCCCGAAATCACTTTGTTCTTAAATCCACAGCCCAACAGTTACGATCGGCTCTGCGGCGAGGACGCTTTTTTCCGCTATCTGCGCTGGTCGTTCCGCCGCGAAACCAGCGCTCTATGGATTCCTCAACCGCAAGAGCATTTTGCGCGCATGCAGCTGAGCAGCGCCGATCCTACCATGAACGTGTATCTTGGCTTTGCGCTATTGATTCACGCGGCGCTGGAGGGCATGGCGGAAAACCTACCGGATGAAATTGGCCAAGGCGGCGAGGAAACGTTGCCCCTTTCCATGTCGCAGGCGCTTAGGCTGGCGCGAGAAAGTGAATTCGTTAAAGCGGTGCTTCCTGCTTCCGTGCGAGAATGCTATTTTACTCGCGCAGAAAAATTGGCTGATTTGAGCCCTGACGAAAAAGACCGATGGCTCCAAAAGCAGCTCCTACGCTACTGATCCCCTTACACTATGCGGGAAGGGAGAGCGATGAGCCTTGAGTGACAATGGAGTTCTATTGGTGTTTCCCGGCGGTCGAGGAGCCGATAAGCTAAAGCCGTTATTGGCGGATGCGGATTTCATTGATGAATGCATCGTGCTAAATGGCGGAGAAGCCCGGCGAATCATCGCCCGGCAGAGCTTTGCAGTGGTTGTAATCAATGCCCCGCTTCCGGATGAAAGCGGCCTTGAGCTGGCTATCGAGCTATGCCAGAAATCTACCTCGGCGGTCATTTTGCTGATTAAAGCCGAATTGCTGAGCATGGTTTTCACCCCCGCTACCGAAGCCGGGGTATTAGTCGTGACAAAGCCGCTGAATCCGCAGCTTTTTACCCAAACGCTTCAGCTGGGCGTAGCTATGCGCAATCGTCTGAAAACCTTGGGCGCACAGTACGAAAAGCTGCAAAATCGCTTGGAAGAAATCCGAACGGTAGATCGTGCCAAATGCCTTCTTATTCAGCATATGCACCTAAGCGAGGAGGAAGCCCACCGCGCCATAGAAAAGCAAGCCATGGATATGCGCTTGCCTAAGCTGCGGGTGGCTAAAGAGCTGATCCGGCGCTTTGAGCTGTAGGACATGGATGGCTTGCTAATAGAAACTGTATTATTTTGTAAAAATGATGGTTATAGTAACCCTGCGGCAGCCTTGTCCAGCAGGAAGATAACGTCGGGATGGGTACGCAAAATACTGGCTTGCGTTTTGGGATTGATATCGCCGTAAATCGCATCGCGGATGGCCTGCGCCTTATCCTCGCCGGTCGCTAGCAAAAGCACCTTGCGGGCGTTCATAATGCTACCAATGCCTAGGCTGATGGCTTGACGGGGTACGTCGTCCTCACTGTCAAAAAAGCGACGGTTTGCCTCGATGGTGCTCTGGGTTAAATTGACCACGTGGCAGCCGTAGACGAAGGCGTTGGCTGGCTCGTTAAAGCCGATATGACCGTTGCGTCCAATGCCCAGCACCTGAATATCGATGCCGCCGGCTCGGGAGATGGCCATATCGTAGTTCGCGCCCTCTTCTTGGAGGTTTTCGGCATTGCCGTTCGGTACTCTGGTATGGTCAAGGGGAAGGTTGATATGGTCGAAGAGCTGCTCCCTCATAAAGCTATGATAGCTGCACTCGTGATCGATGGGCAGCTTGCAGTATTCGTCCAAATTAAAGGTGCGCACCTTAGAAAAATCTAGCACGCCATCCCGATACATTTTGATTAGGGCTTGGTAGGTGGGAATGGGGGTAGAACCTGTAGCCAAACCTAGAACAGAATCAGGCTTGGAAATTACCTGCGCGGCGATTAAAGTAGCGGCAGCCTGTCCGACCTGTTCGGCATGATCATAAAGATGAATTTGCATTGAAAAAGCCCTCCTCGTACTGTAATACGTATTGCTGAAAACCGTTGATGTACTGGTTTTTATACTAAATACATCTTTGATAGAGTATAACACTGCCTTTTGAGGCTGTCAAGGCTGGAATGCTGCCGAAGTTAAACGTCTCCCGTCCCGACCACAGGTGATTAGCGGCAGAAAAAAACGCCTGCATTGCGCAGACGCTTTAGGTTGTTGAAAAATTCTTAAGGGGGTGTCGGGGGAGCCCGAAGGCTACCCCGACTGTATTCGTATCGACCGGCTTTGCCGGGCGGGCGGGCAGTTTGCGGCAAAGCCGCAAACATTACCCGTAACTGGCGAAAAAGCGCGTAGCGCTTTTTTGACATACTAAAACGCCTGCATTGCGCAGACGCTTTGGCGTTTATGGCTTATAAGGAAATGGGCTGAAAGCCGAGGGTTTCCGTTTCGTCATGGGTTACCAGCAAGACAGTTTTTCCCTTGGTTCGCTCCGATACAATCCTCATGACGCGAGCCTTGGTTTCGTCGTCCAACCCTTTGAAGGGCTCGTCCAGAAACAGGGCGTCATACTCTGCCAGCAATGCCCGGGCCAAAGCGACGCGCCGCTTCATCCCGCCGCTAAAAGCGCTGACAGGTTGAAATAGGCTTTCTTTTTCTAGGCCTAGCTCCATCAGCAGCCTTTCGATTTCACCCCGGGAAGCGCCGGTAGCAAGCTCTACGTTAGCAATAGCGTTGAAAGGCTCTAAAAGTCGATTTTCTTGGAAAACCGCGCTCATTTTGCTGCTGCCGCGCACCTCGCCTGCGTCCGGCTGTAGCAGCCCCATCAATAAGCGCAGCAATGTGGTTTTGCCGCAGCCTGACGGCCCCATCAGGCAATAGTGAACGCCTGTCTCTAGGCGTTGTGAAAAATCGACAATGATCGGCTTTCCATCGAAGCTTTTAGACAGATGAACGGCTTCCAGCACGGGCGGCAGCCTCCTTAATCAATATATCGACCAGCAGGGACAGCAGCTTTTCACAGCCGACGCTTAGTAAAACGATGCACAGCGTCCAGCAGAACAGGTCGGCAGTTTCCAGATAAACCTTGGCGGTATACAGCTTTTCGCCGATAGAGCCCGTCGGGATGCCAATTACCTCGGCGGCAATACCGCTTTTCCAGCAAAGACCCATGGCGATGGAAAGGCCGGAGCGCAGAAAGGGCAGCACCTGATATAGATAAATAGCTTGAAGCTGACGACAGAAGGGAATGCGAAAGACCTTTGCCATTTCAATCAATTTGGGATCGGTGCTATCCAGTCCTGACAGCAGATTGCCGTATAGCACGGGAAAGCCGATGAGCAGACTGATTAAAACGGAAAGGTTTTTACTGGAAACCCACAATAAAGCCAAAATTACAAAGGAGGCTACGGGGATGGCTTTGATGGTAGCAGTTAAAGGGGAAAGCAGCTCCCGGAGCCAGCGGAAGCGATAGGCGGCGACGGAGAACACAAGCGCCAGAAGCAAGCTCAGCCCAAAGCCCAGCAAAATGCGCCCCAAGGTGAACCAGACCGATTGCCAGAAGGTCGGAACACCGAGGAGCTGGAAAAGACGCTGGATCGCAGCCAAAGGCGACACCAGAAAAATCGGTTCATTGACCCAAAGGGCGGCGGCTTGCCATACCAATAGCCAAAAGACCGCCGCCCATGGGGAAAACGCTTTAGCGCTGGAAGTAGAACGCTTCATCCGGCAGGGCTCCGCCCACGGCCTTGGGATTTTGATCATAAAGCACCTTCAAGTAGCCGGATAGCTGCGCTTGCATCTCCTCACCGTCGATATAGACGATCTGGCAATAGGGGAGTGCGATCTTCGCTACGGCTTCGGGGATGATGTCAAACTCGCCTACCAGCGCTGCGGCTTCATCGTTGTTTTCGTTTACATATTGAACGGAGGCGGCATAGTTGTCCAGAAAATCAGATACAGCCTGAGGATTCGTCTCGATGAACTCGCTGCGCGCTACGACTACGCCGGTGATCAACGCGCTCTTTTCCTCCATGCCTTCCTGCATTTTGGCCCATTCCTCGTTCATGTCCAAGGCAATGCGGATGCTGGGCTGTTTCATCTGGGCGGTGGTTACAAAGGGCTGAGGCAGCATGGCTACTGCGCCCTCTTGAGCCGTCAGCGCAGCGAGGCATTCCGCATGCTCGGCCTTAAATTCAATGGTTACGTCCTTTTCCGGGTCGATGCCATTGGAGGTCAGCAGATAGTTCAGGGCGTATTCAGGCGTCGCGCCCTTGCCGCTGGAATAAATGGTCTTGCCCTTTAAATCCTCCACAGAGTGCACACTGTCGCCATTTTCCACAATGTACAGCACGCCTAAGGTATTCACGGCTAGCACCTTAACCTTGCCCTCTGTATTGTTGTACAGGACGGCTGCCAGATTGGCCGGAACGGCGGCAATGTCCACATCGCCCTTTACCAGCTTGGGGGTTAACTCGTCAATGGCGGCGGCAATCGTAAAGTCATACTGCTCCGCTTCATCCTTCATCATCTTAACCATGCCCATAGCCGTAGGACCCTTGAGGGCCGCAATACGAGGTAGAGCCGCGGCGTCCTCTGCCATGCCGAGGGTCAACGTAAAAATCATAGCAAGCACCAACAGTGCTGATAAAAGCTTTTTCAAGATGATTCACTCCTTATTCGTTGAATGTTTTACTGTAGTCAACGCGCTCTTGACCTGAACGCCGGGAAGATTTTACAGCCTGCCGGTCAACGCGCCCAAATGATTGTTTGTTCCGCGCACAACAAGGCAGATAACGGCTTCTCCGCTTTCCACGTCGGGCACGCCCATGCGTCCGCGAATGATTTGGCCGAAGCCGCCCAGCACCTCGTTCACGGCGGGAGCCGCCGCCCGATTTTCCAGCACGATGCCCACGAAGCCAAGCCGTTCCTCATCCATAAAGCGCACCTCTTTTTTAGGGAATCAAAAACCGCAGACGTGCTCCTGCAAGCGTCTACGGTGATAAAAGAATGCTCATGGTAAGGCCCTCCTTCCTCGTCTAGGGCGATGGTTTCCCCGCGCCCGCAACCGGGAGATAATCCTAATCTGCATCGAAATAACGGATGCTTTTCGCCGTTTTCATTGAGAGTAGGATAAAAATACGCATCCATACCGCCTAACCCGCGCGTTTCCGCTTGGACTTGCCAGCTTGGATGCGTATAGTATACCCCGAAAGAGGAAAGTTGAAAAGGGTTTATTGCGAAATCTTCTCCAAGGTTAAATCATAAGCCTTCTTCAGCTGAACGTCGCTTAGGTCGCCCAGCTCGTACATCATGGTTGCGTACTCCTCAGGCATTTCGATCACAACATCCGGCGTGATGCCTAGATGATGCACCTCGTTTCCGTTGGGGGTGAAGTACTGGGCTACCGTTAGCTGCATGCCCGCGCCCCGGGTACCAACGGGCAGCACGTATTGCACCACACCCTTCCCATAGGTTTTAACGCCTACGATGGTCGCGCGGCCGCGATCCTGAAAGGCGCCGGAAAGAATTTCGCTGGCTGATGCGGAATTCTCGTTTACCAAGACTGTGAGGGGAATGTCCAAAGCGCCGGCTTTGGTTTTGTAATTCTCCTCATGACCGTCCCGGTACCGAAGAGTCGCTACGTCCCCCTCCGGCATAAAGAGATCGGCAACCTTGACAGCGTCGTCCACCCAGCCGCCGGGATTATCCCGAAGGTCGATAATCAGGGCTTTTGCTCCCTTAGCAACCAAATCTTCCATTTGGGCTTGGAAGGTCACGCTACAATCTCCACTAAATTCATACAAGGCGATGTAGCCGATGTCGTTGTCCAGCATGCAGGAATTGACCCAGTTTACGTGTATCTGCGCCCTAGCGACGACAAAATCCAGCACTTGATCCTCGCGCAGCACCTGAATGTTGACGAAGCTGTCCTCTTCGCCCCGCATGATATCCACCGCATCGTTCAGCGTGGTAGCGACAACGTCCAGATCGTTTACCTTTACCAGAATATCACCCTTGTGAATGCCCGCTTCCAAAGCGGGGCTGTTGAGAAAGACGCGGGATATGGTGCATACGCCGGTGGTATAATTCGCCATAATCTGAATGCCCACACCGGCATAATCGCCCTCATCGTCCGCCCACATCTTTTGGTACTGCTCGGGCGTATAGAAATAGGTGTAGGGATCGTTAAGTCCGTACAACAAGCCCATTTCTGCGCCGTCCAGCATGTCCTGCTCCGACGGTTCTTGATAGAAATATGTGTCGACAATCGTTTTTAGCTCGTCCAGCTCTTCATATTTCTTTAGCCGCTCGTACTCAGCGCGGCTGATCGTAACCGTATCGCCAGTAGCTTGCGGAGCGGAATCCCCGACAACCGAGTCGGTAATGGTGGTAGGCAGCAGAGAGCAGCTGGTCAGCATCATCAGAAGAATCATTAGCAGGATGAGCAGCTTGCAGCTTGCCCGGGACATATGCTTCATAGGGTGCACCTCGATTCGTTGGGTTAGAGAATTTCCTTGGGCTTTTCTTGGCCGCAGCGCTTCAATTTGTAAAGAATCTTGAAGGTGACCGCATCGTCAAAATGGCGCAGATCCAAGCCGGTTTGGCGTTGCACTTTATCCAGCCGATAGACCAAGGTGTTGCGGTGGATAAATAGCTGGCGAGCGGTATCGGAAAGGTTCAGATCCTTGCGAAAGAACATTTCGATGGTTTGCAGCATTTCATCGTTAAACAACTTTGCTGTTTTGCGGTTAAACAGCAGAGAGTGATAATGCATGCTTTCTTCCCGGGGCGTGCTCATCAAGAAGCGCTCCAGCATAAGGCGGCTAAAGACGTAAATGGTTTCCTCTGGGTTGAAAAGATAGCCTACCTCCATCGCGCGCTTGGCCTCGGCATAGCTTTCTCCAAGCTGGGCGAAGGTATGCTTCTCTTCCCCAATGCCGATTCGCACTGTTTGAACGGCTTCCTCCATCAGCGTTTCCTGAACGGCGCGTGCAAATTGAAAAAGCTCGTCCATGCCGTCCGCGCCGTTCATATCCTTGACCAGCGCAACCGTATGGCGGTTCATTTCCACCAGCACATCCGTGTCGCTAAGGGGTACCAGCTCGCCTAAAACGCTGTAGGCGCTGGCTTTTTCTGTCTGATCCATTTGAAAAATGAGAATGCTACGTGGCATTTCCAGCGGTATTTGTTGCTCGGAGGCACGGGAGATTAGCTCGGAACCGGATAGCTCCTGCTTGAGGGCGCGGCGGTATACGTCGCTGTAACCGGAAATGGACAGGCTGCTTTTAAACAGGCTCATGAGCATCGCGTCGGTTACACAAAGCAAATCCTCGCCGCCCGTGGCGTTTTGAGGGAGCGCTAAATACATGGGCGGGTTCATATCCAGCACCCTGCAAAGCTGGTCGCCAATGTGATGGGTAAGCCCCGGCGCAAGCACCGTTGCGGGGATGAGCAGTGATTCACCGTCCTCGGGAACAACGCAAGCGCCCACGGAATCCAGCAAACGGATGGGAACGTGCAATTCCTCAAAAACTTTGGCAATTTTACGTATATATCTCTTCTCGATGTACATGCAGTAGCGGCTCCTCTCCCATAGCGAAATCAGTGGATGTCAGGCATTATACCATAAAAAACGCAGAAATAAAACCAGTCGAAGGAGGACGTTACATTTTGGCTGATTACTGAAAGAGAAAAACGAGGGGCTGTAGGCCGCGACGTTGAGCGCTACGCAAGCCTCAAAACGTTCTTGGCGATACAGCCCCTATTTGCGAGATCAAGTCAGCTTTTCTTCTTCCTCCGCTACCGCTTTCGAGGGTCGGAAAAGTGCGGAGATACGTTTTCCTCTCTTTTTCCAGCGGTTTCGCGCATCGATTCGTTCCGCCAAATCCCGTGCGCCGATACCGTACACAAGGTACAGAATCAATCCGGACACGATCATGATGAATACCGTGGAGGCGCACCGCCGCCCGGAGGCGTTGATGTTGTAGCCGTATAGGCCCTCGTCCTGGCACATGCTCTGGATGACCATGGCATAGGAGGTTCCATAAGAACTGGCGAAGGTGGCGGACATATCGTACTCGGTGAACAGGTAGTTGAAGTTCAGCGCAAATACCGCCAATACGCTGGGCAGAATGATGGGCAGCTTCACCTTGGTAAAGGTGCGCAGCGGACTGGCGCCCAAATTCTTGGCTGCGTCCTCCAGCTCCTCGTCTATGGCGTAAAAGCTGGCCTTGATCATTCGCAGGGAGAAGGGCAGTCTGACCACCGTATAGGCAAGGATAATCAGGAATTTCACGTTGTTCATGAAATAGAGGTTGTTGTTGAATACATAGAAGATATCATCGCTGTTAAAGAAGGTACGGTAGGAGTAGCAGATTAAAATGGTGGGCAGGAGCCATGGGAAAAGTAAGCTGTATTCTAGCGCAACGCCTGTTTTCTTATGCTTGAAAATATAGTTGCAGGCTACCACCACAATGATACAGGCAAGCGCCGCCGCCAGAATGCTGAGCAAAAAGCTCAGCTTGATCCCCCCTAAGGTCGCGTCATTGTTAAACAAGCCCGAAATCGACCCGACACGCGTCTTGGTGGTACCCCGGGAGGTGAGATACTCGTAGTCTGCCTGTCCGAAGAAATTAAGCAGCGTCCAGTTGGAAACGTCCAGCTTTTTCATACGGATTGCGCCATAGGTTTGGAAGGAGAAAACCACGATCATCACCACCGGAGTCATGTAGATGATGAACAGCACATAGGCGTAGATATGGGCAAAAACGTTCGCAACGGGGTTGGTGATCTTTTGCTTAACCAGCTTGGCTTTGGTTTTGGAGACGGAAAGGTAATGCCCCTTGCGCTCGTAGGCGGACAGCGCCGTCAGTAATATGATGGTGAAGGAAGCCAAGATGATGGACAAAAGAGCGGCCCGCGCTTGGGGAAAGGCTTCGTCCGCAATGGAGGAGCCCGCCAGACGGACGATTTCCGGGTTGATGGAGTCAAAGCCCAGCAAGGTAGGCGCGGACATGGCGCACAGGCCGGTAATGAAGGTCATGATGGTGAGGGAGAACATGGTGGGGATCAAGGTGGGGAAAACCACCTTCCATAGAACCTTGAAGGGCTTTGCGCCAAGGTTTCGGGCTGCCTCCACGGTGTTGTAATCGATGCCGCGAATGGCGTTTCGCAAAAACAGCATATGGTTGCTGGTGCAGGCAAAGGTCATGGTGAAAAGTACGGCGTTAAAGCCTGAGAACCAGTTGGGATTCATCCCCGGAAAGGCATTCACCAGCAAGGTGGTAATCATGCCGTCCTTGTCATAAAGGAACAGATAGCCGGTAACCAGCGCAACGCCGCTGTAAATCAAGGTGGTCATATAGCCCATGCGCAGAATCTTCGCGCCCTTGATATCAAAGTATTCCGTCAACAGCACGGAGGATACGCCTACCACATTGACGGTAACCACCAAGCACAGGGCTAGCTTGAGGGAGTTGAGCACGTATTTGCCCATGCTACCCGCAAAGAAAAAACGGATGACCGCCCATGGGTCGGTATTGCCCGCAGCGTCCTTCGTGGTAAAAATCTGCGTCAGCGTGTTTAGGCAGGGAATGAGCATGAACCCAAAGAAGAGATAGACAAAAAACAGAACGCCTAATACGCGTACAAGCTTTTCCGGCTTGACGCGCCATTTTTTTGGCGCTTGTAAGGTATGCTGCATAGGGTTCCCTCCTTTACGCTTCCGCGGGGTAGGCCATGATATGCGCCGCGTCGATCCCAACCTTTAGCTTGTCGCCGGGCTCGTGCAGATTGATGCCGTCGTTTTTCTCAATCGCTTTGATGGTCTGGTGACCCACGTTGATATAATACTTGATATACAGGCCGTAATACTCGCGGCTTTCCACAACGCCGTCCAGAACCACTACCTGATCGGTGGGGGGAACGTTGAGCTGCACGCGCTCCAGACGGATATAATTATGATTGGTTGCCAGAATAGCGCTGTTTTTCTTAGCCAATTCGGCGGAAATTTCAGTGTCAAGCAGGTTGATATCACCGATAAAATTGCACACGAACTCTGTTTGGGAGCCGTTATAAACCTCGTTGGGCGTGCCGATTTGCTCGATGCAGCCCTTGTTGAATACGGCGATGCGGTCGGAAAGGGTCAGCGCCTCTTCCTGATCGTGAGTGACGTAAATCGTGGTAATGCCGAATTCTTTTTGCATGGCCTTTAATTCGTTACGCAGCTGAACGCGCAGCTTCGCGTCCAAATTGCTCAACGGTTCGTCCATGCAGATAATGGCAGGCTCGGTCACCAGCGCCCGAGCGATGGCTACGCGCTGTTGCTGACCGCCGGAAAGCTGGGAAACGGCTTTTTTCAGCTGCTCGTCGGTAAGGTCGACCTTTTTTGCAATAAGGCGTACCTTTTGGTCAATCTCGGTCTTTTTCAGCTTCTTGACCTTCAGACCGAAAGCGATATTGTCATAGACGGTCATGGTGGGGAAGAGGGCATAGCTTTGGAATACGATGCCGATGCTGCGTTCCTCAATCGGAACATGGGTAATATCACGGTCCTTCATAAATACCGTGCCCTCGGCAGGCTCAATAAAGCCGGTAATGGTGCGCAAGGTGGTCGTCTTGCCGCAGCCGGAAGGACCTAGAAAGGTGAAAAACTCGCCTTCCTTAACGTGGACGTTGATATCGTGGAGTGCGGTGAAGTCGCCAAATTTGACGACAATATGATTCAGATCGATCATGATGGGAACACCTGCCATTCTTCTGGATTGCGGAAAGCCGAGTATAAAACGGGAAAGGGCCGTCTCAAAACGCCCCGTAGGCAGCCTACGCAGCCCGTTCGCATTTTGAGACAGCCCCTTCCGCTCTTCTTTGGAAAGAGAGGGATTATTCGGGCTTGGCTTGGGTCAGAGTCGCCCAGTCAAGGTTCTCCCAATCGGGCTCGGCTACCTTGGAGCTGTCGTCAGCCCAGTAGAAGCCAAGGTTGGTCATGATATTGGTCCATTCGCTGGAATGAGCGCCTACATACTCGGCATAAGTCATTTCCGTGCCTGCAACCTTCTCCAAGGAGAAGTTCTTGATGTCATAGATGGCGGGAACGGAATCGTACAGCATACCGGCGGCCTTGGTGTTGCAGGGATAAGAGTCAAACTCCTCGCCCCAAGCAGCCTGAGTTTCGGCAGAGCCGAACCACTCGGCAAAGGCCTTAACGGTTTCGGTTTCTTCGTCGGTGCGGCCTTCGCGGTTCAGAATGCCAAGGTACTCGGCGATGTAGTAGGTACCGTCGGCGATGTCAACCAGCGCCCAGTTTTCGGGTTCCAAAGCGCCCTTGAGAGGATGCTCGGAGCTTTCGGCGGCGGCGTCGATGTTGCCGTACAGAGAAGAGGAATAGAAGGTGGATACCTGTACGTCGCCCCGGTTTAGGGGATCAAAGCCGTACTTGTCGCCGGTATTCATACCGTCGTTGCAGTATTTCCACAGGGTCTTCCAGCCGTCCAGCGAGATGCCGCCGGCGGGAGAGGTGGGATCGGTGAAAGCGTACAGCATGGCGCTGTTGATGTTGGAGTTGGTGGTGCCGCCAACCTTGCCCTGACGATACCACTTATAGCCGCAATTAACGATGTCCGCCCAATGGTCGAACTTGAGGGCTTCGCCGTTGGTGCCAAGCTCGTCGTTGCGGTACAGCATCAATACGTTCTGGATAACCAAGCCATAGGCTTTGCCGGGATAGTTGTACTGGCCGACTTCCTCTGCCCAAGCGGGAGTCCAATCCATCAGAGACAGGTTTTCATAGGTGCCGCTCACAACCTGCCCCCAGCGGGTTTCGTTAAGACCGAAAAGGATATCGCCATCTTTCTTTTCGTTGGCAGCCTGAATGGCGGCGGTATCGCCGGAGATAACGGAGTTATCGTCGATGGAGATGGTGAAGCCAGCATCCTTAGCCGCAGCGATCAACCAAGTGGTGCGCTCCGGGGAGTTGGAGTTGGAATAGATACGGATGGTATAGTCTCCGGCAGCGCCGGCGGTGCCGACTGCAAACAGAGACATGATCATGGTCATGACCATTAACACAGAGAGCCATTTCTTCATAACGGGAAAACCTCCTCATTCAATTACGTAACGTCACTCGTTAAGATTGACTTATATTTAACGACGTTATGTAGGTTCCATTATATGCTTTTTTTGTGAAAATACAATAGGAAAACAGAGGGAAATCAATTTTCGGCCTCGCTCGCGGCATGATTACAGGCTCTCTATCTATCCCAATTAGATCTATGATCGTGTTATCCAGGAGCAGATCAGCGTCATGCGTGTGATGCTCATTTAGGTATCAATTCTTTGCAGTGCAGACAGTGCTTTATTTCGATAAATTAAATCGTTTCGCATTTCAAAGCCTTGCTTTTCCCAGAAAGAATTTCCTTTGGCATTCTTCTCAAAGACTACAAGAAAAACTTTATGGACGCCTTCTTTTTCTAACGCATTTAAAGCAGTATGCACTAATGCTTTACCAATGCCGTTGCGCTGCATATTTTCCGCTACGGCGGTATGATAAATGATTCCTCTGCGGCCATCGTGACCGGAAATAATCACCCCAATAATTTGATGATTATGTTCAGCGACAAAGCAAGTGTTTGGGTTTCTTTTTAGGTATTGAGAAATACCTTCCTTTGAGTCGTCAATATCATTCAAGCCCATTCCGGGCGTACTTAACCATAACGAATAAACGCTATCGTAATCTTCTATTTTCATCGTTCTAATTGTCATGAAGCGACCTCCCAATCGAATATAAATAATCTAATTCCAAAACTTCCGTAAGCGCTGTAAGCCGTCAATGATTTGCACTTATACAGGAAAACTGCGCATAAACGCCGCTTGTCCGGCATTCATGCGCAGAATAAAGATTATGCTAATAATTCTCCCACCAGCTTATTGACCAGCCCGCCGTCGGCTTTGCCCTTCACCTTGGGCATGAGGCTCTTCATCAGCTTGCCCTTGTCCTTGGCGGTAGGAGCCTCTACGCCGATTTCCTTTAGCGTATCGGCGATCGTCTGCCGGATCTCTTCCTCGCTCATCAGCTTAGGCGCGAACTCGCTGTAGACGTCCATGCGCAGCTTGCATTCCGCGATGGTATCGGTGCGGTCGGCAGGGGTGGTGTCTAGCTGCTCCTTCGCTTCCTTGATCTCCTTTAACACAATCGCGTTCTCTTCTTCCTCCGTCAGGTCGGCGCGTTTGTCGATCCATTTCGCCTTTAGCGCGGATAGAAGCAAGGACAGCGCATCCTTGCGGGGCTTGTCGCCCGCCTTCAGCGCGTCGTTCATCGCCGCGCGTACAACGTCAATTTTTGACATGAAAATTCCTCCTTATTTGTCCATATGATAGCTGCACTGGGCTAGCGCGTCGGTAATATTCTTCTCGTAGGCTTCTTTGCCGTATTTGTCCACCTCGGATTTATCCTTATCGCCGTGGGTCAGGCAGCCTGCGCCGCCAATGCAGCCGCCTACGCAAGCCATGCCCTCGATGAAATTCTCCTTTAGTACGTTCTTTTCCTTCTTAAGCAGCGCCAAGCGGCATTGCTCGATGCCGTCGCAGGCGATGGGGTTTAAAATGAAGTCCTCGTTTTTCTGCTCTGCCAGCGCCTGCTTGACCGAATCGGATAAGCCGCCGCTACGGGCAAAGATTCGCCCAAAGAAGCTGGCGTTGTCCAGCACATCCTCCTCTAAGGCGGGCAGGTCAAGCTCTCGGCTGTCGATCCACGCCTGCAACTCCTCAAAGGTCAGGGCGCAGTCCACATAGGGCTTGACGGAGGGCAGCTGTACCTCGTGCTTTTTGGCGGTGCAAGGCCCGATAAAGACGATCTTCGCGTCGGGATCGGTGGCCTTGATGAACTTGGAAACCTCAGCCATGGGGGAGAGGTTGTGGCTGATCAACGGCTTAAGCTTGGGGAAGGCCTTTTCGATATAAGTAACAAAGGCGGGGCAGCAGGAGGAGGTGAGGAAGCCCTTCTCACTCAGCTCTTTTGCTTCCTGATAAGCCACCATGTCCGCGCCTAAAGCGGCTTCCACCACGTTGAAGAAGCCTAATCTGCGCAGCGCCGTAATGACCTGCCCAAGCTTTGCGTAGCGGAATTGGCTGGCGATGGAGGGGGCTACAACCGCGTAGACCTTGTACTTTTTGTTATCGTCGCTTTCCCGAATCATTTGAATAGCGTCCAGCAGGAAGGACTTATCCTGTACCGCGCCGAAGGGGCATTGATAAACGCAAGCGCCGCATTGAATGCATTTGGAGTCGTCGATCTGGGCTACGTGATTTTCGCCCTGAGAGATGGCCTTGACCTTGCAGGCCCGTTCGCAGGGCCGCACATGGTTTTGGATGGCGCTGTAGGGGCATTGAGAGGCGCATTTGCCGCAATTGACGCATTTGTCCGGGTTGATATGAGCATGATGCTTTTCGTCAAAGGTAATCGCGTCCCGGGGACAGGCGGAGCTGCAGCGATGGGCCAGACAGCCCCGGCAGTCCGGGCCTACCTTGTAGCCGCTGACTGGGCATTCGTCGCAGGCAATGCCGATCACCTCTACGATGTTGTCGTTATTCTTGTCCCCGCCCATAGCGAGCTTTACCCGCTCGGCGGCAATGGCGCGCTCCTTATAGATGCAGCAGCGCAGCTCGCTCTCTGGGCCGGGGGATATAACCTTGGGAATGTCCAGATAGCAGTCGCGGAGGGTGTCGTTATAGGCGTGAATCGCGACCTCCTTGAGCACCTTATATTTTAATTTCTGAACGTAGGTGTCGAATAGTAACATACGATCACTCCTCATCAGTTTAGAAATAGGAAACGCGTATATGCTTGCCCATGCGCTTTAAGCAATCGGTCAGGTTCTGAATCAGCTGCTGCTTGATGGCGAAGGTGATGGGCAGATTGGGGTTTTGGTGAGCCGGATTGATGGCGCGTCCCACGAAAAAGTTGATATCCGTGGCGTTTTCAAACAGCTCCCGGGCAATCAGGCTGGCGCCGTCCTTTTGCACGGCCCAGTTGGGCGCAAGCTTGGCCGCATCCAGAAAATCCTCCGCGTAAGCCAACACCTTCGATAAGGTTATCACACCCTCGGTTACCAAGTCAACTCCTTCGATGGCGCTGATGGGCGGGACCTCCGGGTCGCTGTAATCCAGCGAGGCGACGATTGGCTTTTTCAAATAACGGGATACCACGTTGCTGGTGGTGCCGCCGCAGACGATGGAGGTTCCCTCCTTGGAAAAGAACAGGTTCATCATCCGGGTATCGTCCTCCTTGTTAGCGGGAGGGCCCACCACAAGGTTGACGGTATGTCGGCTGCGAATGCGCACTGCCGCGATGGTGGTATCGTCGCCGGGATTGCCACCGTACAGGCGGTTGCATTCATCGGAAATGATACCGCAGGTGGATTTGGCACTGTTCTCCGGCAGATAGTTGGCTACGGCGTAGTCGGCGATGCTGTCCCGCGTCCAGCCAAAGTTCATGGTCATGCCCACGCCGGCAAATTCCGCGCCGTCGCTCATGGCGATCAGCACATCGTTTTTCTGAATCGGAAAGCTGCTTTGCCAGATGGTTTTGCCAGAAATCTGGCTGGTGGTTTTGGGATAATCGTAAAGCTCTCCGTCCCGCAGCACGATGGTGGCGGGGTTGTCAAACTGGATGATGTGAGCGGTCTTGTTGTCGGTGATATGCAGCACGGTAAAGGTGGAGTACGCCACCTGACGCACGCTACACACCGGTAAAGTGCTGGCGATGGTGGATACGCATTCCTCCAGCGGAATGCCGCCGGAGATCATTGTACACAGGATTTTGCTGGTCAAGGTTGCCAGTATATTGGCCTTGACTCCGCTGCCAAGGCCGTCCGCCAGCACCAGAATCAAGTCCTCGTCACCGCCGCCGTGCATTTCTACACGGTCGCCGCAGAGGGACTCGCCCGTTTTGTTCAGGCTGATGTAGCCGGTTTCCGTCCAAAGATCATTCATGGCTCATCGCATCCTTTAGCTTGGTGAGCGCGATTTTGGTCTCGGCAGTGGTTTCACCCAGCAGAGAGGCAATTTCCTGTACCACGCGCATCTGCTTGTCGATGACCTTGTCGGCGATTTCGGCGGTTTGGCTGCGCAATGTTTCCTCCTGGCCGCGCAGATTTTCCCGCTCGGTTACGTCCTTGAGAATGGTGATGATGATGTGATACTGCCGGTCGTAGAGGATGGTCTCCTCCACATAGAGCTGATAATCGGCGATATAATGGTTGCTGGTGGTAATATGCAGCGCCGCGTTGATGGCGTTCTGATAATCGGCGGGGTTCAGAATCCTGATGATGTTATCGTGAAGGATGTCGCCTGCACCGCTCAGCTTGAACATGCGCACGGCGGCGCGGTTGATCTGCTGCACCATCAGGTTTTCATCCATCACGATGATGGCGTTGGGGGTGTTGTTGATGATGGTATCGGAGAAGCTTTCCGCCTTTTCCTTAAGGAAGGGCAGGCACATTTCGATCTTCGCTTTGCCCTCTAAAATGGCGACGGCTTTGTCTCGGCAGGTGGGATAGCCGCAGCTGCCGCAGTTCAGCTCTTTTTCAGGGCTGGTTTTGCCCATTTTATAGAGCATCTCTTGAATGGCCTCGCTGCCGAACTTCACATGCTGGCCGCCGGTGAAGGCGTAGCGGTGGTTGATATCCTCCGGCGACTGACGATCAAAACGCTTTTCACCGGCGTAGGTATCCACCCGCAGCGCACCCTTTAAACGGCGCTCGTGGTATTCGCGAATGCAGGGGCCGTTGATGCAGCTTCCTTCGCAGGCGCTCATTTCAATAAAAACGTCGCTCATGGTGCCGTTTTCCAGCTCGTCAAATACTGCCCGGCAGTTGTCGATGCCGTCAATGGCAACCCGACGGAAGCCCTCCACCTTGTCGGTGGCCTTAAGCACGCCGCCGGTGGCGGGATAGAAGCGGGCGCGCATACCGTCGCCCACTTGCGTACGCTCGGGCGGCAGCGTGATCTTCTCCGCCTCCAGCCAATCCCGCAGCTCGTCGTAGGTCAGGGCAACGTCCGTATAGGGGCTATCGTCCGACTCGGCCTTTTTAGCGATGCAGGGGCCGATAAACACAGTAAAGGCCTCCGGCTCCTTTTCCTTAATGGCCTTGCAGTGTGCCTGCATGGGGGTCAGCACATTGGCCAGATAGGGGAGCATGGTAGGGTAATATTTTTCAATGAGCATATTGATGGAAGGGCAGCAGCTGGAAATCAGCACGCCCTTTTTTTTCTCTCTCATAATGGCGGCGTAGCGGTCGCTGACCATCTGCGCGCCCACGGCGGTTTCCTCTACGTCGGTAAAGCCCAGCTTTACCAGCGCTTCCCGCATGACCTCAATACCTGCAATGCGGAAATCGGCGATAAAGGAGGGGGCGAGGCTGCAAATCACTTTTTTCCCCGCGGCAATGGCGGCTTTGACCTTCGAAACGTCGTTGCGAATCTGCTTGGCCTTTTGAGGGCAGGTCACAAAGCAGCTGCCGCACAGAATGCAATCTTCATGTACGATTTCCGCTAAATCGTTGGCAAAGGTGATAGCCTTCACCGAGCAGGTGCGGATGCATTTGTAGCAGTCGGCGCAGTTGTTTTTGTTCAGGTTCAGAATCATGGTAAAGCCTCCCCGGTATAATAGCAAATAACGGGGCTGACGAGGAAATCCCATCATCAGCCCCTGCAAGGATGTTTACTTTAAGCGTTTCAGGACTTCGTTTTCAAAGAAGCTCTTGGTATCCTCAGGCTTCAAGGAAAAGTTTTCCTCGTCAAGGGTGACGCATACGCCGTTTTGACAATTGCCCATGCAGAACTTTCCGGCTAGCTCAACCTGATCCTTCAGGTCGTTTTCGGCAACCAACCGCTGCAATTCCTCCACGATTTGGCGGGAGCCCTTCAGGTGACAGCTGGAACCAATGCAAATGGTGATTTTCATGGTCTTTCGCTCCTTATTCGTAATCTACAACGTTTACCCAATGGAGCAGGAACTCGCGCTCCTCCGGCTTGCCCTTTACGCTTTGGCTTGCCGCTACAATGGGAATCCATTTCTGTACGTATTGCTTGGCTGTGTCGCTTAGCTTGCAGAAAAGAGTCAAATACTTTTCTGCACCGTTAATATCACCGTTGAGCCAGAATAGCAGATAGGTACGGGCTACATCGGCGCTGGCGTTGCCCTGGGTGGCGTGCGCCCAGTCCAGAATCCATAGGGAGCCGTCAGCCTTCACTATGATATTCTGGGGACAGAAATCTCCGTGGCACAGCTTGTTGTGGGTAGGCATGCCCTCCAAGCGGGTGTGGAGCTCGTAGCGGGTGGTAGCGTCCAAGCCGCTTTCCGAGATCTTGCGGTTCATCTTATCCTTCAGTTTGTTCAGGGTGGGACATTTTTGTCCATGTACCATCAGCTGAAGCTTAACGAACTGCTCTAAGTATTCGTCATAGTGGTCCGGGTTTTCCTCCATAAGTTGAGCAAGAGTTTTGCCTTCCACATAGTCGGTGACAATGGCCCACTTATCGTTGACCTTCGTAACCTCCTCCAGCTTGGGCACGTTAAGCTCGGTTTCCTCTACCCGCGCCTGATTGAGCGCTTCGTTGAGGATATCCGCCTTGCTGTAGTCGCTGTCAAAAACCTTGACGGCAAGCTTGCCATCCCGGTAGACGGTTTTATTGGTACGAACCGCGATTACCTTTTCCAGCTTCATCAGTGGCCGCCTCCTTAATGATTATTGGTGCCATAAAAGGCATTCAGATACATTTGCTTGATCTCGCTCATCAGCGGATAACGGGGATTCGCGCCGGTGCACTGATCGTCGAAGGCCAGCTCCACCATCTCGTCCAGCGTGCTTAAGAAGGTTTCCTCCTCCACGTTGTACTCCCGGATGGTATGCTTGATGCCGCAGTGCTCCTTGAGCTGATCGATGGCCTTGATCAGATTGTCGAGGGATTCCTGATCGTTCTTGCCGCCGAAGCCCAGCGCCCGGCTGACGGAAGCGTAGCGAGCCAAGGTATGAGGATGGTCGTACTGAGGAAAGGTACCCATCTTGGCGGGAACCTCCGCCGCATTATAGCGCAGCACCTGATCGATCAGCAGGGAGTTGGCGATGCCGTGGGGGATATGATGGAACGCGCCCAGCTTGTGAGCCATGGAATGGCATACGCCGAGGAATGCGTTGGCGAAGGCCATACCGGCCATGGTGGCGGCGTTGGCCATCTTCTCCCGGGCAATGCTGTCGTTGGGGCCGTCGTCGTAGGCGCGGGGCAGATATTCAAAGATCATTTTCAAGCTCTGGATAGCCAAGCTGTCGGTGTAATCAGTAGCCATAACGCTGGCAATGGCCTCCAAATTATGGGTCACCGCGTCGATGCCGCTGGCGGAGGTCAGACCCTTGGGCGCGTTCATCATCATGTCCGCGTCTACGATGGCCATCTTGGGCAACAGCTCATAGTCGGCTAGAGCATACTTGACGTGGGTATCCTGATCGGTGATGATGGCGAAGGGGGTTACCTCGCTGCCGGTACCGGCAGAGGTAGGCACTGCGATGAAATATGCCTTTTCGCCCATCTTGGGGAAGGGATAAATACGCTTGCGAATATCGCTAAACCGCATGGCCATATCCATGAAGTTGACGTCGGGATGCTCGTACATCACCCACATGATCTTGCCGGCGTCCATGGCGCTGCCGCCGCCGATGGCGATGATGCAGTCGGGGCCGAAAGCACGCATGGCTTTTACGCCTTCCTCGGCGCAGGCAAGGGTCGGGTCGGGAGCTACGTCAAAGAAGCAGGCGTGCTGGATGCCCATCTCGTCCAGACGGTCGGTAATGGCCTTGGTGTAGCCGTTATGGTACAGGAAGCTGTCGGTGACGATAAAGACCTTTTTCTTGCCCAGCACATCCTTGAGCTCCTTGAGCGCGACAGGCAGGCAGCCCTTTTTGATATAGATTTTTTCAGGAGCGCGGAACCACAGCATATTCTCTCTCCTCTCGGCAACGGTTTTGATGTTGAGCAGGTGCTTTACGCCCACGTTCTCGCTGACGGAGTTGCCGCCCCAGGAGCCGCAGCCCAAGGTGAGGGAGGGAGCCAGCTTGAAATTGTACAGATCGCCGATACCGCCCTGAGAAGAGGGGGTGTTGACCACGATGCGGCAGGTCTCCATTTTTTCGGCGAGCTTGTGGAGCTTCTCGCGCTGGGTGTTGGTGTTGAGGTATACGCTGGTGGTATGACCGTGACCGCCTTCAACCACAAGCTGCTCAGCCTTTTCCATAGCGTCGTCGAAATCCTTGGCTTTGTACATGGCTAGCACCGGGCTTAGCTTTTCATGGGCGAATTCCTCGCTCATGTCGGTGCTCTCCACCTCGCCAATGAGAATCTTTGAGGTTTCGGGAACGGTTACGCCCGCCAGAGCGGCAATTTTATAAGCTGGTTGACCGACGATCTTGGCGTTAAGGGAGCCGTTGATGATGATGGTCTTGCGAACCTTGTCCAGCTCTTCGCCCTTTAAGAAGTAGCAGCCGCGATCCTCAAATTCCTTGCGGACGGCCTTATATAGCTTTTGATCAACGATCACGCTCTGCTCGGAGGCACAGATCATACCGTTGTCAAAGGTCTTGGAATGAATGATGGAGTTGACGGACAGCACCACGTCGGCGCTTTCGTCAATGATGGCGGGAACGTTGCCCGCGCCTACGCCCAATGCGGGCTTGCCGCTGGAATAGGCGGCGCGAACCATGCCGGGGCCGCCGGTGGCTAAGGTGCAGTCGCATTCCTTCATGATCAAGTTGGTCATGTCAAGGCTGGGCACGTCGATCCAGCTGATGATCCCCTCGGGAGCGCCGGCAGCTACGGCTGCGTCCAGCACTACCTTGGCGGCGGCTATGGTGCAGCCCTTCGCCCGGGGATGGGGGGAGATGATGATGCCGTTACGGGTTTTCAGGCACACCAGCGTTTTAAAGATAGCGGTGGAGGTGGGGTTGGTGGTAGGGATAACGGCGGCAATCACACCGATAGGCTCGGCATATTTGGTAACGCCGTAGGATGCATCCTCTTCAATAACACCGCAGGTTTTGGTATCGCGGTATTGGTTATAAATATATTCGGAAGCAAAGTGGTTCTTAATAACCTTGTCCTCCACGATGCCCATGCCGGTTTCGGCTACGGCCATCTTGGCAAGCGGAATCCGCATTTTATTAGCGGCCATAGCGGCGGCAAGGAAAATCTTGTCCACCTGCTCTTGGGTAAATTCGGAATAGAGCTTTTGCGCGGCGCGCACTCTGGCGATCTCCGCTTCCAGGCGTTCTACACTGTCCACGATTTGGCGTGTCTCAGTCATAATGTACCCCTCCCTTTCTGGTTCGTTAAAAGTTTAACACAACGCCAAACAGGAGTAAAGAATTGTTTTTATATAGTTGCATATCATAAATGATATGAGCGACAACATGCCTTAAAAGCCATCGTTTTACAAATCTCCAGAATTTTCAATTGAATAATTTCCCAAAGGGGATTACAATAGGGAACGCTGTCGAAAAATATACGCAGGAGGACCTTATGGAAAAGCTTCGTCCCCAATTGTTTTCTACACTCAAGGGTTATACGGCCGCCCAATTTGGCCGCGACGCTGTCGCGGGCGTTATTGTGGCGATTATCGCGCTTCCCCTCTCCATTGCGCTGGCGCTGGCGTCCGGCGTGGGCCCTGAAATCGGGCTGTACACGGCGATAGCCGCTGGGTTTATCATATCGCTGCTGGGCGGCAGCCGGGTGCAAATCGCAGGACCTACCGCCGCATTTGCCACCATTGTTGCCGGCATTGTAGCCAAGAGTGGAATGACCGGCTTGATTGTGGCCACCCTAATGGCTGGCTTGATTTTGATCATTATGGGCTTGCTGAGGTTCGGCAGCCTGATTAAGTATATACCCGCCACCATTACCACCGGCTTTACCAGCGGCATCGCCATCACCATTGCCATTGGTCAGCTAAAGGATTTTTTCGGCCTTACGGTTCAGGGCGCGCCCGTTGAAACCATGGAAAAGCTCTCCGGTGCGGCTGCCGCCTTTGGTACGGTCAATCTATGGGCGTTGCTGGTGGGCGCGGTTTCGCTGGCGATTCTCATCCTGTGGCCGAAGGTGTCCAAACGGATTCCCGGTTCGCTGATCGCGGTGCTGGTTTCCATCGGAATGGTGCAGCTTTTCAAGCTGCCGGTCAATACCATCGGCAGCCTGTACACCCTGTCCAGCGCACTGCCTACGGTGAGCCTGCCCGCATTTGACTTTGTTCTGATACGCGATATGCTTCCCGATGCATTGACCATCGCACTGCTAGCGGGAATCGAATCGCTGTTAAGCTGCGTGGTCAGCGACGGTATGATCGGCGCTCGACACAATCCCAATATGGAATTGATTGCACAGGGTGCAGGCAACATCGCCTCCGCGCTGTTCGGCGGCATTCCCGCTACGGGCGCGATTGCCCGCACGGCTGCTAACGTGAAAAACGGAGGACGCACCCCTGTCTCGGGAATGGTGCACGCCGTGGTGCTGTTGCTGATACTGGTGGCGTTGATGCCTTATGCAGCGCTGATTCCTATGCCGGCGATTGCAGCCATTCTGCTGATGGTGGCTTATAATATGAGCGAGTGGCGGCGTTTTGCCAAGCTGGTAAAAACCGCGCCAAAGAGCGATATTGCCGTTTTGGTCATTACCTTCTTGCTCACGGTGATTTTTGATTTGGTAATCGCCATCGAGGTCGGTATGCTGATGAGTATGCTGCTACTGATGAAGCGTATGGCTCAGGTGGCTGATGTGCGCAGCTGGACCATTGACGAAGCGGCTATGTCGGAGGATGAGCACCTGCGCCCCGTACCGGAGGGGACGCTGGTGTACGAGCTGGAGGGCTCGCTGTTCTTCGCGGCGGCGGATAAGCTGCTGGCCATTACCACCGAGGCTCATACACGAGCGCTGGTGCTACGCATGCGGGGCGTGAGCGCCATGGATGCAACGGCTATGCAGAGTATGCAAAAGCTGCTGGACACCTGCAAGGCGCAGGGGGTGACGATGATTCTGTCCCACGTGATGCCCCAGCCTATGGAGGTCATGCACAAGGCGGGTTTTGATGAAGCGCTGGGAGAGGAAAACCTGTGCCCCAACATTGACGCGGCCCTTGAACGGGCGCGGCTGCTAGCCTCCTGACAGTGAAACTGTAGTTTTCGTAATCAAACGCAAGCAATTCATTCAGGGCCGACCCGTTTCCTTCGGGGTCAGGCCCTTTTTTTCTTTCTCTAATTCCTCAAGAAAGTGCTCGCCCAAGGGGGATAGCATGTACTGCTTTTGAAAGATCAGCACATCCTTGTAAAGGGCGGACTGCTTCCGACCCGGCCGTTGTACCAGCCCGTAAAGCTTCAATTGCTCGTTTGGAATAGGGCTAGCCCACATGTATGCCTTGGGCAGCGCGCGTAAAAGCTCGAATTGGCTGGCTCGGTCGTAAATACGCAGGGCGTTGTTGGGATTGTGCACCTTGATTTCACGTTGGGGTAAGGACGGCACGTAGGTGTCCCCGTGGCTTAGCTCCACCCAGTTTTCCAGCTCCTGCTGATCAATAAACGGTTTTCTCGCCAGCGGTAAATCTTCCCGCAAGGTAATTAAATAGCGAAAAGACCAGATGTCTCGATACTGAAGCTTTTTTTCTCGAAAGGTATTGAGAAAGTATTTCTCGTAAATCGCTTGGTAGCGCACGATTCCTAGATCAAAATTATCCTCGCTGACGTTGCGGATGGCGCGAAGGGCGTTGGTTTCTTTGTAATCCAGCGTGATTTTGCCATGAAGCGCCGCCGCGAAACGGCAAAAGGCGGAGGCGATGTAGCTGGCCCGGGGGACGGAGAGCCGAAAGGCTGGTTCCTTAGTATCTTTTTCCTCATAGCGAGCAA
Source organism: Eubacteriales bacterium (assembly GCA_028693055.1). GTDB lineage: Bacteria > Bacillota > Clostridia > Christensenellales > Aristaeellaceae > Limiplasma. Next base: position 1,719 of record JAQUWD010000009.1, on the reverse strand, counting down.
CCATTTCGTCAAACTGACTGAGGATACTCCGGGCGTAATGAAGAAACTCTTCTCCCTGCGCCGTGGGGATAATACCCCGGGGCGTGCGGTTAAACACGGTAAAGCCTAGACCGCTTTCTAGCTCCCGGATAGCACGGGATAGGTTGGGCTGATTCATGTATAGCTTCTCGGCAGCTAAGGTGATGGAATGGGCGTTGTCTACCTCCACGGCATAACGCAGATGTTGAAGATTCATGATGCGCCCCTCCTTTTCAATGATGCTATTATAAACGAGACGGCTCAAAAAGCCCAGTGGATTTTTTGATAAGCTCCACGGCACTTGACGGTCATGATACAATAAAAGCCGTATACCACCCAAGAAAGGAATTATATGGAATGAATGAGTTGCGAATTGTAGTCGTCGGCGCGGGAGCGATCGGCGGAATTACCGCGGCGTTTTTGCAAGAGGGCGGCGCGGACGTCACGCTGGTCTGTAAGCATCAGGAAATCGTAGAGCTGGCAGTAGGCAAGGGGCTGCATGTAACGGGCGTAAAGGGCGAGCATCAGGTTTCTGTGAAGGCGGTCAAGACCATAGACCAGTTGGACGGAAGCTTCGATGCAGCGCTTATTGCCACTAAAGCGTATGATATGCCACAAAGCGCAAAGGAGCTTCTCCCTTTTTTAAAGCCGGATTCGTTGGTGTTTAGTCTGCAAAACGGAATCTGTACCGACGCTCTGGCAGAGGTTGTTGGGAGGCAGCGCACCGTAGGCTGCGTAATCGGTTGGGGTGCAACGATGCATGGTGCAGGCGAACTGGAAATGACCAGCACCGGAGAATTCATTATTGGACGGATCGAAGGGGATAACGCTGCGCTGAAGCCCATTCAACGCCTTCTTCATACAGTGGTTCCCACGGTTATCAGCCCGGATATCTTTGCACAGCTTTATTCCAAGCTAATTGTGAATAGCTGCATTACTTCTCTAGGCGCAATTTGCGGATTACGGCTGGGTAAGATGCTGATGCGCCATGACGCGCGTTCGATTTTTCTGGCTATTATCGGCGAAGCTATGGAGGTAGCCCACGCGATGAAGCTAACCGTGCCTCCCTTTGGAGGAAAGCTGGACTACGATAAGCTGATGCATGGCCAAAGCGCTGTGGACGAGCTGCGCCGTCAGCTGATGATTCTGGTAGTGGGCCTGAAATACCGTAGATTGAAAAGCTCCAGCCTGCAATCGCTGGAGCGGGGACGACCGACGGAAATTGATTACTTCAACGGCTATATTGCAAAAAAAGGTCAAGAGTTTGGCGTACCCTGTCCCGTCAATCAATGCCTAACGGGAATGATTAAGGAGATTGAAGCCCATAAACGCCCCATTCAGGTGGAAAACCTAAAATCCCCCGGCCTTTCGAAGCGTTAAGGCTTAACACCCAACCACGAAGAAGTCCACGCGACCCTCCGTCGCGGGGCGTTTCCAACCCTCACCCCCTGCCTACAGGCAGAGCAGCGCAAGCACCCAACCACGAAGAAGCCCTTGCGACCAACCGTCACAGGACGTTTCCAACCGCCCCTCCTGCCCGCAGGCAGAGCAACACAAACACCCAACCACGAAGAAGCCCCGCGACCCTCCGTCGCGGGGCGTTTCCAACCCTCCCCCCCTGCCCCCAGGCAGAGCAACGCAAGCACCTAGCCACGAAGAAACCCTTGCGACCAACGGTCACAGGGCGCTCCCAACCGCCCC
>JAQUWD010000057.1 GCA_028693055.1 Eubacteriales bacterium | reverse complement strand
GCTAGCCATCAGGCATGCGTCAAAGCCGATAAAATAAAACGGCTTACCCGTTTCGCCCGCGCTGCCCTGCTTCAAGCCGTTGTAGATTTCCGGCATATACAGCGCGTCGTCCGTCATTTCGTCATAGCAAACGCCGCCGCTGGCTCCGCTGCCATGATCCCATAGAATCAACCCATAGCGTTCGGCGGGATAATGCTCAAACCCATAGGCGATAAAATCGGCAAGGCTTTCCTCATCGCCCATGTTCACCGTACCAAGGCTGTCAACCAGCTTCATTCCCTCTTGGCTGACAACCCAGCGCTGGCTTTTCTTGTTTGTAATGCCCTTTGTCTGCCATTTCTTGGTTCCGCCGGTTTGCACGTAAATCGTTACATTGCCGTCTGAGGCAATGCCGGAGTTGATCATCTCCAATAGATCATTGCTAGCCATGCCGCCTTCGCTCTCCAAATCGGTACCGCATAGATAAACCATCAGCGTAAAGGTGCTTTCCTCCGCAGTGCTTATGGTCGTTGCGGAAAGCAAAAGAAGAACGCAGCATAGGAAGCAAGCCGCTTTTTTCATCGGTATGTCTCCTCCTTAAATATCGATAAACTCCCGAAATTCCCTCATAATCCCGATTCCGTCGGGATAATGGGCCGCAAACTGAGGCACCGCATGGCTAGGGAAGCTGTTACCCTCAATAAACACAGGGCCTTTTTCCGTAATCGCCACGTCCCATGCAACAAAGCGCATCTGTGGCACCTTCTGCGCCGCCTTCAAGCACATATCGCAGGCTTCCTGAAAGTAGGGAACAGTAAAGCCAATAATCGGCGTATGGGTGATCGGATGCTCGGTAAAGGTATTGCCCGCCTTATCCGCGCCCACCGTAAGCAGCTTCCCGCTTGCTAAATCCACACGCGCCGCCATTCCGCCCTGGTCAACATTGTCCATCACATTACCGTTTCCGATGCGCAAAAACGCGTATACAATTCCTTGCTTTTTATCGCCCAGCAGCGTAGCAATTCGAATGGTATTCACGGAGGTCGGGCACATCCGCATCATTTCCGGGTGCTGAATGACCCTTTCCTCCACAATGCCGATTTGCTTATCCACCAGTTCTTTCAGGAATTCTGTTTCCCGTCCCGTCCAGCACTCTTGGGTAAAACGCTCAATTCCCACGCCGCTGCTGCCCTCCAAGGGCTTAGCGATCACATCCTCGTGCTTGGCAAGGAACGTTTTCCAAGCCTCCGGGTCTGTATCCGGGCCGATCTTGATCCAGTCCCGGTTGACCTCATCCTTAAACAGCTCGTTAAAGGTCGCCTTGTCGTCAAACAGATACCAATAAGCCTTATCATTCATCCGGCGAACGATGGTGTTGCTCAAGCCCCGGGTGATCTGGGTTTTCTTCTGCTCGTCCGTCAGCCGATACATTTGGGCGATTTTGTAATCCACATATCCCGCGTTGTATTGAATCGCGCACCGCAGCATATCGCACAAAAGCCAAATCCGGCTTCTGCCGCTGCGCTCCTTTAATAGCTTTGTGGTTTTCCACATCGCCTTAAAATCCATGCGCACCAACCGTTTGAAGAAGAACCCCAGCTTTCCCATCTGCCCGACCTCTTTTCTTAGACGTTAAAACGGAACAGCACAATGTCTCCGTCCTTCATCACATAATCCTTGCCCTCGCTGCGCACCAGACCCTTTTCCCGGCAGGCGTTCATCGAGCCCAGCGCGTTCAAGTCGTCAAAGGCTACCACCTCGGCGCGTATGAAGCCTCGCTCAAAGTCCGTATGAATCTTTCCCGCCGCCTGAGGGGCTTTCGTTCCGTTCACAATGGTCCACGCCCGGCACTCATCCGCTCCGGCTGTTAAAAAGGAGATCAATCCTAAAATGCGGTAGCTGGCATGAATCAAGCGATCCAATCCGCTCTCCCCAATTCCCAGCTCCTGCAAGAATTCGTTCTTCTCCTCCTGCTCCATATTTGCAATTTCTTCTTCGATTTGAGCGCTCACCACAAATACCTGCGAGCCCTCCTTGTCGGCAATGGTACGCACCGCCTTCACAAAGGGCAGCTCCTCCGCGCCCTCGCCCACTTCATCCTCAGCAATATTAGCCGCATAGATCACCGGCTTGTCCGTCAGCAAAAACCAGCTGTCCAGCACTTCCTTTTCGTCCTTGCTTACAGAAAAGGTTCTTGCAGGTTTTCCCTCCTCCAAATGCTTTTGCAGCCGCGCTCCCAGCTCCGCCTCCATGGCGACCTTCTTATCGCCGTTTCGTACCAGCTTCTGCGCTTTGTCTACGCGCCGCTGTACCGTATCCAAATCGGCAAATATTAACTCCAGCTGGATAACGTCGATGTCTCTGGCTGGGTCAACGGACCCGTCTACGTGAATGATATTCTCATCCTCAAAGCAGCGCACCACATGGACGATTGCGTCGCATTCCCGGATATGGGAGAGAAACTTGTTGCCCAGTCCCTCACCCTTGCTAGCGCCCTTGACCAATCCCGCGATATCCACAAACTCAACGGTTGCCGGCGTCACCTTTTTAGGCGAATACATTTCGGCCAGCACATCCAACCGCTTATCAGGCACGGGCACCACGCCCGTGTTCGGTTCAATAGTACAAAAGGGATAGTTCGCCGCCTGAGCGCCCGCTTTGGTGATGGCGTTAAACAAAGTGCTCTTCCCTACGTTTGGTAATCCAACAATGCCAAGCTTCATATGTCCACTTCCTCGGTATCTACTTTTTCAAGTTTTTAGTATAGCCCGAACCCGGAAAAAAAGCAATTTTTTAAGCCTATGGGCTATTTCTTTTTCCGTTCCACCCAATAGCCATATAAAGCCATACTTAACGACAGCCCAAAGCCCACCACGGATACCCATGGCAGTCCGAACCATCTGGGTTCAACATTTGCCAGCGTCATCACACTGGAGCCCAGAAAAAGGGAAGCGCATAGCAGCGCGCCGCGCATACGATCCACTCTTTGGTTGCGCGCCTGTTCCACCTCTTTGGATAGCACTCGCTCCGTCCGCAGCTTCATTTCGCCCTTTTGAACCGCACGGAGGGTGTCCGACAGTAAAGAAGGAATGCTCAGGGACTTCTGCTCGGATTCATAGATGGCCTGAAAATCGTGGCTCAACATCTTCTTCAAATCAAATCCATGCCACATGTCCCGGGCGAAGCGCTCGCTGACCAAGGTCATCAGATTGATTTCCGGGCTGATATCGGCTACAACCCCCTGTATGGTTCCCAGCCCACGGGCCAGCATCGTCATTCCTGAGGGCATGGAGATTTTATGCTTTTTGGCCAGCTCCATCAATTGCTGCATCATGCTGGCTAAATCCATGGAGCCCATGTCCATTTCCATATATTCAGCCAGCATATTGTCGCAATCCCGATAAAGCGCTTCCCGATCAATGGGAGCCGAATGCTTGCCGATCGCCAGCACAGCCTCCATCACGGCCCCCACATCGTGAGCCACAACGCCGGAAGCCGCTTTTTTAAAAGCCGTTTGGTCCTTGGGCGAAAGGCGGCCCACCATGCCCAAATCAATCCAAACAATTTCACCGTCTCGTATCAGCAAATTGCCGGGATGAGGATCGGCGTGAAAAAAGCCGTCGTCCAAAATCTGCTTCATATAGTTGACGCAGAGCTTCCGGCTGATTTCCGTCATGTCATATCCCTGAGCGGTCAGCTCGTCCTTCTCGTCGATATGAAGACCGTTGATCGCCTCCATCACCAATACCTGAGAGGTGGAAACCTCCCGGTAAATTTTCGGACAGCTGACATAAGCCACGTCCTCGTTTAGCCGCCGGAATTCCTCTGCGTTCTTCGCTTCCGTGGCAAAGTTCATTTCTTCTTGGGATACCACCCACATTTCATCCAGCACCATGCCAAAATCGATGGTTTCACCCGTAGGGGTCAGCTTCATGATAGCCGCCGCCTTGCGCAGAAGGGCGATATCATTCGCCATCTTATCGTGGATTCCTTCCCGCTGTACCTTCACCACCACGTTTTCCCCGCCGGGCAGCACCGCCCGGTGCGCCTGCGCAATGGAGGCGGAGCCTAACGGCGTGAAATCAAAGGTAGGGAAAGCCGTATGCAGCTCCATCCCCAGGGAAGCCTCCACTACCCGGCGCACCTCCTCCGAGGACATGGGGGTTACGTCGGCACGCAGCTTTTGCAGCTCGTCGCAGTAGGCTTGGGGAATCATGTCCGGACGCATGGACATGATCTGCCCCAGCTTTACAAACGTCGGCCCAAGCTCCTCCACAATGGCGCAGAGCTTTTCCGGGGACATCCCCTGCAAAATATTATGCTTGCTTAAGATACTGATGATTTCCTTCAAGCGCCCTGCGCTCGTGGCTTCATTACTTGGCGTCATCGTCGGCCTTGCGCGTCTTTAGCTCTGCGATTTTCTTTTCCACCGCGTCCAATTCTTCAGCGCTCATTGTATTCATTGCGTTCAAAACGCCGTCCTTATCCATGGCGGTTTCCACAACGGTTACATTTTCCTTAACTGCCTGTTTGATTTCGTGGCGCAGCTGCTCGTTGAGCACCTTACCCTGCTCCAACGTTTCCTCGCCCCTCTTAGCCAGCGTATCCAACGCTTCCGGCAGCTTTTCGGCAGCAGTGCTCACAGCGCCCACGCCCGCCATCAATATTTTACGTAAATCCTCGCTAAAGTTTGCCATTTCTTTGTACCTCCCCAATTTATGAACCAGCGGTTCCTACGCATAGGCGTATACGCCGCAAGCTTCCAATATTCAGTCGTTATAACGCCAGTCGATAGATGCTCAACGCATCCACCTTGCGGATGGGGTAAAAGCTACCCAAAACGCCTCCCGCCATTTTTACAGCGCGTTCAGCCATCCGTTCAAAATCCCGTTCATCAATACCGTTCTCATGCAGCGTGGTCGTAAGCCCGACCGAGCGATAGAACGCATCCAAGCGCACAATTCCCTCTTGGGCGATTTCCTCCTCCGTTCCCGCATCCGCTTTTACGTCAAGCACCCGCACCGCAAACTGACTTAGCTTTTTCGCGTTACCTTTGGACAGGACGTATTTCATCCACGCAGGAAAAATAATCGCTAACCCCGCGCCGTGGGCGATATCGTATAATGCGCTCAGCTCATGCTCCAGCTTGTGGCTTGCCCAGTCTCCCACTCTTCCGGTCTCGAACAGCGTATTGTGGGCCAAGCAGCCCGCCCACATGATTTCTGCACGAGCATCATAGTCCTCGGGGCTGTTCATCACAAGGGGTGCATTATCAATCACGGTTTTCAACGCGCCCTCCGCCATGCGGTCCGTCAGCTCCACGTGCTCCACGGTAGTAAAATAGCGCTCCATGATATGCGCCATGATATCTACTACGCCGCAGGCTGTCTGATAGGGCGGAAGGCTGTAGGTGAATTCTGGATTCAAAATTGAAAACTTAGGAAAATTGAGGGGCGTGTTACGCCCTCTTTTGCACTGATCCTCTTCCCGGGTAATCACGCAGGAATTGCTCATTTCGCTTCCTGCGGCGGGTAGGGTCACAATGGTTCCTAGGGGCAACACTTCAACGTTGCTCCCCTTTCCCGTAAATAGGTCCCAAACGTCGCCGTCGTACTTCACGCCGTTGACGATTGCCTTGGCTGTGTCAATCGCGCTGCCGCCACCCATGGCAAGCACTAGCTCCACGCTGTTTTCACGACATAGCCGGATTCCCTCCCGTACCAGCCCAAGCCTTGGATTTGGCTTCACGCCGGAGATTTCCCAAACCGAGGCCTTTTGATTGTTCAAAATGCTGATCACCTGATCATAAAGTCCAATGCGCTTCACGCTGCCGCCGCCATAAACCAGCAGCACCTTCGTTCCATATCGCTTGATCTCTTCCGCTAAATGGTTCAGCGCGTCCTTGCCAAAAATCACTTTGGTAGGATTCTGAAAAGTAAAATCAATCATAATAAAAGCCTGCTCCTTTATCCTGTCCTCGTGGTTATATATCCTTTTATATTGTAATATTTTTCTCTGGTAAATTCAAGAGCAACGCCTTTGCTTGGAGACTAGCATAAAATCTCTTACTAGGGGTGTCGGGGGAGCCCGTAGGCTCTCCCGACTGCATTCGTATCGACCGGCTTTGCCGGTCGGGCGGGCAGTTTGCGGCTCTGCCGCAAACGGTACCCGTAACTGACGAAAAAGAGCGTAGCGCTTTTTCGCCACGCTGATAGCAACGCCATCGCTTGACAATCCGCCGCTATAAGCATACAATCCAAACGGATAAGGGAAAACAAACAGGGGGTTCTTCCATGAAAATTGCCAATAACGTTTCCGAGCTGATCGGTCACACTCCCCTATTGCGCCTACGCAATATTGAACGTAACAACCATATTCAAGCCATTTTGCTTGCCAAGCTGGAGCTTTTTAATCCAGCTGGTAGCGCCAAGGATCGCATTGCAGCCCATATGCTGGACGTTGCAGCCCAAAGCGGCGTATTAAAGCCCGGTGCTACCATCATCGAGCCCACCAGCGGTAACACGGGCATCGGTCTTGCGTCGATAGCCGCCTCACGCGGATATCGCGTTGTGCTCACCATGCCCGAAACCATGAGCGTGGAACGCCGCAATCTTCTCAAGGCCTATGGTGCAAAGCTCGTTCTTACCGACGGCGCTCGCGGTATGCAGGGCGCGATCGACGAGGCCGAACGGCTGGCAAAGGAGATTCCCAATAGCTTTTTACCCCGGCAATTCGATAATCCCGCCAATCCCGAAGCTCATAAGCTCACAACGGGCGTTGAAATCTGGGAGGATACCGAGGGTCAGGTTGATATCTTTGTAGCCGGGGTGGGTACCGGCGGCACGTTAAGCGGCGTAGGCGAAGTCCTGAAGGCGCGCAATCCCAACGTTTCCATCGTAGCGGTGGAGCCGTCGGGCTCGGCGGTCTTAAGCGGCGGCAAGCCGGGCCCTCATGGATTACAGGGCATCGGTGCAGGCTTCATTCCACGCAACTTGAATACTTCCATTTATGACGAGGTCATTCCCGTCAGCAACGAGGATGCCTACGAAGCCGGTCGCGCTATGGCGCAGACCGAAGGGGTTCTGGTTGGCGTCAGCTCCGGTGCCGCGCTGGTAGCCGGCCTGATGTTGGCTCAGCGGCCCGAGAACCGCGGTAAAACCATCGTTGTTCTCATGACGGATACCGGCGAACGCTATCTTAGCTCCCCCATGTTTACCTGAACCCATTTGACGGACGGAGAAACCAATGCTTCAAAAACTGCGCGGCGCGTGCCGACCTTATATCGGCACGCGCTCTTTTTATCATAACGCCCTATTGGTCATGATTCCCGTAGCCGTACAGCAGCTCATCAATACGCTGTTCAACGTGGTTGATAATTTAATGGTGGGCAGCTTGGATGTGCTGGGCTTAGCCATGAGCGGCGTCACAGTAGCAAATAAGCCTTATACCGTCTTTTGCAGCGTTTTCTTTGGTATGACGGGCGCAGCGGGCTTAATGATCAGCCAATATTACGGCTCAAAGGATCACAAAACCTGTCAGGGTCTTTTTTCCCTCCAAATGGCGCTGGGCTTAAGCGCGTCCTTTCTGTTTTTTCTCCTGCTGAAGCTCTGGCCTCGACAGATTATGGAAATTTTCGTCACTGACGAGCGCACCATCGATTTAGGCATGCGCTACATGGCTATTATTTGTTATAGCTATCTGCCCGCTGCGATCAGCAACGTGTGCATTTTTTCCATGCGCGCGCTGGGACAGAATCGTTGGCCTATGCTGGTCAGCCTGACCACCATGGGCGTAAACGCAGTCTGTAACTATATTCTCATCTTTGGCATGCTGGGCGTGCCCGCTATGGGCGTGGAAGGCGCAGCTTATGGTACCGTCATCGCCCGTATCGTGGAAATGAGCGTTTACCTCACTTTGCTTCTTCGCAAACGGATGTATTTCACCATCGATATGAGCGCCTTCACTCACCTGAGTAAACGGATTGTCAAAAGCTTCCGCCAAAAGGCCATTCCCTTAATTACCAACGAGGTGTTTTGGAGCCTTGGTCTCAACGTCTTTTTCTGGTGCTATGCAAAGCTGGACGAAGCCTCCTTGCCCGCTATCACCATTGCGGAGCAATGCAGCCTTTTTGCGGCGGTGATGGCCGCCGGCGCGTCCTCGGCTGTATCCGTCATGATCGGCACCGAGCTTGGCGCTAATCGCCTTAAAGAAGCGAAAGCCAACTGCAAAAAGCTCTTTACCTTGGATATCGCCATTTCTCTGGTAGGCATGGTGCTGTGCTGTGGGCTTGGCGTCGTCATGCCCTTGGCCTACCATCTGTCTCCCGAATTGCAGCGCACCGCCACGATGATCACCTTGATTATGGGCGTCCTCTGCCCGTTTCAGTTCATTTATGGTTTTTGCTTTTTCTGTCTACGGGCGGGAGGCGATACCCGTAACGCTATGCTCTTGGACAGCGGCTATCTTTGGGTGCTGCCCGTGCCTGCCGCAGTGCTCATCGCGTTATTCCTTCCCGGAAAAATTTCTCTTCCCCTTGCCGTGCTGATCATCCAATTTCTGATGTACGCTAAGGTTGTCCTTGCGCTGTGGGTTTTGCGAAAGGGACATTGGATTCGCAATATCACGCTGGAGGAGAGCGAATCAGCGTCCTGCTGATGGATTATGCCCCTTATTGTTGTTTCGGTCGAAATTTGTCCGTACTGTAAACAATCGCCGGATTGGATTGACAGGAGCACGGCTGCGCTTTAATATTAATGGTAATCGAATCCAACGCTATTGTATTCACTCATTATTACCGTGTAGGATAACGTTTCATTCGAATAATGAGAGGAGTGTTTTTTTATGTTTGGTAGCAAGGAAAGCAAAATTGAAAAGGCCATTGCCAAAAATCAGCCGGAGGCAATTATTAAGCTGTTAAACGATAAGGACAAGGCAACGGTATTAAGCGCCATCAAGGGTCTGGGCAGCATCAAGCTAGACGATAGCTTCAACGCTCTGGTTCCCCTGCTCAATTCTCCCGATAAGGATTATCGCGCCGCTGCCGCCGAGTCTCTTGGCAATATCGGCAACGAGCACGCAAAGGCGTTTATGCTGCATGCCACCTCCATCGAAAAGGAAGAGGACGTTAAAAAGGTCATGGAAAACGCATGCTCCAAGCTTAAGGAGCACCACGCCTAATCTACTGCGAAAGTCATCACCTATTCTAATCGCCGCGTACCGTTTGGTGCGCGGCGTTTCCGTCCCGCTGGTTTTTCTCCGCCGACGAACCACAAAAGAAGATCATTATCGTTAGGAGGATTTTACTTTGAAGGATAACCCCAAAAAGCGGCGCTGTTTCTCGCCAGTCAAGGCATTACTTTATTCGGTTCGTCCGTGGTTCAGTTCGCCATCATCTGGTATGTGACGCTGCAAACCTCATCCGGCGCGTGGGTTTCGGCAATGACCGTGGCAGCCTATGCGCCGCAGTTCATCATATCGTTCTTCTCCGGGGTTTGGGCTGATCGCTATTCCCGAAAAAAGCTAATCATTCTTTCCGACGGTGCAATCGCCGCGGCTACGCTCCTTCTAGCGCTCCTTTTGCCGAGAATCGATGAAGGAACGCCGATGCTGTAGGCATTGACTGTTCTTTCCGTTATTCGCTCTATCGGTACAGGCGTCCAAACGCCCGCCGTGAACGCAGCGATTCCTCAATTGGTGCCGGAGGATCGGCTGATGAAGTTTAACGGTATCAACTCAACCCTTCAATCTCTTGTCCAGTTCGCGGCCCCGGCGGCGGCTGGTGCGGTTCTCTCCTTTACCTCGCTTCGTTGGGCGTTGATGATCGACGTCGCCACGGCAGCTGCCGGTATCGGTATCCTGTCCGCCGTCGCCCTTCCCGCTGGAAAAGGGAAAGCGGCTCCCTCCGTTTTCTCCGAAATGAAGGCTGGCTTTCGCTATGCCGTCAAGGACTCCTTTGTTGGACGGCTTCTTTTACTCTTCGGATTGTTCATCTTTCTTTGCGTCCCGGCGGGTTTTCTGGCAACTCTCTATGTCAGCCGCTATTTTGGAGATACCTACTGGTATTTAACCTTGGTGGAGGTCATCGGCTTCATTGGCATGGCGGCGGACGGTGTGCTCATCGGCGCGTGGGGCGGCTTTCGAAACCGGGTGAAGACGTTGGTTGTCGGCATGCTTGCCTTTGGTCTGTTAGCCATCGGCATGGGCGCTACAGAGCATTTCACGGTCTATCTCATTTTGATGGCGGTATATGGCATTGCGTTAACCATGGTTCAAACCGTCTCCACCACATTGTTGCAGGAAAACACCGCATCCGCTATGATGGGTCGGGTCTTTGGACTGTTTGGCGCCATGTATTCCGACTTTCTACCGTTGGGCATGCTGGTTTTCGGCCCTCTAGCGGACGTGATCTCCATGCGGCTGTTGATGATCCTGTCCGGTCTGCTGCTGCTTGTTATGGCGGCGACGATATGGTTTAACAAGGCCTTTTATCGGCATACCTCCACCGCCGAAGACGCCTCCAGTCCTAAAGACGCTTAATGTATTGATTATTCCACCTTCATCATTCGATAGCCAACCCCGATATGCGTTTGAATATATTGGGGAGAGTCCGGCGCGCTTTCCAGCTTTTTTCGCAAGGTTGCCATGAATACTCGCAGAGAAGCTACGTCGTTTTCCCAGCTGCTTCCCCATACCTTCTGGGTAATCAGTTGATGCGTCAGCACCTTGCCCACGTTTTTGGCAAGCAGCACCAGCAGCTTATATTCAATGGGCGTTAAGTGCAGCTCGTCCTGCCCCAGATAGGCGCAGCCAGCCGCGTAATCGATGCGTAGCCTTCCATTGATAAAAACGGAATCCGTAGCCACCTGCATAACGGCAAGGCGGCGCTGGGTAACGCGCAGCCTTGCCAGCAGCTCCTCCACGGAAAACGGCTTTGTCAAATAATCGTCAGCGCCTGCATCAAGGGCGCTGATTTTATCGTTGTCCTCACTTCTGGCGCTGATCACGATGATCGGCATATTGGACCATGTGCGTATTTTCTCAATGACTTCAACGCCATCCATATCCGGCAGTCCCAAATCCAATAGTATCATTTCCGGATTGTGGGACGACGCCTCCAGAATGGCTTCCTCGCCGGTACTGGCCGCCAAAAAGCGATAATCATGGGCTCGAAGCGTCGTGGTAATCAAATTACGCACCGCTTTATCGTCCTCCACAACCAAAACCAAGGGTCTATTCATGCAATATTACCTCCCCAGCCGGTAGCGTAAAGGTGAAAACCGCGCCGTGCGGCAGATTGTCGGATATAGAGATTTGCCCTCCGTGAGCCTGAACGATGGATTTACAAAGTGATAACCCTAAGCCCAAGCTGCGTCGGCTGTCACCGATTTGGTTTTTCCCCGTGTAAAACATATCAAATACGTGGGCCTTTCCCTCGTCCGAAATACCTGCGCCGTCGTCTGCAACCCGTACGATCGCCTTTCCATCCCTCTTCTCCGTTGTAATCGTGATGTTCGAATCTGGCGGCGTATACTTGATTGCGTTGTCCACAAGGTTGATCAATACCTGTACGATGAGCTTCGGGTCCATTTGGGCGAGGATGTAATCCTCAGCGCTTACAACAGTAATGTGGTGCTCTACGCTTTTCCGATTGATGTGGCGCAGCGCCTCGGCGATCACCTCATCCATCAGCTCGGCCGTCATATTCAGGTTCATTCTGCCCTCCTCGATACGCGTCACGGACAGCAGATTTTCCACCAGATTGATCAGCCACATAGAATCGTCGTAGATGTCGCTGTAAATCTGTTTTTTCGTTGCGTCGTCGAAGCTATCTCCATTAGAGGCCAAATTGCTGGCATTCCCCGAAATCGCGGTCAGCGGCGTTCTCAGGTCGTGGGAGATGGTGCGCAGCAGATTCGCCCGAAGCTGTTCATTCTTGGCGATCACCGCCGCCGTTTCCTTCTCCCGGGCATTCTTTTCATTTTCCAACGCTAAAGCGCATTCGCCTAAAACGGACAGCAGTATCCCGTTTTCAAATATATCCAGAGGTCGGTCGTCAATTACAATGCCCGCCACGGCGTAAACTTGGCTTTCTCCGCGTATCGCCAAATACAGGCATTTCGCGTCGGACAGCGTATCCGTTGTAGCGCCCGCATGCTTATTGTTCTTTTCTACCCAAGCGGCAACCGACCTTTCGCTTTCCGAGGTGTACCTTTCCGACAGGGGGGCGCTAGCCAAAGGGTAGGTCAGCGGTTCTCCTAAGCCGTCCTTCTCTGAAAGGTAGGTGATCACGTCGCGGTTCAATAGCTTCACAAGCTGACCCGCCATGGCGGCAAGGATAGCGTCCCGGCTGTGGGCGCGCTGTAAAAGCTGATTGGTATCCAGCAGCACCTTGGTTCGGTAAGCAGCTTGAGCCGATTGCTTTGCATGCTCCTTTAGCCGCGCAGCGAGAGAGCCCATAATCAGCGCAGCCAAGAACATCACCGCAAAGGTGATAGGATATCCTCTGTCGTAAGCTCGGAAGGTAAATCGCGGCACAGTAAAAAAGAAATTAAACACCAATACGCTCACAATAGAAGCCACAAGGCTATACGCACGGTTACTGGTAACCACGGAGATCACCAGCACCGCAAGCGTGTAAATGGTAATGATGTTTGCCTCGGTAAAGCCAAGGTTCGAAAACAAAAAGCCGAGTAAAGTGGTGAAAAGCAAGATTCCAATGCTTCGCCCGATATCTCGAACCGATATAGCCCCATTCATTTTTGTGGATCTGCGAGAGGGGTATCCTGTGGTTTCCATGCCGTCCGGAATAATATGAACGTCCAGATTGGGGGCTTTTTCAATCAGCTCTTCCGTTAGCGTCGGTTTGCCAAGCACCCATCGGCGCTTGGCGGTGCTTCTGCCGATTACAATCTTTGTCGCCCCTGTCAGCCGCGCAAATTCAGCAATTTGAAAGGCAATATCGTCGCCGTATACCGTTTCAATTTGCGCGCCTAGCTGCTGCGCCAGCCGGGTATTGGCTCTTAGCCGCTCCTTGTTTTCCTCGCTCATCGTCGAAAAATCAGGGGCTTTTACAAAAAGGGCCGAAAACCTGCCCTTGAAAGCAGCTGCCATTCTCGCGGCGGTACGGATGATTTTTCCGTTGGAGGGGGCGGAGGAAAGGCAGACCAAGATGTGCTCGTCGGTTCTCAAGCCCGCGTTTGTTGTAACGCGGACATACTCCGTTAGTCGGTTCACCCTGTCGGCGCAGCGGCGCAGAGCGATTTCCCGAAGCGCCGTCAGCTTGCCAATGGAAAAAGCGCTCTGTGCAATCCGCTGCTCCTGTCCGTCTGTGTACGCACCCTCGGCAGCAAGCCGTTCCATAAGCTCCTGGGGTTCAATATCGATCAGCTCTACCTGCTCCGCACCGTCAAAGATCGAGTCTGGAATGCGTTCGCTTATCCGAACGCCGGTAATGGCAGCCACCGTATCGTTAAGGCTTTCGATATGCTGTACGTTGACGGTTGTATATACGTCAATCCCGGCCTTTAGCAGCTCCGCAACGTCCTGATAGCGCTTTAAATGGCGGGAGCCCGGCGCGTTTACATGGGCAAGATCGTCCACCAAAAGAATGCGCGGCTTTCGCAGCATTGCCGCATCCAAATCAAGCTCCTGCAACTCAAGACCATTGCATTGAATTTTTTGTAAGGGCAGCTTCTCCAATCCGGTCAACAGCGCCGCCGTTTGGGGTCTGTTATGGGTTTCCACATACCCCGCAACCACATCGGCGCCGCCGTCCTTCGCGCTGTGCGCAGCTTCCAGCATGGCATAGGTTTTCCCAACGCCTTGCGCATATCCAAAAAAGATTTTTAATCGTCCGGCGCTGGCGGGTTGGGCAGAGGGAGCCGCAGCTCTTTTCCCGTCAGCCTTCTGTCCTTGCGTCTCCATCGCTCTCCCTCCCCATCCACAGAACCGTGCTAAAGCAGCCAGCGGTTCATTCAGAAAGTCAACTTTTCCTGCGCTTGCACTTCGCTTGTCATCAGCTCCACAAGCTGATGGGCCGCTTCGTCGCATTCCTTCTCTTGCCATGCCATGCATTGCATAACAGGTTCGTCGTCAATAGAAAGAATCTGTAGCCCAGCAATATTGTCCGTGAGCTTCTCCTGCGAAAGCTTCACCTCCATTGTATCACAATCCACTGCAATATGGGTATGATAGGAGAACGGCAAAAACGCTATCTCCACTTTTCCTTCCTCAAACAGGCGTGCAACAACGTCTGCATCGCCACAGTAAAGAGAAACTTGTTCGTCGGGAAAGCGCTTGCCAAGCGCCATCAAAGCATCTGAAACGCCTCCAGCCACCAACGGATTGGAAAAAGCAATTCGCAGGCGCTGTTTACAGGCGTAATCCCAGTCTTTCTGAACGGCTTGGTTAATCGTCATGCGGCGCTCCAGCCGTTTCATCCAAAGAAGCACGCCCAGCATAACGCATATGAACGAGACTGCAAGCACTGCATCCTTCATCCCGTCCCCTCCTTTCCCAATCCTTCTATTGCCAGCTCAAATATGAAAGCATTTCTGGATATCGCGATTGCTGCCAAGCACCAATATGGTAGCATCCCCCGGTAAACAGGTACTGGAATTAATCGCCATGTCTAGCTGTCCATCCTTTTTCAGCGCCATGATGGTAATGTTGTAATGTCTGCGGATATCAAGCTCTCCAACCGCTTTGCCAATCCACGCCTTCGGTACCGCAATTTCAAAAATGGCATGGGTGGCGCTTAGCTCCACATAATCAAAAATATGAGCTGAGCTATAGCGTATAGCCGTCCAATAGGCAAGCTGTTTTTCTGGATATACAATTTCGTCCGCTCCGTTTCTCAGCAAAAACTTAGCCTGCACATCTCGCGCCGCTCTGGAAACCACCAGCTTTGCGCCCAGCTCCTTCAAGAGAGAAGTGGTTTCCAGCGAGCCTTGAAAGTCGTTGCCAATAGAGACGATGCAAACGTCATAATTTCCGATTCCTAGAGATTTCAAAAAAATCTCGCTGGTGCTGTCGCCAATCTGTGCGTTGGTCACGTAGGGTAGAATGTCGTTAACCCGCTCCTCGCATTTATCCACAGCCATCACTTCATGCCCAAGCTCTTTCAGCTTCATCGCAATATGCCTGCCAAACCGTCCCAGCCCAATCAACAAAAAGGATCTCATCATCGCTTTCTCCTTACCCCACGGTTATTTTTCCCTGCGGGAGCCTCGACCCGGTTGCAAAGGTTCCCGGCAGCACGGCGAAAATCAACGTCAGCCCGCCGACTCTTCCAAAAAACATCAATGCGATCAGCACCAGTCGCGACGTTGCCCCCAGCGTCGGCGTCACTCCCAGCGAAAGCCCAACCGTACCGATTGCCGAAGCCGCTTCAAACAGCGCGCTCAGCATAGGGATTCCCTCTACGCTGCTTAAAATAAACCCGCCCAATAAAAACAGCACCATATACATCATCGCAACTACGGCGGCATATTTCACCGTGTCGGCAGTTAAGCGTCTGCCAAAGCATTCGGCGCTTTCCTTTTTGTGGAACACCGCAAAGGCGGTCAATATCAGCACGGAAACGGTGGTGGTTTTCATTCCCCCAGCCGTAGAACCGGGCGAGCCGCCGATCAGCATCAGCGCCGTCAGCAGCGATTGTCCCGGCTCGCTTATGCGGGTTAGCTCGACGCTGTTAAACCCAGCCGTTCTTGGCGTTATCGCCTGAAAAAGAGACGTTAGCACCCGTTCCCCCCTCGGCATGTTCCACGAGGAAAACTCAATAAAGTAAAAATATAATGTGGGCAATAGGATCAGTAAGCCGGTGATCAGCAAAATCACCTTGCTTTGCATGCGGTATCTTTTCAGATGAAGACGATTGGTTCGGACGTCCTCCCATGTTAAAAATCCGATACCGCCAACCACGATGAGCAGGCTGATCGTCAAACTCACAACCGGCTGTCCAGCATAGGAAACGATGGAGGAGTACGGACTTCTAATGCCCATCAGGTCAAAGCCCGCGTTGCAGAAGGCTGAAACGGCATGAAACAATGCGTACCACAGCCCTCTGCCAAGCCCAAAATCCCTGCAAAATACGGGAGCCATTATCGCCGCCCCCACAAGCTCAATCCCAACGGCTGTTTTCAGGATAAACCCCGTCAGCCGGACGATACCGCCCACTTGAGGCGCGGCGATCGCTTCCTGCATGGTACTGCGCTGCATCAGGCTGATTTTTCTGCCGGACACCATAGCCACCGATACCGCAACGGTCACAACGCCCATGCCGCCGATTTGAATCATCAGTAAAATAACCATCTGTCCAAACAGCGACCAATAGGTTGCCGTGTCATGAACCACCAGCCCGGTTACGCATACCGCTGACGTAGCGGTAAAAAGCGCGTCCATAAACGGAGCGGCTCTTCCGCTCTGCACCGCGCAGGGCAGCGTCAAAAGCAGTGCGCCTGTTAAAATAACAAAAAGAAAGCCGTATACAATCAGTTGAAAGGAGGAAAGGGGTTTCCTTCGGCGTGTCACGTGTTCTACCTGGATCATATCCATCGTTTCCCCCCATTGTCTTTATACCCTCTTATCATACGCTGCCCGTTGCAAAGACGACATTAGCGTATGAAGCCCGGTATTAAGACCGCATAAAGACGGCGTTCCTCCCTACTTTTTCGACAATCAGAGCCGGGCATAAATGCCCGGCTCTGATTGTTGCCATATGGTTTTTTCCGTCCTATACAACCGATGACACAAAGGCCAAGTTTTACAGCTTAACGAATACGCTGGCAGGCTGCATGCAACGGGGGCATGTAAAACCGTCCGGCAGAGGCCCCTCATGAATATAGCCGCAAACGCTGCATTTCCATTTTTCCTCAGGTTCCACATCCTCGTTAAACCGAAGGGTTTGAAGCAACGCTTCCACCGCTTCCTTCGGAAAACCTTCAGGCTGCGGTTTTTTCAATAGCTCCTGCAAAAATGCTTTGGCGTTTCCGCTCTGGGGCAGCATATAGCCAGCCTCGCGAATCAAATCCTCCGCCATGATGCGGTTGGATTTCTCTATGGCTACCGCCAGCTTTCCGGGCAATGCAGCCGCAATGCTCTCTTGGCTGGTTTTGGAGCGGGTCAGCTCTCTCAGCGCGCTTACCACCGCATCCGTTTTGGGTTGCTGCGGCGGCAGCTCCCGGGGAACCATCGAAATTGCGCCAGAGGGGCAGGCGTTGGCGCAAGCGCCGCATCCAATACACTTATGAACGTCAATGATGCTGTTCTCCGTATCGGACGCGCCGGTGGGACAAACGTATAGGCACAGGCAGTCCTTCGTGCACAAGCGAATATTTCGCACCGCATAGGTCTTAGCCATTACATTGCCCTCCCTTCGATTTTTTCAAACTTCCAGCTGGGTACCTTGCATACGGGGCACAAAGCCGGCGGCGTGTCTCCCACATAGATAAAACCGCAGATTGTACATACATACACGCCGGTGTTCTCAATCATCGCTTCGCCCTCTTTTTCATAACGGGTCAATAGCGATTTCAGGATTCGCGTCACCTTTTCCGACCATACCAGCGCCCGCCGCGCGCCTCGATCCTCTACCGACGCGGCGTTTGCCGCGGGGAAGCGCTCGTCCAAGTCCTGCTCAACCAACGATAATAGCTCCGAATGATCTGCGTCCGTAGCAGGCGCGGATGCAGCCTTGTAAAAATCAGCCAGCTGGGTAAACAGCGCGGCTTCCGTCGCTTGATATTGCTTCTCGCAGCCCTTGGCGAGGTTCGAGCAAAGGGCGCTCACCTCTAAGGCATTCAGCTCCTTATGCTCCTCTGTTGCCTGTTTCACGGGCTGGGCCTTTTTTTCTGGCGCAGTCGCCTTTTCTTCCACAAACTCACTCTTTGCAGCACCGCACAACGGACAAGTCCAGTTTTCCGGCAGCTCCTCCCACTTGGTACCCGGCGCAATTCCCGCTTCCGAAACGCCCTTCGCCTCGTCATAAATATAGCCGCAGATGGAACAAATAAACCTTCTCATCGTATCGACCTCCCTTGTGTGGTATATATCCGCTTTTGTTGCTCCTTGAAACCACATCTTTACAGTAGCATGCCGATCCTTTTACTCCTTCCCGCATTCATCCGCATGCTGATGCTCGTGACATACGCTGCCGGTGGATTTTAACTCTCCGCATAAATATCTCTGTACGGCGTCCGTTGCGTCGCCATCGACCCCTATGATCACTTCCACATTCCGTTCGTTGATCACTTCTACCGCGCCGCCGCCCATGCTGCCTGCGATGATCAGCTTTGCGCCTTTGTCTGCCAGATAATTCGGCAGGAATCCCGGCTTATGTCCCGGATTGGGTGTTGTCTCGGTGGTTAGGATTTTTCCATTCTCCGTATCAAAGATGCAGAAGCTTTCACAGTGACCAAAATGACCGTAAACCTGATTTTCATTACACGCAACCGCAATTTTCATTGTTCTTACTTGTATGATTTGTATTGTTACAATTGATATCGTGCCTATTGCCCAATAATATCCATAATGCGACGACAAACCCCTCGAATAGCCGTGCTAGCAGGGCCTCCCATGTTCACATGGCTGCGCCCAAGATTGTTTGCTTCCGTTGCCATCGGGTCAAAAGGAATGCGACCGGGGATTCCCGTTAGCCCGCAGAAGCGCTCAATGATACGGGTGTGCGCTTCGCTTCCAGCAGAAAATATGGCGTTCTGCCAAAGGGCACGCATCCATTGGAATCCGCATATTTTTCATCTACAGGAATGGCAATCTTCATTGCAAATTATCCCCCTTCACTCGTTCCATGCAGGCCCGGCGATGCCGCATACATCCTCCGCAGTTGCAAAAGGGTTCGTTTCCGTCGCAGAGCTGATATTCGCCGCCGCTAATCAGTAGCGGCTTTCCCTCTACCAGCGCTACGGAAAGCTTTTTCCGGGCCTCGTTATAAATCAGCTGTACCGTTGTGCGCGCGATTTTCATGTATCCGGCGCACTCCTCCTGCGTAAAGCCCTCGTGGTCAATCAGCCGTATGGCTTCGTATTCGTCCACGGTCATCACCACCGCATCGCTTGGGCGAAAATCCTCTCCCGCCGGGACAAACTCCACGTTTTTGGGCATGCAGCATACCTTGCGCCATTTTTTTGGTCTTGGCACGATCATTCTCCTGTCTTTTCGCATCATTATTGACATATGCCATTTATCAGTGATGAGCGTATCATAATAACGGGCATATGTCAATATTAAAAATGACCTATGCCCGTTCTATCTATCTATCCTTTTTTACGCGTGGGTCAAGCGATAGTAATACATACCACCCGGATACACCCGTACCTTCTCAAAGCCATGCTGGCGCAGAATCCGTTCTGCCGTATGAGCGCGCACGCCTACGCCGCAGAATATAACAAGCTCACGGTCCTTCGGCAGCTCGTGCATACGGGAGCGCAGCTCTCCCAACGGAATCCAAAGCGAATGAGGCAATGCATACGCGGAAACCTCTCCCGCTTCACGAATATCCAGCACTGTGGCATGGGAATCCTTTTCCAGCACGTTCCAATCTGCAAACGACGTTTGCCCCCGGAGAAGATTCTCGGCAACAAACCCCAGCATATTCACCGGGTCTTTGGCGGAGGAATAAGGCGGCGCATAGGCCAGCTCCAAATCCTTAAGCTGCGCAACGGTGGCTCCCAGTCGAATGGCGGTAGCCAGCACGTCGATCCGCTTATCCACGCCGTCGCGTCCAACGATCTGCGCCCCAAAAATACGGGAACCGTCCGCAGCGAATAGCAGCTTCAGCACCATAGGCTCCGCACCCGGATAGTATCCTGCATGATGATTCTGTACAATGATTACTCGCTCGTAATCCTTCCCCAGCTCCATTCCACGGGCGATCAAGGTTTTCTCATTCACGCCGGTACCGGCAGCCGTAAGGTCAAAAACCTTTGCCACCGATGTGCCCTGCGTTCCTACATATTCCTCCGCGCCGCCCGCCAAATTGTCCGCCGCAATGCGGCCCTGCCGATTAGCTGGCCCTGCAAGGGGAATCATTGCCTTTCCACCCAGCACCGGCTCGTCCACCTCGATAACGTCGCCAACTGCGTAAATAGTCGGGTCAGAGGTGCGTAGTCTTTGATCCACCCGAATACCGCCCCGGGCATTCAGCTCCAGTCCAGCTTCTTTTGCCAGCGCGCTGTTTGGGCGCACGCCGATGGAAAGCACCACCAGCCCAGCGTCAACAATCGTTCCACTCTTGAGAACAACCTCGATGCCGTCCTCCTTTTCGTGAAACGCTGCTACGCCGTCGCCAAGGCGAAGCTCCATGCCCTGCTTCCGCAAATGCTGGTGCAAGGGCAGTGCCATCTCATAGTCCAGCGGCGGCATCACTTGATCGGTCGCCTCAATGAGGGTAACCTCCAACCCTGCTTCTTTTAGGTTCTCAGCCATTTCCAACCCGATAAAGCCGCCGCCGACCACAGCCGCTCGCCGAATACTCCCCGAAAGCGCCAGCCCACGGATGCGTTCTGCGTCGTCCACCGTCCATAGCGTCGTCACGCGCTGCGACTCAATGCCCGGAATGGGAGGACGTGCCGGCGACGATCCCGTTGCGATCACCAACGTATCATAACCTTCATCGTAAACGCTGCCATCCTTTTGCCGAACGGATACGGTTTTCTTTTCCCGGTTGATAGCCGTTACCTCATTTCCCACTCGCACGTCCACATTGAAGCGAGCGCGCATCACCTGAGGCGAAAGCAGCAGCAGCGACCGTTGAGAGGGGATCGCGTTGCCCACATGGTAGGGCAGTCCGCAATTCGCATAGGAAATATGCGCTCCCCGTTCCAGCAAAACAATTTCAGCGTTTTCATCCAGTCGACGAAGCCTTGCCGCGCAGCTTGCGCCGCCTGCCACTCCACCGATAATCACCGTTTTTGACATTTCGTTTTCCTCCTGTTTTCTTCCGGTTTGACACACGCTACCAACCATTCTATAATAAGCAAAGATAGGGGGATGCCGTCCATGACTTTCGAGCAGAGCTTTCCCATTTGGAGCCGATTAACCCAGCAAGAGCGCGACGCCTTCACCCAAGCGGCCGTGCCGCGAAAGGCTCCCAAGGGTACCTTGCTGCATAACGGTGCAGCGGATTGCGTCGGGCTGATTCTGGTCTGCTCCGGGCAGCTCCGGGCGTACATCCTCTCCGGCGAAGGCAAGGAAATCACCATTTATCGGCTGTTCGAGCGGGATATGTGCCTATTTTCCGCATCCTGCATGATGAGCAGCGTGCAGTTTGAGGTCACGCTGGAGGTGGAAAAGGACGCAGACCTTTGGCTGCTCCCGGCGGACGTCTACAAAAGCGTAATGGAGCAATCAGCAGCCGTTGCTAATTACACCAACGAGCTGATGGCGTCCCGTTTCTCCGAGGTCATGTGGCTCATCGAGCAGGTCATGTGGAAACGCTTCGATCAGCGCCTTGCCGGTTTTCTGCTGGAGGAAAGCGTTCTGGATGGCAGCGACGTTCTCAAGCTCACCCATGACAAAATCGCCGCTCACTTAGGTACGGCTCGTGAGGTTGTTACGCGGATGCTGCGCTATTTCCAGTCCGAAGGGATGGTTACGTTAAGCCGAGGAAGCATCCGTCTAACAGATCGCGCCAGGCTAAAAAGCTTATCCGCTTAGCCCCAAGCATCGCCCGCTCTAGGGCGACGCTTAGGGGCTTTCGCTTACAGCATAACAAGAATCTGCGCTTTGGGTCTGGCTCCTACCGATTGGTTCACAATCTTACCATCCTTAAAGACCATCAGCGTCGGTATGCTCATCACATTGAAACGAGCCGCCAGCTCCGGCTGTTCGTCCACATTTACCTTGCCAACCTTTATACCCTTTGTTTCTTCGGCAATTTCATCCACCAGCGGCGATACCATGCGGCAGGGTCCGCACCATGTCGCCCAAAAATCCAATAGCACCGTGCTGTCGCTTTCCATGATTTCCTTTTGAAAATTCTCCTTGGTAACCGTTAAAACAGACATTTTGATATTCCTCCTATGATTATGATTCTATGTTCTCGTTTGGGGAGCTGGTTACCTGCTTTCCATCCTTGGCTTTGCAGATCAGCTGCGTCATCGTGCCCATCGGACAGTATACGCACCAAGAGCGCGGCTTAAACAGCAGCATTGTCGCAAACCCCAGCACCGTTGAGGTCAGCATTACGCTGTAGAATCCAAAGGCAAATTGGGCTACGCCATGTGAAACGCCCGTTGCCGTATAAGCCCAGTGCCACGGCAGCTTGATGGTCCATAGAAGCGTCACTACCTGCCGAAGGCTCTGCGCCCCTGCAAACACGAGGTAGGTATTGTACAGCATACTGAAAAACATGGCGAAGAAGAAAATGAGAAAACCATAGCGAAACGCCTTGCTTTTAAGCCACCTTGGCACATCCCTTTTTCGTGACAGTCCCAGCCTGCCTCCCAGCAATTCAAACAGCTGTCCGCGCCCGCAGTAGCGGTTACAATAGGCCTTTCCCCCGCCAAAGAGCGCGATTCCAAGCGGCACAAGGAAGCAAATCAGCCCAAGCCACGCAAAGAGGATGTTGAAAAAGCCCAAGGTCAAGTATGCCGCCGATGCAATCCACAGATAATCATACCATTTCTTTTGGCCCTTCATCCTTGCGCCTCCCGTATCTCAATAACCGATGCGGGACAAGCCTTAGCGCATAATCCGCAGCCCACGCATTGGTCCTCATTTACCTGTGCGTACACACCGCGCAGTATATGGATCGCGCCTTTGGGGCATACCCTTGCGCAGCATCCACAGGCGACGCACGCCTTCTGATCGATCCATGCCTTTCTTTTGCCAACCGCCATTCAACCGCCTCCTTGGTTGATAGCATATCAAACATGCGGCGCGAATACTGTGACATTATCACGTACCGCGCCGCATGAAGCAAATCAATTTCAATCGATTTTCATTATACAAGCTCCATATCGTCCTCATGGAGCATGAATAAAGCCATACCGTAGAGGAGCATCACCAAATCAAGAGAATCGCTGTTTACCTCTATCATAGACTTCCAGCCGAGAATGCCGGTGAGCATTCCCCCTATGTGAGGGGAGGATATGGTAAAATTTCTTTTGTCATCCTGCCGAATCGTAATCTCCTCCCCTTCCCACGGGAGGAAAACACACTCGGCACGGGAGGGCAAAAGCTCTCCCTCCTTTGGGGCATAAAGCATCCTTGCCTTTGTTTTACGTCCCTTCACGGCAACAATTAGCTCCTCCTTCTGTCCACGCGCAATCGATAATCTTTCCTGCCCATCGGCACCCAAGCCGACATATTGTCCATTTTTTCGTCTCACGCTAGCCAAAACAGCCCCGGCTTCATCGTATAAACGGTGTACCCATTGATTTGTCACAAAGCATTTCATCATCCCACTCCCCCTGTTACCATCATCGTCAGCAGACCGATCGCCCCGGCCCCTCCCATGACCATCAACGGATTGATCTTCCACTTTCGCAGTACCAAAAAGCCCGCCGCAAAAATAGCAACCGAAACATAGTGAATATTTTCCGCAGCCA
>JAQUWD010000056.1 GCA_028693055.1 Eubacteriales bacterium | reverse complement strand
AGCCGCTGTCGATTGCCTGAAACACCCCCTCGAAGCGCTTGCAATACATAATACTGCGCAGCGCGAAAAGCTTATCGCAGGCCTGCTGGCTGTAAGCGCCCTCCACTCCCTGGCAAGCCACCATGGCCTGTGTGGGAAACAGCTTGGGCGTTTCCTCAATCGCCCGCTGAATATGGTTGGTCAGCTCCGTCCGCTCCGTCATATACCGCTGCTGATAGCTGCGGCTAATATCAAAAATGGTGTTATATAATAGTTTGACATACATCGCCATGTTCACGTCCACTTTGGAGGTCTGGCGGTTCAGCACCTCCCGCTCTCTGGCGGGATCATAGACCGGCAAATGATTTTCTTGTTTATACTTAGCGATTTCCAGCGCCACCTTCATGCGGCGGTCAAAGCTTTCCACCAGCTGCTGATCAATCTCGTTGATTTCCGTACGAAGCTCTTCAATTCCCATGGGAAGGCCTTCTTTCCTAATTTTGATTGAGAACCCGGCGTATCATACTAATCTCAGTGAAAACAGCGAACAGCTTGGGGTGATTTTGGCTCAGCGACAAGGAAGGAAAACGCAGGAATAGCAGAGCTATTTCAAGGTTGACTGACGCTGACGATGGGTCAAAAGCATCTCTAAGATGGAGTTGTTTTCATGCAAGATTAGTATCATCCAATCGCCATGCGCACCATGTCCGGCAGATTAGCAATAGCCGTTTGGGAAAGCGTGCATTTTCCGATTTCCTGCGGCAGGACAAAGGTGATACTGTCCCCTGCACGCTTTTTATCGGACAGCGCCACTGCCAGCAGCTCGTCCGCCGAAAAGGGCGCGCTTACAGGCAAGCCAAGCCGCTGAAGCGTCTCCGTCATCCGCACGAGCACGCTTTCCCCGCAAAGCCCCCTGCGCCACGAGAGCCTTGCCGCATATACCATCCCCACCGCCACTGCGTGACCGTGAGAGATGCTGTAGCCGCTGCACTTTTCAATGGCGTGACCCAGCGTGTGGCCTAAATTCAACAATTGGCGGCTTCCCGTGTCTCGCTCGTCCTCCTCCACCAGCTTGGCTTTGGCAGCGATACAGCGTTCCAGAATCATTTCTACCTCGTTCTCCCATTGTCCCCGCTCAAACAGCTCAAAAAGAGGCAAATCTCCCAGCACGCCATACTTGACGCTTTCCGCCACGCCGTCCAGCAAGGTTTCTCTCGGCAGGGTTTTCAGCGTTTCCGGGTCGCACAGCACGATACGCGGCTGATAAAAGGCTCCTACTAGATTTTTTCCCTCAGGCAGATTTACGCCCGTCTTTCCGCCCACGCTGCTATCCACCATAGCCAGCAGCGTGGTAGGCATTTGAGCAAAGGCAATCCCCCGAAGATAGCTAGCGGCGGCAAAGCCCGCCATATCCCCCGGCACGCCGCCTCCCAGCGCCAGTACGCAATCGGTGCGCGTTAGATGATGCTGTGCCAAAAAGGAGAGCATTTTGCCCCATTCTGTCAGGTTCTTGCTGCCCTCCCCATGAGGAATCCCATAGCGGCAAACCTGAAAACCAGCCTTTTCCATGCTTTGCTGGACGCGGCTGCCGTACAGCCCGTCTACCGTGTCGTCCGTCAATATGGCCAGCTTACCCGGTTTATCCAACGCAGACAGAAGCAGCTCGCCCGCTCTGTCCATCAGTCCATTCTCAACGAGCACCTCATAGGGCTTTCCTGCCTTCACCGGTATGGTTTTCATGGCTCGTCCCCCTTTTTGTCAGCCTGCTCCTTACGCTCCTTGCCCTCCTTGAGCAGCCTGCGCATAGTCTCCGTATCGTCGGAGCGCAGCGCGTCCCGATATTCGCAAAGGTGGTCGATGAGGCAGTCCAGCTCCTGCAGCAGCGGCTCCTTGTTTTCTTCGAACAGCTCCGTCCACATGTTTTCATCCAGCCTAGCCACCCGGGTCATATCCCGAAAGCTGCCCGCCGAAAAACCGTGGTGCTCCAAGGCGAAGGGGCTGCGGATATAGGCGCTGGATACCACATGAGCCAGCTGAGAGGTATAGGCGATGACCCGATCATGGTTTTCCGGGGTGGTCATGACCACTCGACCAAAGCCCAGCTCCCGCCAGAAATGCTTGAGGAAATCCAACGTTTGAATGTCCGTGCCGGAGGGCGGGGTTAAAATCATGGAGGCGTTCTCAAACAGCGTCGAGGTGGCATAATCGAAGCCCGAATACTCGATGCCAGCCATGGGATGCCCGCCTACAAAGAGAAAGTCATGCTCCTTGGCAATTTTCCAGATCGGCTCACAAACCGCTCGTTTCACGCCGCAGACGTCCATCACAACGGTTCCGGCCTTGAAGGCGGCGGCGTGCTCCTGAACATATTCCACCGCGCTTTTGGGCCAAGTGGCGATTAGCACCATATCGCAGATTTTCAGGCGTTCGTCGGTCAGCTCTCCGTCGATCGCGTCCAGCAGCTTGGCCTTGTACATCACCTGCTCGCTCCGATCAATACCCAGCACCGTATGGGGCGAGTTCTTCTTTAGGGTCTTTGCCAAGGAGCCGCCGATCAGGCCTAAACCAACGACCGCGATGTTCATAGCCGTACCTCCTTAGGCATGTGATAGGCGTGGGGCAGGATAGCGCGAACGCCGTCCATCACATCCTGAAAGGCTTCCGGAGTCAAAGATTGGGCTCCGTCGCACAAGGCGCGCTTCGGATCGTTATGCACCTCGATCATCAGCCCGTCCGCGCCGCAGGCCGTAGCGGCAAAGGCCATGGGCTTCACCATCCACGAAATACCCGTCGCGTGGCTGGGATCCACGATAATCGGCAAATGAGTCAGCTTCTTAAGCATCGGCACCGCCGATAGATCGAGGGTATTCCGGGTTGCCGTCTCAAAGGTACGAATGCCGCGCTCGCAAAGAATCACCTTTTGATTGCCTCCCGCCATGACGTACTCGGCGCTCATCAGCCATTCCTGCAAGGTGTTGGCGAGGCCGCGCTTTAGCAAAATCGGTTTGCCAGTATGCCCCAGCTCCTTTAACAGCTCAAAATTCTGCATGTTCCGCGCGCCTACCTGTATCACGTCCACATCGTCGAAAAGAGAGAGCTGGCTTAAATCCATGATTTCCGTTACCACGGGTAGCCCGGTTAGTTTTTTTGCCTCTAGCAGCAGCTCCAGCCCATGCCCCCGTAGCCCTTGAAAGGCATAGGGCGAGGTGCGGGGCTTGAACGCGCCGCCCCGCAGCATGGTAGCGCCCGCCGCTTTTACAGCCGTAGCGATCAAGCATACCTGCTCCTCGCTTTCGATGGAGCAGGGGCCCGCAATAACGCTGAACACATTTCCACCCACCTGCGTATTGCCAACGGGTACGATGGTATCCTCCTCATGGAACTTCCGGTTAGCGTTCTTGTAAGGCTCTTGAACCCGCTTCACGTCCTCCACGATGTCCAAGGCTCGCAGCAGGTCGATATCCACCACGGAGGTATCCCCTACCAGTCCCAGCACCGTATGCATTTCACCCTGAGAGGGATGGATGGTGATATTCATGCTCTTCAGCCATGCCATCAAATTATTCAACTGTTTTTCGTCCGGGTTTTTTTTCAGGATTACGATCATTCCAGTTTCCTCCTTCACAAATGAAAAACCCCCGCGGCATTGAGCCGCGAGGGTTTGCGTTTTATGGCAATCCTACTCACCTTGCAGCACAATGCGAAAAAGCCTTACGGTAATACGTAAAGCTAAAGTAAAAGGTAAAGGATGCGCTCTGGGGAATACGATGCATACCGTTCGCCATGAGTTCATCCTCCCTTTCTGTACTGCATGTTTGGCATGATAACACCATCATGAACGATTGTCAACAAAAAAACAGCAAAAAAACGTTAGTCCTCCACCGTAAAGGCATCAATGGCTTCGCTCAAAAACGCCGCTGCGCCTTGGCCTGCCGCGCCATCGTAATACTTTGCAAACCGCTCGTCCACCGCATAGGATTCTCCCAAGCTGCGATGCAGCTCCTTGGTATACATACCCTCCGGCCAGCTCATGCAAAGCCACTCTTTATGCTTTTGACATAGCTCCCGCGCTTTTTCCCCTGCCGGGTCTCCCTCTGCCATGGCGGCCTTCAGGCAATGGATAATTTCCGTCTCCAGCCCGTTCCATTCCGACATTTTCTCCTGACTCATTCCACTCACCCTTTGCTTAGAAGCCTCTACCACAGCATCGCCGTAAGCGGCGCGGGTCTCCTCGCCGTACTTTTGTTCGTTTTCTTGAATCGCCCGTCGCTTCAAGCCTTCAAACTTTTCAACGTCCTTCATGGTTTTGCCTCCATTTAACGCATTTAGCGTATTTTGGACGTTTCGAAGCAATGCCTCCGTGCGCTCTCGCTGCTCTATCAGCCGATGATAATGCTCTGTGAGAGCGCTGCGCTGGTCAAACTCCGGCGACAGCACAATGGACTTGATTTCCTCAAGGCCCATGCCCATCTCTCGAAAAAACAAAATCTGCTGCAGGGTATCCGTCTCCGCCGGCCCATAGCGGCGGTAGCCGTTTTCCGGGTCACGCCGAGAGCGGAGCAGCCCCATTTGATCATACAGCCGCAAGGTACGGGTGCTAACGCCGGAGAGCTTCGCCAGTTGACCAACCGTGTAGAACATTGCTTCTCGCCTCCGACAAGAAGAATAAACCATGACGTTACGTCAATGTCAAGCTATTCTTCCTTCAGCATTGCCTTTAGGCGTAGCGCAGCGGCATAGACGGCGTTTTTGCGCTCGCCTTCCTCTATTAGCTTTGCTTGCGCCTCCCGCAGAGATAGTCCGCTAAGCAGGCAGTCCAAAAGCCGGGCTTCCAGCGACGCTTCGCTTTTAGGCTTCTCTGGCGCGGGGATATCCTCCTGCGCCCAGCGAAGGCATAGACAATACTCCCCCCGGTCCGCCTTGGGGTTGCTTCTTAGCTCCCCCAGCACCGCGTCTACCGTTCCCCGGCAGGTGTATTCAAATTTTTTGGTAAGATCGCAGCTGGCGCTGACCTCGGTATGGGGCAGCAAGGCTTGTAGAGTCTCCAGCAGCTCGATCACCCGATGAGGGCTTTCATGAACCACGGCGATCTTGGAGCGGCGCGCCATCTCCGTCAACTTTTCTTTCAGCTCGCTTTTTTGCCGAGGCAAGAAGCCGTAAAAGGTGAATTCCTCGATCTCCATGCCGCTGACGCTGAGCGCCGAAGCCATGGCTGTAGCGCCGGGGATTGCCAACACCGAGACGCCGTTTGCAATCGCCTCATGGGCTAAAATGCTGCCCGGATCGCTGATGCATGGCGTGCCTGCGTCCGTGGTGACCGCCACGTCCATATTCTCCGCAAGCATCCGCGCAACAATCTGAGCCGCCTTGCTTTTCTCATTGTGCTCGTGGCAGCTGGTGATGGGGGTCTGAATATCAAAGGCGTTTAACAGCTTCATCGTAACCCGGGTATCCTCCGCTGCAATCAGGCCCACGTTTTTCAAGGTCTCGATGGCGCGAGGGGTCATGTCTCCCAAATTACCGATGGGCGTGGCCACCACGTAAAGCGTCGGCATGCCGCCTCACTCCCCTTTCTTTTGAAACACCCTCAGCTTAGCGCTGCGCGCCCGCGGATTTTCTTGGGTTTCCTGTGCCGACGGCTTTACGCCGCCGCCGCCCAGCACCTTGCCCAGAGGCTTTTTTCCGCAGGTGCAGATCGGCGCCTTGGGAGGACAGGTGCAGGGATTTTGCAGCCGCCGGAAGGTGTTCTTAACAATGCGATCCTCCAAGGAATGGAAGGTAATTACCAGCATGCGTCCCCCGGGAGCCAATAAATCCACAAAGTCGCACAAGGCGTTTTCCAGAGGAGCCAGCTCGTCATTGACTGCGATACGCACCGCCTGAAAGGTGCGCCTAGCCGGATGGCCTTCATCCTTGCGGCGCACAGCCTTGGGGATAGCCGCGTCTACTACCCGCACCAAATCTCCGGTGGTGAGGATGGGCTTTTCCTTCCGTTTTTCGTCAAAAACCTGAGCGATTCGCGCCGCCCATTTTTCCTCGCCATATTCGGTTAAGATACGGCGCATTTCCGATACGCTGATCGTTGCCAGATACTCTGCCGCCGTCTGCCCGACGGTCTGATCCATCCGCATATCCAACGGCGCGTCCTCATGGTAGCTGAATCCACGTTCTCCCGTATCCAGCTGATAGCTGCTGACCCCTAAATCCAGCAGCCCGCCGTTCAGCGCCGGAGCGCCTGCCTGTGCAAGCAGCTCCTTTACATCGTGAAAATTTCCATGAATGGCGTGAAAGCCGGGGTAGGCCTTCAAGCGCTGACCAGCGGCTGCGATGGCAGTCTCGTCCCGATCAATGCCGTAGAGGGTAGCGGAGCCGCCGGAAAGCTTTAGAATGCCCTCGCTGTGGCCTCCGCCGCCAAGGGTGCCGTCGGCATAAACGCCGTCGGCCCTTGGCTCCATCCACGTCATGACTTCTTCAAAGAGAACGGGGAGATGATGAAATTCCGTCATAGTGCTCCTTACAGGTTTTCCTTAAGCTCGGCAATGCGGCCCGTGAGAGATTCCAGCATAGCTTGATTGGTCCTTAGCTTCTCCCGCTCCTGCTCCACCAGCGCGGCGGGCGCTTTGGCGAGGAAGCCCTGATTATTTAGCTTTCCATTGGCACGGGCGATTTCACCCTCCAAATTTTTCTGTTCCTTTTCCAGCCGCGCCACTTCCTTGGCGAAATCCACCAAATCGCCAAGGGGAATCCGCAGCTCGCCGGCGGTGCATACGGCGCTGACAACCTTTTCGCCGCTCAACGCATCCTTGCCGCCCAGCCGCACGTCGCTGGCTCCCGCCAGGCGCTGGAGATACGGCTCCGCAATCGCCAGCGTATCCTCCCAGCCCGCTTCGGGAATGAGGGTAATGTGGGTACGCTTGCTGGGAGCCACGTTCATCTCCGCACGCAGGTTGCGGATAGAGCGGATCATTTCCATCAAGCCCTCCATTTGGCGTTCCTCACTGGCAAAATCATATGACGGGTTCGCCTCAGGCCATTTGGCGACAATCAGCATGCCCTCATGCTCCGGCAGGTACTGATACACTTCCTCGGTCAGGAAGGGCATGAAGGGATGCAGCAGCTTGAGCAGCGCCTCCAGCACATAGACGAGCACAGCCCGTACATTACGTTTCTGCTCCTCATCGTCGCCCATCAGGCGGCCCTTGCTAAGCTCGATATACCAATCGCAGAACTCGCTCCACGCAAAATCATAGATGCGCTGAGCCGCCATGCCGAAATCGCAGTCCTCCATATGGCTGCTCACATCGGAAACAGCCTGATTGAGCCGGGAAAGGATCCACTGATCCGGCAATAGCAGCTTTGCAGGGTCAATACGCTCCCGGCTCTGGGTATTCATAAGCACAAAGCGAGAGGCATTCCATATTTTATTGGCGAAATTTCGTGCGCTTTCCACCTTCTCCGTGGAGTAGCGAGTGTCGTTTCCGGGGCTTACGCCCATGGCCAGCGAGAAGCGCAGCGCGTCCGCGCCGTATTGATCGATCACCAGCAGTGGGTCCACGCCGTTGCCTAGGCTCTTGGACATTTTACGGCCCTTATCATCCCGGACAAGGCCGTGAATCAATACGGTGTCAAAGGGCGTT
Source organism: Eubacteriales bacterium (assembly GCA_028693055.1). Taxonomy (GTDB): domain Bacteria; phylum Bacillota; class Clostridia; order Christensenellales; family Aristaeellaceae; genus Limiplasma. Next base: position 15,958 of record JAQUWD010000056.1, on the reverse strand, counting down.
TCTCCCATCTGCTCGATGCCGCTGAAAATCATCCGCGCCACCCAGAAGAAGATGATGTCATACCCCGTGACCAGCATATTGGTGGGATAGAAATACTTGAGATCCTCCGTCTGGTTGGGCCAACCCAAGGTGCTAAAGGGCCACAGCGCGGAAGAAAACCAAGTGTCCAGCACGTCCTCGTCCTGATGGAAATGGACGCCGCCGCATTTGGGGCAAACCGTGGGCTGTTCTTTTGCTACCACGGTTTCGCCGCATTCGTCGCAGTAGTAGGCGGGAATGCGATGCCCCCACCAGAGCTGGCGGCTGATGCACCAATCCCGGATATTCTCCATCCAGTTATAGTATGTCTTGGAGAAGCGTTCAGGCACAAAATTGGTTTTGCCGCTGCGCACCGCTTCGATGGCCGGCTTAGCCAAAGGCTCCATCTTCACGAACCACTGGGTGCTGGTTACCGGGTCAACGGTGTGATGGCAGCGATAGCAGGTGCCTACATTGTGGGTGTAATCCTCAATCTTTACCAGATAGCCCAGCTGTTCCAGCTCCTCCACCACGGCCTTACGGCATTCCATAGCGGTCATGCCCTCAAAGCGCCCGGCATTTTGGTTCATGGTGCCGTCGTCGTTGGTGACACGGATGATTTCCAAATGGTGGCGCTTGCCCACCTCAAAGTCGTTGGGGTCATGGGCAGGGGTCATTTTCACCGCGCCGGTGCCAAACTCCCGATCCACATAATCGTCAGCCACCACGGGGATTTCTTTGTTCACAATGGGTAAAATAACCTTTTTGCCTACAAGGCCAGTATAGCGTTCGTCATTGGGGTTCACCGCTACGCCGGTATCTCCCAGCATGGTTTCGGGACGGGTGGTCGCCACGACTACGCCTTCGCTGCCATCCGCACCGGGATAACGGATATGCCACAAATGGCTAGCCTGCTCCTCGTACTCCACCTCCGCGTCGGAAAGGGCAGTTTTACATACAGGGCACCAATTGATGATGCGGTCGCCGCGATAAATAAGACCTTTGTTATATAGCTTAACAAACACCTCGCGCACGGCTTCATTACAGCCCTCGTCCATGGTAAAGCGTTCCCGGCTCCAATCGCAGCTTGCGCCCAAACGGCGCTGCTGGCGGTTGATGCGCCCGCCGTATTCCGCCTTCCACTTCCATGCTCTTTCCAAGAAGCCTTCCCGACCGATTTGCTCCTTGGTCAGGCCTTCCTTATGCATTTGCTCCACGATTTTAACTTCCGTAGCAATGGAGGCATGATCCGTGCCGGGCAGCCACAGGGTCGGGTCGCCCTTCATGCGATGATAGCGAATGGGCGCGTCCTGCAAAAGGCAGTCCATCGCGTGACCCATATGAAGCTGCCCCGTGATATTGGGGGGCGGCATTACGATGGTAAAGGGCTTTTTCCCTTTTTCGATATGGGCGCGAAAAGCGCCGCTTTCCTCCCACATTTGATACAGCTTTCCTTCGATCTCCTGCGGGTTATACACCTTATCCATTTCAAATTCCTTTTGTTCCTGATCAGCCATTGCTCTGTCCTCCATCCGCAAATTAAAGTCCGGGAATAACGTCCAATAAAATGAGTGCGCCTAACACCGCCAAGGCCAGCCCAACGAGCTTCATCGGCATAATCCAGCGCTCGCCCCGTTCCCGAAAAACCAGCCTGCATAGCTTGGTCGCCTGAAAACAGCCGATCATACCAACGACCAACAGCGTCAAACCCGGAACGCTTAAACGGGAAAATAGCTTGTTCCAGTCCAACCTGATCGCCTCCTATCATAAAAAAAGCCGCTTCATCCTTCATCAAAAAGGACGGAGCGGCTCCGTGGTACCACCTTTATTCGCGGCGCATGACGCCGCCTCTAGGCGCTGTAACGTGCGCACACGACCAGGCTAGGGCAGCGCCTTCACCCGATTCCCTCCCAAGCGACCTTCTCCCCACCGTTTCGCCAAACCGTCTTTCAGCCAAGGAACGGTTCTCTCTGATGCAGCGGCGCAGGATACTCCTCTTGTTCTTTGGGATGATACAGCATGCGGCCGCTTGAATGACCAAGCAGCCGCATACCATGAAGAGGGCTTTGCTTACGCATTAGCCTTCTTTTCGCCTTCAGTCATATCAATGACCTGAACGCCGTTATAATAGCCGCAATGCTTGCACACGCGGTGAGCGAGCTTCTTCTCGTGGCACTGGGGGCACTCCACGATTCCGGGCAAGCTCAGCTTCCAATTGGCGCGACGGGTACGGCCGCGGGCTTTGGATACTTTTCCTTTAGGAAGAGCCATAGGTTACACCTCCTCAATCATCCTTGCCTTCCCGATGGGTCGGCTTCCCAAGCTACTGCTCGGGTTCCTCGTTTAGCAAGCTCCGCAATGCTTCGAAAGGATGCTGAGTGGGCGCTCCTACGTCAGCCGAGCTCACGGGGTTGTTTTTCTTCCACGCCTTCAGTTCCTCGCTGCCCTCACAACCTTCAGCGCATTCAAAGCGAATCGGTAGCTCCAACAGCACAAGCGTCAGCGTCATATGATCCAACGGTACGTTCTTACCCTCGTAACGGAAGGCGGTATCCTCCAGCTCGTCGGCGTCTCTTCGGAATTGCTCCGAAAAATCAACCTTGACAGGAGCGTCAGCCGGTTGCATGCACAGGGCGCAAACGCCATGGGCAATGGTTTCCAGCGTGCCCTCCACGCGCACCACATTGTCGTACGCGCTATAGGTTCCGCGAAGCGCCACCGGGTCAAAGGTGATCGTTTCGCCCCCTATTTCTTGAGGTTCAAGCGTAACCGTCGTCTCAAAGGGAAAGTTAGTTGCGGGCGTTAAAAACGCTTTTGTAACATCCAGCTCCATAGCTTCCTCCTTGTTGCGTGACCATTTCGTATTATACGTTTCGCTATGGGCTTTGTCAAGGGATTTTCGCAGGTTCTGGAAAGAAACAGCCTTGCTGCGGGTGGCTGCTCAATCTTCGAAACCCTTACGAGCGCACCTCACCGCCATGAAAAAAGCACTCATAGGTTCTAACGCCTAGGCAGGTGATTTCCTCGTAGCCTTGAAACCATTGCGGCGTTCCCTCCACAGAGCAGCGGTAAAGATAATCCCCTTGCGCAAACAGTGCCGGCCCACGATAGGGCATTTCCGCAGAAGCACGGAGCAGCGCGGCTTTTAAAAAATCACCGCTAAAACTTTCGTCTAACACGCGTCCGCTATAGTTCATGGCATAAACGGGCTGTCCGCTCACCCATACGGCTTCCTCACCGGAAAAGCATTGTCCTCCAAGGTACGTATCAATATAGAGCATTTCCCCCTCCTGATAGCGCAGGTCATGGGAAGCCGGACGCGAGGGGGCACATTCCGGCGCTTTTGCCGCATAGGTAGAAACCTTTGCCTTCAAAAGAAAGGCAAGGGGAATCGTCTGCTCTACAGACGGACAAACGAAGGCAACTGTGCAATCGTCATCCTTAACCAAATGATCGATAGAGACGCAAAAAAAACGACTGATGGCGATCAAATTCACAATATCGGGATAAGACTGGCCCGCCTCCCATTTGGCAATAGCCTGTCGGGAGACGTTGCATTCGTCCGCCAGCGCCTCTTGCGTTATCCCTCTGCTTTTGCGCAGTAGCTGCAATTTTTCTGGAAAAATCATCATAGCATCCGCCTTTCTACTTTACTGCTCCCAGCATAGCGATTAATTGATGGGAACACAAGCATGCAGACGTTGCATTCACGCAACCGAGGGTTGCGTCCCTCAGCCGTTCAGCTCGTTCACAATCCGCTCCACGGCGTTTAAAATATTTTCATAGCCTGTACAGCGGCACAGGTGTCCGGAGATTTGCTTGCGAAGCTCGTCCCGGGTATATTTTTTCCCGCTGCCCACAATTTCCACGGCAGATAGAATAATACCGGGGGTGCAAAATCCGCATTGCACTGCCGCCTCTTCTACAAAAGCCTTCTGTATGGGGTTCAAAACGCCATTTTCATCCTGCAACCCCTCGACGGTCAGCACATTTTTCCCTTCCGCCCACAGGGCTAGATAAATACAGCTATCCACCGCCCGGCCATCCACCAGCACGGTACAAGCGCCGCATTCCCCTACCTCGCAGCCCCGCTTGACGCTGGTCAGCTCTAGGCGGTTGCGCAGGGTCTCCAGCAATGCTTCCCCTTCCTCCACGGGAACGGATACCGCTCTACCGTTGACGGTCATATTCAGAAGCTTAATCATTGATTTTCCCTCCCGCCTTTTCCATCGCCTGCTCCATGGCGCGCGTACAAAGCTCGTGAGCCAGATGCAGACGGAACTCCTTGGACGCGCGCCAGCTGGTACGAGGCCGTATAGCCTGAACCGCCAAGTCAGCCGCCAAGCAGGCGGTTTCCTTCCCAACAGGCTTGCCTACCAGCTCTGCTTCGGCTTCAAAACAGCGCAGAGGCGTAGGTCCGGCAACGCCGTAGGCGATCCGCACCCGAACCAGCTTCTGATTTCCCAGCTTCACCGTCACTGCGCAGCCCAAGGTAGAGATTTCCATAGCGTTTCGTTTGCCGTACTTGATGTACTGCCCATAAACGCCTTCGTAGCTCTCCTTGGGGATGCGTACCTCGCAAAGAACCTCGTCATGAGCTCGTACCGTTTTGCCCGCGCCTGTATAGAACTCCGTGATCGGCACAATCCGCTCGCCCATCGCGCCTTGCAGCTTTAGCTGTGCGTCCAGCGCGAAAAGCGACGGCGCGCTGTCAGCGCTGGTCACGCCGTTGCAAACATTTCCTCCAATGGTACCCACATTGCGAATCTGTGGGCTGCCCACCTGGTCCACCGCTTCCCCCAGCATGGGGACATGGCGCTGAATCAACGGGCTAGCCGTTATATCCGTAAAGCAGGTAGCCGCGCCGATAACCAGCGTGCCATCTTCCTCTATCCTCACGCCCGTAATCTCCGGTAAGCCGTGAATGCTTACAAACGGAAGTCCGGCATGCTTACCTTCCCGGTTTTGTACCCATACGTCCGTACCGCCGGAAACGATCATGGCACGCTCATCCTTGCCGAGGGCTTCAATCGCATCCTGTACAGATTTGGCCTGATAGACCGATTGCACGTCATACATTGCCTTGCTCCTCCTTGATCAGTCCTGCCCTTACAAAATGCTCGAATAGCTTCTGGGGCGAAAGGGGCAGCGAATCCACTGCCACGCCGGTAGCGTTTAGCACCGCGTTGCGGATGGCGGGCGCAGGCGGAATAGCCGGCGGCTCTCCCAGCGCCTTGTTTCCATAGGGGCCGGTAGGATCCTCCACCTGTACAAACTCAACCTCCATATCCGGTGAGTCCATAGCGGTTGGTAGCTTGTAATCCAGCAGGTTGTCGTTAAGGGGCTTGCCCTTTTCGTTAAAGAGCATCTCCTCGTACAAGCCATAGCCGATGCCCATGCTCACGCCGCCGTGAACCTGCGCCTCCGCCAGCTTGGGATTGATCAATGTGCCGCTGTCGTGTACCGCAAGAATGCGCAATATTTTTACGCGGCACATGGGAATATCCACCTCCACCTCCGCAAAGCATGCGCCGGAGGAAAAGGTATTGTCCGTACAATGATGGCTATATTCCGCGCTGATATGAACGGAATGCTTTAGGCTGTACTGGGCTTCCTCCGCAAGCTTTGCAAGGGCCAGCAGCACGTCTCCGTCCTTCGCCTGTACAATATTGTTTTGACGAATGTCCAGCTCCTCCGCCGGGCGGTTCAGCACCTCGGCGGCGTAATCCAAAATCCGCTTTTTCAACAGCTCCGCCGCACCCTTTAACGCCATCCCGCTGACATAGGTCTGGCGAGAGGCGTACGCGCCGGTATCAAAGGGTGAATAATCCGTGTCCTGCGTTGAAACGATGTGCACCCGATCCTCGGTGATGCCCACCGTTTCAGCGGTCATTTGGCTGAAAACCGTATCAGCGCCCTGACCAATCTCGGTAGCGCCCATTTGCAGCATCACCGAGCCGTCCTGGTTCAGCGTCAGCCGCGCTCCGGCAGTTTCTAGCGAAATGGGATAAACGCCTGTTTTATAGATAAAGATGGCCATTCCTACGCCGCGACGGATATCGCCGGTTTGGTGGGCGTATTCCTTCCGTTTTTCCTCCCAGTGAAAGGCTTTCTTCCCCTTTTGAATGCATTCCTCTAAGCCGTAGCTATAAAAGGTGATGCCTGTGTGGGGATCCTTGTAGCCAGCCTGCACGCAGTTTTTCAGCCGGAAATCAATGGGATCCATGTGGAGCATCAGCGCTAAATCGTCGCTCATGCATTCAGTGGCAAAATCAGACTGAGGGATGCCGTAGCCCCGCATGGCTCCTGCCGTGGGCATGGTGGTGTAAGCCGTATACGCATCGCATTCCAGAGCCTTACGGTCGCGATACAGCTGTTTAAACGCAGCGGTAGAGTTTGCCACGATGGAGTGCCCGTGGGAGGCATAGCCGCCCTGCGCCGAATAAGCCGATAGCTTGCGGGCGATCAAGGTTCCATCCCGCCGTACCAGCGCCCTTGTATCAAATTCGATGGCATGGCGAACACGGGTCGCGGTAAAGTTTTCCTCCCGGCTCAGCTCCACCATTACCGGCTTGCCACCTACCACTGTGGTCAGGTATGCCGCCAAGGGCTCTACCAACGCATCCTGCTTATTTCCAAAGCCGCCGCCGATATAGGGCTTCACTACGCGTATTCTACCCAGCGGCAAAGAAAGCGCCTGTCCGATGATTCTGCGAATAATATGGGGAATCTGCGTGGAGGATACCACCACGATACGGTCTCCCTCCATATAGGCATAGGACTGGGCAGGCTCCAAATGACAGTGCTGAACGGTTTGGGTCTGATAGTTTTTCACCAGCTCAAGGCAATCCGGCTCCTCCGCCTTGGCTTGCTCATAGCTTTCCTCTCCTACGGTGAAATGGCTATGGGCGATCAGGTTATCGGGCTTTTCCTCGTGGAGCGGATGCTCCGTATGGGCCAAGGCTTCCTTGGCAGACATCAGGGGCGCGTACTCCTCGTACTCCGCTTTCACCAACCGCGCAGCCTTTGCCGCAGCCAGCGAACTTTGCGCAATAACCACCGCGATATTATCGCCGTACAGGCGCACCCGTTCGGATAGCAGCGTGCGGTCGCTTACGTCCTGATGCGCTTTCTCCACCGACCACGGATGGCCGGGGGTGGGAAACTGGGTTTTGGGCACGTCAAAGCAGGTGACCAGCTTTACAAAGCCGTTTACCTTCTCCGCCTCGCCGCCGTCAATGGATAGCACGCGCCCATTGGCGATAGTTGCGTGCACCAGCTTCGCGTACAGCACGTTTTTGGGCGCTAGGTCGGCGGTGTATTTGGCCTGACCAGTTACCTTTTGTACCGCATCCACCCGGGTTATGCTCTCACCAACGCTCATAGGTCAGTCCTCCTTATTGATTGGGGGTAGAAAGTTTTACCGGCTCCCCGGCTATGTATTTTGCAGTAATGCGAACGTCCTTTTCCAGATAAATGGCACGTTCCAGCCGTTCCTCCACCTTGAGGGGGCGGGCGCTTTCAATCCGGCTGTCATCCAGCACTACAATGTCCGCCTGATAGCCCTTTTCGAAGCTGCCCACCTGCCCGAACAATTGACCTCCGCCCTTTGTTGCCAAGTAAAACGCTTCCGAAAGGCTGAGAGGCTTTGGTTTTAAAGGATCAAAGCAGGAGCGGAGCTTTGAGACCTGCACTGCGTCCGTCATGGCGCGGAACATGGACAGCTCATACCCACCGGCGATATCGGAGCCAAGGCCAACGGAAATCCCCTCCTCCAAGAAGCGGCGAATCGGCGCGATACCGGAGCAAAGGTTGGTATTGGAAGCCGGGCAATGGGCCACCAGCACCTTTTTTTCCTTTAGGATCTTTCTCTCCCCATCCGTTGGATGAACGCAGTGAGCCATCACAACGGAGCCGTCCTCCTCCAAAAGACCGCGTAGGGCGTACGCATCGGCGTAGCAGGAGGCTGCCGGGCAAAGCTCCTTCACCCAAGCAATCTCGTTTTCATTCTCCGAAAGGTGGCTTTGCAGGGGCAAATGGTCCCGCTTACGTAAAGCAGCCAAGCCCTCCAGCAGTTCATCCGAGCAGGAGGGGACGAATCGGGGAGTGAGGATGGGGCGAACACGTCGAAAGGAAGCTGTCTGCGTCAGCCATTCCTCGGTTTGGCGAAGGGACTCCTTTGCGTCTCTTTCCCGCAGATTATCCGGCGAGTTGCGATCCATATTCACCTTGCCCACATAACCGCGCATGCCCGCCTGTTCCAGCAGTTGGGTTAGTAGCAGCGTGGCGGGCACATGCAGCGTAGCGAAAATCGAAGCCCGTGTGGTTGCGCTGTTTTGAAGATCGTGCACAAATTGCCCGTAAGCCTTTTGGGCGTATTCCATCTGTTCATAGTGGGCTTCCTCTGGAAAAGCGTGGGTGTTCAGCCATTCCAGTAGCTCCAAATCCATCCCCAAACCGCGGTAAGCATATTGAGGCGCATGAACATGGATATCGCAAAGACCGGGTATGATCAGCTGATGATCATATCGCTGTAAGGGCAGAGCGGCATATTTTTCGGGAAGGCTGGAATAGCAGCCTTGAATCAGGCCGTTTTCGATGACCAAATAACCGTTTTCAAGGACGGAAAAAGCCTTAGGCTCCGGGGTTGTAATCAAATGACCCGCCAGCACGAATGAGGTGTTCATCTACGCACTTCCTTTTCATGTCCGACTGCTTTCATTATACGGTTTTATGCATAAGCTGTCAATTTATTTACAACCATAACTATCTCTTGACCCGGCAAGGGATTGGCATTAAGATAGGCGTAGAGCAAAAATGCCGGGAAACTGTGGAGGTGTCATCCATGCGTATCGGCGCAATCGTCCTCGCTTCCGGAAACGCCGCCCGCTTTGAAGGCGGCAACAAATTACTCGTCCCCTATGAAGGCGTTCCCATGATTTCACACATTTTATCCGTTTTGCCCACGTCCTGCTTTGCCAAACGGCTGGTGGTCACCCGCTGGGAGGAGGTAGCCGAGCTTGCGCGAAAGGCCGGGTTTGAGGTGCTTTTCCACGGCGAACCCGATATTTCCGACACCATCCGACTGGGCGTAACCGCACTTTCCGATATGGACGGCTGCCTTTTTGCCGTAGGAGACCAACCGCTGCTTCGTCCCGAGACGGTGGAAAGCGTAGTAGAGACCTTCCAAGCCCATCCCACTCGCATCGTGCGGGCGGGTAAGGACGGCCTTGTAGGCAACCCCGCGCTATTTCCAGCCTCCTATTATCCGGCCCTTTGCGCACTTCCGCAAGGGGCGGGCGGCAACGCAATCATGAAACGCTACCCCGAAGCAGTGTTGGTGGCGCAGGCGCAAACCCAACAAGAGCTATTCGATGTAGATACCCGTTGCGATTATCAAAATCTGCCATAAAGGAGCGTACATCTATGAAAATCATTAAAAACGGCATGCTGGTCTTGGAGGACGGCCTTGTTTGCGGCGACCTTGCCGTAGAGAATGGAGTAATCGCCGCCATCGCGGGCTCCATTGCGCCCGCCGCCGGTGATGAAATCATCGACGCTAGCGGCATGCTGGTGTTTCCCGGCTTCATCGACGGTCACACCCATTTTGACATGGACAATGGAACCACCGTTACGGCGGACGATTTTGTAACAGGCACCCGCGCCGCGCTTTCCGGCGGCACAACCGTGGTGATCGACTTTGCTACGCAGGATCGGGGCGACAGCCTCGACAACGCGCTGAAAGCATGGCACAAAAAGGCCGACGGGCGCTCCAGCTGCCATTATGCCTTTCATATGGCCATTTCGGATTGGAACGAGCACACCAAGGCCGAGCTGCCCAATATGTTTGCCGCCGGAATCAGCTCCTTCAAGCTTTATCTTGCTTATGATAACCTGCGTCTGCCCGACGAAAGCGTTTATGAAATTATACGGGAAATGAAGCGCTTAGGCGGCGTTGTAGGCGTTCACTGTGAAAACGGTGATTTGGTGAATGCCGGAATCAAACGGCAAAAAGCGGAGGGACGTTTAACTCCCGCCGCCCATCCCGCCGCCCGTCCGCCTGTGGTAGAGGCGGAAGCCGTAAAGCGTCTGCTCGCCATTTCTCAGTTAACGGATTGCACGGTCAACATCGTTCACCTGAGCAGCAAGGCCGGGCTGGCCGAAGTCAGACGCGCTCGTCAGGCAGGGCAGCGGGTCTTTGTGGAGACCTGTCCTCACTATTTACTGCTCACGGACGAATGCTACCGCCTGCCCGGCTTCGAGAGCGCCAAATTCGTCTGCTCCCCGCCCATCCGCGACGAGCAAAGCCGCCAAGCCATCGAAGAGGCCCTTCTAAATGGTGAAATCGATACCGTTTCCACTGATCATTGCAGCTACACGCTGGCCCAAAAAGCGCTGGGCAAAGAGGATTTCAGCAAAATACCCAACGGCCTGCCCGGCGTGGAGCACCGTCCCGCTCTTATTTTCAGCCATTATGTCGCTACCGGCCTCATGAGCGCCGCCCGGATGAGCAGCCTTCTTTCCACCAATTCTGCCCGTCAATTTGGCCTCTATCCGCAAAAAGGCGCGCTGCGCGTTGGCAGCGACGCCGATATTGTTCTCTGGAATCCCAACAAGAAGCAGGTGATCACAGCCCAAGCCCAGCTTCAAAACACGGATAACACCCCTTACGAGGGAGCAATCCTCACAGGCGGCGTGGAAAGGGTACTGCTAATGGGGGAAACGGTGGTATCCGACGGCAAGGTGATCAAGGAGCGGGAGGGGCGATATGTATCCCGGCATCCGGTGGAGGTCTAAGCTCGCCGCATTCCCTTTTCCACCAGCCAGTGGTAAGCCATGCCAACAAGCAAGCAGCCCAAGGAACCCGACAGCCAGACCGCTGTATTCTCGCAGCCGATCCCCTTTTTCAAATAGACCTCCATGCCGCTGTTTAGCAGAAAGATTTCAAAGGACGCTTTGCCCAGATATCGAAGCGGCGCAAACAGCTTTGCGGCTTTCTCCAGCTTTCGCAGGCACCACGTTAGCGCGGCGCAAGCGGGGGGGATCATCAACGCGAAGGGATACCAGTACATCCCATAGTCCATCAAAGCAGAAGGCGCTTTGCCCATGCATAGAAACAAGCTAACGGCTCCCAGAGCAAAGGCCGCGACGTAAGCTGCGGCCTTTGCCGCAGGCTGACGAATCTCCTGCCTTCTCGGCATGGCGAACCACATTCCCAGCACAAAAACCGGGAGCCGCGCCACCATAATCAGCCGTTCGTCAAAGGCGAAGCAAACGCCCGCTAACACGGATAGACAAATCATCCCCAGCGCCGCCCCTTGCGGATTTTTTGCCCTGTTTAAGCAGGCAAACAGGATCGGCGCAAGGAGAATCACCATGATCAACCCGCTTAAATACCAATTCATCATTTGAGGAGCCTGCGCCCAATACCCTATCATCAGCAGGTTTCCAAGCACTGTCTGCACCGCCGGAACCAAGCTCAGCCTAAGCGTTGGGAGCATCAGGGCCAGCCATAGAACGCACAGAGGAAGAAACGCGGGTACAAGCCGAAGGATTCGACGGCTCCAATACCGCCCCAAATCCGAGTCCTTGCTCAAGGAATGGTACAAACCAAAGCCCGTCATAAAGAAAAACAGATCAACGCCGCCGTAGCCAAGCTGCTGAAAGCCCCTTAGCGGCCCCTGCAGACCCAGCTGCGCATGAAAAAACACAACCCATAGAATCGCCAGCCCCTTCAGCTCATCCCGGAAGCTTCGTAAATTTTCTCGCAATTGCTTTCCCCTCCAAATCCCTTTTCTTTGGCAAACCTGTCTACCATATCAACGGAAGCCTCCGCATAGGCTATGCTATCCATCCCTCAAAAGGAGGCCGCCGTCTTGAATACCACTTTTCTTTCCAAATGCCTTGCCGGACTGCTGATTGGGATCGGCTTTGTTTTGCCGGGGGTCAGCGGCGGCGTTATGGCCGTGTCCTTTGGGCTGTATCTTCCGATGCTGAACGCCCTTACCCACTTCTTTAAAAGTCCCAAGGAGCACTTCCTCTATCTGCTCCCTATCGCTGTGGGCGGAGCCATCGGGACGCTGCTTGGAGCCAACGCTCTCGCCTACGTTATGGCGCGTTGGGAGATTCCCATGCTCTACCTGTTTATTGGCTTCATTCTGGGTGGAATCCCCACGTTTTTAAAGGAAGCGGATGAGAAAGGCTTTCAAAAGCGCTATTTATTCGCCCTTCTTCTAGGCGTTGCGCTAGCGTTGCCAATGCTACTGACCGGGGGTGAAGCTCGCGGCGAAGCCGCGTCCCTCACCTTTTGGCAAAGCCTTGCGGCAGGAGGCTTGTACGCCTTTGGTACCGTAGTACCCGGCATATCCACCTCATTTTTACTCATTCGTATGGGTTGGTATAGGGCTACCCTGACCGCTATCAGTACGCTTAGCTTTTCCGCGCTTTTGCCTATCGCGCTGGGCTTTTTACTGGTTGCCTTGCTCACCATGAAGCTAGTAAGCTGGCTGTTTGCCCGCTATCATGGCTATGCCTATTATGCCGTGCTAGGCTTCGTGCTGGTCTCCATCGGTTTGGTTTTCCCCGGCTTTGGCACAGGGACGGCTTTAGCCATCCAGCTTTTGATGCTGCTGATCGGCGCTTTGTCCGCCCTGCAAATGAATCGGCTCAAAGGCTAGGCGCTACAGCGTTCCCAGTGCATCCGCGCCGTGCATCATCAATTGCACCGCCGTATGCGCCATTTCCTTTACCGGCGTTTCCATGCCTTCCTCTAGCCAGTCCCGCATCAGAGCGATAAATCCACCGCTCACAAAGCTATAGAAGCGCTCAATCTGTTCGGTTGAGCACTTTTTGCCCTGATTTACATAGCTTTCTCGGCATACCAGCCGTCCGATCTGGAGCATCTCCATCAAGAAATGATTATTTTCATAACGGCTTAGAATAACGGAACAAATATCTCTGTTTTCCTTGAGCCAGCCGAAAACCCACTCGCAGATTTCCATTTGGGAGGTTTGACTGTTGGGGTCCATCAGCGGGGAAAGATTCTTCTGCAATTCGCTGTACAGCTCGTCCTCAAAGGTCTGCTTTAGCTCGTAAATATCCTGATAGTGGGCGTAAAACGTACCTCGATTGATGCCAGCCCGTTCGCATAATTCCTTGATGGAAATGCTTTGAATGGGTTTTTCGCGTAGCAGCTCCGTAAAAGCCTTTCGGATCATGGCTTGCGTTACCTTTACGCGATGATCCGTCACACCTTGTTTCATTTGCGACTCCTTCATCCAACAGACCTAAGCCGTTTTGTGCAGCAACCTACAAATCCGGCTAAGCTGTTGATTGCCATTTTCATTCCCAAGAATTATAATACAATTGTAGTTGATAATCAACAGTTCTGTATAGTAAAGGAGCGTAAAGCCAATGAAAACATGGTTGATCACCGGCGCAAACGGCCATCTCGGCGGCGCTTTGATACGGCTGCTAGAAACCACGGACTGTACCATTCGCGGCCTTGTGCTGCCTGCCGAGAGGGAAAAGGTGCGCGATCACGGTAATGTACGCTATTTTTCCGGAGACGTTACGAAACCAGACAGCCTCACGCCTTTTTTCGCCAACATTCCGGCGCAGGAAACCTATTGCGTCCATACGGCGGGGCTAATTAACATCGGGGAAATCCCCATGGAGCGTCTACGCCGGGTAAATGTGGAGGGTACCCGGAATATCTTAACGCTCTGCCGCCAATACCAACTGCGTCGTATGGTGCACGTCAGCTCCGTTCACGCGATCCCGGAAAGCGCTCACGCTTCGGTAATGAGTGAAATTCCCTGCTTTGCCCCCGAGCTGGTGAACGGGAACTACGCGAAAACCAAAGCCGAAGCCACCCAGCTGGTGCTGGACGCCGCCAAGGACGGACAGGACGCTGTGGTTGTGCTGCCCTCCGGGATCATTGGGCCCTACGACCAAGCGGGAAACCATCTGGTACAGATGATCCGAGATTATATGCTGGGCAAGCTGCCGGCTTGTGTGAAGGGCGGCTATGACATGGTAGACGTACGGGATGTGGCGCAGGGCTGCATCAGCGCCGCCGAAAGCGGAGCTCCCGGCGAATGCTATATCCTGTGCAATCGGCACTACGATATCAAAGAAATTCTCGCCATGGTGCGGGAAAAGGCAGGCGGTCGCCGTCTGCCCGTGCTGCCTCTTTGGATGGCGAAGGCGGCGGCTCCCTTTTTTTCCGGCTTTGCCCGTATCCGCGGCCGCAGACCGCTGTACACCCACTATTCGCTGGCGGTGCTGGGCGGAAACGATCGTTTTTCTCACGATAAGGCCACCGCGGAGCTTCACTATCGCCCGCGGGACTTAAAACAAACCATTACCGATACGGTCGCTTGGCTCAAGCAAAGCGACGACAAACGTCCAAAGCCAAAAAGGATCAGGTAAAAAACAGCGCGCGGATATCCTCTTCCGTTAAGCTGCTCAGCGCCGTCTCTCCCGCGTTTACCACGCGGTCGAAGATGGCGCGTTTTCGTTTGCTCAAATCCGTCACCTTTTCCTCAATGGTACCCTGAGCAATAAGCTTGATCACGTCCACATCCTTGGTCTGACCGATACGATGAGCGCGATCCGTCGCCTGATCCTCGGCAGCGGGATTCCACCAAGGGTCGAAATGAATCACCAAATCAGCCCCTGTCAGATTCAGCCCCGTGCCTCCCGCCTTTAACGAAATCAAAAACACCTTGCCGTCGCCGCCGTTAAAGCGGTCGCATAGCTGCTGACGCAGAATCGGCTTGGTTTCCCCATCCAGATAGAGCGTCTGCACACCCTCCCGGGCCAAACGCTTTTTAATCATTTGCAGCATTCCCACAAATTGAGAGAAAACCAACATGCGCCGCCCGGAGTTAATGGCGGAATGCACCGTTTGCACCAGCAATTCCAGCTTGCCGCTGGTTCCCTCATAGTCTGACAAAAACAGCTTGGGATGACAGCAAACCTGCCGCAGCTTTAATAGAATGCTCAGCACCTGCATCCGCGCCTTCGGCAAGGAGCCGTCCTCCAAGGCTTGTCCCACATGCTGGCGCAGGGTATTCAGCAGCGTATTGTAGACCCGTTCCTGCTCCGGGGGCATGGCGGCGTACAGATACTGCTCCCTTTTTTCCGGCAGGTCGCTCAACACTTCGTTTTTTAGCCGACGCATCAAAAAAGGCCGGATGCGTTCTCTTAATTCCTCGGCATGCTCTCCCCCGCCATAGCGTCGCAAGAAAGAAGCCTGCGTGCCCAGATAACCGGGCAGCACAAAATCAAAAATACTCCAAAGCTCTCCCGTATGGTTTTCCATCGGCGTGCCCGTCAGTGCAATACGAACCTGCGCGTCAAGCTCCTTCGCCGCCAAAGCGCCCTGACTTTGGGCGTTCTTCACCGACTGGGCCTCGTCCAGCACGGCAAAGCGCATGGGAATATCCTTTAAATATTGAATATCCCTGCGCAATAGCGGGTAGCTGGTCAGCACAACGTCCACATCCTCCGCCAGCTTCATATCCCGAATGGCGTGGCGGCGTTCCTCCCGCTGCCCCGTAATCACCCGCACAATCAGGCTGTCGTCAAAGCGTTTCAGCTCCGCCAACCAATGATAAGTAAGGGAGGTAGGCGTAACGATGATGCTCTTCTTGGTACCTTCCTTCCGCTTGGCGGCGGACAGGGCGGCGATGACCTGTAAGGTTTTGCCAAGGCCCATTTCATCCGCAAGAATACCGCCCATATGCGCCTCATACAAAGACAGCAGCCAGTCGCTTCCCCGCAGCTGATAGGGCGAAAGCTTCTTATGCAGCTTTTGCGGCATGTATTTGCTATAGCTGGTCTGCCCCAGTGATTCGATGGCGTTCTCCGCTTCCGCGTCCGTTTCGGTCTGGGCTCCGGCCATACGCAGCATGCTGACCATGTAGGCAGCGCG
>JAQUWD010000055.1:7412-23636 GCA_028693055.1 Eubacteriales bacterium | reverse complement strand
GTTCTATTTTCCATGGCTCCTTAACTCCTATTGATTGTGCAAACATCTCCGCAAAATTCTGAAATTCTGCCATATTCTCTCTCCTTCACACATTCCTATATCCCACATTTTACCATTCTCACGGTAAAGAAGAAAAGAGCCGCCTGTGAGGCAGATGACCTAATCCCCATCAAGCGGAAAGGCGCTGCCTTAAATCACAATAGCGCCCTTGGCTTCCCCGCTTTCCTGTGCTACAATGTGTAACGGATTTTTCATCATGAGAGGAGCGAGCCTTTGAAAACTCTCTTGCCTTTTTTGAAGCCCTATCGGAAGGAATGCATCATCAGTCCGCTATTTAAGCTGCTGGAGGCGGTGCTGGAGCTTTTTGTACCGCTGATGATGGCGGCAGTGATCGACAAAGGAATATTGCAAAACGATATCGGCTATGTCTGGCGTATGGGCGGGCTGCTAGTTGTGCTAGCCCTGCTGGGCTTTGGCTGTTCCGCCACGGCCCAGTTTTTTGCCGCCAAGGCCGCCACGGGTTTTGCTGCCGACGCGAAATCAGCTCTTTTTGCCCATATCCAGCGGTTCTCCTTTACTCAGCTGGACACGCTGGGAGCGCCGACGCTGATCAACCGCATGACCACTGATATGAATCAGGTGCAGACAGGCGTCAATATGACGCTTCGCCTGCTGCTCCGTTCGCCCTTTATCGTCGTGGGCGCAACCATTATGGCATTTACCGTCGACGCGAAGGTAGCGTTGATCTTTTTAGCGTTGCTGCCCCTGCTGACCGCCGTGGTGGTGGGGGTGATGCGCTTGACCTTGCCCCGGCACCGCAAGGTACAGGGACAGCTGGATCAGGTGCTGCTGCACACCCGCGAAAATCTCACCGGTGTCCGGGTGCTGCGCGCCTTTAACAAGCAGGAGCGGGAAATAGAGCAAAACCAGCGGGACAACGAGCTGCTTTGCGCTATGCAGCTTAAGGTAGGCCGTATTTCCGCGTTGATGAACCCCATAACCTTTCTGCTAGTAAACGCCGCCTTAATCGTGCTGCTTTTCAGCGGCGCATGGCAGGTGCAGGGCGGGCTGCTCACCCAAGGAGCGGTAGTTGCGCTGGTCAACTATTTAAACCAGATTTTAGTTGAGCTGATCAAGCTAGCTAACTTGATTTTAACCATCACCAAAGCGCTAGCCTGCGCAGGGCGGGTGGAATCCGTTATGGAGCTGCCCAGCGGTATGGAGGATTCCAGCGATCCCCTGCTGCCCTCCGGCGATATGGAAATACGCGTGCAATTCGATCATGTATGCGCCCGCTACGAAGGCGCAGGCGGCGACTCAATTTCCGACGTCAGCTTTACCGCTTTGCAGGGGCAGACCATCGGCGTGATTGGCGGCACCGGCTCCGGTAAATCCACGCTGATTAACCTGATTCCCCGTTTTTACGACGCGAGCGCCGGCATGGTGAAGGTAGACGGCGTGGACGTAAAAAGGCAGGACCCGGAAAAGCTGCGAGAGCGAATCGCCGTCGTACCCCAGCACGCGGCGCTTTTTCAGGGCACCATACGCGAGAATTTGCTTTGGGGAAAACAAAGCGCCACTGACGAAGAGCTTTGGGAAGCGCTGCAAACCGCTCAAGCCGCCGAGGTGGTTGCGGGCAAGGAGCATGGCTTGGACGAAGAAATCGAGCAGGGCGGCCGTAACCTATCCGGCGGGCAAAAGCAGCGTCTGACCATTGCCCGGGCGCTGGTGCGCAAGCCCGAAATCCTCATTCTTGACGACAGCGCCTCCGCCCTGGATTATGCCACCGACGCGGCGCTGCGCAACGCCCTTCGGGAAATGCCCAATCCTGCCACCGTGTTTATCGTTTCTCAACGCGC
This sequence comes from Eubacteriales bacterium, assembly GCA_028693055.1. Taxonomy (GTDB): domain Bacteria; phylum Bacillota; class Clostridia; order Christensenellales; family Aristaeellaceae; genus Limiplasma. Next base: position 21,777 of record JAQUWD010000055.1, on the reverse strand, counting down.
CAGCTCCATTCGCTTTGCCGACCAAATTTTGGTGTTGGATGACGGAACGCTTGCCGGAATCGGAACCCATGACGAGCTGCTGGAGCGCTGCCCCGTCTATCAGGAAATCTATTACTCCCAGTATCCGAAGGAGGCGGCTTGAGTATGAACAATCGCAAGCAGACGCTTTCCACCGTACTTGCCTATGTGGGGCGCTATAAGCGCTACCTGCTGCTTTCTCTAGTTCTTTGCATGCTCACGGTGGCAGCTACCTTATCTATTCCTATTTTAACGGGAAATGTAATCGATCTGCTGGTGGGGCCGGGGCAAGTGAAGATGGAGGGGTTATTGCCGCTGTTGCTCCAAATCGGCGCGCTAATTGCCATCACCGCGCTATCCCAATGGCTGATGGGTCTTTGCAATAACCAAATGACCTATCGCACCGTTCGAGACATCCGGGTGGACGTATTCAATCATATCCAAGAGCTACCCCTTTCCTATCTGGACATGCACCCGACCGGCGACATTGTCAGCCGCGTTATCACCGACGTGGATCAATTCGCAGACGGCCTTTTGTTGGGCTTCACCCAGCTTTTTTCCGGAGTGCTGACCATTTTGGGCACCCTTGGCTTCATGTACTCGGTCAACTGGATCATCGCTACAGCGGTGGTGGTGATCACTCCCCTTTCCTTATTGGTGGCTACCTTTATCGCCAAACGCACCTATGCCATGTTTTCCCTCCAAACCAAAACCCGGGGCGAGCAAACGGGGCTGATCGACGAGATGATCACCAATCAAAAGGTAGTACGCGCCTTTGGTACCGAAGGCGCGGTGCAGGAGCGCTTTGACGAAGTCAACCAACGATTATGTCAAGCCAGCAAAAAAGCAATTTTCTTTTCATCGCTCACCAACCCAGCTACCCGCTTTATCAACGCTCTGGTTTATGCCTGCGTGGGCGTAGCGGGAGCGGTGGTTTCTATCTCAATGGGCGGGGTCGGTTTGTCTATCGGTCAGCTAGCGGCGTTCCTCAGCTATGCCAACCAATACACCAAGCCCTTCAACGAAATATCGGGCGTGGTAACGGAGCTGCAAGGCGCTCTAGCCTGCGCCAGACGCGTCTTTGACCTGATGGAGCAGCCCGTCGAAACGCCGGATGCAGCCAAGGAGCTGGCGCAGGTCGACGGCTCGGTCTGCCTTGACGACGTTAGCTTCTCCTATACTCCGCAACGTAAGCTGATCCAGCACTTTAACCTCAGCGTAGCGCCCGGTCAGCGGATTGCCATCGTAGGCCCTACCGGCTGCGGCAAAACCACGCTCATAAACCTGCTGATGCGGTTCTACGACGTAAACGAGGGACAAATACGGGTCAGCGGGCAAGCCGTTACGGATGTGACCCGTCACAGCCTGCGGCAAAGCTTCGGCATGGTTTTGCAGGAAACATGGCTAAAGACCGGCACCATCCGCGAAAACATCCTAATGGGCCGAGAAAATGCCACCGATGAAGAAATGATAGAGGCGGCGAAGGCTACTCACGCCCATAGTTTTATCAAGCGTCTGCCCAACGGATACGATACCCTTATCTCCGAGGACGGCGGAAACCTATCGCAGGGTGAAAAGCAGCTGCTGTGCATCACTCGTATCATGCTGGCGCTGCCGCCCATGCTGATCTTAGACGAAGCCACCTCCTCCATCGACACGCGCACGGAGCTGCGCATACAGCGAGCCTTCGAAAAGCTGATGAAAGGGCGGACGAGCTTCATCGTAGCCCACCGCCTTTCCACGATCCAAAGTGCTGATATTATCCTAGTCATGAACGACGGCAACGTGATCGAGCAGGGAACTCACGAGGCCCTGCTTGCCAAGAACGGCTTTTATGCCAAGCTGTACAACAGCCAGTTTGCGGCGTAACCATGTGCGACGGGACTGTATCACTCCAGCGATCTTAATCTTGTCGGCGCGAAAAAGCACAGCATAGCCCGTAAAATGGGGCTGAAAACCCGTGCGACCTTCGAGGAAGCGTTGGAGGACGCCAAAAAGAAATATGTTGGGCCGAACCCCAGCATTCTTTCCCTGCCCCAGACCTTCAAAACGGCGGTTTTTCATTTTGTATGAAGGACCCCAGCCAGAATAGCAGCGTTGATTTGCCGTTCCACCCCTGCTGCGGCTGAAAAAAAAAGACAAGCACACGAAGGGATTGCCTCCAAGCAGCGACGAGTGTAAGCCGCCGTTTGGGAGGCAATCCCTTTTCATATCAGATTAAGTTCAGACCACCAAGTCCTCATCAGGATCGCAGTTCACGCTATGGTCGCCGGATACGGCGCGCGCGCCAAAGCTGACGGGGACGGAAACATGCAGCCGCTGAGAAATTGTGAAGCTACAGCTACCGTTTACCACGCCGGGGCAGACCGTCGCGCCGGGGGTGATGACAGGCGTACCCACGCATCGTGTTACCGTAGCCCCAACCATGGCGTAGGGCGTAACGGTAACGGGGACGCAGACAGAAATCTCCTGCTCGCCTACGGCGGGGCACATCGTATCCTGCTGGCAAGCGGGGCCGCAAATGGAAAGGCTGTTGGCGGTCACGCCGCCGCCATATAGGCATGCGGTTACCTCGCCGATGGGATACGTCTCCAGCAATTCAAAGCATACGAGCATCACGCCGTTTTGCTTATTCAGTCCAAAGTCGAATTTCAGCCCCGGGCAGCCGGTGGGCGGGTCCGGTTTCTCCTCTGTTTTTAGCTCAACATTTTGGCCAAATACCACATTTTCTTCGATTCCATTCCGGGTCACCGTTATATTCGCCAGCTGGCTTGCGGGAATATCCGCGCAAATACCGAAGAGAATATGGCTCAAATCAGCCTGAGTGGGTACATCCTGACCCACGCCGTTGATTTGGTAGCAGAATCTCTGGTTTTCGCCCGTTTGGGGCTCCAAAATCGATTTTTCAAGATCCAACGCAATGGTAAAAGGCAAAATACGCTCGCCTTGAACCGTGGAATAGTCAATAAAGTCGGAACAAGCGGCGCTGCTTCGAGCAAAACAATTTGCCATGATGAAATCATCCTTTCCCAACACCATTCAAATGGATTATATCGGCTGACGCGCACAGGGAAAGGCGCTAACACAAGCGCGGGACGTAAGCGCAATAACAGCGTTCACGTTTACGCAAAGCTCTACAAATCCATCGCATTCCATCCGTGCTGTGGCGGGTGTAAAGCCCAGCACCTGACAATCGGTTGTCCAGATGCTTGCCACATGGGCGCACGTCCTGCAAGGGATCGGTGTGTGTGAGACGCAACGCGCACATCCCCAGCCACAAAACGGGCATCGGCGATAAAGCATGGCGCTCGTCCCTTTCCTGTTTGCTGCCTGTATATCGTATGAGGACGATGCTCAATGCGTGCATAGCATATATTTTTTATACCCCTCGGGATATCAAATACCGATTTTCATCCGCTCTGGCTTCCATGAACCCTTCTTCCAAATCGATATGGTAGTAATCAGCCAGCCGCATCACTTGCCCGATCACGTCTGCCATCTCATTGCCGAGGCGTTCGTCAACGTCAGGCGCTTCCGCCGTGAGGGCATAGTATTTTTCCTTGATCATCACCTATTTTGCCAGCTCGCCGACCTGCTTTGACAGCTCAATCATTGCTCCCTCCGCCCGCCAAGGCTGCAGCTCGATTTGGGAAAAACGCTCTACAACGTTTCTGTACATTTCTTGCATTTCCGCAAATGAAACGCTCATCAAGGCTCCTCCTCTTCCCGCCGTAGAGCCTCCTCCACGGCGCTTTTCGCAGTATCAAACTCATACCCTCGCCGCGCCATTGCCATCATCAGCTTGTTCATGGCTTTGCGGGAGTCTTCCTCCCGCAAATAGCGCTTGAGCAGCTTTTGCGCAGCTTCCACGGCGGCTTCGTCAAGCTCATCCTCATCAAGCTCACTGATGGCGCGCTCCGCTGCCTCTCGATTGATTCCCTTCTGCCACAACGCCTGTTGAATTCTCTGCCGTCCCATATGGCGACGGCTCAGGGCGGCAGCCATGGTTCGGGCATAAGCGTCGTCGTCCGTTAGCTTTTCCTTTTCCAGCTTATAAAGCACCATCTCAATGGTTTCGTCCATATAGGGCTTTTGCTTTAGCTTTTTACGGATTTCAGCAGTGCTGCGCGCCTGTGTAGCCAGCATCGAAATCGCTGCGTTCAACGCCTCCGAATACTGCCGAGGTAGAAGCCATTGCTTTGTTTCCTCCAAATTGATGCTTTCTCCCGGCGTAAGCTCCCGCTCCATCCAAGCATCGCGGTTGATCCAAAGGGTTTCATCCTCATTTACCAGCACCTTTGCCCCCCGCTTGTCAGCGGTGACGGAGGTCACAATATCTTCCTTCATATCGTTCGTCCTTCCGGGCCTCAGCCAATCAGCGCTTGTATCAAGCGCTGATTGATCAGCGCCAAATGCCCCTTGCGCTCCTCGCTGACGCCGCTGTTCAGCGAAGCAAAGCCGTTGCCTTCTTCATCAAAGAAAACACCGTTTACCGCGCCATAGGCGAAGCCTTGATGCCCCCAGAGCTGTTTTTTACAAATGGAAGGATCCTCCACCGTCAAAAGCCCCATGCCATGGCGGAGACAAACCTGCTGACGCGGCCAATCCGCTGTTGGATTCTTTAACAAATAAAGACTTTCTGTGTTCAGAAAGCCGTTCTGTCCATTCCATGCCGCCAGCGCCAGCTTAGCCAGCTCTCCCGCCGTGATGTACAGGTTGCCCGCCGCTAATAGATAATGGCTTTCCGGGTCCGGCTTTTCCAGCGGAATCGCCTTTTCCATGCGCTTTTCGGCGTTGAAGCAATAAGCGGAGGGCAAAACGCGATAGCCGTCCGCCACCGTTTTCCCCTGCAAGGTCGAAATATCAAAGGTAGCTGCAACGCTCAATGGACGAAACAGCTCTTGCTGAGCCAGCTCTTCATAGCTCTGATGAAAGCGTTGCTCCAGCATAGAGCCGATCATACCTGCCGCCAAATTGCTATAATGGAATTGTACTCCGGGCAGGCTGCCCGAATAGGTCGCCCGATCTGATAAGATCTTCCTCAGATTGCCGGGTTCGGCAAAGGATGCGTAATAGGCTGGGCTGTCCACAATGCCGGAGGTATGGTTGAGCAGCATACCCAAGGTGATGGGAGCGTCCGGGTAATACGCATTCTGTACCGGGTAGCCCAAAAAGGCGGAGACCTCTTCCCGCACATCTAGCTTGCCAAGCGTTTGCAAACGAAATACCAGCAGGGCGTTTACCATTTTTGCAATGGATGCCGTGCGAAAAATCGTTTTATTGTCGACAGGGATTTTCTCTCCTTCCAGCCGTGCATATCCGGCTGTATAGCAGTCAGTGACTATTCCCTTTTGCAACCTTTGAATACAAGCGCCTACACCATGAGCCTTGTGAAGCACGCTGCCAATTCTGAGGGTCAATGCCTGATCAGCACCGCCAACAGCCTTGCTCCATTGACAGCGCTTTCCGAAAATGGGTAGCATTCCTCTGTATAGCCGATTCTTTAGTGTGTTGTCCGGCAAGCGGATCCCTCCTCCGTGTTTTTCATTTTAGAAAGCGACCAGCCTACCAGCAGCGGAAGCGTTAGGCTGCAAAGCAACGTGTGCAGCCTGAGCGCAAAGGAGCTGGGAGCGATTTCCTTATACAAAAGCCCGGCTAAATCGAAAAGAAGAAAGGCAAGCAAAAGCCAAGTTTTTTTCCCGTTTCGGCCTTCCATGAGTAAATAGAGCCCCGCAGCAAGTAGCAAGGCTGCGCCGTACAGCCAAGCATTTTCCAGAAAGAACCAACGAAAAATCAGCGCAAGGGCGCCGATTGCCCCCAATAGAAGCTGCCGTTTACGCCCGCTAGCGGCTCGGTAGAGAAGCACGCCCGCCGAAGCCGCGCATAAAACCAAACTAAGCATCTGCGAAACACGAAACCCGCCCAAATACAAGCTGTCCATTCGAAGCTGCTCAATGATAAAGCGCCCGCTGCCGTAGATCAACAAATACCAAGCAAAAACGCTGCCCGGCTCCTTCTGCCGTTTGCGAAGGCGCCATAACGCCCAGAAACCGCAGAAATTCCAAAACGATTCATAGAAAAAGGTAGCCATATGCCATGTATAGCCTTCGCTGCCAGGTATCAAGACCCCAGCGGGAAAAAACTGAAACAGCGTGTTTTGAATTTCCGGGCCGTAGGCTTCCATATTAAAGTAATTCCCCCACCGACCGATTGCCTGCGCCAGTAAAAGCCCTGGGGCAAGGATATCCAGCAATCTCCAAAAGGGCAGCTTTTTGATTTTTGCATAGCAAAGCACCCCCAGCGCACCGCCGATTACCGCGCCGTAAATGGCAATGCCGCCCTCCCAAACATACAAAATCCGAATCGGATCAGCGGCAAACTGCTCCCAAGTCATCGCTACATAATAGAGTCTGGCTCCAATAATACCGCTGGGCACGGAGGCAAGGGCCAAATCCACGGCGGTATCCTTTGGCAATGAAAGCCTTTTTTCCTCGCGCTCTGCCAGCCATACCGCTGCTAGAATGCCGACGATGATGAGAACACTGTACCATGAAAGACTACCGAAAATTGTTCGACTATATGGAATCGCCACATGCGCACGTCCTTTCTCATTGACCGCTGAGTTCCATTATATTCTTGGCCTATTATCGTGTCAAGAATACGCCGATATACAAAGATTTTCGGTATTTATTTGGATAATAAACCATCCAACCATCTAGAGCCTTTCCAGCAAAAAAATCGACCTGTTGTCAATTGCTAAAAAACGTGTATAATAAACAAAGGTGTTCTACCATTGATAGGAAAGGTGGATATACAAAATGCCGCGTGGAGTCAAAGGTTCTGGAAAATCAAAAACAACCTCAACCGTCAAGAAGAGTATCAAAAGTACGCAAGTAATTGCCGAAACGGCAGTTTCAGAGAATCAAAAAAAGACATACCCCACCCGTGCAGAACGCATTGTTTTAGCGGATGCACAAATCGAGCGTCTAACCAAACTGAATAGCTCTCGCGCAGCCTTGGTTGAAAAAACGGAGAAGCAGCTTGCCGAGCGTAAGTCTGCGCTAGAAAAAAGTACTGCCGCACTAGATAAGGTACTCTCCCGCAAAGAGCGGCTTTCCTCCACTCCGGAAACGGTAAAAGCCACTAAAAAGGCTCAAAAGCAACAAATTGATGAGCTGATGGCAGCGCTGAAAGCCAACGGAAAGAGCTTGGAGGACGTACTATCCGAATTAAAGAATAGCGATCAGTAATCGGGAGGTAACGAATCCGCCTTTTTACTTTCAATTTTACTTTCCCTATGTAAATCCATATGAAAAAGCAGAGCTAGTCTCCCTCTTCGCTTTATTTGAGACAAGCCCTGCTTTTTTGTTTTGCACACGTTAGGTCGGGATAAGAGTTGACAGTAAGACGCAAAAAAGTATATAGTACTTGCGGGAGGAGGGGGATTCAATGACGAAGGGTAAGAAGCTATTGATTACCGGCGGGACCGGTAGCTTTGGAAACACTGTTTTAAAGCATTACTTAAGCTCGGATATTGAAGAAATCCGCATTTTTAGCCGTGATGAAAAAAAGCAGGACGACATGCGCAAGCGTCTTAAAAATGACAAGGTAAAGTTTTATATCGGTGACGTGCGCAATATAGACAGCGTCCGTGAAGCAATCAAGGGTGTGGATTTCGTTTTTCATGCAGCGGCGCTTAAGCAGGTGCCTAGCTGTGAATTTTTTCCCATGGAGGCCGTTGAAACCAATGTACGCGGCACGGATAACGTCCTTCGCGCGGCCATCGAAGCGGACGTTAAGCGCGTAGTTTGCTTATCCACAGACAAGGCCGCCTACCCGATTAACGCCATGGGAATCAGCAAAGCCATGATGGAGAAGGTTGTCGGCGCTCGCGCCCGCACAGTAAAGGACGAGGGCACCGTCATCTGCTGCACCCGCTATGGAAACGTAATGGCTAGCCGCGGCAGCGTTATTCCCCTCTTTGTGGAGCAATTAAAAGCAGGCGAACCAATGACCATCACCAATCCAGAGATGACTCGCTTTCTCATGAGCTTGGACGAGGCGGTGGAGCTGGTAGCTTTCGCCTTTGAGAACGCGCATCCCGGCGACCTATTTGTACAAAAAAGCCCAGCTTGCACCATCGGCGATTTGGCGAAGGCAGTGCAGCGTCTTTTTGGCAAGGAAGGCGCGCCCATTCATATCATCGGCAGCCGCCATGGCGAAAAGCTGTATGAAACCCTGCTGACCCGGGAAGAAAAAGCAAAAAGCCGGGATATGGGCGACTATTATAGCATTCCGGCTGATAACCGCGACCTGAACTACGATAAGTACTTTGTAGACGGCAATGTGACCGATCAGGCGAACGACGAGTACACCAGCCACAATACCACGCGGTTGGATGTGGACGGCGTGGTGGAAAAGCTGCTGACCCTTGACTATATTCAGCAAGAGTTGAAAACGCATTGACCGTCTCATTCTCCAAAAGCCGACCGTTTTAAGGTCGGCTTAGCGTGTCAAAAAAGCGCTACGCGCTTTTTCGCCAATTTCGGGTAATGTTTGCGGCTTTGCCGCAAACTGCCCGCCCGACCGGCAAAGCCGGTCGATACGAATATAGTCAGGGTAGCCTGCGGGCTCCCCCGACACCCTCTTAAGGGAGTTTTTCGACAGTCTGAGCCGACCGCTTTGAGGTCGGCTTTTTTAAGGCTTACAGCCCTTTTTCCCTCTTTGACAGCGTATATAGAAAATGGTATAATACCCACGCTTGAAAGCAGAGACACCCTTACTTTGGCTGTAGGAGGAAAAGAAGTGGATATTCTCGAGGTCTTAAAAGAGCTTTTTGCTGGCGTGCTGTATCTGTTTACGTTGGAGGGGCTCAAGACGTTGGTGATGTTTATCATTGCCGGCGTGCTGATCTATTTGGCAATCAAAAAGGACTATGAACCCGCGTTGCTTCTACCCATTGGCTTTGGCGCTATTTTGGCTAACCTGCCCCCGGTAATCGATCAGGTGACAGGCGCGGCGGCGGCCAGCGTTTTGGGCTCGGAGGGCTTCTTAACGGTGCTGTTTAACGCCGGTATCCGCAATGAGATGTTCCCGATCCTCATCTTTATCGCCGTCGGTGCGATGATCGACTTTTCGCCGCTGCTGAAGGATCCGTCGATGATCTTCTTCGGTGCGGCCGCCCAGTTTGGTATTTTCGCAACCTTCCTTCTTTCCTTGGTGCTGATCCCCATCGTACTGCCGCAGACAGCGGGCGACCAAAGCCTGATCCTGCGCCTTGCCTCCGCTATCGGCATCATTGGCGCGGCGGACGGCCCTACCACCTTGTACGTAGCCAATCATTTTAATTTGGTGGACTATATGGCCCCCATCAGCGTGGCGGCATATAGCTATATGTCGCTAGTGCCAGTCATTCAGCCCCCGGTCATTCGCGCCCTGACCTCCAAAAAGGAGCGGATGATTCGCATGAATTACAACGAGGAACGCGCTTCCAAGACCGCGCTGATCCTCTTCCCCGTCATCGTCACCATCGTGTCCGGCATCATCGTACCCATGAGCGCGCCCTTGGTAGGCAGCCTGATGTTTGGCAACCTCATCCGGGAATGCGGCGTGCTGGAGCGGCTTAGCAAGACCGCCCAGAACGAGCTAGCTAACCTCGTAACCATTCTGCTGGGCTTAGCAATCGGCTCCACGATGGTAGCCCAGAACTTCCTGCGGCTTGACACCTTGCTCATCATGGGCCTAGGCCTATTTGCCTTTGTGTTCGATACCGCAGGCGGCGTGCTGTTCGCCAAATTCCTCAACCTGTTCCGCAAAAATAAGATCAACCCGATGGTTGGCGCGGCGGGTATTTCCGCCTTCCCCATGAGCGCGCGCGTCATTCAGAAAATGGCAAAGGACGAGGATCCCTACAACTTTATTTTGATGCAGTCCATCAGTGCCAACGTATCCGGTCAGCTTGGCTCCATCGTTGCCGGCGGTATGGTGATTACGCTAGTTGGGCTCATGCTTGGCGGCGTGTGGTAAGCATCGCCTTTTGCTGATTGAATTTGGGAGGAAATAAATCATGTTTGGATGGATGAGCACAATGAGCGAGGCTGCCGTTGCTACTCCGCTGACGGCGTTGCCGCTGATGTCTAAGGGATTGTTAACCACTGTCATCGGCCTTTTGGGCGTGTTTCTGGTATTGAGCTTGTTCTTTGTAACCATCAAGCTAATGCAGGGCATCAAGCCCAAGGAAAAGAAATAGGAGGTACATTCGATGTACACTCAAGAAAAATTGGAGCAGGTTCGCGCCCTTACCCGTAAACGGCTGATGGTCGCGGTGGTTCCCGCAGCGCTGGTGCTAGCCGCCGCGATTGCGCTGTTCGTGTACGGTCAAATCAACCGCAACGATCAGCTGTGGGTGGTTACGACAATCTTGACCATTGTGGCGGGCTGCTATTTTCTGTTCTTCTACGGCGTTTATGTTCGACCCATGCGCATGTACAGAAAACATATCGACATCATGCTTCATGGCCGCCGCCGGGAAACCACGGGAAAGCTGAAAAGCTGGGACGACCAGGTCTGCGATAAAAACGGGGTAGACTGCGTTCGCATCATGATCAACGTTGGCGATAAGGACGACGGCGAGGACGATCGGTTGTTTTACTTTGACGCTCATAAGGAAAACCCGAATATTCCTTTGGGGTCAAGCGTAACCATTACCAGTAACGATATGATGGTAGCCGACCTTGTCCTAAACTGAGAGAAAAGAGGTCGATCGTTCCATGGAAGAACGCACGCCGATTTTGGTGCTTGTAACGATGCAGCGCGCATGCGCACGACTGATCCGAACGGGGGCTGATATGGCGCTCAAGCAAGCGCTCCCCCTCAACGTACTGCATGTAGCGGTCAGGAACGATCAAACGCGGTTCGCAATCGAACCGAATACGCTGGATTATCTGTATGCTCTTGCCGGCGAGGCGGGAGCGGAAATGTGCGTGCTAACCGCCGAGGTGGCGCTGACTGCCATTGCCAACTATGCGCAGGAAAACCACGTAAAGCAAATTGTCATGGGCGGCGGAGAGCAAGCCCCCGGAATTGCGGAGACGTTAAGCAGACTGCTGCCCGGCGTACAGATTTTCATTATCAACCCTGAGGAGTAAGATAAACCATCACCAATAAGGTGCCCTTTTCGACGCTTACCGCAGCCCTTTCGTCGGCGTAATGATTACTTACGCCCAACGGATAGTCGCAGGTAAGCGTTGCGTTATGCAGGGGATATTGCAGCCCTTCCAGATTCACCCCGGATGCGCTGTTTCCATGGCAGAATACGCTAACCAAGGTATCCAACGGGCGGGGTGGAAGCTCAAGCCGCTGATTATGCAAAGCGTAAAGATCATAGCTAGGGTCGATCAGCCGCACGCTGGCGCCCAGTTTCTGATAACGCCCCATGCATTGCATATTGGCGAAAAGATGATCCAGCCTTCCCCCACCGCAGCCATAGAGCCGAAAGCTCCGATAGCCCAGCTCATAGCCGGTTTGCAAAGCAATGCCGGTATCCGTATCGTCCTTTTCCACAGCAAAACGCTTGACACGAACGCTGTCAGGCAAGTTCTCAGGCAGTGCTCCCAGCGAATCAAAATCCCCAAGCAAAAGCTGAGGCTCCCGCCCCTGGGCCTTCACGTACCGATAACCGCCATCGGCGGCTATGACATAATCCCCACTATCCGGAGTAAAATCCCGCGCAGTAAACGCACCCGCGCCCACGATATAGCATATATCCATCAAAACGCCCCCAGCGCATTGTAGCATGAAAAATGGGGCTTGACAATTCTCCCCACGCCCTCTATAATAGCAACCGTGCCAAATGGCACAGGGGTGCTGACGTAAGTCGGCTGAGATCGGGCAACGCCCGGAACCCTTGAACCTGATCCGGGTAATGCCGGCGTAGGAATCAATGGAATACATCCTTTGATAGCTCGCCCTGCATTTCCCCGCAGGTGCGGGTATTTTTATTTTGGGAGGGATGTTTTTCATGGATTCCAAGACCATTCACAGACTGGCAGAATGCGCTCTTCTCATTGCGGTAGGTACCGTGCTCAGCCTTTTTGAGTTTAAGGGCATTTGGGCCTTGGGCGGGGGCATTACCTTTTGCGCCATGCTGCCGCTGGTGATGATCGCGCAGCGCCACGGCACCAAATGGGGCGTTGGCTGCGCCTTGGTATACAGCCTCATCCAGCTGGTGCTAGGCCTTAGCAACGTGCAGTATGCGCCGGACGCGCTGACCGCCATTGGCATCATTCTACTGGACTATGTGCTAGCCTTCTCGGTAATCGGTTTCAGCGCCTGCTTCAACAAGTTCTTCAAGGATCGCCGCTGGGGCGTTGTGGTGGGCATTGTGGTTACCTTTTCTCTTCGGCTACTGTGCCACTTCCTCAGCGGACTGATCATCTGGGAGGTGCTCTGGCCTAACGGCGAGGGTTGGGCCCCGGCGGTTTGGTCCATCGCCTATAACGCCTCCTACATGGTGCCTGAGATGATCATTACCTCCGTGGTTGCCTTTGTCAGCTTTGCCCCCCTCAAGAAGTATTGGATGGGCGACGCTATTGTGAAATAATCGCAGCGATTAACAAAATGGTCGCCTGAAAGGGCATGGGCGCGTCAGCTCATCCTTTTCAGGCGACCGTTTTTTACCAAATTTTTTCAATGGTCACGTCTTGGAAGTAGTGCTTAACGATTTCCTCAGCGGTCTTTCCCTCTTCCGCCATAGCATAAGCGCCCCATTGGCTCATGCCTACGCCGTGTCCGTAGCCTTTGCCAGCCATGTAGACCATGCCATCCTTCACCGTAAGGCTTGTCAGCAAGGTAGAGCGCATTTTGGTGCTTCCTAGCGCGATACGAAGCTCTGTAGCGCTCACCGACGCACCGTCTACGCTGAGGGTCACAGCACGGCCGCTTTCTCCTCGCTCCGTAATTTCTAGCTTGTTGACGCCGTCAATGCTGGCTCCAGCCTTTTGGCAGGCTGCTGCGAATTCCTCTTTGGTGAAGGTAGCCTCCCACGCTGTCGCTTGACGAAGCGTTTCAGCGTCCTTTTCATCGGCAACGCTTTCCGGCTCCTTACTATCGGTAACAGCGGTATAGGCCGGCTCCGCTTGGTTCCATCCTAAACCGCTGACCGCTCGCTCCGTCACGCCGCCGCTGTGGGCATGAAACCAGGCGTAAGGCAGCTCTCCCTTGGCAGATAGCACCAACCCGCTGGTTTCCTCCACCGCTTGCCGAACCCGGTCATTCACAGCGTTAGCGTCGTAAGCCTGCGCCTCTTCAATATCCGTGGATATATCTGCGCCCTCATACTTGCTTTCTTTTTCATCCACAAACTTCAACACAAAGGTTCTAGCAAGAATGGCCTGCGCCTTTAAAGCCTCGATTGGCCAAGTATTCTTCATCTCTCCTGCTAGCACGCCCTGCACATAGGTCTCTACATCGACGCTTTCTACCTTTTGTTGGTCTACCACGTAAACGTCCAAAGTTGGCACACCGCTCTCGCCGCTATCCAACTGATCCTTAGGCCACGCAACTGCCTTGGTTTGCGCGCCATTGGGCGTGACCTCAGGCACGGCTGTATCGGCGCTGCTGGTGCAGCTTTGTAGGAACAATGCCGATAGAAGCAACGCCATCGTCAGAATCCAGCTCTTCTTCATTCAAAAACAACCTCCTCGCGGGCTATTCTGCCCGAAGAAGGTTGTTTTTCTCTTTGAAAAAGCTGTCTCAGTTTCCTGCGTTTAGGCCGGTTTCATAGCCGTGTTTTTGGCTCAGGCCGTCCTGACGCATGTGGTTTTCTTTGTTTTTGCCCACATATACATTGTACAAATCGTCCGCTGTCATACCGGATTCAATGCACATGCTGATAAAGAAATGAAGAATGTCGCTTAATTCCTCGTGGATATTTTTTTCGCTCAACTCATGGGGATTTTTCCACCATTTGAAGTTGACCTCCTCCAACAGCTCTGCCAGCTCTGACACCATGGCAAGCGTCTGCTTTTGCAGCCATTCCTCCATGGAGATGCTTTCCAGTCCCCGTTCCCGTTTCAGCTTATCTTGAAATCCCTTTTGAAGCTCAAAAATCTGTTCCAGCTTATCCATTTGCATCATCCTTTGATTCTTTGCAGATACTGCTCCGCATTTTTACCGACGATAGCGGCGCAGGGACGGGCAGTCAAGGAGCGCTTGGCTATTTCCATAACGCTTTCCGGGGTGACAGCGTCGATCTTTGCCAGCGTTTCCTCCGGAGACCGAAGGTGGTTATACAGCAGTAATCCGCGGCCCAAGCTTTGCATACGCCCGCTGGAGCTTTCCAGCCCCC
>JAQUWD010000055.1:0-7402 GCA_028693055.1 Eubacteriales bacterium | reverse complement strand
ATTCCTTCTCAGTAATAGGATTTTTCAAAAACAGCTCCATTTGCTCCTGCATCTCCCGTAGGACGGTTTCGCCGTTTTCCGGGGTGGTGCCAGCGTAGACGTTAAAGCAGCCGATATCGCTATAAGAACCGGCATAGCTATAAACGCTGTACGCCATGCCCAGCTCTTCCCGGATGCGCAGGAATAACCGGCTGGACATACCGCCGCCCAGCGCGTTATTAAATACGGAAATGGAGTATAGCTCGTCGCAGTCCGAAGGCACGCCCGGGAAGCCCATGCAAATATGAAGCTGCTCCGTATCCTTGTTGCGCGCCATACGGCCGCTGACAAAGCGCTGGGCTTGCGCCGGAGTTTCTTCCCCGTTTTGGTTGGGAAACTCATCAAAATACTCCGTCACCAGCTGGATAAAGGCGTCCCAGTCATAGTTACCGGCAATGGCCAGCACCATGTTGCGCGGCACGTAGTGCTTACGCCAATAGCTGAGCATATCCTCACAAGAATAGCCCTGAATGCGCTGCTTGGTTCCCAAGATCGGATATTGGAGGGAGCCTTCAAATTCGGACTGAGCCAAAAGCTCATGCACCAAATCCTCTGGTGTATCCTCCACCATGGCAATCTCCTCCAGCACAACGCCCCGCTCTTTATTGAGCTCCTTTTCATCAAAGGTGGGCCGAAGCGCCAGATCTGCCAAAATATCCACTGCCAGCCGAAGATCCTCGTCGATGACCTTCGCATAGAAGCAGGTGCATTCCTTGCTGGTAAAGGCGTTCAGCTGCCCGCCAACCAAATCCATCTCCTCTGCAATATCCCGAGCAGAGCGTGTTTTGGTGCCTTTGAAAACCATATGCTCAATGAAATGAGACAGGCCGTTTTCCGCTTCCTGTTCGTTGGTGCTGCCCACCTTGACCCATACGCCCACGGTGCAGCTTCTGACATGGGTAAGCTTTTCCCCTACCACCCGCAGCCCATTGGGCAGTGTGATTTGATCAAACATTGCGTTATCCTTTCCGTGTGTGCTACAAAAAAGCGAAGAGCCGCCCATTGTCCGGCAATCAGCCTTTCAATCGGCGGCTTTTCATGAAGCCTATCTTACGACAGACTCAAGCTTAGTTACGCTCGTTATTTCCGCCAAAGGGACGGCCATCCCTACGGGGCGGACGGGTATTGCTGCGAGGGCCGCTGGTGTTACCGCCACGGAAGCCGCCTTCTGGCGCCGCCGGATAAGCGATATCATTGCGGATCAGATTTACACGGCCTTGAGAGTCGATCTCGTTGACCTTGACCTCTATCTCATCGCCGATGTTCATCACGTCCTCCACCTTCTCCACGCGGTGATCAGCCATCTTGGAGATGTGCAGCATGCCGTCCTTACCGGGGGTGAGCTCGATGAACGCGCCAAAATTCATGATGCGCACAACCTTGCCCAAATATACATCGCCCACCTCAACATCCTTGGCAATGCCTTCGATGATGCGCTTTGCCTTGGTAGCCGCCGCCTCGTCGGGCGTAGCGATGAACACGCGTCCGTCGTCCTCGATATCGATCTTCACGCCGGTCTCGCTGATGATCTTGTTGATCATTTTTCCACCCGGTCCAATGACCTCGCGGATCTTTTCGGGATTGATGGTGAAGCGAATGATCTTAGGCGCGTATTTGCTGAGATGCTCGCGAGGTTGTCCTAGCGTTTCCAGCATAATTTTCAGGATATGGAGCCGTCCGGCTAAAGCCTGAGAAAGCGCCTTTTCCAAAATCGCCTTATCGATACCCGCAATTTTGATATCCATCTGGATGGCGGTAATGCCCTTCACGGTGCCCGCAACCTTAAAGTCCATGTCGCCAAGGAAGTCTTCAAGGCCTTGAATATCGGTAAGAACCGCCACGTTGCCGTTTTCCGCGTTCTTGATCAAGCCCATGGCAACACCAGCCACAGGGCTCTTGATGGGCACGCCGGCGTCCATTAGGCTCAGGGTGCTGCCACAGACGGAAGCCATGGAGCTAGAGCCATTGCTGGACAAGATTTCGCTCACCAAACGCAGTGCGTAAGGGAACTCGTCCTCCGAGGGAATAACGGGGAACAAAGCGCGTTCCGCCAGTGCGCCGTGGCCAACCTCGCGGCGGCCGGGGCTCTTCATGCGTCCAGCTTCGCCGGTGGCGTAGGGCGGCATGTTGTAATGGTGAATATAACGTTTGCTATCCTCGGAACCCAGACCGTCCAGCATCTGTACGTCGCTCATAGAGCCTAGCGTGGTTACAGTCAGAGCCTGCGTCTCGCCGCGGGTGAAGATAGCGCTGCCGTGAGTGCGGGGCAATACGCCGGTCTCGCACCAAATGGGGCGCACGTCGGTCAAGCCGCGTCCATCGGGACGAATCCCCTGCTCCAAAATCTTTTTGCGCATAATTTCCTTATTCAGGTAATACAGCGCGTCGGCTACCTCGCTCAGGCGGCCCTCAAACTGCTCGGCAAAATGCTCGGCGCAGTCGGCCTTAACAGCCGCTTCCCGCTCCTGACGCACATGACGATCAGGGGTTTCAAACACATAGCAGCACTTATCATATGCATACTCGCGTACGGCAGCCTTAACATCCTCGCCGGTGGTCACCAGCGAAACCTCGGACTTTTCCTTGCCGATTTCCGCACGAATACCTTCGATAAAAGCTACGATCTTCTTGATTTCTTCATGACCAAAGAGAATAGCGCGAAGCATTTCATCTTCGGAAACCTCATTGGCGCCCGCTTCCACCATCAGCACCGCATCCTTGGTGCCGCTGACGTATACGTGCATGGTGCTCTTGGCGCGTTGTGCCTCGTCGGGGTTAATAACATACTCGCCGTCCACGCAGCCCACCACAACGGTACCGGTGGGGCCAGCCCACGGAATATTGCTCACAGACATGGCGGCAGAAGAGCCGATCATCGCGGGAATTTCCGGGGGAATATCCTTATCCACGGACAGACAGGTAGCAACTACCTGCACGTCGTTGCGCATTCCCTTAGGGAACAAGGGGCGCAGTGGGCGGTCAATCAGACGGCAGGTCAAGGTTGCCTTTTCGGTAGGACGACCTTCACGCTTAATAAAGCCGCCGGGGATCTTGCCCACGGAATACTGCTTTTCTTCAAAATCGACGCTCAAGGGGAAGAAATCCACGCCCTCGCGCGCCTGCTCGCTCATAGTGACGTTGACCATCACAACGGTTTCACCGTAGCGAACGAAAGCGGAACCCGCCGCCTGTTGGGCATATTTGCCGAATTCAATGGTTAGCGGCCGACCCGCCAGCTCTGTGGTAAATGCCTTGTAATCCATTTCCTTACTCCTCTTCTCAACGCACAGGCCTCGTTGCCTGCCGTCACACCTCTGCCTGAACCTTGCGTTCGGGCTGTGCGCGGATCCTCACCAAGATCCGCCATCCAAAAACAGCCGTGTCCGGCGGGATAGCCCCGCCAAACACGGTTGCATTTCCGAATTACTTTCTCAAGCCCAGCTGAGCGATCAGGTTACGATAGCTTTCAATATCGGTCTTTTTCAGATAGTCCAGCAATCCGCGACGCTTACCAACCATGAGCAGCAGTCCGCGACGGCTGTGATGGTCCTTCTTATTGATCTTCAGATGCTCGTTCAAGTGATTGATGCGCTCGGTGAGCAGCGCGATCTGAACCTCAGGTGAACCAGTGTCACCCTCGTGACGGGCATAGCTTTTGATGATCTCGGACTTTTCCATTTGTGAGTTGCCTCCTTATTGTTGACCGCGACGTAAGTCGCAGCTTTTGGTAATCGCCATACTCATAGCCTGCTGTTGGCTTTCGGCAAGCTGCGGGTACGGTTCTTCCAGCGTTCACACGCAGGGTTTATTGTACCACGGGGAGCATGGTTTGTAAACGTCTGGAAAAAGATTTTTGAATTGGGTTTTTCTCTTTAACAATCCACTCGCGTAAAGCGCGGGATATCCCGCAGAGTAACGGGCAGTAATAAAACCTGCCCACCCTCGTAAACGGTGCCGTTCCACCCTTTCCACTTTCCTTTTGGCAGAACAATCCGTTTGGTTTTCGCGCCCTTTTTCAGTACCGGCGCTACAAGCGTTTCTTGGCCCAGCATAAACTGACCGTTCTCCCTTTCCATGCCTTCTGTAGGAAATTCATAGGCCATATGCCGAACCAACGGTTCGCCTGTGTCCATAGCGTGCTTTGCCAGTTCATAGAATTTCTCACCCATATCGGCATGCATTTGCAGTGCTTCCACCACCAGCGCGGCATGCTCGGCCTTTAATACACGCCAAGGGGATACGGACATTTGCATCATCCCCATAAATGCGTTTGCCTGCGCCCAGCGCACGAAAAGCTCTTCGTCTAGCGACTTTCCCGGAGTAAAGCAATCCAGTATGCCTCCACCCACCATATCCGGGCAGCAATAGGCATATCCTAGCAAGCCCTGAGCGATGGTATGCGGAATCAATGTATTCAAGCCGTAATCATTCCACGTATGGTACTTATCATGCAGCCGCGCCACGATCGGTTTGCCACCAAATTTCCATGCCGCGCGGAACTCGTTAAACGCATACTGAGCGCCTACTTCGTTAAAGAGCGCTGTCTGTTCCCTTGCTAAAACAGGCTTGTAGGCTTGGTCGTCATCCTCGTAGAAATAGCAATCGCCTGCATCGAATTTATATCCGTCTACTCCGTAACGCTCCATCAGTTTTTTCAGCTCGCCATGATACCACTGAACCGCCTCCGGATTAGAAAAATCCAGCACTGCGCTAAAGCCGCTCCACCAACGCCGAATGGCAATTTCGCCCTTGCTATCCTTAAGCAAATAGCCCATATCTCGAAGCTTTTTATACTGCGCTCCTGCGCTGGCTACAATGGGAGAGGTCCACAGCATCACTTGAAAGCCCATCTGATGCAGCTCGTAAATCATCTTTGCCGGATCGGGAACCTTCCCCTTATGAAATTCAAAAACGCCATAATCCTCCTGCCAGCCGCCATCGATCATTAAAATCCCAGCGGGAAGACCGTGATCGACAATTCCATGGGCATAGCGGAGAATAGCATCGCTATTCTGACGGGTTCCCAACTCAATCCATGTATTATATTGAGGCGTGGTGAAAAAGCGATGGTCGGGCATTCTTTGTTCAAACGGAAAGCAATGCTGACAGGCTGCCAAATAAGCGCCTTTCAGGGTTTGATAGCCATCCTTACAGACGATCTCTCCCGCTCCCTGACAAAGGATCTCCTGCTTATTCATTTGGAACGTATAGGGCTTTTCACTCCAAAGGTAACGCCCTTTGGAGGACAGATAGAGCGGCGCGAATTGATCGTTCTCCCTACCTTTGTTTGGGTCTACCTCCGCTGTTCCGTCAAAAGGCATCAGGTGACCGCAGTTAACCGCGCCGCCCCACCATAGTTCATTCTCCATTACGTTCACACGGCATTGGTACGCCATAAGCTCATCTCCCACTTCAAATTGTGCTTAACACTGAGACAGGAAATCAATTTGTACCTGCGCGTATCTGTCTACCTTTACAGGGACAGCGCAGCCTCCGCTTTCCTGCTGACGGATGGTTAAAACGCTAGGAAACGTTTTTCCATTCACGGTTGCCAAAACACGGTAATGTCCCACTGGTACAGTCTGTTTTCCGTTTGGCGGCATGCTTATGCTACACATTCCGTTCTCCTGCTCAACCGCTACCCCCATGCGGCGATAAGGGCGCAGCAGGAGCTGCCGTGCAGCCTTCACATCTCCCTGAGAAAGCAGCTCCCGAATAATACTTGAGCTAACGTCTCTGCCTTCAAAGGTAATGTGGGGAACGATAAAGGTACGAAAATCCAGCGCTCCTCCCAGCACGGTCAGCAGCGCCGGCGTTCCGCTTCCACCTTTGCCAAAATTATGATTATACCCGCAAACCATATCCGTAGGATGAAAATGCCGTACCAGCTCGCCCACGTAGCACTCGGGCAGCTGGTTCATCATTTCACGGTCGAAAGGCACGGCATACAGGATATCCACCCCCAGCTTATCCATCAGCTGCACCCGCTCTTCGAAGGTGGTCAGCAGCGTTGGCGCTTTTTCCGGGGCGATCATCTCCAACGGATGCTTCACAAATGTGCAAGCCACCAGCGGTGCGTTTGCCGCCTTTGCCAATGCCTTTGCCTTCCGCAGCAGCACCCGATGGCCGATATGCAAGCCGTCAAACATGCCAAGTGCCAGCACGGCAGACTCTGTCTTCGCCCTTCCGTCCAGAATAGTTTCCATATGCTTTGGTTCCTTTCGGTTATTCGCCAAGCCAAGTATGGGGCTTTAGTTGATTTCCCTCTCGCCTCATCACCGCGCAGAGCTTTCCATCCAGCCAAAGGCAGAGAGGTTTACCGTCCTCCACTTCCTTACCGTTTCGGGCTTGGAAAGCTGAAATGGGCAATCTTCCCCCGTTACGGACCGCATCCGCAAAACCGGGGGGCGTATCTGCGTGAGGCAAGTGTTCGAGCACTGCTTCCGGCGGCAACAACAGGTTTTCCAGCCTACCCGCTTCCTTAGCTTCCCGCAGTTTCTCCAGCGTGACCGCCGTACTCAACGTAAAAACGCCGCTCTGAATACGCAGCAAAAAACGCATATGTGCCGGGCAATCCAACGCCGCTCCCAAGTCGTGGCAGAGGGTGCGTACATAAAACCCTTTCGAGCATCGCACCGTCAGCAATGCGCCATGATCTTCCGTCATGCCGCCGAATTGAAGCGAATGCACCACCACTTCACGCTTAGGTACCTCGGCGGTCTGCCCGCTACGCGCCAGCTGATACAGTCTTTTTCCGTTTTGCTTAAGCGCGCTATACATTGGCGGCTGCTGAAGCACTGTGCCGGTAAAGGCGGCTAATGCATCACATATTTGCTTTTCATCCGGGTATCGATTACCGCTATTGATCACCGTGCCCTGAGCATCCTGCGTATCGGTAGCCGTTCCAAAGGCAACCTCCGTTACATAGGCCTTTTCCTTATCCTGCATATAATCAAATAGCCTAGCTGCCTTACCTACCATCAATGGCAGAACGCCGGCTGCTTCTGGGTCCAGCGTTCCCCCATGGCCTATTTTCGCGCCATCCATCAGCCAACGGACATAGCCCACCACCTGAGCGGAGGACATGCCCGGCGGCTTTAATACATTTAAAAAACCGCAATACTGTTTTTGCTCCACGCTCATTACTCCGTCTTCTGCATAGCGCAAGCGGCCAGCAATTTTTCTTCGATCAGCGCCACCGCTTCTTTAACTGGCAAGCTTACGGTGCATCCCGCTGCCAGCGCATGTCCGCCGCCGCTAAATTCCGCTGCCACATGATCAATTCGATACGGGCTTAACGCGCGAAAGCTTACTTTTGTATTTCCTTTTTCCGTTTCATGGGCAAAATAAGCCATCCGTACCC